>CAZWCX010000024.1:67177-68750 GCA_964632945.1 uncultured Planctomycetia bacterium | reverse complement strand
GTCTCGTACCGTCGGGCCGGGTCCTTCTCGAGCGCCTTCATCACGATGGTCTCGAGGTCCGGGTGCAACTCGGGGGCCTTCGTGCGCAAGGCGGGGGGATCGTTGGTGATGACCTGGGCGAGCAGCCGGATCGGATCGGCGTCGGTGAACGGGGTCGAGCCGCACAGGACATGATAGAGGACGACGCCGAGCGAATAGACATCGCTGTGCGGCCCGATCTTGTCGGGCTCGCCGGCCTGTTCGGGGGACATATAGGCGGGCGTGCCGACCACGGCCCCTGCGCGCGTCATCATGGTCTGACTGGTCACGTCCTTGGCGATGCCGAAGTCCGCGACGAGCACGCGGAAGGAGGAGGTCTTGAGGTCGCCGATCTGGATCAGCGTGTCTTCGCCGGACAGGGCCTCGCCGCGATGCTGCTCGCGCGAGGTGATCATGATGTTGGCGGGCTTGATGTCGCGGTGGATCAGGCTGCCTTCGTGCGCGGTATGCAGCGCGCGCGCGGCGTCGCGGCAGATCTTGAGGGCCATGCGTGGCGGGATCCGGCCCATCTTCTTGAGCACGCCCTGGAGGCTGTCCCCTTCGATCAGCTCCATCGTGTAGTAGAGCTTGTTTTCGAAGTCGCCCACGTCATAGACCTGGACGATGTTCGGGTGGCGGACCTTGGCCGCCATCATCGCTTCGCGCTTGAATCGGCGCGCCATGTCCCCGGTGGGGGTGTCGCCGCCGATCATGACCTTGAGGGCGACCTTGCGCTTGAGCACGGGATCGTACGCGCGATACACGATGCCCATCGCGCCGCGCGCGATTTCATTGATCAGGTTGTAGCGGCCGAAGGTCGCGCCCGCGGGCGGGGGCGGAGCGCCACCCGAAGGGAGCGTCCGGTAGGCGCCGCTGCCGCTGCCGACGCTGCTGCGCTGAGGCGGGGCTTCGGCGGAAGAGGGCTGGGACATGACGCCGGCCGCCAACCCGGCCAGGCCGGATCGCTGGACTCCGGTTCCGCCGCCGGCGATCGAACTGCGCTCGACGGCCGGCGCCCCGGTCGGGTCCCCGGCGCCCGGGTCGCCCACGGTGCTGCGCTCGATCGCGGGCGCGCCGGGGGCGGGGATGCGCGGGAAGACCACGTTGTCCATCGTGGGGGCGTCGGTCGACCCGGCCTCCCCCGTGATCATCGTGGGCGCGAGGGCATCCGCGGACATGCCGGGTTCGGTCTGTCCCATCGGCGAGGGCGCGGCCCCCGGCGCAGACGGTTCGGCGCCGCCGCCGCCACGCGCCTCGTCGAGCACCTCCTTGGGGATCGGTCCCAGGTGGAGCAAGGTCTCCGCATCGGGCGCCGTCGGTGTGGGGGCCGGGCGCAGCTCCGTCGGCCGTTGGGTGGCGCGCGTGTCGGATTTGGCCGCGGACGACGCGGCCCCCCCCGGCGAGCGCTGGGGCACCGGGGTCGGATGCCGGCCCGCCGGCGGCGCGGCCGGCGAAGGGATCGGGACGGGAGTCGGGTGCTTCGACATCGGTGCGGCCGGCGAGGGGATCGGCGCGGGGGTCGGGTGTCGCGGCGCCGCGGGCGGGTTGAACGGCG
>CAZWCX010000024.1:0-67077 GCA_964632945.1 uncultured Planctomycetia bacterium | reverse complement strand
TCGGCCGGGGCGGCAGGGTCCCCGGAGCGGGGACGAACTCCGCCATCGTGGCCATGCCCTGGAAATCGGATTCACCCGCCTTCGGCGGCGCGGCCGGCGAAGGGATCGGGACGGGAGTCGGGTGCTTCGACATGGGAGCGGCCGGCGAGGGGATCGGCGCAGGGGTCGGGTGTCGCGGCGTCGCGGGCGAGTTGAACGGCGTCGGCCGGGGCGGCAGGGTCCCCGGAGCGGGGACGAACTCCGCCATCGTGGCCATCCCCTGGAAATCCGAATCGCCCGCTTGCGGGGGTGCGGACGGAGGCGGCGTCGGGGCCGGGGTCGGCATGGCCGCAGGAGTCGGGTGGCGCGTGATCGGAACCGGCGCGGAAGGGACCGGAGTCGGATGCTTCGGGATGGCCGGCGCCGGAGCGCCCGCGGCATCTCCCCGCGTGTCGGTCGCCGGGGCCGGGGCGCGGAAGGGGGCCGCCGAGCCATCGCCGGACGGGGGGAACAGCTGGATTTCCCCGGTCTGGTATACCGGGGTACCCATCGAGGCAACCGGGGAGCCCCCCGCGGTCGTTTGCGGGAGATCCATCATCAGCGTTCCCGCCGATTGGAGATCGTCCCCGGTGGCCCCGGCGCTCTCGTCCGGCTTGAGCAGGCCCACCATCTGGTCGAACGTCAGCAAGCCGTGTTCGACCAGGATTCGGCCGAGGAATCGCCGCGGTTTGCCGTCGCGCGCCTCCGCGTCCGCTTCACTAAGGTACTTTTCGACCTGTTCCTGGCGCAGGTATCCCGCTTCCACCACGCGCTGACCGAGCAATTCGTCGTATTTGGTTCCCATCCCCTGCCCTCTCGTTCCTGAATCCGGGGACTGCGCCCACCGACACCGTACCCGTAGCGAAGATGTGACCGATCCTGGGGAGGATCGCCCGATCGGGAAACCGCGACTCTACCATCTTGAGCCGGAGGCCGGAAGGGAATTTCCTTCGCGGCGGAATCCGCCCGGTGTGGCGCCCTTAGTTGTTTAGCGGGGAGGATTTGGGGCTTGCGGTTGGCGCCGGGCTTCCGCCCGCTTGACAAGGGCGTCAAATTCTGGAATTCCCCGCAGGTTGGAAAGTTCCCCGTCCGTGCGCAGCCATTCCGGATCCCCGTACCCGAGGTCGATGGCCTGACGCAGGTGCTCGAGGGCCTCGTCCGTTTTTCCCTGAACGGCCTGGATGCAGGCGACGCAACCATGCGCCCAACCGGCGATGAACGAGACTCGGGTCAAGGAGAGGTAGAGTTCCTCGGAGCGGGCGTGGTTGCCGGTGCGGTGGTGGAGATCGGCCAGCCGCGACTGCAGGTAGATTTGCAGGTCGGTTCTCTGTTCCAGGTGACTTTCGAGGCGGCGGGCGAGTTCCCGGGCGGGCTCCGGATCCCCGAGCGCATGGAGGACCGTGCAGAGGAGGTCTTCGAGTTCTTCGGCGCGGAATCCGAGTTCTGCCGTGCGCGTGGCCGAAGTGAGCAGGTCGCGCAGGACGGGGACGACCTCGGGGTCGCCCATTTCGCCGAGGGCCTCGCCGGCGAGCCGGCGGAGGAGAAGGTGGCGCTCCGCGGAGGTTTCCCGGAAGGGGAAGCCTGGTTGGAGAAACATCTCGAGCAGGACGTCGACGGCGGGACGGCCGAGGGCGGCGATGCGGGCGAACTGGCCGCGGAAGAAGAGGATGGTGCGCTCGCCCAGGATGAGGCGTTGCAGTTCCGCTTCGACGGTGGAGCGGAAGAGGGCGTGGCGGGCGAGGTCCAACGCATCGGCGTTGCCTGCCGGGGCGGCGAGGCGCTCCTGGAGGGCGGCGTGGGCGGGTGCGCCGAGTTCCACCAAGGCCTGGACGATGGCGTGACGGACGTGTCCGGACTCCTGTTCGAGGGCGTCGAGGAGGGGGGTGACGGCCGCTGGGGCGGCGCTGCGCCCGAGGGCTTCGGCCGCGGCGATCCGGACGCGGGCGTCGGGGTCACGGAGCGCGGAGGCGAGCGCATCGACGCCCGCGGGGCCGAATTGCAGGAGCGCCTCGACGGCGGCGGCGCGGTCGGAGAGGAACGGGCTGCGCAGATCCTCCACGCGGCTGCGGATTTCCGCTGGATCGGGTCGAGCGGCCGGATCCGCGGCGGCCGGCGCCGGCGCGGCGGCGAGGGCGAGGCAGACGAGAATGGGCACGAGACGCAACGGCCCGGCTCCGCTTTGTGGACGGCGCGAATCGCTTCGCGCAGAGTCTTCAGTATACTCCGCGGGTGGAGGGGTTCGCAATCGCCGCCGGGAGGGGCGTGGGACCGGGGGGGCGGCGCCGGTGGGCACGACCGCCGCGCGCGTCCGAGTTGCGGGTCGTTGACACTTCTCCCCCGCGCGTCCTACAGTGGATGGACGCTTTCGTGAAACCGGGCCGATGGAGGACCTTCGATGCAAGACGCTCCCCAGCGTTCGTATACGCCGGCACAACTGGATCGATTGCAGCGCTTGCTGATCGAGCGGGGCGCGGTTCGCCCGGACCAGATGACGGATGCGAAGCGGATTGCGCGGCAGCGGCAGATGCCCAACCGGGTGGTGACGCCCATTGACGTGCTGGTGGAACTGGGCCAGGTCGACGAGGCCGCCCTGGTGGCGCTGGAAGCCGAACTGGCCCAGGCCCCCCAGGCCACGCAACCGTCGATCCAGATGGGAACCGTGGTCGTCGCCGTGGTCGGCATCCCGGTGCTGGTCGTGCTCGCGGTGATGGCCTTCAAGTCGCCGTCGAAGGAGCCGCCCCCTCGCGACACCATCGGCAAGATCGAAGACTTCGACCCGCGCGAAGTGGGCCTGGCGAAAAACGCCGGCGGCGACGCGACGGCCGACCAGGAGACCCGGGACAAGGCGCTGGAGGACTGGGCGGAGAAGCAGGCCCTGAAGCGCTCCCCCGTCGGTCGGGCGCCGACGCTGCAGCCCGGTCAGGCGGCCTACGTGAGCGACAAGACCAAGGCGGTGGACAAGGACGTCCAGGACTACTTCGTTCCCTTCGCCGTCGTCTATCCGGATACCTGGGGAATCGCGAAGCCGTGCGAAACCGCCGGTCAGGGTCAGTCGTACGCCATCCTGACCCGGCCCGCCCCCGAGAATCCCCAGGGGATCGCCTGGAGCGAGATTCTCGACCTCAGCTTCCTGGCCGTGATGGGGGCCCGGAACAAGAACCAGCTCGACGGCATGGTCGGCAAGGCACGCGACGCGATCGTCAAGGTCCTGAAAGAGGGGTATGGAACGCTGAAACAAAAGAAAGGCGGGAACCTGAAGATCGGTGAGTACAACGGCAGCTACGTCGACTTCGAGGGCGCCCTGCCCGCTCACGCCGACGTCAAACTCTGGCTGCGCCTGATCATCATCCCGCCGGGAACGGGATCGCAGCCGTTCGGAATCGTGTTCGTGCTGATCGGCAACTCCCTGCTTCCCGACGTGAAGTCCGCCGAGGACCTGTGGACCAAGGGGGAGGGCGGCGCGGCGCTGCGCACGCTGTACATCGGCGGGTAAGCCCCCGGGCTTCGTCGGTCGACCGGAGCGCCCGGATCACCGCTTGCCGATGACCAGGGATTCCTGCAGTTGGACCCCTTCCAACGACGGGGGGACGTCCACTTCGAGCTCCGCGCCATCGCGCGCGACGCCGACCCGGGCGAAGGACAAGCTGCGCTCCTCGGCGTCGATCCGGGCGTCATTCAATTCGAAGGCGGTCTGGATCTTCCGCCCCTCGAACTCGACCACGATGTCGCCCTTGCGCAGGCCGGCCACATCGGCGGGGGTGTCCGGTTCCACGTAGACGATCGCGACCCGGCGTTCGATGGTGTATCCCGCCGGGCCGAAGAGGACGCGGAAGACCAGATACGACTCGCCGAACGTCTTCAGGGTCTCGATCGCGAAGCGGTCGAGCGCTTCGCCGGCGGGATCGCCGTGACGTTCGCGCCAGAGTGCGCTGAGCGGTTCGGACAGGTCGGGGCGCTCCGCGAGTTCAAGCGCGTGGAGGGCGATCCATCGTCGCACCCGTTCCTGGGACAGGGTCCAGGCGTGGCGCAGGTCTTCTCGCGCGCCGTCGGGGTGATTCGCGCTCCAGCGCGCCAAGCCGCGCTGGATTCGCGCGTCGACCGCGGCCCACCGTTCCAGCGAGGCGGGGTGGGCGGCGCGCCAGGGGGAGGGGAGTCCTTCCGCCAGGTGGGCCTCTTCCCGGGTCCACTCGTCCTCGGCGAGCCGGACCGCCAGGTCGTACTGCGGCAGGGCGTCGGCGGCCGTGCCGAAGACCCACCGTCCGTTGGCGGCGGCGAGGTGCTCCAGCGGCGTGACCGGCGCGAAGGCGAGCAGTCCCTCCCCCGGACGGGCGCATCGGGCCTCGAGCGCCTTCAGGCGCACGCGGCTCCAGAATCCGACCTCGTGGCCGAGGCTGCCGAAGAATCCCACGTAGGCGATGCGCGCCGGCGCACCCGCGGGTTGGATCCGTTCCACCTCGGCGTCCGGCGGGAAACGGAGGCGGCCGACCAGGCGCGAGGGATGCGGGACGTGCGCGAGGGAGAACTCGAATCGGGCCGGCAGGCCGCGGGGGCGGAAGAGGAGGGTCTGGCCTTCCGAGAGGTTGGGACCGCGGAACTCGGTGAAGACGGTCCGCTGCGGCCAGCCGGTGTCGCCGGAGGCGCTGAACCCGAGCCCGCTGCGCGTGGCCGGCGCGCCGCCGCCGTCGTGCCAGGGCGCGACTTCCGAGAATCCCAGGTTGAAGTGGGAGGTCCATTCCAGCCGTTCCGGCTCCAGAACGCCCGACAGCGTGAATCCCGAGGAGGACGCGCCGAGCGGCGTGACGCAGAAGGTGGGCGCGCCGGTGGGGGCGGTGATGAGGAGGTCGTCGCCTTCCCGCCGCACCGACACGGCGGAGGAAACCAGCCAGATCGCCCCGGCCGCCTCGGGTCCGACCAGGACCAGGTTCGAGGCGGGCTGCGCGAGCGTGCGCAACTCGGCCTCGCGTTCGCGCGCGGCGCGCCGTTGGGCGGGGGTCAGTCCGGGGGCGACGACCTGGAGGGCCGCGAGGCGCGCGGCGGCGTCCCACGCGCGGGCGGCGCACAGGGCGTCCACGCACGGGGCGAGCAGGTCCTGCTCTCGATCCGGCCAGGAGCGCGCCGCGGCGGAGGCTTCCCGTTCGAGATCCCCGTGGCGGCCGAGTTCGGCCAGCGACCTCAGCCGGCCCTGCACGGCGGCAAACGCTTCCGCGGGCGACTCGGGCCCTTGCAGGATCCGGGCATAGGTGTCGAGGGCCTCCTCATACAGCCCCACGCGCTCGGCGTCGCGCGCGGCGTCCAGCGGGCCGAGCGTGCTCACCATCGCGGAGGGGGCCGTGGTCCCGGAGACCGCCGGGGCCGGACCGACGGATGCGCCGAAACGCCGCAGGCCGCGGACACGCGTCCCCGTGCCGGCGGCGGAAAGCACTTCATCGTCGCCGTCGCCGTCCAGATCGACCACCTGGAAACCGAACTGGAACGCATCGCCGCGGGACAGGAAACGGCTGCCGGCGGTGGTCGCGAGCCGGGTCAGACGACGCCATTGCGCGCCCTCGCGCACCCACACCGAGCCGGTCGGAACGGCCGCGGACTCCCGCGCCGGCGCGTCGGCAAATCCGTTCATCCGCCCGTCGACCCACAGGTAGACCCGCTCCGCCCCCCGCAGCAGCACCACCCCGTAGGCGCCGTCGTCCCCGTCCCGCCAGTCCCCGGCCTCCAGCGCCTCGAGTTCTCCGCCGTCTTCGCGGTCGAAGCGGCAGCGGTATACGCCGGGCGGACGGTAGGTCTCCGCAAACCGTCGCGCCCCGAGGATCCGCTGCATCGGGTGGAGATTGCCGCGATACCACAGGTTTCCCGCGATCCACTCGCGCGAATCGGGTCCCGGAACCCGCAGGAGGCTGGTGGGCCAGCCCATGCGCAGGGTCTTCAGGGATTCGAACCCCTGCGGGGTCCAGCGCAGGACGAAAAGCGCGTACGCGCTCCATGCCCCCGCGGCCACCACCACCTCCGGGTTCGCATCGTCCAGCACATCCTGGATCGCCAGACGGCACACGTCCCCACCCATCGGCTGCACGCCGCGGAGCTGCAGGCGCCCTTCCTTGCGATGCCAGGTGTAGATCCGGATTCCGCGCTCGTAGGGACCGGTGCCGACGAGCACCTCCGGTTCCCCGTCGCCGTCGAGGTCTCCGGTCGCGAACGGATCGAGCGGGAGCTGGGTGCGGAGGGGTTCGCGCGCGCGCACGAGAAACGTGTCTCCGGCCGCGGCCAGGACCCAGACGGCCCCGTCGCGCTTGTCGCTCGCGCCCGCGGCGAGCACTTCGGCCCGGCCGTCGCCGTCGAGATCGGTCACGTGCACGGCGCTGATCGGGCAGATCTCCGCCGCGTCCGGGAGAAAGCGGCAACGGTCCTGCCACCCCCCGTCGGGCCCCAGGGACCCGGCGCGCACGCCGCCGCCGGAGGCGAAAACCCACTCTGCGCGGCCGTCGCCGTCCAGGTCGCCGGTCGCCGCCGATCCCGCCGGGAAGGGGAGCGTCGTCTCCCCGCCGAGCAGATCGGTCAGGGCCAGGTGTTCGTCCGCCTCCGCCCGCAGCGCGGGGGGCAGCGGTCCGGCGAGGGCGCGCCGGAACGCCGCGCCGGCCGCTTCGAAGTCCATCGCCGCCTCGAACACCCGCGCCTGCCAATACGCGGCTTCGGCGGCCACCGGGTCTGCATCCCCGCCTTCGCCGGCCCGCTGCAGGATCCCGCGCGCCTCGTCGAAGCGTCCCTGCTCGACGAGTTCGCGCGCCATGCCCAGGAGGAACGGCCGCGCCGCGCCGCGCCGGACCGCCGCGCGGTAGGCGCGGAAACGCTCGCGCAGGGCCTTCTGCTCGTCCCCCGCGCGCGAATGGAGCTCGGCCGCCAGCGCGTGGGCCTCCGCGACCGCGTGCCGCTCGCCGCGATCCGCCGCCGCGCCGAATTCGCGGACGAACGACTCCACTCCGGCGCGCGCCCCCGCCTCGTCGCCGCGGGCCGCCCGCGCGCGCGCGTCCGCAAGCAGGGCCGCGGAGGCCCGCTCCCGCTCCGCCCGCTCTTCCCGCTCCCGGCGCTGTTCCCAAGCGGCCTGCGCCACCGGCCAGGCCAGCACGCCGGCCACCAGAAACGTCGCGACCGCCAGCGGCGCCACCACGGCCCGGTGACGCACCAGCCGCCGCCAGGAGCGATAGGTCCATCCCGCCGGCCGCGCCTCGATGATCTCCCCGGACAGGTAGCGCTCGATGTCGTCCGCGAGGGCCTTTGCCGACGCGTAGCGCCGAACGGGGTCCTTCTCCATCGCCTTGGCGACGATCGTCTCCAGATCGGGGTGGAGTTCCGGAGCGCGCGCGCGCAGCGGCGGAGGATCCTCGAGGATCACCGCCGCCAGCAACTGCACCGCGCTCGCCTCCGCAAACGGCTTCTGGCCGCACAGCATCTCGTAGAGCACGGCTCCGAGCGAGTAGACGTCGCTGGCCGGTCCGATCCCGGTCACGTCTCCGTCCGCCTGCTCGGGGGACATGTACATCGGCGTCCCCAGGACGTTCCCTTCCCGCGTCAGCGCACTCTGGCTGCCGACGTCCTTGACCAGGCCGAAGTCGGTGACGAGCACGCGGAACGACGAGACCGCCCCGCCCCCCATGAGCAGCGTCGATTCCGACGCCGACGTGCCGGAGGATCCGCCTCCCCGCGAAATCAGGACGTTGCCCGGCTTGATGTCCCGGTGGATCAGGTTCTGGCCGTGCGAGTGCTCCAGCGCGCGCGCCACATCGCGTGCGATGGTGAGGGCGGCGCGTACCGGCACGCGACGCATCCGCTGCAGGATCGCCTGCAGACTCTCCCCGTCCACCAGTTCCATGGTGAAGTACGGGGTCGCGTCGATTTCCCCGACCTCGTACACCGCCACGATGTTCGGGTGGTGCAGCCGCGCGGCGAGATGCGCCTCCCGGTCGAACCGGCGCCGCGCCTCCGCGGGCACCGCGTCGCCGCCGTGGATCACTTTGAGCGCGACCCGGCGCTTCACCTGGGTGTCGTAGGCGCGGTACACCACGCCCATTCCGCCGCGGGCGATCTCGCCCTCCAGCAGGTACCGGCCGAACATCCCCGATCCGCCGCCCGGACGCGCCTCCGACGGCGCGACCGACGGCGACGAGGCTGACGGGTCCGGCGGTGCGGGAGCGGGTCCGGCGGCGTGCTCCGTCACCACCACCCCGGTCAAAGTGGGGGAGTCCGGCGGCCGGGGCCGCTCGAAGGCGCGCGAGTGCTCGGGGAGTCGCTCCGGCAGCGCGACGAGGGTGGCCGGACCGTCCCCGCCCCCGGCCCCCGGGACCGGCGAGGTCCCGTCCCCGGACCCGGGCGGCGCGCCGTCGTGCGGGCGCGCGAGCAGCGCCCCCAGGCGCTCGGACGTGATCCAGCCGCGCGCCACCAGCACCTGCCCGAGCGTGCGGCTCGGGCGTCCCGCCGCGGCATCGTCCTCCAGCTCGCGCCGGCAGAGCCGCAACTGCTCGTCGGTGACGAGACCCGCTTCCAGCATGCGGCGGCCGAGGAACCGGTCGGTCGTGGGTTCGGACATGGCGCGTCCCGGGGACTGGGCGCGGCGTCCTTACTGCCAGCCCTGGAACCACTCGCGCATGCGCGCCCGGGCCTCGCTGGCCTTGGCCTGCATGCTCTTGCTCAGGAAGTAGTTCAGGACCATGGCGACGCACATCACCGCCGCGCCGATGAGGATGAAATAGTGTACCGCACCGAACGCGCGGAAGTCGATGAGGTGAACGATTTGAATCACCAACTCCACGATCACCCCCGCGATCCCGGCCACGAGATAGAGCTTGCGCTTGAAGCTCATGCCGAGCAGGACCATGACCACGGAGAGCACGAACGCCATGGCCGCGTTCACCGTTCGCAGGCTCGAGAACGACTGCAGGATCGAGGGCAACAGGGTGAGCATCAGGGCCAGCGAGTCGACGGTGCGCGTCTGCTCCGGATCGAGGCGGCGCGCCCCCATCGTGCGCGCCCAGGCGATCGCCATCACGCCGAGGGGAAGCGTGTACCACTCCCACGACTTCGTGTCCTGGTTCTGCAGCCAGATGAAATACGACCCCGCCACCGACATCGCGCTCAGGATGAGGTAGAGATCCTGGCGCGCGACCAGCCACGCCAGGACATACAGGACCGCGCATCCCCACGCGCAGCCGATGGCGAGCCAATACTCCGCCTTCAGGTAGTAGGAGGCGTCCATGAAGACGAGACCGACCGCCAGGAACGACAAACCGACCCCGACATGGAAGGCCGGGTGGACGGGGCGCGCGGGGGGAGCGCCGGCCTCGAGGGCCTTTTCCTCCCGTCGGGCCAGAAAGCCGCCCGCGACGGTCTTGGCCATGGCCAGGGCGAGAATCCAGAACACGTAGTGGCGGCGCTGGATCCCGGGGAACGATTCCAGCAGGGAGACGTACGCCCCGGTCAGGGCCAGGCACGCGCCGTAGGTGAACACCTTCCGCTCCAGGACGATCCCGTAGCCGCCGAAGAGGAGGGTGAGTCCGAAGAGTACCCAGACGCGGATCCCCGGGAAGGGGAGCGCGGAGAGGAGGGAGATCGCCGCGTTGACGAGGGACAGGACGAAGTAGGGGATCCACTGCGGGGTGCGGCCGCGATGGCGCAGAACCAGCGAGACGATGCCGAGGACGTACGTGCTGGCGAGGAAGGCGATGCCGCCCAGGTTGCTGCCGGTGGAGATGTGGGTGAGGAAGAGCGAGTACGAGGCGGTGAACAGGAGGGCGGAGCCGCTCGACGCGATGAGCGGCGGGAAGGCGGGCGGGGGAGCCGCCGCGAACGCGTAGTAGGTGAGAAGGGCGGCGGCGAGTCCGGTGCCGAGAGAGGCGAGGGACGCGTCTCCGTTGGCGATGCCGTAGCCGATGCCGAAGAGGACGGTCGCGACGACTGCGAGGAAGTTCATGACTGCGGTGGGGGCGCCGAGGACGCTCCAGCGGGTGTCGCGGACCGCGCGTTCGACGAGGGTATAGAGGATGCAGAGGCCGGCGAGCGCGGTGATGCGGCCGGCGGGGGCGGCGATCGCCGCCCAGGCCAGCGAAACGTACGGGTAGGCGAAGAAGACCGCCGCGGCGCCGGCGAAGGTGGTCGCGGAAAGGCCCGCGGGCCGGTCCTCGACCAGGGCGGACGCGATCAGGATCGCCACCACCGCACAGGAGGCGAGGGCCGCCTCGCCGTGAGAGATCGTCCCGGTCGCCAGGTGGTGCCAGAGTGCGAGTCCGAACGAGGAACCGAGAGCGAGGAGGGTGAGCGCGCCGGCCGCGGCATGGAAGGCGCGGCCGGGGAATCCCAGGGAGACGCGCTGGAGCCCGAAGTAGAGGCCGCCGAGGGCGGCGAGCGCGACCGCGGCGTGGTTCGCGGTCAGGCCGAGGTGGATGGACAGGAATCCCAGCGCGATGCCGGCGAGGAGGAGGGCGGCGGACTCGAGGGCGTCGGCGGACGCGCCCGATGCCCGTCGGGAGACGGCGCCATGGAGTCCGTAGGCGACGGCGAGGAGTCCGGCATCGGCGGCCATGGGGAGGTTTCCGGCCCCCGCGGGCCCCATCTCCCCGGCGACGCGCAGCAAGGCGGCCGCGAGCGCGGCCAAGTGTCCGCCCATCCCGGCGCCGATCGACACCCAGGAGGCGCTCGAGAACGAGAGGCCCGCGAGCAGGACCGCGGCCGCCGCGGGAATCACCGGGATCTGGTTCCAGGCCAACCCAAGGTGAAGGCCCGCCGCGGTCGCGGCCGCCGTCAGGAGCACCACGGCGGCGGCGAGGTGCGGACCGTCCTTGCGCCCGACCGCGACCAGGAGCATCGCGAGGCCGTAGGAGGCCGCGGCCTGCGCCGACTGGAACGGCTCGGTCCACAGTCGACCGAGAAAGACCAGGACGGCGGCCACCAGCCCAAGGAGGATGCCGGCATACCCGACCCCGCGCAGGGCCGTCGGGTAGGCCGCCCAGGCGCCCGCCGCCTCACGCGTCCCGAGCAGGATGAAGACCGCGGAACAGACGGCGGCGCCGGTGAGGATTCCCGACCCGCTCCAGCCCAGCCAGAAGAAAAAGAGGACGACCTCGGCGTGGATGAGCGCGGCCGCGCGGATCGCGTAGCGCTCGTTGTCCGGCTGGACGGACAGCGCCATCCAGGCGGCCGTGGGGAAGGCGAGGGTGATCAGCAGGGGTCCGGCGTGCGCCGAATCCGGCTGCCCCAGAAAGCGGATGCCGCTGTCCACGAGGGCGGCCGCCATCATCAGATAGAAGAGCGCCTGGTACGGGTAGACGCTGCCCGAACCGATCCGGCGGCGCAGCGAAAGGGCGATGTAGGCCCCCGCCGCACCCAGAGCCATCGCCCAGGGGCCCCAGGCGGTCCTCGGGATCCAGCGGTCGAAGACGGCATAGAGCGCGAGCCCATGCAGACCGGCCGCCAACCACATCACGTCGTGGCGACGGTGGCGGACCCGGGCCAGCCAGGCATGTCCCGCGGAGGTATGGTACAGGACCTGCAGATGGATCCAGTCCTCCGGACGCGCGAATCCGCCGGCGAGAATGAACTGGAAGGCCGCGACCAGCAGGGACAGGGGGGTCCCGGCGATCGCCGCCCAGCGGAGGGGCAGCCGGAGCTCTTCGACGAGGTCCGTCCCGCCCGACTCCGTCCCCACCGGGACGGCAGAGGCGGGAGGTGTGGGCGGCGCCGGGGCGGGCGCGGACTCCGCATCGGCGGAAGTCTCGGAGGAGGGCGCCGTCTCCGGATCCGCCTCGTCGCCCAGCAGCCCATGACCCGAGGCCGCGGTGAGACCGGCAAACAGGAGCGGCATCCAGGCGGCCAGGTGGTCGAGGTCCACGCCCAGCACGCGCAGACCGAAGGCATAGGCGGTCACCAGGGACAGCACCGTCAGGTAGGCGAGCACCCGCTCCCGGAGCCACCCCAGCAGCCCGGCGTAGAGGGCGATGCCCCCGGCTCCCGTAAACAGCCCGATGGCATTGCCGGAGGCCAGCGGCAGGATGTCGGCGCGCGTCCAGGCGTAGATGTCGAGCGGCACGCACACCGAGGCGGCGACCAGGAGATAGCTGCCGGAGGTCCGCAACATTTCGGTGCGCCGCAGAAACAGGCCGGCCGCCGCCACCGCAGCCGTGCCGAAGAGCAGGTACCCGACCTGTTGGGCGCGCGAGTACTCCGCCCAGTAGATGCGAATGAAGATGGCCAGACCGCCGAACAGGATCGCCAGGCCCACATTGAACAGAATGCGGACGTTCCGCTCCGTGAGCAGGTTCCGCAACCGTTCGGCGAGCGGGAGTTCCTCTTCCAGCGGTTGGAATCCGGGCGACGGGGCCGCCGGCTCCCGGGTCGGGAGCGGCGTCGCCGGACCGGCGGTGGGGGGCGCCGCGCGCTCGGGCGTGGGCCCGGCTGCGGGGGGCGCACCCGGCGGGGCTTCGGGACGCGCTGCGGCCGGGCGCTGGGCGGTCGGCGGAACGGGCTCAGGAGCGCCGCCGGGTCGCCCATACAGGCGGGCAAGGGCCTCGCCCCGCTTGGGATCTCCGGGCGGGGCCGCCGCTGCCGCGTCGGGGGTGAGAAAGACGATCCCTTCGACGGCCGGCTCCGGCTGCGCAGGGGGGGAGGCCGGGGTCTCCGGCCCGGCGGGCGCGCCGGCAGCCCGGCGGTCGACCGGCGTGGCCGCGGCGGGCACGGCCGCCACGCCTTCGGGCGAGGCCGCCGGATCCGCCTTCGACAGCTCGGAAATCACCCGTCCGAGCGCGGCAGGATAGTCCGCTTCGTTGGCGGGGCGTGCCGCAGGGTCCGCCAGCAGGCGTCCGAATCGTTCCAGCGCATCGGCATACCGCTTCCGCAAGAGGCGGCAGGCGTCCGGGGGGATGAGCTTCCGCTCCTCCCAATCACGCAATTGGATCAGCAGAAACCGGAGTTTCCCCAACTCCGTCTCGGCCGCGGCGCTGGCGTGGGCTCCACAAACGGGGCATGGAGTACCCGCCGGGACATCCGGGCGACCGCAGTAAGGGCAATGCACGCGCGAGGTCCCTCGAGGAAACTCGACGGAGATTGTCCTCTCTTGCGGGATCGGGGGCAATCAAATTAACCCGGTTTCTCTGGAGTCCGGAAGGACAGTCTGGATAATCCCCGGCATGCTGTGGCCGTGGGATCTGCGGACCCGCTCGCTCGAACCGGAACTCCTCGACCACGAGCGGCCTCCGCGCGAGATGATGGAGCGCGTGGTCGGCTTCCTCTCCGCCGTGAACCGGTACCTCGGCGGAGCCGCCACGATCGCTCCGCGTCTGCCCCGGGGCGGCGCGCCGTTCCGCGTCCTCGACGTCGCCGCCGGCGCAGGCGACGTGCTTCGCGATCTCGTCCGGCGCGTGCCCGGGCTCCGCCCGCTCGCCCTCGACTTCTCGCCCGACATGCTCGAGTTCGCGACCGGATTGCCGCGCATCCGCGGCGACGCCTTCCGCCTCCCCTTCCGGGACCGCAGCGTGGACTGGGTGATTACGACTCTTTTTTTTCACCACCTGACCGATCTCCAGGTGGTCGCGGTCCTGCGGGAGTTCGACCGTGTGGCGCGCCGGGGGATCGTCGTCAACGACCTCCTGCGCCGCTGGCGGGCGTGGGCCTGGACCAAACTCCTCACCCTGCCGGCCAATCCGATCGTGCAGGTGGATGGGCCGCTCTCGATTCGCAAGGCGTTTCGGGAAGACGAAATCCTGGCGCTGGCCCGCGCGGCCGGCCTGCCCTGGCTGCGGCTGCGGCGGCACTTCGGGCACCGATTCACCCTGGCCGGGGAGCGGCCGGACGGGGCGTAGGGAAACCCGGCCGGCGGATCGCGGCGGGGGGATCGCCGGCGGCTTCGCTTCCCCGCTCCGCCGCGTCAGCGCGGCGGCGCCCCGGGCGCCCGGTCGTCGCGGGCGACCGCCTGCGGGATGAGCAGCCCTTCCTCCGCGCGATCCCCGTAATCGCGCGCGAGCACCCACGCCTCCTCCGCACACAGGCGTTCGCAGTCCAGTCGCGGGGCTTCCTCGGCCCGCAGGAGGCACTTCCGGCACCCTTCCGGATGCATCGCCTCCCCGTCCAGGCCGACCACCGGCACCCCGTGCAACCGGCAGGTGAGCGGGCGGTGCGCGTACAGTCGGCATTCGTTTCCGGTCCCGAGCACCGGGCACTCCACGTCGTGCAGCCAGGCGCAGAGTTCGTCGACTTCTTCGTCGGTCAGGCCGGCGAGGGTTCCGCCGAGCCGGGGAAACTTCTCCCGGATACGCGCAAGCAGGTTTCCCGCCCGCTCTTCGATGTCCCGGCGCACGGCTTCGTCCGCGCGGGCCAGCCCCGCGCGCAGGAGGGCGCGGTCGGCCAGGGTGATGTCGAAGAGGCCGACGCAGCAATCGCGGCAGCCGCGCGTGCAGGTCACCTTGTCGGGGTGGAGGCGCTGCACGCCGCGGTACCACTCATCGACCCACGCGAGCAGCGAGCGGTATTCGTTCATGGGGCAATCCGATGAAACCCGGCCGAGACCTGCGCGGTAGCATACCGGGTCCGGACCTCCCCGGGAAGGTCCGGGTGCCGAAACCTTGGCGCAGGATGGGGGTTCAACCCCTCGGCCCGGGAAACCTGCCGTCGGAGAGGAGATCCATGAATCCCCTGAAGCTCGCCTTCACCTGCGGCCTGGTCGTCGTGCTGACCGCCCTGACGTTGCACGCGCAGGACCGCCGCCGGGCGGCCCGCCTTCCCGCCGGGGTCACGGCGGAGTTCGACGTGGAGTACGGGGACGCGGGGGGCGAGGCCCTGATGCTGGACCTGTACCGGCCCGCCGGGAAGGCCGAGGGACCGCTGCCGGCGGTCGTGTGGATCCACGGCGGAGGGTGGCGGAGCGGCGACAAGAACAACGTGGCGAACGCGATCGCCCTGACCGCGCGCGGCTACGTGCTGGCGAGCATCAACTACCGGTTGAGCGGGGTCGCGCCGTTTCCGGCCGCCGTCGAAGACTGCAAGCGGGCGGTGCGCTGGCTCCGCTCCCAGGCCGGGAGGCTCGGCGTGGACCCGGGGCGGATCGGGGTCTGGGGATCGTCCGCGGGCGGGCACCTCTCCCTCATGGTCGGGTGCGCCGACGAGAGCGCGGGCCTGGAAGGGAAGGGGGAAGAAGGGGTGTCGAGCCGCGTGCGCGCGGTTTGCTCGTGGTTCGGCCCGGCCGACTTCACGTCCCGCGCCGGCCGGTCCGGCCGGGCAGGGGACATCATCCGCCAGTTTCTCGGAGGCGGCCCCGAAGAGATCCCGGACACGTACGCCCTCGCCAGTCCGCTGACGCATGTGACCGCGGATGATCCTCCGGTCCTCTTCGTCCATGGGGACCGGGACACTCTCGTTCCGCTTTCCCATTCCGAGGTGATGCTCGCCGCCTTGAAGAAGGCGGGAGTCGAGGCCACTCTCGTGGTCGTGAAGAACGGCGGCCACGGGTTCCGGCCCGAGGACGACTCGATCGAGCCCGACTATGACCGGATCCGGGAAGAGTGCGTTTCGTTCTTCGACCGGCACCTGAAGGGGGCTGCGGGGGAGTGACGGCGCCGCGGGTCGTTCGCGATCGAGCCGGCCCCGCTTCGCGTGCGCCCCGGCGGGCGGGGCGGCGGACTCCGGCGTTCGGCGCGATTCCGCGCGGCCCGGATCGCCCGGGGACGACCCGCGGACGGCGGCATCGGATGTCTGCCGCCCCCTCGCGCGTAGGCCGCACGACGCCGAAGGATCCGGCGCGCTCCGAGCACCGCGCCCCACCCCGCGCGCGCAACCTTCGCTGTCGCGCGCAAGGCATCGATCCGCCGAGCGCCGCCCCGGGGGCTCCGCGCTCCTCGATCGCGCGCATCGGGAACGCGACCCGTACCAAGCGCGCCGCGCCGACGCGCGACCGGCGGGGAGCAACTCGGACGGGCGCCGACACCGCGTTTTCGGTATGATCGTTCCCGCTGGACGATTCCCCCCTGCCGTTCGGGTTCGCGGTCTTTCCCTGACGGAGTCGCTCCATGTCCGTCGGCGCCCTTCTCCTGTCCGCCATCCTGCTCACCACCGCGGTGATGGCCGGTCTGTACCTCGTGCAGCGGGCGCGCCACGATGCCGGCATCGTGGACGTCGGCTGGGCCGCCTGCCTCGGTCTCCTGGCCGTCCTCTACGGACTCGGCGCGGACGGCTACTCCGCCCGTCGCTTCGTGCTGATGGCGCTGGCCGGAACCTGGTCGGTCCGACTCGCGCTCCATCTCCTCTTCGACCGCATCCTGGGCAAGCCCGAGGACGGGCGCTATCAGACGCTGCGACGGGAATGGGGAGAGAACGCGCATCGAAACTTTTTTTTCTTCTTCCAGTTCCAGTCCCTGCTCGCCCTGGTCTTTTCCCTGCCGATGCTGACGGTCGCCTTCTCCGACGTCATGGGCTTCCGGCTCACGGATCTGTTGGCGGGGCTCGTTTGGGGGACGGCGATCGCAGGGGAATGGGTCGCGGACCGTCAACTCGCCGCGTGGCGCGCGAAACCGGAGAACCGGGGAAAGACGTGCCGTTCGGGACTGTGGCGATACTCCCGTCATCCCAACTACTTCTTCGAGTGGCTCCACTGGTGGACGTACGTATTCCTCGGGTGGGGGTACGAGTGGTGGCCGGTGACCTGGATCGGTCCGGGGCTCATGCTCCTGTTTCTCTTTCACGTCACCGGGATTCCCCACACCGAGAAGCAGGCGCTGGCGAGCCGGGGGCGGGACTACCGTCAATACCAGGCGACGACCAGCGCCTTCCTGCCCTGGTTTCCCGCCGGGACGTTCTCCGCCACGCTGCTGGATTGGGCCGAACGGGGGCGGATCGCCGACCGCTGGATCGCCCACGGGATCCGTCGTCTGCTGGCGCAGCGGTTGCACGAGGAGGAGCGCGGCGATTGCGAGGCGCACCAGGAGGGGGTGCGTGAGCGGATCGCCGCGATGCGCGCGGCGCCGATCGCGCTGGAACCGAAGCGCCCCAACGAGCAGCACTACGAAGTCCCGCCCGCCTTTTTCCGTCGGGTGCTGGGTCGTCACATGAAGTACAGCTGCGCCCACTGGGGCCCCACGGTCCTGGATCTCGATCAGGCCGAAGAGGCGATGCTCGACCTGACCGCCCGGCGCGCCGACCTGACGGACGGCCAGGAGGTTCTCGACCTCGGGTGCGGATGGGGCGCGCTGTCGCTGTGGGCGGCCGCACGCTTCCCGGGCAGCCGGTTCCTCGCCGTCTCCAACTCCTATCCGCAGCGGCAGCACATCGAAGAGGAGGCCCGCGTTCGCGGCCTGACGAACCTCGAGGTGATGACCGCGGACATGAACGACTTTGCGACCGTCCGGCGCTTCGATCGCGTGGTGTCGGTCGAGATGTTCGAGCACATGCGGAACTGGGAGGGTCTGCTGGCCCGCATCGCCGGCCAGTTGAATCCCGGCGGCAAGCTCTTCCTCCACGTGTTCTCGCATCGGACCCACACCTACTTCTTCGAGACCGAAGGAGACCACAACTGGCTCGGGCGTCACTTCTTCACCGGCGGCATGATGCCCGCGGACTCGCTGCTCTACCACTTCCAGCGCGACCTCCTGGTGGAGGACCACTGGTGCGTTCGCGGCACGCACTACGCGCGCACGGCGGCGGAGTGGCTGGCGCGGTTGGATGCCAACCGGGAGGAGGTGCGCACCCTGTTTCGCGAAGTGTATGGACCGCTGAACGCGGACCGGTGGCTCCAGCGCTGGCGGATCTTCTTCCTGGCCTGCCGCGAATTGTGGGGGTATCGCGAGGGTCAGGAGTGGTGGGTGAGCCACTACCGGATGGGAAAGCGGGGCGAGTGATCCGGCTCCGGGTCGCGCGGCGGCGCCGTTCCGTCCCCGGTCAGACGCGGGACTTCGGATCCGGCGTGTGGTGGGCCAACATCAGCGCCCCGGGCATGGCGACTCCCCAGGCGAGGGCGAGGGCGCCGAAGGCGATTCCGGGTTCGGCGCCGAAACGCAAGGCGCCCAGCCGGGATCCGGCAGGATACGAGAGCGGACCTGCCGCCGCGCCGAGCAGGACCGCCAGCCCCGGGCGCGGCTTCAGACCGGCGGTCGCGCGAGCGGGCGCGCCAGCAGCATCTGCACGTCCCCTGTATACCGCTCCTGGAAGCTGCCTTCGCAATAGCCGAAGTAGTACTCCCACAGGCGCACGAACGACTCTCCGAATCCGAGCGCGCGCACGCGGTCCAGGTTGGCGCGGAAGCGCTCCCGCCAGCGGCGCAGCGTCGTCACGTAGTGGCGCGTCAGGTCCTCCAGGTGAACCAGCTGGAGGTCGCCGGCGCGAGTCATCGCCGCGCACAGCGCGGTCACGGAGGGCAGGCAGCTGCCGGGGAAGATGTACCGCTTGATGAAGTCGACGGAGCGCGCGTGCTGCTCGAACTCCCGGTCGGCGATGGTAATGGTCTGGAGCAGCATCGTCCCGTGCGGTTCGAGGAGGTCCGTGCAGCGCCGGAAGAAGGTCGGATACTGGGCGGCGCCGATCGCCTCGATCATCTCGATGGAAACGAGCTTGTCGTAGCGGCCCTTCAGGTCGCGGTAATCGTCGCGCAGCACGGTGACGCGGTCGGACAGCCCTTCCCGGTTCACCCGTTCGGCGGCGTACTCGAACTGGCGCTCCGAGATGGTCGTCGTGGTCACCCGGCAGCCGTAGCGCCGGGCGGCGTGAATGGCGAATCCCCCCCACCCGGTGCCGATCTCGAGCAGCCGGTCCTGCGGGCCGAGCGCGAGCTTCCGACAGATGCGCTCGTTCTTGAGGGTCGAGGCCTCCGCCAGCGGCAGGTCCTCCGGCTCGAACACGGCGCAGGAGTACATCATCGTTTCGTCGAGGAAGGCGGCGAAGAACTCGTTGCCGAGGTCATAGTGGGCCGCGATGTTGCGCCGGCTGCCGGGGCGCGTGTTGCCGCGAAGACAAGCGAGACCCCGGAGGATCGCACCGGACCAGCGCGCCCAGCCACGTTCCAGGGCGAACATGGCATCGCGGTTGCGGACGAACATCCGCACCAGGGACGGGAGGTCGTCGCAATCCCAGCAGCCCTCGAGATAGGCGGTCCCGACCCCCACGGTGCCGCCGAGGACCACATGTCGCCACAGGCGGGGGTCGCGGACGGTGATCGCGGCGCTCAGCGATTCCCCGCGCGGCGCGCGGCCGAATTCGAACCGCTCCGCCCCGTCGATCAGAGTCAGCCTGCCCTCGCGGATGCCCGCGGCGCGGGCGAGCACCTGGGCCCGGGCCCACCGGTCGAACCGGCCCGCGGGAACCGGCCTTGCCGCGGTCGATCGCCATTCGTCGCGCAACGTCGGGGAACCGGTCGGCGTCATGGTCGCTCCACCTTCTCTTCGTTCCGGGCCGGATCGTCCACGCGCGTCTTCGGATGCGGGTGGAAGGGGCAACGTTTCCACCAGAGCCGAAACGCCTGCCAGTAGATGGCGCCGATCACCTTTGCGGTCAGGAACGGGTACTGCGCCAGCACGCGGGCCAGGGCGCCCGCGGCGATCGGCGTGCGCCGCAATCCCATCGTGGCATCGAAGAATTTCACCCCCCCGCGCGCGCCCTCCATGTGGACGAGGAGCCGCTCGCCGGGCTCGGTGAAGCGCCAGTCGTAGTCCACGTCCATGCCGATGAACGGCGAGACGTGGAAGGCCTTCGGAAAGCGGAAACGTTTCCGGGGCGCGGTCGCTTCATTGCGCGCCTCCGTCAGGACGTAGCAGTGGCGCTCCCCCCAGGGGGTGTTGTCCACCTCGGCGACCACCGTCTCCACGGTCCGGTCGGAGGCGTCCCAGCAGTAGTAGAACGACACCGGGTTGAAGCCGTAGCCGAAGTAGCGCAGGTGGGTCAGGAGCCGGATCGGCCCGCCCGGGCGGGGAGCGCCCTGCGCTTCCACGAGGTCGCGCACGGCCCGATCGAGCGGAACCTGCGGATCCCCCAGGTGATCCTCGCGCCGGAAGCGCGCCGGCGCCGGCCGGTGCGCCGACCAGAACCAGCGGCCCCGGAAAAGTCCGGGCAACTCCTCGATGTCGAGGTACAGGTGGAAGAGCCGATACGCAAAGGCGTGCGGCACCGGCGAGAACCGGCGATGGCGCACGCGCCCTTCGTAAATGCAGCTCTTCACGAATCAAAGTCCCGTTCCGAAGCGCGCGCACACGGCCAGCGCGGAATTCACCCCGTCCTCGTGAAACCCGTACCCCCAGTACGCGCCACAATAGTTCGTGCGGTTCACTCCGCTGATCTCCGCTCGCCGCCCCTGGGCGGCCACCGCCTCCGCCGTGTAGACCGGGTGATGGTAGCGCATGCGCCGCAGGATGCGCGCGGGATCGATCGCCTCCGTCCGGTTGAGAGTCACGCAGAACGTTTCCGGCGCGTCGAGCGACTGCAGCCGGTTCATGTCGTACGTGACGGTCACGCGCGGCCCCGGCTCCCTGGGAACCAGGGTGTTCCAGCTCGACCAGGCGCGGCGCGCGCGCGGCAGCAGGCGGACGTCCGTGTGCAGCACTGCGTCGTTCTCCTGGTAGCGGATGGCGCCCAGGATCTCACGCTCCGCCGGGGAGGGATCGGTCAGGAGCGCGAGCGCCTGGTCCGAGTGGCAGGCCAGGATCACTTCGTCGAACCGTTCGGCCTCCCCCGAAACCGGCTTCACCTCCACGTGGTCCGCGCGTCGGCGGATGCCGGCGACCGCGAGGTTCGTGCGGATGCGGTCGCGGTAGGGGGCGGTCAACCGTTCCGCGTACCGGTTCGATCCCCCGCGGATCACGCGCCATTGCGGACGGTCGTCCACCTCCAGGAATCCGTGATTCTTCCAGAAGCGCAGGAACGTGCGCGCGGGGAAGTCCGGGAGCCGGCCGGGATCCGCCGACCAGACCGCGGCCCCCATCGGCACGAGGTACCAGTCGACGAAGGCGCGCGAATAGCCGCGTTCGGTCACGAACTCTCCCAGCGTCCGGCCGTCGGACCCGTTCTCCAGCCAGGCCTTGGCTTCCCGGTTGAACCGCACCACGTCCCGGAGCATTCCCAGGAACGTGGGACGCAACAGATTGCGTCGCTGGGCGAAGATGGTGTTCCAGTCGGCCCCCGCCCACTCGACCCCGGAGCGTTCGCAGCGGACGCTGAAGCTCATCGTCGACGGCTGCGTGGGTACGTCCAGGCGGGAGAGGAGGCGGGTGAAGTTCGGGTAGGTGGCTTCGTTGTACACGATGAAGCCGGAATCGACCGGGAGCGTGCGATCGCGCAGCGGAATCGCATGGGTGTGGGTATGTCCCCCCACCCGGTCCTCCGCTTCGAACACGGTGAGGTCATGTTCGCGGCAGAGCAGATAGGCGGCGAGCATGCCGGAAATCCCGGCGCCGACCACCGCGATTCGCATGTTGGGACCCTCCTCCCTTCCGGCTCCACGATACCGGTTCCGGGAACCTTCCGTCCACCGGATTCCGGACCAGGTCCGGGACCGCGTCACTCTCGGGAAGGCGCGCGGACGGAACGCGGAATTTGGACGACGCCCGCGCCCGCATGCTAGAATTCGACGCTTTCCGGGTTCGTCGCGACGTTCCGGGGATTCCTGCATTCGAGCGCCCCAGCCATGCCCGCGAAGTCTCCCGCCCTGCCGCACCTCGACTACGGCGTCCTGGCTTCCCTGTCGCGCCGCGCGTTCTACTACGCCACGCGGATGATTCACGACGCCAACCACCGGTCGGACAAGCAGGAGGGCGATCCCAAGGTCGGCGGCCACCCGGCGGCGTGCTCGTCCTGCGTTCATATCCTGTCGGCGCTGCACCTGGCCGTGCGCGAGCCGCAGGACTTCCTGTGCAGCAAGCCTCATGCATCGCCCGTCGACCACTCCCTGCAGTACATGCTCGGTCTGTTCGGCGACGGCAAGGGGGGCTGGCTGGAAGACGCCGAGGCCGGAAAGGTCATGGGCCGGCTGCGCAAGTTCTCCGCGCACGGCGAGCCCGTGCTGCAGTCGTATCACGCGGAGAGCGATCCGGACGGGCACAACTTCTTTCCCTCGGGATCGGTCGGAATCCCGCCGGTGGTTTCGGTCTACACCGCGCTGGCCTACCGCTACGCCCGCGATCACCGGCTCGCGGTTCCCGCGGGAACGCACTTCTGGTCCCTGATCGGCGACAGCGAGTTCCGCGAGGGGTCGCTCATGGAGGCGCTCCCCGACGTCGCCGAGCGCGAGCTGGGGGACGTGACCTGGATCATCGATTACAACCGCCAGAACCTCGACGGCACGCGCATCCCGAACAACCGGAGCCTCAAGGGATGCGACTGCGACCGGATCGAGCGCACGGCCGCCGCCAACGGCTGGGAGGTGATCCAGGTGCGGCACGGGCGCAGGCGGGAGGCGGCGTTCGCCGGCCGCGGCGGGGCGCTCTTCCGCGAGACGCTCGAGCAGAAGCTCTCCGACTTCGAGTTGCAGATGCTGCTGCTCAAGCGCGACGGCGCCGCCACCCGGGCCGCGCTGCTGCGCCACCAGCCGGCCCTGAAAAGGTCGCTCGACGATTACGACGATCCGACGCTGCAGGGCCTGCTCGAGGACCTCGGCGGGCATGACCTCGAGGTCCTGGTCCCGGCGCTGCTCGCCTCCAAGACCGATCCCGACCGGCCGACCATGCTGATCGTCCACACGGTGAAGGGCTGGGGCCTGGAGTGCTGGGCGCACCCGGGCAACCACAGCGCCCTCCCGGAGCCCGCGGAGGTCGCGCGCCTCACCGCCGAGGCCGGCCTGACCGAGGAGGAGCCGTACGCGCTCTTCTCTCCGTACTCCCCGGAGGCGCACTACCTGGCCGGACGGCGCAAGGTCCTGCGCGAAGGGATCGAGGCGCAGTGGGCGCTCCGTGCGGGCAACCTGCGCGTGATCCGCGAGCGCTTCGCGGAGGGGGGCGACCTGCCCAAGTCGGTGGACGTGAACCTGAAGTACTTCCCGGTCGCCCACACCCAGTGGATGTGGGGGCAGGTGGCCAGCAAGGTGATCCGTGTCGGCAACGAGGCCGAGCGCCAGCGCCGCGGCGAGAAGGTCGAACTCAAACCCGACGAGGTCCGCTGGGCGCCCGTGGCCGACCTGATCATGACGATGGCCCCGGACGTCGGCACGTCGACCAACATCAGCCCGAACATGGACGACAAGATCTACGGGCCGGCGCCGGAGCGGGACTTCGACGACGAACTCGCGGTCGACACCCCCGATCGCCCCGACCTGTCGCCCAGCGAGGAGGCGTGGACGCGCCACATCCGCTTCGAAATCGCGGAGGCGAACTGCATGAGCGCCGCGGGCGCCTTCGGCAAGATGTACCACCACCTGGGCATCCCGTTCCTGCCGATCATGACCGTGTACGACTTCTTCATCAAGCGCGCGCTCGATCAGCTCTACTACAACCTGTACTGGGGCGCGTCCTTCATCTGCGTCGGCACCCCTTCGGGCATCACCCTGGCGCCGGAAGGGGCGCAGCACTCGTGGAAGAGCGACTTCCAGATGCCCAATCAGGTCACCTGGGAACCGCTGTTCGCCGTGGAGCTGAGCTGGATTTTCGCCGAGACGATCCGCCGGCACTTCCTGCACGAAGACCACGGGCGTTCCGGCGTGATCGTGCGCGCCGTGACGCGCGGTATCCGGCAGGGGCTGCTGATCGAGCGGTTGCGCCGGCAGGCGCGGTACAAGCAGGACCTCGCGCCCGACGCGCGCCTGTCGCTCGAGGCCGAACCGCGGGCGGGAGCGGTCCGCGAGGCGGAGGTCCCGCCGCAGTCCGACGCGGACATCCTGGAACAGGTGCGTCGCGACTGTCTGGAGGGGGCCTATGCGCTCGTGGACTATCGCGGGTATGACGGCTACGAGCCGGGCGACAACGTCGTACACCTCTTCTCGATGGGCGCGCTCGGGCCCGAGGCGGTCGCCGCCAGCGACCGGCTCCTGGCCAAGGGGATCTACGCCAACGTGTTCGCGGTGACGTCGCCCGACCTGCTGCTGGGGAATCTCGCGCACGAGAACGGCTACCGCCACCTCGCCGAGGGGCTCGGCGTCACCGGCGATCTTCACCTGGCCAAGGGGCGCGCAGTCGAGTCCGCGGGGGACCTGGTCTGTCTCGCGGGCGGACGCATCCCGATCGTATCCGTGTGCGACGGAGAGCCCGGACTGCTGGACAATCTCGGCAGCGTGGTCGGCGTGAAGCAGGAGGCGCTGGCGGTGCGCAAGGCGAGCAAGTGCGGGCGGCCGAGCGACGTCTACGCCTATCAGCACATGGACCCCGACGGCATCGCGGAGGCGGCCGAACGGATCCTCGCCGCCGCGGCGCGCGAGAACGTCGTGGTCGCTCGCGGCGCGCTGGAGTCCCTGGGACGGTGACGGGAGGCGCGACGGGATCGAGCGACCGAGAGATGCGGCGTCTGTGGTCCCATGAAGAACACCGGAGGAGCGAAGGGAGTCGGACATGATCGAACATCTGGGCTGGCTGGCGGGGACCTGGACCGGAAACGTCGGCGGCGAGACCTTCTGGACGCAATACACGCCGGCGGACGGCGGAATCGTCCTCAGCGCGAGCAAGACGATCGGGCCGGACGGCCAGGCGACGTTCTTCGAATTCGAGCGCTTCATGATGAAAAACGGCGTGGCGACGCTCACCCCGTATCCGGGCGGCAAGCCGAGCGTCGATTTCCGGATCGACGGGCATGATCCCAAGGTCAAGAAGGCGACCTTCGTCAATCCGGAGCACGACTTCCCCCGTTCGCTCACCTACGAACTCGTCGCCGCAGACAACCTCCTGATCGTGCTCAAGGGGGTGGAAGGCGGCCACGCCGCCGAAATGCGGTTCGACCTGCGCCGCGCGAAGTGAGGTGCCCGTGAACCAGCCCCCTCCCGGCGAGCCCGGATTCGCTCCCTACCGGCTCGTTCCGTACGAGAAGCGCCACGAGGACGCGGTCATCGAGATCATCGCCGGCGCGTACGGGGAGCATCGCCAGGAGATCGAGCTCGACACGCTGGACGACGACCTGCGGCGGATCGTCGAGCGGTATCCCGCCCCGGAGTGCGTGTTTCGGGTTCTACTCGACGGGGAACGGGTGATCGGCTCGGTGGCGGTGAAACAGCACGCCGCGGGAGAGGCGGAATTGAAGCGCGTGTTCCTCCGCCCGGAGTTTCGGGGGAAGGGCCTGGGCCGGCGCCTCGTCGAGTGGGCCTTCGCCTGGGCCCGCGCGCGGGGATACCGCGCGATGCACATCTGGTCGGACGTGAACTACCGCGTCTCTCATGCGGTGTACCGCCACCTCGGGGCCGAGGATCTGCGCGAAACGAGGGTGCTCGGCGGGGTCAACCATGTCGAGGAGTTCCACTTTCTCATGCGCCTGTGAGCTTGAGCATGAGCGGGGACGAGTTCCGGATGATCATGACGATCGGACTGCCGGTGGCCGTCGCATGGATCGCCTATAAGCTGACCTCGCTCGCATACGGGGCGCCGCTGATCTACGCCTCGCGGGTCAAGCGGGTGGCGCGGCAGATGGGCGGCCAAATCGTCCTCGGCCGTTCGACGGTGGGCGGACACGCCGTGTGGGGGCGGAACGGGCGTCCCTTCTATTTCTACGAACGGGAATGGCAGACCGGGCGATGGTCGGTGCTCTCCGTGGGAGTGGAAGGGGGCGGACTTCCCCGGCTGCAGGTACGTCCGCGCCGCGGTCATGCGCCGTTGCCGATTCCACCTGACATCGTCGAAGCGCCGGCGCTCGCGACGAGCCTGGATGCCGAATTCATCCGCCTGTTCGAAGTCCGCTTGCCGGCATCGGGCGCCGCCGTTCCGCCGGGGGAAGCCCTGGTCTCCGCTCTCCTCGAAGTTGCGCGGCTGACCGCGCCGCGCGTGCCGGTGCTCGAAGTCTACCTGAATCGCTGTCGCCTGTTCCTTCCCGGCATCCTGCGCGGCGCTCGTCGATCTCCCGCCCTCCTCGAGGCCGGTTGCCGGGTCCTGGACGCGGCGCTCTACGAGTCGCTCGGTCCGGTCCCGGCGGGACAGTTCAAAGTCCTCGACGTCCATCTGCACGGCGAGGTGACGGGCGGCGTATGCCCCGTGTGCGGCGAGCCGATCGAACGAAAGTTCGTCACCTGCATGCGCTGCTACACCCTCCACCACCGCGAGTGCTGGCAGTACACCGGCGCGTGCGCGACCTTCGGCTGCGGCTCCCGGGAGTGCGAGAGTTGAGCGGCAAGGCGTCCCGATTCCTCCGCCGCCGCCGGCTGCGGGCCTGCCGCGGGCCCGTGTTGGTGTTCGCGCTCGTCTTTCCGTCGATCTTCACCTGGATCTACTTCGTGGCGGTCGACGGGGCGGCGGCGCAGGTCGCGTACGCCGCCGGCAAGGCCGTCCAGTTCGCTCTCCCGGCGGCCTGGATGCTTGCCGTGGTCGGAGCGCGTCCGCGGATCGGCCGGCCCGGAGTCCGGGATCTGCGCGCCGCCCTGGCCAGCGGCGCGCCGATCGTGGCGGCGATCGGCGGACTGGTCGTCCTCGGCCTGCTCGAGCACCCTCTTCTCGCCGGACTTCCCGCGGCCGTGCGCGCCAAGATGGACGGCCTCGGCATCGATACGCCGCTTCGCTTCGCGGCGATGGGCGTCTTCTATTCGCTCCTCCATTCCTTCCTGGAGGAGTACTACTGGCGCTGGTTCGTGTTCGACCAGCTGCGCCGCCGGATCGGCGAAGGACGGGCGATCCTGATCTCCAGCGTCGGCTTCGCCGGTCACCATGCCGTCCTGCTCGGGGAGTATCTCGGCGGGTACGGGGCCCTCACCGCGGTCGCCGCCCTCGCCACCGCCCTCGGCGGCGCGATCTGGGCCTGGCAGTATCGCCGGCTGCGCGCCCTGCACGCGCCCTGGCTGAGCCACCTCCTGGTCGACGCTGCGTTGATGACCGTGGGATTCGTGATCTGGAGCCGGGGATGACGGAGAATCGCAATCCACAGGAACGGCAGATGATCGACGAGTCGATGGTGCGCAACCTGGCCGCGCAGGCGGAGGCGGTCTGGCCGCAGGAACGCGAAATCCTGGCGCGGCTCGCCCTCCCGGCCGCGGCGCGCATCCTGGACGTGGGCTGCGGCACCGGGGAGTTCGCCGTGCGCGCGCTCGAGTTGTTCCCGGAGGCGACCCTGCTCGGCGTCGACTTGCTCGAGCCCCACCTCGCGCGGGCGCGCGTCCGTTGCTCCGCCGCCGGGGCGCGCGCCCGCTTCGAGCGACGGGATGCCTTCGACCTCGGCCTGCCGGCCGCCTCGTTCGACCTCGCCGTCTGCCGTCACATGCTCCAGGCGGTCCCGACCCCCGTGCGCGTGGTCGCCGAACTGGTTCGCGTGACCCGGCCGGGCGGCCGCGTCCATCTGGTCGCCGAGGACTACGGCATGATCCACTTCCACCCGACCCGGCACGACGCCGACGCCTTCTGGCGCGAAGGCCCGATGAAGTTCGCCCTCGCGACCGGCACCGACCTGCGCAGCGGCCGCGCCATGCCGACGACGCTGCTCGAGCTCGGCCTCCTCGACGTTCGCGTCGACTTCGTCGTGGTGGATACGATCCGCGTCGCCCGCGAGACCTTCGCGCGCATCTGGGAGGCGTGGCGCGACGGCTACACCGACGCCATCAGCGAGCACGCGGGGGTTTCGCGCGACCGCGTCCTCGAACAGTGGGACGACATGATCGCCTGCCTGCGCGACCCGCGCGGCTACGCCGCCTGGCTCTTGCCGGTCGTGGGCGGGACCGTGCCCGGCGCCCCCGGCGCGGGTCCGATTCCTTGACGCCTTTCCGGCGCGCTGGCTAGGATGTCCGCCCTTCCGCCCGGATCGCGGACGCCGCGCCCCGACAGGAGCCGAGGATCCCCCGATGAAACGAATCCTGCTCGACATCCTGGCCTGCCCCGCCTGCTCCGGTCCCCTCGCCCTCGAGCCGTACGAGGAGCCGGCGGAAATCGAAAGCGGGCTGCTCTCCTGCGCCTGCGGCTCCTGGTATCCGATCCTGAACGGGATCCCCCGCCTGCTGCTCGGCGATCTGCGCGACGACTACGGGGAGTTCGTGCGTCGATGGAACCCCAAGGTCGGCGGGCGCCCGGTGCCGGCCGGGGGTGCCGAGAAGTCCTCGACCAAGGCCAGCTTCTCCGCCAAGTGGGTCGGGCTCGCCCCGGGGTTCGGCTTCGACCGCCCCGACATCCGCGCCTTCTACGACACCTGGTTCCGGCAAAAGCTGGCGATCCCCGACGACGCGGCCTTCGCCCGCTTCTTCCAGGGGCGGCGCTGGATGATCGACGCCGGCTGCGGCTCCGGCAACAAGGTCGAAACGATGTGCCGTCTGAGTCCGGCCGGCCAGGCGGTCGGCCTCGACCTGTCGGGTTCGGTCGAGCCCGCGCGCAAGAACCTGTCCGGATTCGCCAACGCACACGTCGTCCAGGCCGACCTGACCAAACCTCCGTTCCGCGCCGGCTCATTCGACTTCGTTTCCAGCGACGGCGTGATCCACCATACGCCCGATACCCGCACGGCATTCGAGGCGCTCGTCCCGATCCTCGCGCCCGGGGCCCACATTCTGATCCACGTGTACCGCCGGCTCAATCCGATCCGTGAATTCACCGACGACCACATCCGCTCGTCGACGACGCGCATGACCCCCGAGGAGTGCTGGGAGGCGAGCCAGGCGTTCACCGACCTCGGTCGGACGCTCGCGGAGATGAACGTCACCGTCGACGTCCCGCGCGACCTGCCCCTGCTCGGCATCGAAAAGGGCAAGGTGCCCCTGCAACGGTTGTTTTACAACCGTCTTTTTCAGTGCTTCTGGAATCCGACGTTCACTTATGACGAAAACAACCTCGTCAACTTCGACTGGTTCCATCCCCCGTACGCCTACCGCCACACCGTGGAGGAGGTGCGCGGCTGGATGGAGGCGGCCGGACTCGTGGACGTGAACGTCCACGTGCCGAACGAGAAGGGCGTGTCGGGCGTGGGCCGGAAGGCCGGCCCGCGCTGATCTCGCGCCGCGCCCCCGCGGGCGGGCCGCCGGGCCGCCCGCGCGGAGTTCCGGATCCCTGTTCAGGACGAACCCCCGTGATCACCGTCTCCGGCACGCTCTCCCTGGCCGAAGTCTATCGCGCCATCCGCGAGCCGCGCGCCCGCGTGAAGACCTCCGCGGCGGCGATGAAGCGGGTGCGCGCCTCCCGCGCCGTGGTCGAGCGGGTCGTGCGTGAGGACCGCGCCATCTACGGCGTCAACACCGGGTTCGGCAAGCTCGCCGGCGTGCGCATCGACCCGGGCCAGATCCGGATCCTCCAGCGGAACCTGATCCGCAGCCATGCGGTCGGCGTCGGTCCCCCGTTCCCTCCGGTCGAGGCGCGCCTCATGGTGCTGCTGCGCCTCAACGCCCTGGCGGTGGGGTGCTCCGGCGTGACCCCGCGCCTGGTTCACGCCCTCGAGCGGCTCTACAACTCGGGGATCGTGCCCTATATCCCGGAGCAGGGCTCGGTCGGGGCGAGCGGCGACCTCGCCCCGCTGGCCCACCTCGCCCTCCTCCTCATGGGGGAAGGGGAGGCCCTGGTCGCCCGCGGCGAGGTCCAGAAGGTCCCGCTGCACGGCGAATCCCGCTCGCTCATGCGGCGCATCCCCGGGCGCACCGCACTCCGGCGGGCCGGATTGGCTCCGATCGAACTCGAGGCCAAGGAGGGCCTTTCCCTGGTCAACGGCACGCAGGTCATGACCGCGACCCTCGCCTGCACCGTCTATCGCGCCGAGCGCCTGTGCCGACTCGCGGATCTCGCCGGCGCCATGAGCCTGGAAGCCCTGATGGGCACCTTGACCGCCTTCGACCCCCGCATCCAGAAGGTCCGTCCGCATCCCGGCCAGGCGGCGGTGGCGCGCAACGTCCATCGGCTCCTGCACGGCAGCGGAATCCTCCCGTTTCACGCCCATTGCGAGAAGGTGCAGGATTCGTACAGCCTGCGCTGTATTCCCCAGGTCCATGGCGCGGCCCGGGACGTCCTCGGGCACGTGCAGGCGGTCCTCGAGCGCGAGATCAACTCGGCCACCGACAACCCGCTCGTGTTCGCCGACCGCGGGGAGATCCTCTCCGGCGGGAACTTCCACGGCCAGCCCGTGGCCCTTGCCGCCGACCAGCTCTCCATGGCGCTGGCGGAACTCGGCAGCATCTGCGAACGACGCATCGAAACGCTGGTCAATCCGGACCTGAGCGGGCTGCCGCCGTTCCTGAGCGAGGGCAGCGGCCTGAATTCCGGGATGATGATCACGCAGGTCGCCGCCGCGTCGCTGGTCTCGGAGAACAAGGTCCTGGCGCATCCGGCGAGCGTGGACTCGATCCCGACCTCCGCGAACAAGGAGGACCACGTCAGCATGGGGACCTGGGCGGCGCGAAAGTGCCGATGGGTGCTGGAGAACCTGGAGTCGATCCTGGCGATCGAGTTCCTGTGCGCCGCCCAGGGGCTCGACTACATCGGCAGCGCGCGCGACGGGCATCCCGCGCTCGCGCCCGGCCGGGGGGTGGCGGCCGCGTATCGGGCGATCCGCCGGCGCGTCAAGCACCTCGGCGCGGATCGCATCCTCTACCCGGACATCTCGGCGATCCGGGAAATGATCCGCGACGACACGCTGCTCGACGCCGCGGAGCGGGTGACGGGGCGATTGGAGTAGCTCGGGGCGAGCCGCAGCGGGGAAGGGACTTCCACCATGAGGACGACACCCGGCCGCCGGGCGCAAGTCCTGGCGGTGTTCCTGGTGGGGACCCTCTCCGGGGGCGCCGTGTTCGCGCAGGATGCCGCGCTTCCCCCGCGTCCGCCGAAGGTGGCGTGGCTGAAGACCCGGGTGCGCGCGGTGGAGATCGCCGCCGCCGATGCGGCCCTCGCCGCCATTCCGACCCACCCGCTCACGCCCAACGAGGACGGCCGGTTCCTCTTCGGACCCACGCCGGGGTACCAGGTCGCCATCGGTGAACGCGGCGTCGTCCTGACGCCCTGGGCGGCCCAGGGGAAGAAGCCCAAGGCCACCACGCTCACGGCTCCGGGGCGCCTGAAGCTGCCGCTGGCCCCCGGACCCGGGGCGCCGATTGCCGTTGCCGTCGAGTTCCTGCAGGACGAGGAAGGCTGGAAGTACCGGATTCCCGTCTTCCTCGAAGTGGCCAGCGAGGCGGGAACCGTGTGCTTCGTCGACGCCGACGGCGACGGCTGGTTCGACGACCTCGACGCCGACCGGGTGGCGGTCGGGGACGCGAAACAGAAGGACCGGCTCGAATTCCGGCCGTTCGACGGGGAGGTCCTGCTCCGGGACACCCGCCATCTCGCCTACGCGGATCTGCGGGAGGCGGGACTCTGGCCGGTGTCGAAGGAGGTGCGCCGGGACTACGTGCGCCACGTGGCCGAGGTCAATGCCGTGCGCCGCTTCGGCGGGCTTCCCCGCGTTGGGCTCGCCGAGGAGTTGATCCCCCTCTGCGAGGCGCACTCCCGCTACTGCGCGCGGAACGGGCTCGGGCACGAGGAGGACCGCCGGAAGCCCGAGTATACTCCGGGGGGGAACTACGCCGGGCTGCACTCGAACGTGGGGCGGGGGCGGGACGCGGTGGAGAGCGCCGCGGAGCTCCTGCGCACCCTCTGGCACCGGAATTTCTACTACACACGTGCGCTCACGCGGGTAGGGGTGGGGTGGGGGGACGGGTCGGTCACGAGCGACGTCCTGACGCACGGCGGCGGGACGGCCCGGGACCTGACGTTCGCCCCGCCGGATCGCTCCCTCGACGCGCCGTTGCAGGGGGCGAACGAGAACCCCGACCCGTATCCGGTCGAGCGGCGCCCCGGGCCGTTCGTGACCGTGCTGCTGCCGCCCGGACGGGGAATGAAGTTCAAGGAGGGCTCGATCACGCCCCGCGGGGGCGGGCCGCTGGCGTTCGACGTGTCGGACCCGACGGCCCCCCCGGCGCGCGCGCGGGCGCGATTCCCCGACAACGACGGCTGCATCGTGCTGATCCCGCACGAGGCGCTGGCGCCGGAAACGATCTACGACGTCTCCGTCACCGCCCTGGGCGGGAACAAGCCGGAGACCTTCCGCTGGTCCTTCCGCACGGGGGCGGCCCGGTCGCGGTAGCGCGAGCCGCCGGCGGGACTCCCGGGTCCGGGCGGCGGTCGGGGGGTCAGGGGAGGTCGAAGAGGAGCGCCTCCGTCGCTTCCAGCGCTTCCACCGTGAGGGCGCCTTCCCCCTCCACGGCCGCGCCGTCCCCTTCGCCGAGGACGTGTCCGGAGAGCCGGACTCGGCCGCGGACGATCTGGATCCATCCCGCCCTGCCCGGGGCGAGGGGATGGGTCAGGGCTTCAGGTCCGTCGAGGAGCGTGGCGAACACGCGCGCGTCCAGGTGGAGCGGCAGGGCGCCGTCCGGCGCGGGCCCCGCTCCGGCCGGGGCGGCGACGCGCCGCCAGCGGCCGCGCCGTTCGGCGGCCGGGAAGTCGCGCTGGCCGTGCCGCGGCGGCAGACCGCGCCGGTCGGGCCGAAGCCAAACCTGAAGAAAGCGGCATGGGGCGTCCCGCGAGGGATTGAACTCGCTGTGGCGGATCCCGGTGCCGGCGCTCATCGTCTGGACCCCTCCCGCGGGAAGCACCGCGGCCGCGCCGAGGCTGTCCCGGTGCTCCAGAGACCCCGCCACCACGTAGGAGAGGATCTCGCTGTCGCGGTGGCCGTGCATCCCGAACCCGGCCCCGGGGGCGACCCGGTCGTCGTTCAGCACCAGCAGGGAGCGGAAGCCGTCGTGCGCGGGGTCCCGGTACTCGTTGAACGAGAAGGAATGGCGGCTGTCCAGCCAATCCAGCCGGGTGCGCCCGCGCGCGGCGGAGGGACGAATCCGGATCACGACGCGGATCCTCCGACGACCAGCCGGCGGGCGATTTCGGCGACATGGCGCCCCTGGAACCGGGCGATCGCCAGTTCGTTCTCCGAGGGGAGCCGCTTTCCGTCCCCGCCTGCCAGGGTGGTGGCGCCGTAGGGGGTGCCGCCGGTGATTTCATCCATGCGGGTCAGGCCCTTTTCGGAGTAGGGGACGCCGACGATGACCATGCCGTGGTGGAGGAGGGTGGTGTGGAAGCTGGTCAGCGTGGTCTCCTGGCCGCCGTGCTGGGTGCCGGTGGAGGCGAAGACGGAGCCGACCTTGCCGATCAGGGCGCCCTCCATCCAGAGTCGGCCGGTCTGGTCGAGGAAGTTGCGCATCTGGGCGGCCATGTTGCCGAAGCGGGTCGGGGTGCCGAAGACGATCGCGTCCGCCTCCCGCAGCACGTCCGGGGTCGCGACCGGGACCTGGGCGAAGCCGGCGCGCGCGGCGCGGGCGCCGGTGCGCTCGAGGGCCTCGTCGGGGACCAGTTCCGGGACCTGGTAGAGCCGGACGTCCGCGCCCGCCACGGAGCGGGCGCCGGCCGCGATCGCCTCGGCCATGAGATGGACGTGCCCGTACATGCTGTAGAAGACGACGAACACCTTGGGTCGCATGGGGAACCTCCCAATAGGGGCGGACGCGCCCGGGGGCGCCGGCCCGCGCCGGGGGACGCCGCCGGTCCCGTGCGATCCGGCCGCAGGGTGGCGGCGTCCCACTTATATGTTTAAACGACTATCCTACACACATTCTTCTGGACGCCGCTACCGCGCACTCCCCTGGACCGGGCGGTGCGCCTGCTCGAGGAGGTCGAGCAAGCGCGCCAGATTCTCCCGTCCGAGGTGGCTCAACTGGCGGACGTGGAGCCGCTGGACCGGTTCGTCGAGCGGGGCGATCGCGTCCCGGCCGGCCTCGGTGATCACCGCGTGGACCGCGCGACGGTCCTCCGGCGGGCGGGCGCGTGTCACCCAGCCTCGTTCCTGGAGCCGATCGATCAGGCGCGTGATGTCCGGGTCGCGCGCGATCATGCGGTCGGAGATTTCGCTGCACATGAGCCCATCCGGGCCTGCCCCGCGCAGGATGCGGAGGACGTTGTACTGGGTGGGGGTCAACCCGTGCGCCTTGAAGAGTTCCGCCGGCGCCTGCTGGAGCGCGTGGGCGGCGCGCAGGAGGCTCAGGTAGACCTCCTGCTCGAGCGGGTATCGGCGTCGATCTTCGGCCATCGTCTCCTCCGCGGTCTCGACCGGTTCACTATATCCGTTATAACAATATATGTCAAGAGGTATATATGGACCCAGGGGGAGGCGGATCCGCGAAGCCGGGGTCGCGAGCGCGGAACCGGAGGAGCGGAATTCAGGGTAGGGATCCCGGACAAGGGGGGGCGCGCGCACGGGCCGAGGTCGGACGGCCATGGCGGGGGGCGGGCGAGGGGCCCGGGCCGGCGGGCGCGGTCGTGCGGTTCGGGGCGGCATCCGGGGCGCTCACACCCCCTCCGCGAGCACCTCCACGACGTCCCGTACGGCGCGCGCGGGATCGGTCGTTTTCAGCCAGCGCACGCAGGAGGGGCAGGCGGTCACGATCGTCCGCCCGCCGGCGGCGTCCGCCTCGGCCAGGCGCGCGCGCGCAATCGCGCGCGCGATCGTCGGATGCGACTGCGGCAGGAGGCCGCCCGCCCCGCAGCAGTTGGCGTCGCGGCGATGGCGCGCGAACTCGCGCGCCGCGCCGCCCAGGCCGATCCCCAGCAGGGTGCGCGGGGGCTCGGTCGTGCGCCGGTAGCGGCCGAGGAAGCAGGGATCGTGGTAGACCGCGTCCGCCGGCGCGCGCGGCGAGCGCCGGAGCCGGGACAGGTGGTCGGTGAGGAATTCCGTCACGTGCGCCACCTTCCCCCGGAGCGGGAATCCGTGCTCGGGATAGCGTCGCTCCAGCGTGTGGGCGCAGGCGGGGCAGGAGGTGATCACGGTTCCGTAGCGGTCGAGCCCGTCCCGCTGCCGGCGCGCCTGCAGCCGGAACGTGTCGGGATAGCCGCCGGAGAGCGCGGGGTAGCCGGTGCACGAGTCCGCCCCGGCATAGACCGCGAAGTCGACCCCGAGCGCCTCGAGCAGGCGCACCGTCGCGCGCACGATGCCCGGTTCGCGCACGAGCGCGACGCAGCCCGGGAAATACGCCACCGCGGCGCGGGCGTTCCGGCGCGCAGGCGGGACCAGGTCCGCCACCGCGGCGAGCAGGTCGGCGCCGAACGGGTTGCCCTTGAGGCGGATCGACTGGTCCACCCGGCGCACCTTGGGCGGTTCGACCCCCGCCGCGGTCGCGGCCACCCGCGCGGCCTGGAAGTGGTCGGCAACCTCGATCTTGTGCTCGCAGTGGGTCCGCGAATGCAGGCACTCGGAGCAGCGGTAAAACGTGTTCGCCGTCGCCGCGGTCAGCTCGAGACGCCCGGCCATCACCTGCTGGACGACCAGCGCCTTCGCCGTCGGCGTGTCGGACTCGTTCCCGGTCGCCTGCGCCACCGGACACGAGAACCGGCACATCTTGGGGCAGGCCGAACAGTACGAAACCGACTTCCGGTGCGGCTGCAGGGCTTCGAGGCTCATTTCGTCCGCCCCCGCAGTCCGAGCTTGCCCGGATTGAGCAGGTTCCCCGGGTCGAGCACGTCCTTGATCGACTGCAGGATCGCCAGGCCGTGGCCGTGCTCCCCCTTCATCCACTCCCCCTTGGAAAGCCCGACCCCGTGGTGGTGGGAGATCGTCCCGCCCACCTCCAGGCAGGCCCGCATGCCGTCGGCCCAGATCTCGCGGTAGACCGCCAGGCTGTCCTCGGGCGTCTTGCCGCGCGCGGCGAACGTGAAGTAGATCGAGCAGCCGTCCGGATAGGCGTGCGAGAAATGGGCCATGACCATCGCCTTGCGCCCGATCGCCTCGCGCACCCGATCGTAGAGGGGCATCAGCTTTTTCCAGGTGCTCGCCACTTCCATGGTATCGGCGATGGCGCCGCCGTCGAACACCGCGGAGAGTCCGTAGCTCACCTTGTACCGGTGCTCCCACCACTGCCGGGCCGGCTCTTGGCCCAGGTCCTCGCCCCCCGCCGCGACGCACAGGCGGGCGGCGACCGCCTCCTCGGCGTCCGCGATCTCGCGCGCGCCCTCGAAGGTGAGGATCAGGAGGCACTTCTTCGGCACCAGCGGGAGGAAGACCGAGGCGACCTTCGGGTGCGCGATCGCGGCGCGTTGGGCGTGGTGCATCAGCGACTTCATGAGCGACGGGGGCTTGCGCTCGTCCTCGCTCGTGGCCTCGCCCGAGAGCGCGGCCTGGCCCTTTCCCGAGCCCACGATGAACGTGTCGAGCTCGTCGTAAAGCCGCACGGCCGCCGGAAAGATCCCCTGGCGCAGGATGCGTCGGATCGCCTCGGCGCCGGCGGACACGGAGCCGAACTGGAAGGCGCGGAAGCCGCGCTTCTCCGGTTCCGGGTGCAAGCGCAGCGTCGCCTCCGTGATCACGCAGAGCGTCCCCTCGCTGCCGAGGAGAAGTCCGGAGAGGCCCGGGCCGACCGCGGCGCGCGGCGTCGACTTCGTCTCCACCGTCGATCCGTCGGGCAGGACGGCCTTGAAGCGGTGCACCATGTTCTCGATGTTGCCCCAGCGGGTGGACAGTTGTCCCGCCGCGCGCGTGGCCAGCCAGCCGCCGAGCGTGGAGCAGTAGATCGACGACGGGAAGTGGCCGATCGTGTAGCCCTTCTCCGCCACCGCGCGTTCGAGCAGTTCGCCGTTGATCCCGGCCTCGGCCGTCACGGTGAGCGAGATTTCGTCGATTTCGAGCACCCGGTTCAGCCGCTTGAGGTCGAGGATGATGCCGCCGTGGATCGGGGTCGTCCCGCCGCAGACGCCGGATCCGCCGCCGTAGGGGATGAGCGGGGCGTCGAGACGACGGGCGAGGGCGAGGGCCTTGCGGACGTCGTCGGTCGACGCCGCCCAGACGATCGCATCGGGGAAATGCTCGAGCAGTCCGTGCCGTGCCGCGAGGGTGGTGTACGGCCAGCAATCGCGCGCATAGGCGAGCCGGTCGACGTCGGTGGCCGAGGCGGCGTCGCCCGGGAACTCCGCGCGCACGGCGTCGGCGATGCGGGGATCCGGTGGGGGGAGCTTCTGCGGGGCGGCGGCGTCGGTCATTTTCGGGGCCTCGAGACGAAGAGGGCGAGATCGCGCAAGGGCACCCCGAGCGGGCAGAGCGCGGCCGCCTCGGGGCGGTCGGCGGCGCGCTCGAGGTCGGCCTGGGGAATGGGCAAGGTCGGCAGGGCGCGGGCGAAGCCGGCGGCGATCACCTCCCGGCCGTAGCGCGAGAACCCGGCCGGTCCGGCGCCCATGTCGCAGAGCCCGCAGGCGATGCAGGCCTGGTGCCGGGGCATCGCCGCGTCCTCTTCCAAGGTGAGCGGGAAGATCCCTTCGGGCGCGAATTGCCGGCGGAAGGCGGCGCCGTCCGGGCGGGCCGCGCCGAAGAGGGCGCCGATCGCGCGCACGAGGTGCCACGCGAAGTGCAGCCCGAGATTGGCGAGCGCGTGCAGCCGTTTCATCGCGCCTTCTCCCCCGACGAGGACCGCGCGCGGCGCGGGTGGACGGACGGACTCCTCATCGCGTCGCCTCCGCGGCCTGTGCGCCCGGAGCCGGACCGGCGGCGGCGACGCGACGCCGGGTCCGGCGGGACTCGCTCGTCCCCGGGCGCATGCCGAGGTGGGCGAGCGCCCGCGCGGCGGCCTCCGCGCCGAGCAGCGCCGCCACGCCCAGGCCGCAGCCGCGCTCCGGATAGGCCCAGTCGGCAACCACCGCGCCGGCCGCGAACAGCCCGGCCCGGGACGCCGTCCCGCCTTCCCCGAGGGGACGAAGACCATCGTCCACCGGCACCCCCGCGCGCAGGATCGGCTGCGGTTCGGTCCGGGCGTCCACGGTCAGGCGCATGGGGTGGATCGAGCCCACCGGCCGGCCGCCTTCGTGCACGGGGAGTCCGAAGACGGTCTCCCGCAGCGACGTCGCGCGGGACAGGCCGCCGCCCAGGAATTTCCCGGTGGCAAGCACGACCGCGCGCGGCTCGAGCACCCGGTTCGACCCGTCGGCGGCGTGAATGCGCAGCCCGATCCCGGCGCCGGTCGGGGCGGCGGCGCCGGCCACGATCTCGACTCCGCGTCCGCGCAGGCCCTCCTCGAGGGCCGCGTGCAGGCGGAAGCCGGGCACGGACGGGGACGTGGCCAGCACTTCGGCGCAGGGGGCGCCGAGCGCGCCCTCGAGGCGGGAGACGAGCTCGCGTCCGCGCCGGAATCCCAGCACCGGCGGAAAGAGGATGCAGCGCGAAGCCGGTCCCTCGGGGCGCACGAGGCTCGCCAGGAGCGCCGCTTCCCCCTCGGGCGTGTCGAAGAAGCGCGCCAGGTCCTGCATCCGCACCGAGGCGGGGAGCCCGGCCGGGGCGACCGTCCATTCGGCGACCGCGTCCACGCCGGTGGCCCGGCGCTCCGCGACGGCCGCGCGGATTCCCTCGACCACCGCGCCCGCACTCCAGCCCGACAGCATCGGGAGCGAGGCCACCCGCACGGGGCCGGGTGCGCCCCAGGCCAGTTCCCCGGCGCCCTGAACCGCCTGCACCCGATCGGCGAACCGACAATCGCCCCCGGCGGTCGCGTACACCCCGGGGACGGAGGCCAGCCCTCCGGCCCGGCCGGGCGCGGCCAGGGCGAGCCCGTCGGCCAGTTCGGCGGGAGTGCCGGCGAGCAGGTCCGCCACCCGCGCCAGGGCGGTTTCCCAGGCCTCCCGGGCAAGGTCCGGATCGCCGCCGCCGAAGCGGACCAGCGGATGGCCGGGCGCCTCGTTCGCCAGGCGCGCCCAGGCCACGCGCACGGCTTCGTGCGCGGCCGCCGCCGAGTGCAGCCGGATCACGCCCGCGTCCGGGGCGAGCGCGTCCAGCGCGCCGCTCGAAAGCGCGGTCGCCCCGGCCGCCTTGCGCACGAGCGTGACCGGCAATCCGGCCTCCCGGACGACCACCGCCGCCGCCGCGCCCGCCAGCCCGCCGCCGATCACCACCACGTCGCTCACCGGGCCCTCCCCGCGCCGCGCGCCAGTTCCTCGTGCGCGAGATTCGCCCCATCCAGCAGCACCGGTCGCCGCTGCCGCCATCGCTCGTCATGAAACGCCGCCGCCATCGCCACCGCGGTCTCCCGGTTCCACCCCAGCCGCGCCCGCAGAATCGCCGTCGTCGCGTCTCCGCAGCACCGCCCGTTGCACGCGCCCGCACCCATCCGCGTGCGGCGCCGCACGTCGCCCGGCGTGCGCGCCAGCTCCTGCTCCACTCCGTAGTGCACCTCCGCCGCGAGCACCGGCTCGCATCCGCACACGATCCGTCCCTCCGCCGGTCCCTGCCGGATGCGGTCGAGCAACCGCATCGCGCGACTGCCGTATCGCGCCCACAGGCGCAGGAGCGTCGGCCGGCTGAGCAGGTCCCGCCCCGCGTCCAGGATCGCCCCCGGCGTCGCCTGGTCTCCGCCCGGCAGCGGCTCCGCGTGCGTCCGGCACTTTACCGGCGCCCGCCCGAGTTTCTGCAGCACCAGGTCGGTCGCCTCCTCGGCCATCAAGCGGTAGGCCGCCAACTTCCCGCCCACGATCGAGAGAATCCCGTCGACGCCGTCCCGCACCCGGTGATCGATGACCTGGTGATCGCGGCTGAGCGCGTCCTCGGTGCGTCCCCACTCGTACATCGTCGGGCGCACCGCCGCCCACGTGCTCGACAGCCGATAGCGCCGGATCCCCGGCAACACGCTCTCCATCCCCGTGAGCAGGTACTCGACTTCGTCCTCGGTCACCGGGAGGTCGTCGGGATCGCCGAAGTAGTCGTCGTCCGTCGTCCCGATGATGCTGTAGTTGTCGTGCGGAAGGATGAAGATCTGGCGCCCGTCCACCGCGGTCGCGACCACTCCGACGTTGGAGACCCGCCGCTCGACGATCAGGTGCACCCCTTTCCCCGGCCGGATGCGCACGTCGACCCCCAGGACCCCCGCCATGCGCGGCAGCCACGGACCGGTCGCGTTGACCACGAGGCGCGCCTCGAACGTCTCCCGGTGGCCGGTCAACCGGTCCTGCGCGGCCAACCGCGAAATCCCCTGGTCCCGGCGCAACCCTTTGATCTCCGTGTGGTTGCGCACTTCGGCCCCGGCGTCCCGCGCGGCCAGCGCGTTGAGCAGGCAAAGCCGGTTGGCGTCGATGCCCCACTCGTCGAAGGTAAGCGCGCGAGTCGTGCGGGGGGCAAGCCCCGGTTCCACCTGGCGCGCCTCCTCGGCGGAGAGGCGGGCGTGGGGGAGACCGTTCTTGAGCGGGATGGCGAAGCGTTCGTACGCCTCGAGGTAGGTCTCGACGAGCGCGGCGTACCATGCGCCGGCCCAGCCCTTGCCGGTGAGGGGCATCAGCATCGGGATGCGCCAGAGGAGATTCGGGCAGATGCGCTGGATGTAGCCGCTGTCGAGGCAGGACTTCCGGGTGGTCTTGACGTCGTTGAGGAGATAGCGGAGACCGCCGTGGATCATTCCGCTCGAGCCGCCGGTGGCCCCGGCGCCGAAGTCCTCCTTCTCGACGAGCAGGGTGCGGAGGCCGCGCTGGGCGCAGTCGCGGGCCACGCCGCAGCCGTTGACGCCGCCGCCGACGACGGCGACGTCGAAGATCTCGGGCATGGCGGGGCGACCTCCTTCGCCGTCCAGTATCCGCCACCCGCGCGGATGCGTCAAGCGACTCGCGCCGGGCGGATAATGCTTGCGCGCGGAGGCCGCATCGGGTGCATTGTTCCCGGTGCCCCCGGTTCGATCCCGTGTCGGAGGAAACGTCATGGCCAAGGTGGATGCCCGCAAGGCGCTCGAGCGGAAGATCGCGGCGCTGGACCGCAAGATCATGCAGGACAAGAAGAAACTGGTGAAGTTGAGGAAGTCCCTCCCGCCGCAGCGGGTGAAGGACTATGTGTTTCGGACGTACGACGGCAAGCGGCTGAAGCTGTCGCAGGCGTTCGGGCGCAAGCAGGACCTGATCGTCGTCCACAACATGGGGCGCGAGTGTCCCTACTGCACGTTGTGGGCGGACGAGATGAACGGCGTGCTGCCTCACCTCGAAGACCGCGCGGGGTTCCTGCTGACGAGTCCGAACGAGCCCAAGAAGCAGGCGGCCTTTCGCCGGAGCCGGGGGTGGAAGTTCCGGATGGCCTCCACGGAGGGGACGACGTTCGCGAAGGACATGGGCTTCGAGCCCGAGCCCGGGCAGTACTGGCCCGGATTCACGACGTTCCGCAAGGGAAAGGGCGGAGTGGTCGAGCGCGTGTCGAGCGCCTGGTTCGGGCCCGGCGACGAGTACTGTTCCGTCTGGCATTTCTTCGCCCTGCTGGCGGACGGGGACGGCGGCTGGCACCCGCGATTCCGCTACGGATAAGGGGTGCGGGGTGAGCGCCCCGTTTTCCTTTGACCCTCGATTCCGGCCCGGGATAGGATGGGTTTTTCCCCCGGGCCGCCCGGCCCTGCCTCGATTCCAAGGACCCCGCCATGGACCTGACCCCGCCTTTCCGCATCGGCCACTGTGAGGTCGAGGAGCGGCTCGGGCAGGGGGGGATGGGGACGGTCTTCCGGGGGCGACACGAATCCCTCGGGTACGCGGTGGCGGTGAAGATCCTCTCCGACGAACTCGTGCGCGAGCCGGGGTATGTGAAGCGTTTCCACAAGGAGGCGCGCTGCGCGGCGAGCGTGCGCCACCCCAACGTGGTGCGCGTGTACGACGCCGGCGAGGAGGAAGGGCGGCACTTCATCACGATGGAACTGGTGGACGGCGTGGCCCTGATCGACCAGCTCGAGGCGGAAGGGCCGCTGCCGGTTGCGCGCGCCCGCGAGTTGCTGCGGCAGGCGGCGGGCGGGCTGGCCGAAGCGCATCGCGCCGGGCTGATTCATCGGGACATCAAGCCGGACAATCTGCTGTTGACGCGGTCGGGGGAGTTGAAGGTCGCCGACTTCGGCCTGGCCAAGGGGATGGGGGTCGAAACGAAACTCACGCAGGCGGGCCTGGTGATGGGGACGCCGGCGTTCATGAGTCCCGAGCAATGCGAGGGGCACGACCTGACGCCGGCGTCGGACATCTATTCGCTGGGGGCGACGTTTTTTCGCGCGGTCACGGGGCGGCTGCCGTTCGACGCGCGCGATGTGGGGGCGTTGCTGCTGCAGCACATCCAGGCGCCGGTGCCCTACGCTTCCGAGGTGAATCCGGAGGTACCGGCGGACTTCTCCGATCTCCTGTGCAAGATGATGTCGAAGAGCCGCAAGCGACGGTTCGCGGACGCGGGGGAGCTGGCGGAGTTCCTGGATTCGGGGAGCGCGGTGGAGCCGCCGATCCGAACGCCGGAGGACCGGGTCTCGTGGGTGGCGCCGGCGGTGCCGCTGACCCGGCGTCCGGTGGTCTGGCTGGGTGCCGGCGCCTGCGCGGGTTTGAGCGTGCTGGTGGGGCTGTGGATCTGGGTGTCGCTCGGATCGCGCGCATCAACTGCTGGGGCGCGTCCGGCGGCGACCCGCGAGGTGGCGCAGGCGGAGGCCGCCGGGCCGCTGGACGAGGGACTTGCGGTCCCCGCGCGGCCCGTCGGCGATGCGGGGACCGGGCCGACCCGCGGGGGCGAGGAATCGCCGCCGGCCGCCCGGCCCGATCCGGACCCCGCGGGCGATACGGATTCGCAGGCGATGGCCGCGGCGCTGCCGGACGATGCCGGTGCGTGCCTGCTGGCGGGGGTGTCGCTGCTCGAGCGCGGCGATCTGCCGGGGGCGGAGGCGGCGTTCCGCCGGGCCCACGAGCTCCAGCCCGACGAGAAGTGTCTGCGGCAGGCGACCGCGATCGCCGGCCATCGGACCTCCCTGGCGGAAGCGGAGCGCGCGCTCGCGCGCGACCGCTTCGAGGAGGCGGAGGCCGCTTTCGAGACCGCGCTCGCGCGCGTCTGGGTCGAGACCACCGAGGCGCGCCTGTTGCGCGTGCGCCGATTCCGCGCGCTCGTGGATGCGGGAGACGGCCACCTGGAGGCGGGGCGGCGCGCGGAAGCGGAGCGCGCCTTCGCCGAGGCCCGCTCGTTGTTCGACATCCCGCTCGTGCGGGTCCGGCTCGACGCCGCGCGCGGCGGCGCCGGGACGAACGACGCGCAGGAGCGCTATGAGTCCCCGCGGGGCGGCGCGTCCCATGGGGAAGACGTTCCCCGATCGCCCGACGGGGCGGACCGGGACTTGCGGAGATCCTAGGGAGAGTACGGACCCATGGCCGATCTCATCATCAAGGATCCGGCGGGGCAGGTGAAGGTCCTCGCCCTGAACAAAACCAAGATCCGCGTCGGCAAGCGTCCGGACAACGACGTGATCGTCGATCACGTCGAAGCCTCGCGCTACCACGCGGAGATCAGCGTCCAGGGGGTGGAGTACATCCTCCGCGACCTCGACAGCACGAACGGCACCCGGGTCGGGGGGGAGCGGATCAAGGGGCCGGTGGCGCTCAAGGACGGCACCGCCTTCACGATCGGCGGCTACACGATCACCTTCCGGCAGAAGGGGGAGTACGTGCCCCTGCAGACGCCGGCCGAGGTGGAGGCGGCGCGGCAGAAGGCGATGCGGCAGCGCCTGGCGGGCCTGATCAACGGCAATGAACTGGTCGGCAAGTCGCTCTCCTCCTACCTGCAGCGCGCCCGCGATATGAAGGCCTCGGACATCCACTTGACGGTCGGGGCCCCGCCGTTCGTGCGCGTCCACGGCCAGGTCCTTCATCTCGAACATCCGAACATCACCGCCGCGGAAACGGAAAAGTGGCTCAAGGAGATCCTGCGCTCCGACGAGCTCGTCCAGTTCGACCAGAAGCCCGACTTCGATCTGTCGTACCAGACGGAAAACCAGGGCCGCTTCCGCACGAACATTCACAAGCAGGCGCACGGGATCGGCATGAGCTTCCGCGTCTTGCCCGATCGGGTGCCCAGCCTGAAGGAGCTCGGCCTTCCCGAGCTGCTGCGCCAGTTCACGCAGTACCACCAGGGAATCGTGCTGCTGACGGGTCCCTCCGGGTGCGGAAAGTCGTCCACGATGTCGGCGCTGGTCGAGATCATCAATCAGGAGAAAAAGCGCCAGATCATCACCATCGAGGACCCGATCGAGTTCGCCTACCAGAGCAAGTTGTCGACGGTGATCCAGCGGCAGGTGAAGATCCACACGCACGGCTGGGTCGGGGCGCTGCGCTCCGCCTTGCGCGAGGACCCGGACATCATCGTGGTCGGGGAATTGCGCGATCTCGAGGCGATTACCGTGGCGATCTCGGCGGCCGAGACGGGCCACCTGGTGCTCGGCACCCTGCACACCTGCGGCGCGATCAAGACGATCGACCGCATCCTCGACAGCTACCCGCCCGTGGAACAGCCCCGCATTCGCGTCATGATCTCGGAGTCGCTGCGCGGGGTGATCTCGCAGCAGTTGGTCCCGACGGTGGACGGCTCGGGGGTGGTGCCCGCGCTCGAGATCCTCTTCACCACGCCCGCGGTCAGCAATCTGATTCGCGAACAGAAGACGTACCAGATCCTGTCGGTGATCCAGACCGGCCGGCGCCACGGCATGTGCCTCATGGACGATTCGCTCGCGGATCTGCTCCAGCAGGGGCGCATCTCCCGGGAGGAGGCGCTGGCCCGGGCGGACGACCCCAAGAAGTTCCAGGACGCGATCGCGTAGTCGGGAGGAGCCTGAGCCATGGCCACGGTCGACAAGTACCTCAAGATGGTGCTGGACTCCGGCGGCTCGGACCTGCACGTGGTCGCGGGCCTGCCGATCAAGATCCGGCTCCACGGCGAGCTCGAGCCGCTGCAGATGGCGCCGATGGGCGCGGAGGACACCGAGCGGCTCCTGCTCGAGATCATGGACCGGTGGGACCGGGAGGAGTTCCGGCAGCGCAACGAGATCGACTTCGCCTACGAGGTGAAGGGGCTCGCGCGTTTCCGGGTCAACTTCTTTCAGCACCGGAACGGGATGGGCGGGGTCTTCCGCATCATCCCGCACAACATCCACTCGATGCAGGACCTCAACCTGCCGCGCACGCTGGAGCGGTTCGCGCAACTGCGCAGCGGACTGGTCCTGGTCACCGGGCCCACGGGCAGCGGGAAGAGCACTACGCTGGCGGCGATCATCGACTACATCAACACCAACTCGCACCGGCACATGGTGACCATCGAGGACCCGATCGAATACATGCACGGCAACAAGAAGTCGGTGATCACGCAGCGCGAGATCGGGCGGGACACGGAGACCTTCGCCGCCGCCCTGCGCGCGGCGACGCGCCAGGACGCGGACGTCATCCTGGTCGGGGAAATGCGCGATCGGGAATCGATCGGGCTGGCGCTGTCGCTCGCCGAGATGGGGACGGTGGTGTTCGGCACCCTGCACACCAACAACGCGGGCAAGACGGTCGACCGCATCATCGACGTCTTCCCGGAGGAGCAGCAGGGCCAGATCCGCAGCCAGCTGTCGCTTTCGCTCCGCGGCGTCTGCTCCCAGCTGCTGCTCAAGCGCCGCGACAAGCGCGGGCGCGTGCCGGTCAACGAGATCCTGTTCGGCTGCACCAGCCTGTCCAACATGATCCGCGAAGGGGGCACGCACAAGATCTCCTCCCTGATCGAGAGCTCGCGCGGCGAGGGCATGCAGCTCATGGACGATTCGATCTTCTCCCGCCTCGAAGACGGACTGATCACCCGCGGCGAGGCCCTCCGGTACGGGATCGACAAGAACCGGTTCGAGTCGTTCGTGGAAGGCCATCGGACCATCCAGGGAAAGTGACGTACGCGCCATGCCGAAACTGATTCTCGCCATCGACCAGGGAACGACCGGGACCCGCAGTCTGCTCGTCGACGTCAAGGGGAAGATCGTCGCCTCCGCGTACCGGGAGATCACCCAGCACTATCCGCAGGCCGGCTGGGTGGAGCACGATCCGCTGGAGATCTGGGATTCCGTGCAGGACACGCTCGTGCGGGCGATCAAGCAGGGGCGGGTCTCGCCCGGGCGGATCGCCGGGATCGGCATCACCAACCAGCGGGAGACGACGATCGTATGGGACCGCGCGACCGGGAAGCCGGTCGGCCGCGCGATCGTCTGGCAGTGTCGCCGTACCGCCGAGCGTTGCACCGCCCTCCGCCGCGAGGGCTGGGGTCCGAAGGTCCTGCGCCGGACGGGGCTGCCGATCGACGCCTACTTCTCGGGGACCAAGGTCGCGTGGCTGCTGGACAAGAATCCCGGCGCCCGCGCCGCGGCAGCGAAGGGCCGGCTGCTCTTCGGCACCGTCGACACCTGGCTGGTCTGGAACCTGACCAATCGCGCGGAACACGTCACCGACCACACGAACGCCTCGCGCACGATGCTGTACGACATCCACCGGCTGCGCTGGGATCCGGACCTCCTGCGCCGGCTCAACGTGCCCGCGTCGGTGCTGCCGCGCGTGCTCCCCTCGTGCGGTCGCTTCGGGGTGACCCAGAGCGTGCGCGGGCTGCCGGACGGGGTGCCGATCGGCGGCGTGGCGGGCGACCAGCAGGCGGCCCTCTTCGGGCAGGGCTGCCTCGCCCCCGGCTCGGTCAAGAACACCTACGGCACCGGCCTGTTCGCGGTCATGAACACCGGCAAGCGCGCGATCGCCTCCCGCAACGGCCTCGTCACCACACTGGCGTGCGGCGAGGACGACGCCCCGGTCTACGCCCTCGAGGGGAGCGTCTTCATCGCCGGGGCCGCCGTCCAGTGGCTGCGCGACCAGCTGCGCGTGATCTCCCAGGCGGCCGACACCGAGAAGATCGCTCGCGCGGCCAAGGACGGCGACGGCGTGTACGTGGTTCCCGCCTTCACCGGACTCGGCGCGCCCTACTGGGACATGTACGCACGCGGCGCCATCCTCGGCTTGACCCGCGGGACCACGCGCGAGCAGATCGTGCGCGCCACCCTCGAGTCGATCGCCTATCAGACCCGCGACGTCCTCGACGCCATGCGCCGGGACACCGGGTTGCCCATTCGCGAACTGCGCGTCGACGGCGGCGCGTGCACCAACGACTTTCTCATGCAGTTCCAGGCGGACATCCTCAACGCCAGGGTCACCCGGCCCAAGGTGACCGAGACCACCGCGCTCGGCGCGGCCTTCCTCGCCGGCGTTCACGTCGGTTTGTGGAAGTCCGCCCGCGACGCGGCGGCCTCGATCCGGCTGGAGAACTCCTTCACCCCCGAAATGCCGGCGCGGGAACGCGAGCAGCGCTATGCGGGCTGGAAGCGCGCCGTCACCCGGGTCCGGAGCTGATCGCAGGAGGTACCATGCAACGATCCCGCATCCTCGGCACCGGCAGCCATCTGCCCCCGCGGATCATCACCAACGAAGACCTCTCCAAGATGTTCAACACCAGCGACGAGTGGATCGTCCAGCGCACCGGCGTCCGGACGCGCCGCTACGTCGATGCCGGATGGGGACCCGCCGAGATCGGCGCCGAGGCCGCCCGGCGCGCCCTCGAAGCGGCCGGACTCGCGCCCAAGGACCTCGACTTCATGATCTGCGCCACGCAGACCCCGCAAGCCGAGTTCCCCGGGACCGCGTGCTTCATCCAGAAGATCCTCGACAACCCCGGCATCGGCGCCCTCGACGTTCGCGATCAGTGCACCGGCTTCCTCTACGCCCTCTCCATCGCCGACGTCTACGTCCGCATGGGAATGTACCAGCGGATCCTCGTGGTCGGGACCGAGGTCCACTCCACCGGGCTCGAGTTTTCCGACAACGGCCGCCACGTCACCGTCCTCTTCGGCGACGGCGCCGGCGCCGTCGTCGTCGGTCCCTCCGATTCCGCCGATCGCGGCATCCTCTCCGTCCACCTCCATGCCGACGGCCGCTTCGCCGAGACCCTCTGGGTCGAAGGCCCCAGCAGCAAGTGCAACCCGCGCATCGGCCACGAGATGATCGAACAGGGCCGCCACTACCCGCGGATGGACGGCAAGGTCGTCTACAAGGAGGCCGTCACCTCCATGGTCGCCGTGGTCAAGGAGGCGCTCGAACACAACCGCCTGACCCCGGCCGACATCGACTACTTCATCCCCCACCAGGCCAACATGCGAATCAACGAGAAGGTCTCCGAACTGATCGGCATGCCCCGCGAGAAGGTCAACCACAGCATCGAAAAGTACGGCAACTGCGCGGCGGCCTCCGTGCCGATCGCGCTCGACGAGGAGGCGCGCGCGGGCCGCTTCAAGTCCGGCGACACCCTCATGTTCGCCACCTTCGCCTCGGGGTTCACCTGGGGCAGCGCCGTCGTGAACTGGTAAGGGAGCCCCAAGACCGGCCATGCCTGCCCGCGAAGACATGATCCTCGCCAAGATCGCCGTCGACGCCGAGTTCGTCACGCCCGATCAGATGAAAAAGTGCCTCAAGCTCCTCAAGGAGGCCAGGGGGGACCGCACCCTCGGGTCGATTCTCTTCGCCCTCGGCCACATCAACGAGGACGAACTGCGCGAGATGGAGGCGATTCGCGACGAGTACCTGGAACAACTGGAATCGTCGGGGTCCGCGGTCGCCCCCATCACCGAAGACGTGGTCGAACACTCCGCGCCCAACGACGAACTCGCCGACCTCCTCGTCAGCGACCCCAAGGAGGAGGACGAGATCCCCCGCATTCCCGGCTACAAGATCAAATCCGTCCTCGGCAAGGGGGCGATGGGGACCGTCTACAAAGCCAAGCAGTTGACCCTGCAGCGGCCGGTCGCGATCAAGATGCTCATCCCCGAGATCTCGAAGAACCGCAAATTCATCAGCCGCTTCATGATGGAAGCCCGGGCGACGGCGAAACTGAGTCACGTGAACATCGTTCAGGGGATCGACGTCGGGGAGGTCAACGGCAAGCACTACTTCGTCATGGAATACGTCGACGGCGTCCGCGTCGGCGACTTCCTCAAGCGCGGCGGCGCCCTCGACGACAAGCGCGCGCTCAACATCGTCATCCAGGTCGCCCGCGCCCTCGAACACGCGCAACGCTTCGGCATCGTCCACCGGGACGTGAAACCGGACAACATCATCCTGAGCCGCGACGGGGTCGCCAAGCTCTGCGACCTCGGCCTCGCCCAGGTCCGCCAGGAGGCGGGCGCGAAGGCGGATTGGGCGGGTCGCGTGGGGACCCCGATCTACATGGCCCCGGAGATCTGCGCAAACCGCAAGGACATCGACATCCGCGCGGACATCTATTCGCTCGGCGCAACCTTCTATCACATGGTGACCGGACGCGTCCCCTTCCCCGCCCAGACCGTCGAGGAGGTGATGCGCCAGCACCTCGAGGTCGACCCGACCCCGCCGGCGGAACTCAACCCGATCATCTCGACGAAGGTCAACTTCGTCATCATGAAGATGTTGGAGAAAGACCGCGAAGAACGCTACGCCTCGCCGGCGGAACTGCTCCAGGACCTCGTCTTGATCTCCATCGGCGCGACCCCGGTGCAGCTGGCGCGCTCCGAGGAAGTCCCCCCGGCCCCGGAAGCCCCCCGGGGACCGGTCGGCCTGCGCCGGCGCCTCGTCTCGCTCCGGCGGCGCCGGCGGCGATGAGACCGGGCCCGGAGGAACGGGCAAGGAGCCTCTCGCAGGGGGCGGCCGCGATCGACCGCTGAACCGGCCCACCGGAGGCCGCCCCCGGGGCCGCTCTCGCGTCTTCACCCGCCCGTTCGGTCTACGCGCGATTCCTCTGTTGCCTCACGGTGCATGGGTTGCGTTCGAGGGTCCGCCGTACCCACTCGCGATTCAGGACCGGTGGAGCCGGATCGGGCGAACATCGAGAGCGATTCCACCCAGCACGGGGAAAAGCCCGCGCTCCGTTCCCGGAAACCGGCGAGGCCCCACGCGCATCGCGGAGATTCAAGTCCCTGTCCGACCTCGCCTTCGAGTCATTGCCGAAAAAACGAGGAATTCGCGGGACACTCGGAGCGCGAATTCTGCTTTCGGAATGCGATTCGAGCAGCAGCGACCCATGACGAAACCGCGAGATCCCAATGCCGCGACCGAGACGCTGGCGGAAGAACTGTGCCATCGGGCCAGCCTCGGCGATCGGGCGGCCTATGAACAGTTGTTTGCCATGCACTTCGATCGCGCGCTCCTGTTCGTCCGGACTCGACTGGGTCCGAAACTGCGGCAGAAGCTCGACAGCGTGGACGTCCTGCAGGATGCCTTCCTGGCCGCACACGAAAAGTTCGGCGATTTTACGCCCCGGGACGCGCAATCGTTTTTTTTCTGGCTGTGCCGGATCATCGACCACCGCATTTGCAACCTGGGGGACTACTTCGGCGCCCGCAAGCGCGAGCCGGTGGAATTGCCCCGAGAGCTGCCGATGGGACTCTCCACGGCGATGGATCGCGCCGAGCAACGGGAAAAGATCGCCCGCGCGCTCGAGGAGTTGACGGAGGAGCATCGGCAAGTCCTGCTCCTGCGGTACTTCCAAGGAATGACCGCGGAGGAGGTCGGGCAAACGATGAACAAGAGCGCGGGTGCGGTGCGCAAGATGACGGCGCGGGCGCTGATCGAACTGGGGAAGAGGCTGTGAATCTCGAAGACCTGGTGGAATGCCACCTGCGCGGGGAATCGACCGCCGTGCCCGGGGAACTCGAGGGGGAGTTTGCGATCGCCACCAAGGCGCATGCCGCGCTGCTCCATGCCCTCGGCGAGACGTTCGTTCCCCGGGAGGACGAACGGTTCGGGCGGTATCGCCTGCAGGAAGAACTCGGCCGCGGAGGGGCGGGGATCGTCTATCTCGCGCTCGACGGCCAACTGAACCGGACGGTCGCGTTGAAGTTGCTGCTGCACGGGGATCACGCCTCCGCGCGGCAGATCGAGCGCTTTCAGCGCGAGGCGCGCGCCTGTGCCGGGCTCGCCCATCCCCACATCGTCCGGATCTACGACTTCGGCGTCCACGAGGGACGTCCCTACTACACGATGGAATTGCTCCGGGACGGCAGCCTGGGGCTGGCCGTCCGTGCCGGCGGCGAGCGTGTTCCTCCCCGGGAAGCCGTTCGACTGGTTCGGGAAGCCGCGCTGGGACTGGCGCACGCGCATGCGCAGGGGATCGTCCACCGCGACGTGAAGCCGGAGAACATCCTCCTCGAATTCGAATCCGGGCCGGACGGCGCGGGGCGGCCCGGGAGCCTGGGCCGTGCCCGGGCGAAGCTCTCGGACTTCGGGCTTGCGCGCCTGACCGAGGAGGAAGGCGCCGCGAGCCTGCGGACCCGCTCGGGCGAGATTCTCGGCACGCCGATGTACATGGCCCCGGAGCAGGCCGCCGGCCAGCCGGAGAACACGGGGCCCCGGTCCGACGTGTATGCCTTGGGTGCGGTGCTCTACCACCTGATCACGGGCGCGACCCCGTACGAGCTGGGTGCGCCGATGGCGGTCCTGATGCGGAAGCTGAACCAGGATCCCCCGGCGCCGCGCCGGGTGGACCCGACGGTCGCGCGGGAAATCGAGTCGATCCTCGTGAAGGCGATGGCGCGGGATCCGAAGGACCGGTACGAGCATGCCGGCGCCATGGCCGAGGATCTTCGGAGGTGGCTGGACGGCGAGGCGGTGCTGGCGAGGCCGGAAACGTTTTTCGGCCGATGGCGGCGTTGGGCTCGTTGGCATCGGGGCTCGGCCGCGGCGGGCGCCGCGGTCCTGCTCGGTCTGGCCTTCGCGGGGGTGTTTGCGCAGCAATCCGCGCGGATGGCGCGGGAGAAGCAGGCGCTCCGGGAGCAGCGAATGACCGAGTTGCGCGAGCGCGCCGCGCTCTGCCTGGACATGGCCCTGACCCTGCGGAGGATCGGTCAGCCGGTGCGGATCGCCGCGCCGTATCTCGACCAGGTTCGCGAGGCGGCCGCTCGCGCCGAGCAGGCCGACCCGGCGCACCCGGCGCCGAACGACTACCGGGGGAGGATGTACCAGGCGTTGCAGCGGAATGAGGAGGCCCTGGCGGAACACGATCGCGCCCTGGAGAAGGACCCGTCGTACGCGCGCAGCCGGTTCGAGCGCGCGATCCTATACGCCGGCCGGCTGGCGGACCGGATCGACGAGGTACGGCAGGCCTGGAATCGGGAACAGGGAAGGAGACTCGCGGAGTCGGGCCGGCTGGACCGGGGCGGGAGCATGCCCGAATCGACCGGGGAGGGATGGGTCGCGGCGGTGTCGCGGGACGCACGTGCGCAGGAGCTTCGGCAACGGTTCCTTGCGGACGTGGACGGGCTGGAGCGCGGCGCCGTCGGTGAGTCGAACGGGGGGGCGGTCGTATCGAAGGCCTGGATGGCCTGCTTGCGGGGACTGCAGCGGCTGCTCGGGGGAGACGGGGACCGGGACCTCGCCGAGGCCCGCCGCTTCCTCGAGGAGGCGCGGTCGGCCGACCCGGGCATGATGGTCGCGGTGGGGGCGCTCGCGCATCTCCTCGTTCGATCCGGAAATCTTCACGGGGCGAGGACCGTGTGCGCCGAGGGGCTCGGGCAGGACGCGGGGTATGTGCGCCTGCATCTCCTTCGCGGCCGGATCGCCCAGGAGATCGGCCACGAAGCGCAGCGGGGTGGAGAGGACCCGGTCCCCTGGCACCGGGCGGCCGAGGCGGACTTTTCCCGCGCTCTGGAATTGGACCCCGAGCGGATCGAGGCCTGGCTGGGACGGGGAGCCGCGCGGCTCGAGGTCGGGCTGGTGCTGCTGGACCGCCGCGAGGCGCCCGAAGAGGAGTTTCGCGGGGCGGCGCTGGATCACGATCGGGCGCTGGCGCTGGACCCGCATGCGGCCGGCGCATGGGTCGGGAAGGCCGCGATCCTCGACGGCTGGGCGTATCTCGACACCCGTCGAGGAGGCGATGCCGTGCCCCGTCTTCGGGAGGCGGAGCGATTCTACTCGCGCGCCCTGGAACTGGACCCGCACCTCGTGATCGCCTGGGCGGGACGTGCCGGCCTCAAGGCGACCTGGGGCAACCACCTCCGGGTGCGGGGTCGCGATCCCGTGGAGTCGTACCGCGCTTCCGAGGAGGACTTCTCCCGCGCGCTGGAATTCGATCCCGAGGATCTCGATCTCTGGAATCAACGCGCGGAGGTGCGCCGGGCCTGGGCGTCCACGCTCCAGGAGCGGGGCGCGGATGCTCGCGAGCTGCTGGCGCGGGCCGAGGCGGACTACACGCACGTTCTCGCCCGAGCCCCCGATTACCAGGAAGCCTGGTCGGGCCGGGGGGACGTTCGATGGATGCTCGCGCAGCGGGCGCAGGGGGAGGGACGGGAGACGGCGGGGCTCCGGCAGGCCGCACGGGAAGATCTCGACCGCGCGCTCGCGCGCGATGCCGAGGACGAGGACGCGCTCCTGACGCGGGGCCGGCTGAATGCCGCCGAAGGGCGCTGGGCCGAAGCGGTGGCGGACTTCGAACGGGTCCGGGAACTCGCGCCGGATTGGGAGGGGGAGTTCGTCCACGAGTTGGAGGAGGCGCGCAAGCGTCGGGAGGAGTCCCGGTAGCGGATCTCTTGCGGGGGCCGGGCGTGTCCGGAGGCGACTCGCCGAGGAGAGGCGTCCGAAACGCCGGACTCGATGACGGGAGGCTTCCGCGCGGTCGGTGATCCTCAGAACTTACGCGGCAGGGATTCAGTCTTGGAGCGGAGGAATCGTCGCATGTCCAATCTCCATCGCACGCGGATCGGCGAACGCGGAACGGCGCAAGCGGAAATGGTCTTGACCGTGCTTGGCGTGGCGATCGCGCTTGGGGTCGCGGTGACGCTCTTCGGTGGAAAGGTCAGCGAATCCTGGAAGTCCGGGACGGCGGCGCTCGATGCCGGCCGGACCCCCTCGACGGTCCTCGAAGCGCCGCCCGTGACGCCGCCTCATGTGGGGGGAGCCGAATCCCCGGGCGGATCGCCGGGCAAGGCAGCGTCGCGGGACGACACCGCCGCGACCCTTCGCCGCGACCCGAAGGCGGCGGGGCGCGAGGGAACCTCCACCGTCTTCGACCGTGCCGCCGGAACGCCTTCGCGGGGCGGGTCCGGTGCGCCGGACGGACGGGAGGACTCCGGAAACTCCTCCACCTCCACGGACGTCGCCGGCAACATGCGCGAACTGCCTCCGGGCGCGCCGTCGGCGCCGGATTTGTTCGATCAATTCATGGAGGGCAGGGGCAAGAATGGGGCCGGGAGATACGACTGGTTCGACCAGGAAGCCTGGGATGATGTTCTGTTTCACGCCCGGAAGATCACGCGGGAAACCGCGCAATCGCCGCGGTACTTCCGGGATCTGCTCAAGGACCTCGAGCCCCGCTTCCAGGATGCGCGGCATGTCAAGGACGCCTCGTGGATGACCGCGGGGCAGCAGGCGCAGAGTCGGTTTCTTTACGAGAATCTCAGTCGATTCCGGGCCGTCGTTGCCGAGCAGGCGAAGAAGGAAGCCGAAGACGAGAGGAACAAGGAGAAGGATGAGCAGAAGTTGAGAGAATCCGGCGATGCGCTGAACGAACTTTACGCGGGCATTCGCTGGAATGATGCCCACAAGCAGCGGGACGAGATTCGCAAGCGCATCGCGGAGCTGGAGAAGAACGGTGGAACGGGGCTGGATCCGAAAGCGCATGAGGAGTGGTTGCGACGGCTCCGCCTCTATGAAGCCGAGATGACCCGGATCCTGAACCAGCCGAAGCTGGCGCGGCTCGACCCGTTCGCGGCCGCACGAGCGGATCTCTACCATCGCGCCGCGATGCGCGACGCCACGACGCAATGGAAGCAGTTGTCCGCGGAAAACGAGCTCTGGGCGGAAGCCGCCAAGGCGGCGCTCGGGCGGATGAGGACGGTGAAGAAGTACAACGACGTCGCTGCGGACGTGTTGTCGGGCGCCGGCAGCGGGACGCTGGCCGGGGCCGTGTTCACCGCAACCGTGAAGATGGCCGAGAACGTTCAGAAGGGCGAAGCCCCGGCGATGGCCGTCGCGGACACCCTGGTGTCCACGTTGATCACCCGATTCAAGCTCAAGGAACCCGAGACATTCAAGCGCATGGTCGGTGAGGAAGTGCTCGCGGCCACCCTCGCGGCCTCCTATGAAGCGACGTCCGCGGGCTTGAGGAAAGATGCAGCAACCATGAGCGATGCGCAACTTCGCGAGGCGTTCGTGAGCAAGTTCACCGACAAGCTGGCGACGGGATTGGCCGGGCGCGGATTCAAGGAGGCCCTCAAGGGCAGCGAGCACGAGAAGGAAATGCGGACGGCCGCGAACACGGCGTTCAACCACCTGCTCCAGAGCATGGGCAACTGACCGGTCGCTTCCCGAATGCGGATCGAGGTTCGGCAATCGGAGGATACGCATGCGCCAACCCGAAGACTATGCCCTGGCTCTCCTCCTGCGAGTCGTCCGGCGCTGCGAAGAAAAGGCGGTCGCGACCGCCCTGGACGGCGCACGCGGCGGAAGGCCGTTCGCGGAACTCGCGATCGAGGCGGGCCTCCTTCCCTCCGCCGACCTGCCGGCCTATCAGGAGGCGGCGCGATTCCTCGTGGCGGGCGACGCCTTGCGCGCCTGCGCGCGGCCCGAGTGCCGGACGCAGCGCGTGGCGCCGCCCGCGGAAGGCGCCTGTCCGAAGTGCGGAGGACCGCTGATGCGCGGCATCCTGCCGCGGCCCGTTCACGTTGTCTTCGATCCCGCGATCGGCGCGCAGGTCCGACGCCTGCTGCAGGAGGCACTCGAGCGGCGGCGCGTTCAGGGGCGCGCGCAGGAAGCGGCCCGGCTCCGCGCGGACGGATCGGTCGGTCGCCGTCCGGAAGCGGAGTTGGCCCCCAGGGAGAAGGCGTGCACGGAAACCGTCGTCGGCCCGTACAAGCTGCTCGACCTCGTCGGACGCGGCAGCGCCGCCTACGTGTACCGCGCCGCAGACACGCGCGACGGCCGGACGGTCGCCCTCAAGGTTCTTTACCATCCCCCCGGGGCTTCGGACGCGGAGATGCGGGAGAGGACCGCCCGGTTCCGCCGCGAAGCCGAACTGGCGGGCCAACTCGAACACCCCCACATCGTTCCGGTCGGCCCACTCGAGACTGCGGGATCGTGGCAATTCCTGGCCATGCCGTTTCTCGACGGTCCGACGCTCGAGCACGTGCTCGAGACGCGAGAGCGGGGGGGGGCGCCTTTCGACGGCTCCGACACCAACGCCCTCGCCCTTGCGCTCGCCGACGTCGCGCGCGGGCTGCACTTCGCCCACTGTCGAAACGTCCTCCATCGGGACGTCAATCCGCGCAACATCCTGTGCACGGCGGAAGGCCGGGCGCTGCTCAGCGACTTCGGCAGCGCGAAGCTCGCGGAAGGGGGATCCCTCCTGACCGCCGACCGCGCGGTCCTGGGTGCGCTCGCGTACGCGTCGCCCGAGCGCCTGGAGTCGGAATCCCGGGCCGACCCGCGCAGCGACGTCTATTCCCTGGGCGTGGTCCTGTTTCGGATCCTCACCGGCCGTCTGCCGTTCGCGGCGAAGGATCCGCAGGGGTTCCTGAACGAGACGCGCAAGGGCGCCCCCCGGGCCGGATCCGTCCGCGCCGAAGTCCCGCCCGCGCTCGAAGCGGTGGCGGCGCGCGCCCTGGCGCCCGACCCGGGCGCGCGGTTCCCCTCGGCCCTGGAGTTTGCGGAGGCCCTGACCCGCGCGACCTCCGGAGAGGTACCGGAACCGGCGGGCGCAGCGCCCGCGCGACCGGTCGCGGCGCGACGGGTCGGATTTGGACCCCTGGTCGCCGGTTCGGCGCTCGCCTTCGTCCTGGGGGCATGGGCGATGGCGAAACTGTTCCCCGCGACGGGGGCGGGGGCCGGGTCGCCGGCAGACCGGACGCGCGCCGCGAGCGAGCGTGCGCGCGTCGCCTGGATGCGCGGAGACGTGCGGCAGGCGGAGCGGGACTTTGCCGATGCGATTGCCGCCGGCGCGGGCGACTCCGCCCTCCGCATCGGCCGCGGACTGGCGGCGCTTCTCCTCGCGGAGCGCCATGGCAAATCGTCCCGCGCGGCGGAGTTGCGCAAGGTCGCCCGCACGGAGTTCGACCGGATCTACGCGGCGGACCGCGCCTCCCGCGAGGGCCGCCTTTCCCACGCCGCCTTGTCGTTCCTGGTGGAAGATGCGGACACCGCCTACGCGCTCTCCCACAAACTGGCCCGCGAGAACCCCGGCGATTTCGAACCCGCCTTCCTCGAAGCCTGGATCGCGTTGCGGGACGGCGCGCCCGGCCTCGCGGTGACCGCCTTCCACCACGTCGCGAGCACGCACCCCGCCCAGCCGATGGCCCGGGTCGGCTATGCGCTCGCGCTGCTGGCCGACGACCGCATCCGAGAGGGCGTGGCCGAGGCCCGCCAGGCGGCGTCCGCGTGGCCCGACTGCGCCGAGGCGTCCGCCGCGTGGGCGGCCGGGCTCATTCGCGCCGGCGACCCGAAGGCGGCCCTCGATGCGCTCGGCGCGGCTGCCGCGCGCGCACCCGAAGCGGTGGAGTTCCAGCGCTTGCGCGTCGCCGCGGCAGCCGAGGCCGGCCGCTGGTGCGAGGCCATCGCCGCGAGCTCCGAGGCGTTGCGCCTCGACCCGGCCTCCGGAGACGACCTCTTCCAGCGCGCGCGCCTCCGGATCTCCCACCGCGATCCGAAGGGCGGCGAGGAGGACCTGCGGAGCTACTTGCAGCGCTTCCCGGACGGGACCTTCGTCGAGGAGGCGAAGCAACGGCTGCCGCGGTGAATCGGACCTGGACCGGTTTCGTGGAGAAGTCCCGCATGCGCATCCCTTCGCTGCTCCCCCTGAGTCTGGCGGTCCTGTTTCTGGCCTCCCCGCGGGCCGAGGAGGCGGCCTTCCGCTTTCAGGCGGCGTTGGACGCCAACGATCTCCGGTACTCCGACGCCTCCTCCTGGCCTCCCGTCGAGGAGGGGGCGCAGGCGGACGATCCGGCCTGGGTCCGGAAAAACATCGGACACTGGCTGGACCGCCTCGGCGAACGCGGGGTCGGGATCGTCAGCGTCACCACGTTCGACCGCGACGGCAACCTGTTCATGACGTCGCCCGCATTGAAGCAGGCCGGATTTCGGGAGACTGCCGTCGGAGACCTATTCGAAGCGTTCTGCGCAAATGCCAAACGGCGTGGCGTGGCCGTCAACGTCCTCATCGAGGACATCGGGCACATCCTGAACGAATCGAAGGAGTACGATCCCCGCATCCGGCGCGAGAAGCTGACGCACGAGCGGATCGCGGCGCTCGTCCGGGAGCTGGGCGGCTACGCGCGCCGTCACGGGATCGAGATGTGGGTCAGCGAGGAGGCCTTCGACGATCCGTACCTGCCGACGATCCGGGACGCCGCCCGGGCGGCCGGCCTGTCCTACATGCACTTCTTCCATGATCCCGCAGGGAATCCGGATCTCTGCATGACGGAGGACTACGGGACCTATCCGCGGGACCTGGCCAACCGCGAGGAGGACCGGCGACTCTGGCGCGTCATCTCCGCCTGGAATGGAAACACCCTGGGCACGGGGGCCATCGTCTTCGGCTCTCAGGCGGCGTTCGGGAAGCCGGCCGGCGTGGCCACCAGCGGCGGCTGGGGGCTCGCGCCCGGCTGCGAGATCAACGTGGCGCTCTATCGCGCGTTCGAGTTCCGGCCGGCCGTGTACGCCTTCTATCCCGGATGGACCGAACAGTGGCCGGATACGACCCGACAGGACGAGACCTTCTGCCGCGAGTTCAACTACACGACGGATCTCGAGCCGCTCCTGGTGCGCTATGCCCGGCCTCCGGAAGAACGGCGGCCGATCGGCAACTTGATCCTGTGCGCGCCGAAGACCGATCCGGAGTCGGACGCCGAGGACTTGTTCGATGCCGCACTGCTGGATTCGATCGACATGATCACCAACACCCTCTCGGCGGCCGGATACGACTTGCGGGTGACCTTCGGCACGCCTTTACCGGAGGCGGAATTGACCTACGTGCTCGCCATCGGCGGGTCGTCCGTCGTGGGCGCGGAAGCGGACCTGCCGATCCCGGTCGCCGAGCGGATCGAGAAGCCGGGCGCGCGCGTCGTCCTTCAGGTCGCCGGCGTGCCGCGCTCGAAAGGGTCCTGGCCCCGCGCGCTCCGCGCCCTCGGCTGGCCGACCGAGGTCGAAGAGCACGTGTTCGACTGGGAGCGCCTCGAGGAGTCACCCATCCCCGAGTTCGCCGAGGCGGTCCTCGGGGAGGGAACCCCCGTCCGAATCCGCTACCGGGGGACCTGGCTGCAGGTCGTGGAGAAGCCCGAATGGCTCGGGCGCTGCGCGCTCTACCACCACCGATCGGACCCGGGCGACGGCCTCGCGAAAGACACGGTCGTCCGGGTTCGGGCGGCGGAGGGGGGGGCGGCGCTGGTCACCGAGCGGAGCGGAAAGTGGTTCGTCACGGGCAGCGCGATCCACTTCGAATTCTCGAACGTGCTCGCCAACCTGCTCTCTCCGGACGGGCCGGTATTCCTGGAGCCCACCTACGCGTACGTGGCGCGCGGCCCCCGCGGCGCGGCGGTCTTCGCCGCGGACGACACCTCGGTCCGGATCCGCGTCCCCGGAGGGCGCACCGTGGTCCAGTGGTCGGAAACAGGCAAGGCCGTCGAATCGCCGACGGTGCAAATCCAGAACGGCGTGCTCGAGGGGCGCCTGGGGCGCTGGCACCTGGCCATCGTCACGAAGTGAGGGCGCCAGCCCGTCGGCCGGCCTCCGCTCCCCCCCGCCTGCTCCACGGCCCGGTCCGGCGCGTCGGCAGCGCGGGAGCGATCGCCGCTGCGGTCGCACCGAAGGCAGGGCTTCCCGTACGAGTCCCTGCCCTCGAGGGCGGCGTGCAGAGTACGCGCGGGTGCGGCTTCCGACGGGCCGCCTTCGCCGGGGGCGACGGCGAGGCGGAGACGGGATCGGCCGCCGCCGCCGGCGACGCACAGGGCGAAGTGCCCGTCCAGCGCGACCGGATCCTCCACCGGGACTCCCGCGGCGAGCCACGGGCCCTCCCAGCCCGAGCGCTCCGCGAGTTGCTCGACCGTGCGCGTCTCCCGGTACCAGGCCAGTCGCCCCGCGTACTCGCCCGCCGGATCGCGGCCGCCTCGCGGAAGACGCGGCGTGGGGAGGATGCGCGCGAGGCCGCCGCCCCACAATGCCCAGGTGACGCCCCCGTCGTGGACCCGCCAGGCGTCCTCACGGACGGGCCGCGGCAGGCGGAGGAGACCTACCGGTGTGCCCGCGTCATCGATTTCGTAAACGTCGCATGCGGCTGTCCACGGGTACCAATGGCGCCAATGGGTACTTGAGGGTGCGAACCCGTCGCCCCCCCATCGTCACCCGTGGGTACTCGCGCCGCGTACGCCGCTGAAGCGAGCTTCGTCGGGGTTCCGCTTCGTCGTGACTCGATTTCCTCTCGTGGATGGCGGGCTCTGCGCCCGCCCGCGGCTCGAGTGCTCACGCCGACCCTGGCTGCCCCCCTTGTTCGGAGGCGCCTGCCCCATTACGGTAGCTGGGAGAATTCAATTCGTGGATCCTGCGGTGACGACCCAAGCGGATCTGCGGCGGACATACCGGTGGACGACCATCGGGGTACCAGCGCGCCCGGATCGTCCTCGGGCATGCGGAGGACCGGGAAGGTCCTGCGCGCGTCCCGCGGGCGGGGAGGTTCGCCGCGCCGGGGCTACTTCCCCCGCTTCGCCCAGAACGTCCGCAGGGCGTCGATCGCCTTCTGCTGCGTGCCGGGGGCGGCGGCCGGGTCGTAGCCGGCGTTTTCCAGCTGCGGCGGGCGGTAGGGGAAGAGGGCGTTGAGCACCTTGCCGAGGGATTGCCAGGCGGCGGTGCGCACGGCGGGGTCGGGGTCGTCCAGGCCGGCGAGGAGCGGTTCCACGGTGTCGGCGGCGATCGCGCGGGCGAGGGCGCCGGCGGCTCGGGTGCGGACGGCGGGTTCCTGGGCGCGGTCGCGCAGGGCGGCGGCCAGCGCGGGAATCCCTTCGTACTCGTCGAACGCGAGCAGGGCGGCGGCGGCGCGGATGCGCTCCTGGACGGACTCCCGGGACAGGCGCTCTTTCCAGAAAGGGATGAGGCCGTCGTCCGCCAACCTGGCCAGTGCGTCGAGCGCGGCCGCGGACACGGCGGCGTCCGGATCCCCGGCGAGGTCCTTGAGGATCCCCGTGCCGCGGCGGTCGCCGGTGTCGCCGAGGAGCTGCACGGCGCGCAGGGTCAGGGCGGGAAGCTTGCACGTCTCCAGGACCCGGAGCAGGAGGTCGGTGAAGGCCGGTCCCGAAACGCCGAAGACGTTGCCGAGGGTCGCCAACATCTGGTCGTCGTTCATGCGCCCGGCCACGTAGTCCTCCTGGAGCGCGCGCATGCCGCTGGAGTCGCCGAGGCGCATGAGGGCGGCGGCCGCCGCGGAGCGGGTCTGCGGGCCGCCCGCGGCCAGCGCGTCCCGGTAGTCGGCGAGGAACTCCTTCAGGTTCCGGTAGGAGAGCGACGAAAGGATCCGGTTGGCGATCGCGTCCGCCTGCGGGTCGGGCGGATTCGCCTCGCGGGTGCTGCGGATCAGCGCCAGCAGCTTCTTGAGGACGGCCATCTCCTGCAGCGGGCCGAAGGCGCCGATCAGGAGCAGTCGTTCGTTGGCGTCCGCCGACCGGTCGCCGATCGTGGCGAGGAAGCCGTCGCACCAGGTGAGGTCCCCGGCGCGGGCGAGCGCCTGCGCGGCGTAGGTCCGGTGGATCACGGTTCGATGGCCGAGCGCGCGCTTGAAGTGCGGCAGCGAGCCCTTCGGATCGGCCAGTTCCATCAGGTAGATCACGTAGTAGCCGCAGTGGTTCGGGTCCGGGCCGTCGAGCGCGGCCACCAGCGCCTTCAGGTCCGTGGGCTTGATCTCGTTGCGCAGTTCCAGGTAGAGGCGGTTGCGCTCCTGGTAGTCGGTGGCGGCGATCATGCGGCGGAGTTTCTCGCCGCTGTCGGCGCCGGCGGCGGGCGCGGCGAACAGGGCGCCGAGGATCGCGAGGGCCAGGAGCCGACCGGTGGTACGGACGGCCGGTGGCGAAGGCGAGTCGAGGCGGGGGAGCGGCATGTCACTTTCCCGTCGAGGTGCCGCCGCCGGTTTCCTCGCCGCCGCCGCGCTTGCGGCGGGCGGTGTTCGCCTGTTCGTTCTCGGACTTGTCCCGGCGCCGCCGGGAGACCTTGCCCCCTCAGGTCGAGAACCAGCGCGCTTCGTAGACGGCCAGGGCGATGCGGCGGTTGGCGATCTCGAAGGGGGTATGGCGGTGCGTCTTCAGGTTGCGGTCGATCGTGTCGCAGAGGTCCTGGAGGCCCTGCTTCGCCGCCTCGCCGCCCAGCCAGCGGACCTGGCGGATCGGCGCCGTGCCGTGGCAGAAGAAGACGTTCTCGTAGTAGAGCCCCTTGCGCGGGTTCCCCTCGCAGGACGCCTTGTCGGGGTCGAGCGGCTCCTCCAGCGGGCCCGGCTTGTCCTGGCCGGCCTCCTCGGCGAGGATCTTCTCGCAGAAGAGGGCGAGTTGGTTCAGGTTGAAGCGCGCGCCCTTGAGCTGGGCCTCGAGCGTCTCGAGCACCGCGACGCCGCGCGGATCGTTGCCGCGCAGGCCCTCGGCGTCGACGCGGCCGAGCGCCTTCACCACCTTCTCGATCCCCTCGTCGAGCGTCTTGGCGGACTTCGCCGCCTGGCGCGCGATCGACTTCCAGTCGCCGTTGGCGTAGGCGGTCGAGTACTTGGAGTTGTACCCGTCCGACTTCCGGGGATCCGCGGGACGCGTGGTGCCGAAGCCCGGCGGGAGGGTCATGGTCACGCCGGCCCCGACCGCGGCGTCCCAGCCGTCGGTGATCGCCTTCCACACCGGGCTGCCGGCGGCGCGGACGCGAAACTCTTCGCGGCTGCCCAGCTCGGGCCGAATCGTCTTCAGGTTGCCCTCGGCGTACGGACGCATGCAGCCGTCGTGCGCTCCGTCGCAGAACGGGCATCGGTGGTACGAGCAGAAGGACGGGCCATCCGGGCCGCCGGGGTAGTAGGCGTAGTACTGGCCGCCGGTGAGGGCGGTGAGCCGCGACCAGGCCCAGGTCCCGAAGCCGGCGGGCGGGACGTTGTCCAGGCCCACCTTGTCGTAGGCCCAGCCGGCGGGGAGCTCCCGCACCGGGGCGTCGGGGCCGGCCATGCGCAGGCCGCCGGGCAGCTTTTCCTTCGCACCGAGGGTGGTCCGGCCCTGGCGCACGGTCCAGTACGAGTCGCTGAGGTAGGCCGGCCGGCCGATCACGTGCAGGAGGATGCCGCGTTCGCGCAGCAGGCGGGCGGTCTCCTCGACGTCGTTCTCGCCGTCGACGTTTTCCAGGCTGATCACGACGACGTGGCTCTTGCCGCCGGCGGCGGGGGCGGGCAGGCCGCTGGCGACCAGCCGAAGGCCGCCCATGATGTCGCGCAGGGAATCGGGGTCCTTGGCGTCCAGTTCGCGCAGGGTCTGCGCCGCGGCCGCGGCGTCGCGGGTGACCTTGCCGACGACCTGCACGTTGCTGCCGACCAGCACCGCGGCGGCCATGCGCGGACGCGCGTCCGCGGGCATTGCGCCGAAGACGTCGGCGATCGCGTCGGCCAGCTCGGCGCGCATGCCGCTTTTCCACTGGGTGTCCACGTCGACGGCCCACACCAGGACCGAGGCGGCGGCGTTGCCCTGGTCGAGCTCCTCCCGGACCCGGCGCACGATCTCCGGGATCTCGAGGTAACGGACGGTGGGGTCGGGCATGGATTGCCCCTGCGCGAGGAGCGACGGCCACGAAGCGGCCGCGAGCAGGAGGGCGCAGAGGAGCGGTCGGGCGGGGCGCATCGCAGGTCCTCGATTCGACCAGGGACTCCCGGGGCGGCGATTTCGTGTACGATAGGGGACGGCGCGGGGCGGACGCAATGGTTTGTTGGATTGCCCGGTCGCTCGGGAGGCCGGGGTGCGGCGCGACCGCGGCTCGACTCCTCTCGGCGGGTGGGGCAGTTTCGGGGCGGACGCGCGCGGCCGGAATCGCGCCTTCGTGGACCTCCCGGCGGCCCGATGCGCTCCGAAGCGCGATCGCGGGTGACCGGTTGACCGACTCTGGGTAACCATGTTACTCTTATCCGGCGAGGAACGCCGGTTCCCGTCTCGCGACCGCTCCGGTGGCGGATCACCATGGAGATTGCCCATGGTCGAGGATGCCGAACCGACCCGAACGTCCGCAGGCGGCCCGGCGCCGCGAATGTCCCCGCTCCAGGATCTGGCGGCGCGGTTCGTTCCCGCCGCGGAGCCGAATGCGTCCCCGGCGGCGGACGAAACGGTCCAGACCGCCGCGACCGCTCCCGGTGGGGTGGACTCCACGGAGCCGCGCGCGCCGACTTCGGCGCCGCCCGCAATCGGCGCCGGCATGGGTTCGTCACCGTATCCGCGCGTCGGACCGTATGACCTGCTGGAGAAAATCGGCGCCGGGGGGATGGGGGTCGTCTACCTGGCGCGTCAACGCGGGCTCGATCGCCCGGTCGCCCTCAAGGTGATCCAGGACCTCGGCGGGGGAAACGCCGACGACCGCGTGCGTCGCTTCCATCGCGAGGCGCAGGCCGCCGCGCGCCTTTCGCACCCGGGGATCGTCCCGGTCTTCGACATCGGCGAGGAAGGCGGGGTCCACTATTACTCGATGGAGTACGTGCTGGGGCGGAGCCTGGCGGAGGTCCTCCAGCAGGATCGCCCGTCGCCGCGGCGGTCGCTCGAGATCGTGGCGGCGGTGGCGCGCGCGTTGGCATACGCCCACCACGAAGGGGTGATCCATCGGGACATCAAGCCGCCGAACATCCTGCTGACGCCGGACGGCCGCCCGCGGATCATGGACTTCGGGATCGCCAAGGATCGCAGCAAGGAGTCGCTGCTCACGCAGGAGGGGGCCGCGCTCGGGACGCCCACCTACATGCCGCCGGAGCAGGCGATGGGGCAACTCGGCCGCGTCGATGCGCGCAGCGACGTCTATTCGCTGGGCGCGGTCCTGTACCAGATGCTCGCCGGGCGCCCGCCGTTCACCGGGTCGACCCCGATCGAGGTCGTGGTGAAGGTCCTCCAGCAGGCGCCGGCGCCGGTGCGCAGCCTGGCGCCGGCCGTACACGTCGACCTTGAGACGATCTGCATGAAGTGCCTGGAGAAGGAGCCGGAACGCCGCTACCGAAGCGCGGAGGATCTGGCCGACGACATCGACCGCTTCCTGCAGGGATCGCCCATCCACGCGAAGCCTCTGTCGGCCTGGGGTCGGATGGCGAGGGGAATCCGGCGGCGCTGGCGGGTCGCGGCGGGGGCCGCCGCATTCGTCCTGGCCATCGGGGGAATTGCACTCTATCACGAGCGCGCGGAGATCGACGCGCTGGAACGGCTCCGCGTGGTGCGCGACGCGGGCGCCGCGCTCGGCGCCGGCGCGCTCGAGCCGCCGGAGCGGTGGCCCGAGGTGCTGGCGCGGGTGCGCGCGCTGCTCGACCCCGTGCTGGCCGCGGAGCCGGGGCACCGGGAAGGCCGGCTGCGGCGCGCCGAGGTGGCCCTCCTCGCGGGGGACTGGTTGGGCGCGGCGGCAGACCTGGACACGGTGCTGGCCGCGGATCCGAACGACGAGCGGGCGCTCTACCTCTGGGCCCGGTGCGGCGACGCCCTGCGGGACGTGGACGAGGAGTCCCGCTACCCCGAACTGGCGGCGCGGGCCTCCGGGCATCGCGAGCGGCTCGCCGCACGCGAAGGGCCCCTGGCCCGGATCGCGCAGATCCAAGTCCGGCAGCGCGACGGACTCCTGGCGGAATCGGTCGCCGCCGTCGACACCCTGCTCGCGGAAGGGACGGTTCCGGAGCCGATCGACCTCCAGCAGCTCTCTCTCGCCGCGCATGTCGACCTGGGCGACCTCGAGACCGAGGAGCTGGGACGGCGGGCGGAGGCGCTGATCCGCGCCGACCCGCGCCGTCCCGCCTCCTGGCGGCTCCGCCATCGCTTGTGGGACCGATCGGCACGAGACGAAGACGCGGCCCGGGACCTGGCGACCTGCATCGCCCTCCAGCCGCGCCCGGCCCGCGCCGATCTGCGCGCACACTACCTCCTGCTCGAGTCCCTGTTTCCCGCGGCCGACGCGCCCGAGAGGAGGGCGGCGCTCGATCGTCTGGCGGAAGTGCACCCCGACGATGCCCAGGGATGGATGTGGCGGGCGGAGCTGGAATTGCAGGCCGGCCGTCTGGCGGCGGCGGAGGAGGCGCTTCGGAAGGGCGCCGCGCTCAGCCGCCGCCCGCTCGATCTCGCGGGGTCGTTCTGGGTCCTCCGACGGCGATCCCAAGGCCGGGAGGCCGCCGACGCGGAACTCGACTCGCGGCTGCAGCAACACCCGCCGGCCGAGGTGGTCCGCGAGCACGGCGGGACGGCCCTCACCGCTCTTCTGGATCGCCTCATCGCCGAGGGAGAATTCGCGCGGGCCGAGTCGATCCTCCGCCTCGGCGCCGACGTTCGTCCCGACGACCCGCATCTGATCGCCGCCGCCGCCGACCTCGCGTTCGAAACGGGTCGGAATCGCGACGCCGTGCGCGAGTTCGACCGGTTGATCGCCGCGCGTCCGGCCGAGAGCGAGCTCTACAGCAAACGAGCGCGGGTGCATCGCCGGCTCGGCGACCTGCCGGCCGCGGTCGCCGACATGCAGAAAGCCGTGAGCCTGAAGGGCTGGAACACGAAGAATCGCCTGCAGCTCGGGGTGCTCCTCATGCTCACCGGACAGGGCCCGAAGGCGATCGACGAGTTCGTCGAAGTCCTCTACCGGACCCCGACGCTCAAACTGGAGCGGCGCATGCAGCGTTGGGCGCAGGGGGACTTCACCGAGGACGGCGCAGACGAGCCGGCGCCGACCCCGAAGGTCGATCCGGAGAAGGTCCTCGCCGGCTCGCTCGTGAGGAAGGTGCTGCCCCGGATCGGCCGGCGCCTGCTCGAACGCGGCGGGGAGGCGCTCCGCGCGGGCGACGAGGCGCGCGCGGAGCAGTGCTTCGCCGCCGCCTGCATCGGACTCCCGGACTGGCCCGAACCGTATGTGTGGATGGCGCGCATCCAGGCGCGCCGGAAGTCCTGGTTCGCGGCCACGCTCTGCCTGGAGCGGGCGGCGCAGCACGGGTACCGGGGGTTCGCCGGGCTGGCCCGGGAGG
>CAZWCX010000023.1:0-69712 GCA_964632945.1 uncultured Planctomycetia bacterium | reverse complement strand
CAACCGGGGCCGGACGACCGGTGCAGCATGACACACCCTCCCGGGATGGCCTCGAGGGGACCGGTGGAGTCGGCGCGCGCGTCCTGGGACCCAGTTCGCGCGAATCGGAATCGAGCAGCCCCTGGCTTCTCCCGCCCGCGTTCCGGCCCCCGCCCCAAACCGTGGGACCCCGAATCGGATGGGGCGAAACGAAAGGGACGCAACGATGGGGCGGGGACTCGCTCGTGAGGGATTGCGTGACGCCGCTTCCGGGAATGCCTTATACGAGCGAGTGGATAACTCGTCAAGAGAGACTAATCTAATACAGTGGAATGACGTAAGTGCAAGGGGGGGGGCGGTTGCGCTTGAATCGCCGCGCAAGGGGACGCGCATGACGTAGACTCGACCGACGGCAACGCGCCATGCGCACGGGGGTTCGGGCGAAAATGAGAATCCGGCGGACCCCTTCGCGCAGGGGAAGCCGAGTTCGGGCGGCTGCGAGCTCGGGGCTTGCATTCGGGCACATCGAAAGGGAGTCGAACCCGATCGAGTGGGTGGGCCGGACGGCGTGCGGGCGATCCGCACCGCAACGGCACTGTGCCCACCGCCTCGTCCGGCGCTCTGGTAAGTGTCGTCTGATCCGGCAGGGAACTGTGCTGGGAACGTCTCCCCCCCACGGTCGTCTGCGTCCATCCTGCCGCGAGACTCGATCCATCCCGAATCGCCCTCACCGTTCGGGGCCTACCGGGCCGACGCCCCGTGCGTCGGCTCGTCTCGCGATCCTCCGTCCCTCCGTTTGCCACGAATCCGGATTCTCCGGCATCTCCTGAAAACGACATGAACCCCTCCCGCCGGCTCGCGTTGGTACCGGATGGAGCGGGGCGACGCTCCCGCTACGGAGATTTTCTGGCCCGATCCGGAGGGTATCCGATGAACTCCATCCGAATCCTGGCCGCCTGGGCAGCGGCCTTGTTCCTTTGCGCGGCCGGGGTGGCGTCCGCACAGTCGGCCGAAGACTGGATCTACACCGCAAATGCCGACCGACCCATCGTAGGTCACATCCACGACGAGACCTTCCGCGACCTGGTGTTGCGATTCGCGGGGGGCGGGGAAATGCGCATTCCCATGTCCGACCTGCCCGAGTCGGCCCGGGCATTCGATTCCGTTCCGACCCGCGAGGTCTCCCCAGCGCTCCGCTTTCCCCGACCCTGATCCCCGTGGATCCCGCGCAGTGGACCCTGGACTTCTCGGCGGAACCCGTCGCGAACCGGGAGGTTCCCCTGCGTTCGAGCGGCTTGGCGGGCCCCCGCCCAGGAACTTCCCGGCTGCGCCCCATGGTCCAGGGCCAAGCCGGCTTGACCGGGAATTCGCGGTCGCCTCGGCGCCCGCCCCTTTGGCCCCCCTGTCGACCTCACCGTGCACCCGTCTACGGCTGGAAACGTCGCTTCTTCGAGGAAACCGGCCTGGTTGGCCTGGTCGAGCGTCGGCACCGTGGACCGCAGGGCAGCCGGGTGCCCGAGGTCACCCGGTGGGCGATCCTCCGCATCGAGGAAGCCGTACCCGTCGTCGTGCACGGGACTCGGTCCTGAGGCGCTGGATCTTCCGTGTCCGCGGGCAGGTCCACCCGTGGCTCTCGGGGTCGATTCCAAAGCCCCATCCCCCACGCGCGCGACTTCGTGGGCCCCGCCGTCGGATCGCCCCCGCCGGGGCAGTTCCGGCCGGGGCGCGCTTGACCCTCAGCGGCGGGACCGGTATCTTCAGCGTTCCACCGGTCCCCTCGTTCGTCCCGCACGGAGGCCCCGATGCCCTTTCTTCACGACCACCACGTTTGCGCGCTGCACTCCCACCGGTCCGATTTCACCCTGCCGGGGGCGGAGGCGCACTATCCCCCGCACCTGGAGCTGGAGCCGAGCCACCTCGACATCGAACTCCGGCTCGATCTCGAGCGGGCGCGCGCGAGCGGGACCGTGACCACGACCGTCGAGGCCCGACGCGCGGGGCCGCGCTCGATCGAGCTGCATGCCGTCGACTTCCAGGACGTGAGGGTGGCGGACCCGGAGGGCCGCGCGCTCGAGTTCACCTATGACGGGCGGATTCTGAAGGTCACCTGGGAACACCCGTTCGCCGCGGGCGAATCCCGGCGGCTCGCGGTGTCGTACGCCGTCGAGAAGCCGGCGACCGGGCTCTTCTTCTCCAAGCCGTCCGACGCCTATCCCAAGCAGGCGTGGTACGCCGGCACGGATCACGAGACCGAACGCGCGCGCCACTGGCTGCCGTGCATCGACCTGCCGAGCGCGCGCCCGCGACTCGACCTTCGACTGCGCGCCGAATCCCGCTTCACCATCCTTGCCAACGGCGCGCTGGTCGGCGAGACCGACCACGGCGACGGCAGCAAGACCGCCCATTGGCGGCTCGAGGAGCGCTGTCCCAGCTATCTCACCTGCTTCGCGGCCGGCGATCTCGTGCGCGCCGAGGACGGCGATTTCGAGGGGCGGCCGGTCGCCTACTTCGCCACCCGCGAATTCACCCCGGAGCATCTGCGGCGCAGCTTCGGCCGCACCCGCGAAATGCTGGCCTGGATCACCCGCAAGCTGGGCAGCCCGTTCCCGTACCCGAAGTACTACCAGTGCGCGCTGCCGGGTTTCGGCGGCGCCATGGAGGACATCTCTCTCGTCATGTGGGACGACATGTTCGTCCTCGACGAGACGCTCGCCAGGGAATGGACCTGGCTGGTCGATCAGATCAACATCCATGAGATGGCGCACTCCTACTTCGGCGACTGGATCGTTTGCCGGGACTTCGCCCATGCGTGGCTGAAGGAGTCGTGGGCGACCTACATCGAAACCTGCTGGCTCGAGGACAAGAAGGGGCGGGACGAGGGGGACTACGACTTCTTCGTCAACGCCCACCAGTATTTCGGCGAGGCCGATGGGCGCTACAAGCGGCCGATCGTGACGCGCGTCTTCAATCATTCCTGGCACCTCTATGATCGCCACCTCTACCCGGGCGGCGCCTGCCGATTGCACACGTTGCGCAAGCATCTCGGCGACGAAACTTTCTGGGCGGCCGTGCGCGACTACGTGGCCTCGTACGGCGGTCACACCGTGGAAACCGACGATTTCCGGCGCGTAATGGAGAAGCACTCCGGGCGCTCGCTGGGAAAGTTCTTCGACCAGTGGTTCCACAGCAAAGGGTATCCCTCGCTCAAAGTCTCGTTCGGCTGGGACGCCGAGAAGCGGGAAGGCTCGTTCGAGATCGAGCAGGCGCAGGTGGACGAGAAGGAGGGAGTGCCGGCGTTCGAGTTCGACCTGGTGCTGGCGTGGCGGATCGACGGGACCTGGCACCGCAGGACGGTCGAGGTGAACGCCCGGAAGCACACCGTCCTGGCGCCGATGGCCGCGGATCCCGAGCAGGTTCGCGTCGATCCGGACGGCCGGGTCCTGCACAAGCTCGACTTTCATCCGGGGGATGCGCGCCTGAAGCGGCAGTTGACCGAGGCGGAAGACGTGGTCGGGCGCATTCTGGCGGCGCGCGCGCTGGCGAAGTCGGCGCGGCCGAAGAACCTCGAGGCGATCCGCGACGCCTACCGGAAGGAGACGTTCTGGGGCGTGCGGAAGGAGTGGGCGGCGGCGCTCGCCAAGGCGCGCACGGGGGTGGCCGTGGAGGCCCTGGCGACCTGCCTCGAATGGGAGAAGGACCCGATGGTGCTCGAAGGGCTGATCCGGGCGGCCGGCTCGTTCCGCGATGAGCGGGCGCGGGCGGCGCTGGAGAAGCGCGTGGAGGCGGGCGACCTGCCCTACCGCGCGCTGGCGGCGGCCTACGAGATGCTGGGGATGCAACGCGACGACGCGCCGCTCGAGCGGCTCCTGCGGGCGGCCCGCGCGAAGGGGGACGGGTTCGGCTGGCACGCGCAGTCGGGCGCGTACCGTGGGCTCGCGGCCACCCGGACGCGGGAAGCCGCGCGCGCACTGCTGGAACGGAGCCGGTACGGCGGTTCCCCCGCGCGCTCGCGTCCCGCGTGCGTCGCGGCGCTCGGCGACGCGGGGCGCCCGCTGGAGAAGGCCGACCGCGATCGGGTTCTCGAGCGGCTCGTCGATCTCCTGCGCGACCCGGTCGATCGCGTCCGGCGCGCGGCGATGGCGGGCCTGGAGTCCCTGTGCGCGTCCGAGGCGATCGGCGCGCTGCGGGCCTATCGCGAGACCCTGTCGGAGCAGGAGGCGGCCGACGTGGACCGGGCGATTCGCGCGCTCCGCGACGAGGAGAAGCCGAAGGTCGCCGCGCTGGAGAAGCGGCTGGAGGAGCTCGACGAGCGGCTGCGGAAGCTCGGCGGCTCCGTGCAGAAGATCGAGGCGCGCGAGGAGAAGGACGGGAAGGCGCGCGGAAAAGGAGGCGCATTCGCGCGACGCGGCGCCGGCGCGAAGGCGGCCGGGAAGGGCTCCGGGCGCTCCCGCGGGAAGCGTGGAAAAGCGAAAGGGAAGCGCGCCCGCTGACCGCCGCGGGATCCTACTTTTCCTTGTTCCCCGCGGCCCGCTGCTTTCGGGTCGCCTCGATCTGCGCTCGCGCCCGGTCGGCCCAGGCGGGGAGGGCCCGGGCCGCCGCCTCGAACGACTCGATCGCCTCGTCGTATCGGCCGAGCGCGCGTTGCAGGATGCCGAGGTTGAGCAGCGCGAGGAGATTGCCGGCCTCGACCGCGGCCCGGAAGTCGGCTTCCGCGGACGCGAAGGCCTCCTTCGGGCTCTCCCCGCGCGACGACCTCGCCATGCCGAGGACGAGCCAGGCGCTTGCGCGATTCTGGCGCGCCGCCGTGAGGGCGGGATCGAGGCGGAGGGCTTCGTCCGAGTCCTCGATCGAGCGGCGACAAGTTTCGTCCGGATCCTCCCCCCGCGCCATTTGCAACTGCGCCAGGTGGAGCAGGGCCACGCCGCGATTGCCCCGTGCCGGGGCGTTGTCGCCGGCGGCGATCGACCGGTCCGCGTCCCGGACCGCCTCCTCGAGCGGGGAGCGGGCGTCCCGGCCGTGCTTCGCGTCGGCCAGGGCGAGCTCGAAGCGAAGGGCGGAGAGCTGGCTCCAGAGCGCCGCGTCCGCCGGGCGTCGTTCCGCGAGGAAGGCGCGGTCCTCGAGGGAGGCGTTCAACCACGGTCCCGCGTCTCCGCCGCGGGCGGCCTCCCGCTGCGCCAGCTGACGGCGCAGAAACGCGCGCTCCGCGCGCGCCTCAGCGTCCCTGGGTTCCAGCCGGAGCACCGCGGAGAGATCGGACTCCGCCGCCTCCCAGTCGTTGCCGGGATCGCCCCCCTGCGCGGTCGCCTCGACGGCGAGCATCCGGCGCAGCGAGGCGCGGTTGCGCCAGGCCCAACCCAGCCGGGGGTCCGCCGCGATCGACCGGTCGGCCTCGGCCACAGACTTCCGGATCCCCGCCGCGCGTTCGGCCGGCGTCGCGCCCGCGCGGCGGGCGAGCAGGCCCATGGCCATGGCCCGGTTCGACAGGGCCTGGGCCGCGTCCGCAGACGATGCCGGCGTTCGATCGGTCGCCTCGATCGCCTTGCGATAGCACGATGCCGCGTCTCCCCCGCGCGCTTCCTCCGCCTCCCCCAGCGCGACCCACGCGGCGGCGAACGTACTCGACAGGGCCTGTCCGGTGGTCGATTCCTGAACGCGCGCGAGATCCCGCAGGGCCTCGCGGATTCGGGGGCGAGGGTCGATGCCGGCGCGGTGCTCCGCCTGGGCGAGCACGATCCGGGCCTGGGCGCGGTCGAGATGGGCCGGGAGGTCTTCCGGCAGGCGGGCCAGGACTTCGTCCTGGTCGCGGATCGCGGCGGCGAGATCTTCCCTGGGGTCTTCGCCTGCCAGGGCCCGCTCGAGGCCGCGGGCGAACCACGCCTGACCCCGGGATCGCCACGCCCGGGGATCCTCCGGCCACCGGGCGAGCACCTGGTCGACGGCCTGGATGGCCGAATCGAACCGACCCAACCGGTACCAGGCCCGGGCGCGCACGGTTTCCACTTCCGGCCCGAGCAGTCCGGCGCACAGGGTCAAGGCGCGCGCGGGTCCATCCGGATCGGGACCGAACACCGCGGCCCGGGCTGCGCCGAGCCTGCGCTCCCGTTCCCCGAAGGCGGAGCCGACGGGGGCGGCCGCCGCGGCGGCCTCCATGCGCGTCAGGTCGGCGAGGCCCCGGGCGAGCAGGGTCCGCGTCGCGGCGTCCTCCGCGGCGGCGGCTCCGAAGGTGAGGCCGTGCGGGCCCGCATACACGGTCGGGGGCGGCCGCAGGGCTGCGTACCGGTCGATCGCGTCGGTGCCGCGGAGGTACCACACGACGGGATGGTGCGGCGACGCGGCGCAGGCGGCCTCCAGATCGGCCTCGGCCTCCGCGCGGCGTTCGAGCAGCGCCAGAATGCGTCCGCGCCAGGCGAGGGCGACCCCGTCGCCGGGGGCCTCGGCCAGCAGGGGTTCCAAGAGGGCCAGGGACTGTCGCTCGAGCGTTTTGCGCGCCTCCGTCGTGAGCCGCGTCGAGCGGACCGCGTCCTCGAATCCGGCGATCCCCTGCGCCGTTCGTTCCAGAAGCGCGCCCCAGCGGCGCTCCGCGGCCTGCTGCTGTCGATCCACGACGAGGACGATCGCGGTCAGCAGGAGCGCGAGGGCGGCGGCGGCGGCCAGGTGCGCCCAGCGTCGGCGCGCCCGATCCCGCCAGCGGGCGAGCCGATTCCGCCTTGCCGCCACCGGCTCTCCGCTCAGAAACCGGCGCAGGTCCGCCGCCACGGCCCCTGCGCTCGCGTAGCGGGCCTCGGGTTCCTTCTCCAGGCAGCAGAGGCAGATCGCATCCAGGCCGTTCGGCACCTCGGGGCGGACCGCCGAGGGGGGGACGGGAGCGACCAGGGCGACCTTCTCCAGGATCTCGAACAGGGTGGTCCCCGAGAACGGAGGGCGTCCCGTCAACGCCTCGTAGAGCACCGCGCCGAACCCGTGCACGTCGGTGCGCGGCCCGATCGCGTCATGGTCGCCGCGCGCCTGCTCCGGTGCCATGTAGTGCGGCGTGCCGAGGAGGGCGCCGTCCTCGGTCAGACGGCGTTCGTCGGCTTCCGTGCCCAGGCGGGCGAGTCCGAAGTCCACCACGGTCGCGCGACCGTGCTCGTCCACGAGGATGTTGTCCGGCGTGAGATCCCGGTGCAGCACTCCCTGCTCATGGGCGTAGGCGAGCGCCTCGGCGACCGGGAGGAGGAGGCGGGCGGTCGCGAGCGGGTCCGTCCCCGCGCGCCGGAGGTGATCGCCCAGCGGCTGGGCGTCGAGGTGCTCGAGAACGATCCAGCATTCCCCGTCCGACTCGAGGATTTCGTGCACGGGGACGATGGCCGGGTGGCGCAGTTTCGCGGTCGCGCGCGCCTCGCGGCGGAACCGTTCCGCGGCGACTTCGGAGAGCCCCGCGAGCGGACCGGTCATCCCCTTGAGCGCTACGCGGCGGCCGAGACGGGAATCCAGGGCTTCGTAGACGGCGCCCATTCCGCCGCGGCCGAGTTCGCGCACGATCCGGTAGGGGCCGACCCGGCGGCCCTCCGGTGGCGGGGTCGCGGGTGCGGTCCGATCGGCCAGCAGGGCGAAATCGGCGGAATGCAGCGATCCGCGCTCGACCCCGGCGATGCACCGGGACTCCGGTTGCGGTTCCGCGGGGCCCGGGCCGACGAGTTCACCGACCACGACCGATGGGTGCGCCCCGACTCCGGCGCTCCATCCGAGCGCCGACAACTCGACGGCGTCCAGGCACCCGTGCCGGATCAGGGTCGCCAGCAAGGCTGCCGGATCACCGGGGGACGGGCAGTCCGCGCGGCATCGCTCCAGCTGGCCGGGCGTGATCACGCCGCGTTCCAGCAATTCGGCGATCGGATCGGCGGCGGGGGTCGGCACGCGGGGCGGTCCTCCGGAGCGGTATCCCTCCCACTCTAGCCCCCGGCGCCGCGGCTCCGCAAGTCCGCGCCCGTCAAGGCAGGCGGATCCATCCGGAGAACCAGAGCTCCGGGTCCCGCTTCGCGTCGATCGATTCGATCATCGGCAGGAGCGAATAGGGGACTCTTCCCTGAAACAGCTCCTTTCCCTCGGCATCCACGACCGTCACCGGCTGGTCGAACTTGACCATCTTCTCGTTGACCATCAGGGTCAGGCCCGAGCCGCCGGACGCCACGGTGAACCGGTTTCCGTCGCGCTTGACGTCATATCGGCCGGACCCGGGGTCGGCGTGGCGGAGCCAGTAGAAGTGGCGCTTGTAGGTTCGCGTCGGCTCCCACAGCACCTGCGCGGGAAGCGGGTCGCGCTTCTTGGTGAGCATCCATTTCCAGATCTCGCCGAGGCCCTCCTTGGGCGTGCCGTGGCCGATGTCGGTGTACTTTTTCCACACGAAGTCGAACGCGCCGAACTCCGCCTTGAGCTCCTCGAGGCGTTCCGCCGCGCGGATCGAGCTGTCGGGTCGCACCTGCGGATCGTCGGTCGAATTGTAGAACCAGATGGGCAGATTCTTCAGGTTGGAGACGATCCCGTCGGCGATCTCGACTTTGCCTCCCGCGCCGCCGCCCATCACGAAGACGCCGCCGGCCTGCGGCGAGATCGCGGCGAAGAGGTCGGCATGTCGCGGTCCGATCGACCAGGTCCCGTACCCGCCCATGGAGTGCCCCGCGAGGTAGACCCGGTTCGTGTCGACGGCGAACGTGCGCTTGAGTTCGTCGAGGATCGCCAGGACGTACTGCTCCTCGCGTTCGGTGTTCCAGGCGGTGGCTTCCTTCTCGATCACGGTGGGGTAGACGTGGATCATGCCGGACATGGGCTTGCCGAAGAGCCCTTCGATCTGCGCCCCTTCGCCGACCCCCGCGCCGCCGCCGTGGAGGGCGATGAAGACCCCGACCGGCTTGCCCTGTTTCGCCTTTCCCGGGACGTCGAGCAGGTAGTGGCCGGGGAAGTCGGGATGGGTGCAGACCCGCTTGCGTTCGTCCTTGACCGCGGGGCCGAGCCGGCGGGTCATCGCAAACGCCTTCTGCGCGAGTTTTGCGATGTCCTGCTTCGAGGGATGGTCGATGGCCTCCAGACGCGCGGCGATCTCCCGTTTTTTCGCCCAGGTCGGAGCCTCCAGATAGGCCTTGATCGCCGCCTCCGCTTCCTTCATCTCGGCGGAGGTCAGCGCGGTCGGGGCCTTGACCGCGGGGGTCGGAACCTGGGCCGGGGCGGCGGGAGAGAGAGCCAGGAAGGCGAGGCCGAGGACGGCGAGCGGACCGATGCGGCGCATGAAAGCCTCCGGAGCGCGGGTCGTGGGGAGAAGTGTAGCGCGACCCTGCGGCGCCCGTCAATGCGCGCGCGCCCGCCTATTTCCCGGCGCGCCGGTGCCGGTAGGGTTGCTCGAGCATCAGCACGCCCATCGCGGTGGCGAACACGCGGCCGCCGGTCTGTCGCTCGTAGGTCCCGACCGGGTCCCAGGAGCCGCGGGCGCAGCCCTGCTTGACCTGGTGCGGGAGGAGCGCGTTCTTCACCGCCCCGAAGTACCCGCTCCACGGGCCGCCGGCATGGAAGGCGGCGATGGTCCCGTACCACCACTGAACCATCGACAGATTGCCCACCTGCACGGGCACCTTGCCGCGGCCGGGGACCTGAATCTCGCGGAAGGAGATCTTCCAGGCGGGTTTCTCGGCGGCGACCAGGGCCAGGTGGGCGCGATGGCGTGCGCCGCCGGTCCCGGCCTGGAGCAGCTCGCGGATCGCCGCGGCGCAATGGGCATTGGTGGTGGTGGGGGTGTAGCCGTAGGCGCGCCCGTCCTTCAGGTAGGCGAGCTTGCCCCGGTCCTCCTCGAGCGAGCCGAGGAATCGGTCGACGCCCTCGCCGAGGTCCGCCGGCCCTTCGATGCCGGCGTCGCGCGCGGCGGCGAGGGCCTGGACGACGAAGGCGGTGAACGGAACGTCGGATCCGCGCCGGAACCCGGCGGCGTATCCCCAGCCGCCGTCGGGCTGGCGCGCGGCCAGCAACCGTTCCGCGCCGCGCCGGGCGGCGTCGCGCCATCGTCCCTTGCGCTCGAGCGCCTCCGCCTCCGCGAACGCCTCGGTGGCGATCGCCGCACCCCAGGCGTCGCGAACACCCGACTCGAGTCGCAGCAGCGCGCGGTCGACGAGTTGCGCCGTTTCGTCCCCTTCCGGGTCCGGGACGTGGCCGCGGCCGAGGAACGCAAGCGTCGCCAGCGCCGAGATCGCCCCGTCGAACGGGCAGGGGATGTCCTCCCCGTGCTGCCCCCGGCCTTTCCCGGCGCACTTCGGGTCGCCGGCGCAGCGCTCGTCGAAGCCGTCCGCGTCCCAGCCGCCGTCGTCGTCCTGATGACGGGCGAGCCAGTCGAGCCCGGAGGTGACGGCGGCCTCGGTGGTCGCGCCCCCGCCGAACTTCGCCAGCGCGGCGGGACGTTCCGCGGCCGCGCGCGGTCCGACGAGACGGGGGACGGGCAACGGCGGGTCGTCCTGACCGTGTGCCGGCCCGGCGAGGCCGCCGAGGAACCCGAGCGTCAGCGCGGCTGCGCCCGCGCGGATCCGATTCATGATGCCCCTCCGTCCGCGCCTGCCAGCACCGCCGCGGCCCGGACGCCCAGGGCCCGGCGGTCCGCTTCGGGCAGCAGCGCGGCGTCGAACCCCGCGTGCGCCACCCGCGCCAGTTCGGTCCAGGAGAGACCGAGGTCCGTGAGCGCACGCCGGTATTCGTCCACCAGCGAGGCGCCGAAAAGCAGCGGGTCGTCGGTGCCGAGCGTCACGCGGCACCCGGCCTCGAGCAGGCGTCGCAGCGGATGTTCGGCGTAGGAGGACACGGCGCCCAACCGGACGTTGCTGGTCGGGCACACGTGAAGGAAGACCCCGCGGTCGGCGAGCTCGCGCACCAGGCCGGGATCTTCCGCCGCGCCGATCCCGTGCGACAGGTGGCCGGCGCCGAGGTCGTCGACGGCGTAGCGCACGGAAGCGGGCCCGCCGAACTCCCCGGCGTGGACTCGCACCCGCAGGCCGCGCTCGCGCGCCGCCGCGAAGGCGCGCGCGTAGGCGGGATGCCCGGGCAGCCGGTCGTCCCCCTGCAGGTCCACTCCCGCAAGCAGTCCGGAGCCTGCCGGCCCGGCGATGGCCAGCGCGTCCAGGAAGCTCTCCGTCTCGGCGTCGGGGGCATAGTGGCGATTGAGGCCGAAGAGGAAGCGCGCGCGGATGCCGGTCCGATCCTCGGCCGACCGACGGCCGCGGTCGATCGCGTCGAGCACGTCCTTCAGCGCGAGACCGCGGCCCATGTGGAACCGCGGCCCGGTGATCGGCTCCACGTAGGCGATTCCCTGCGCGGCCAGATCGGCGAGCATGTCGTGAACGTGCCGCTCGATCGACTCGAGGGTCCCCGTGGCCGGCCGCAGGACCTTGAGAAAGACGTCGCGGAAGTCGTCGAACGAGCGGAATCCCGACGGGTCGGCCAGCCACGGCGGGGTCTCGGGCAAGCGGGCCCCGTCGGGATGGAACGTCCGCACGGTCGACCAGCGGAGCGCGCCCTCCAGATGAAGGTGGAGCTCCGCCTTGGGGGCGTTCCGAAGCCGGTGTTCGTCGTGCGGGTCCACGCGCCTCCTTCGGCGGTGAGGGACGGGTCGTCGCGACCCCGCCCCCGGGTGCGCCTTGCCCGGATGACTCACGAACCGCTTCGCGGTGTGCGAACCATGCGGGCTAGTGGGTCTTCAATCTTGAGATCCTAGGTTCGGCGAAGGCGATTTTCGCGCCCGGCGAGGCGCGCGGAGAAGGCGATGCCCCCGTGCATCGCCGACGACGAGCAACGAAGCCCGGCGCGAAAAGCGACCGGACCAACCTGGGAAATCAAGGTTGAAGCCCCATTAGGCGCCGATGCCGTGGGCGACGAGCACGGCGCACAACGCGCCTACGCCGACGGCGATGCTCATCCACCACCGCTCGCGCGGCAGGTCGATCTCGTGCAGGGGACGGAGGTGCCAGGAGCGGTCGCGCAGGTCCGGAAAGGCGAGCAGCGCGATCGCCGGCGGCAGGGCGCCGGCGAAAAACCAGAAGATTCCCGGGAACCCCAGGAACGCGCCGACCGTGGCGACGAGCTTGTAGGTCCCGCCGCCGATGAAACCGGCGTTGTAGATCCAGAATCCGAGGGCCGCGGCGATGACCAGGCCGAGAACGCTGCGCAGCAGGCAGTGCGCCCCCGCGTCGAGGCCTCCGATCGCGTATTGCAGGATGACGCCCAGCGCCAGCGCGGGAACGGTGAAGCGGTCGCGCACCCGACCGGCCGTGATGTCGGTGTAGATGCTGAGGACGCACAGCACGAGAAGCAGGCCGTGAAGCGCCCACGCCAGCGACATGGCGAACTCTCCCTCCAGAGCGAGTCGCGGAAGTATACGGCGGCGAGGCGGGGCGGTCAACCTCGGGAACGCCCGCAGGGCGCAGGATCCCTGCGGGCGGCGAATCGGTCGCCCCGCTCGGGGTCGCGGACCCGCGGTCCCCCTCGGCCGCACGCCGGTCCCCGTCCCGTGGCCGCCCGCCGGACCGGCCCCGGATGCTTGAAAAGTCCCCGGAATTCAGATAGGTAATGCAGTTAATCATATTTACTCCCCTCCCGCGCCGAGGGCGATCCCCGGGCTTGCGCGGATCGGGATGTAGCGCCGCCGGCCCTGGAGTGGAGGTTTCCGCCGTGTCGACCGCATCGGGTCTCCCTGCCCGGCCCCGCGTCCTCCTCACCAGCGTCTGCCGTCCGCTCGGAGAACGGTACGGCGATGCCCCGAGCGTCGGGTACGAACTGCTGCACGGCCAAGTGACGCGCGCCCAAGGGATGTTCAGCCCGCGCTCGCTGAACGTCCAGTTCGCGCTCGACTACATCGCCGAAAACCTCGACGGGCCGGTCACCGTGCTCCACTATCCGAGCCGGCGCGAGCTCGTCCGCGAACTCTCCCGCGGATACGACGTCATCGGCGTGTCCTTCATCCTCGCCACCTTCCACCGCATGAAGGAACTCGTCGCCCTCGTGCGCCTTCATGCCCCGAACTGCCGGATCGTGCTCGGCGGCTACGGCACCGTCCTGCCGGATCCCCTGCTGAGGCCGCATGCGGACCACGTCTGCCGCGAGGAGGGGGTCGGTTTCATGCGCCGCCTGCTCGGACAGCCGGAACTGCCCATGCCGTACCGTCACCCGCTGATCGTCAGCCGCATGAAGGTCTTCGGCTCGGAGGCCTCCCGGACGGGAATGGTGTTCGCCGGCCTGGGGTGTCCCAACGGCTGCGACTTCTGCGCCACCTCCCACTTCTTCCGGCGGCGACACATCCGCCTGCTCCCCACCGGGAAGGACATTCACCACGTCGTTTCGCGATACCTGGCCCTGGATCCCAGGATCTCCCTGGCGGTGATGGACGAGGACTTCCTCCTGAACCGGCATCGCGCCATGGAGTTCCGCGACTGCGTGCTCGCCGCCGGACATCCCCTGTCGATTTTCGTCTTCTCCAGCGTCAAGGCGCTCAGCCAGTACAGCGTCACCGAGATCCTCGAGATGGGCATCGACGGCGTGTGGGTGGGGTATGAAGGCACCCGTTCGGGGTACGCGAAACAGCAAGGACGTCCGTTCGCCGACCTCGTGCGGGAGTTCCGGGAGCACGGCATCCTCGTGCTCGCCTCCATGATCGTCGGCCTGCCCTATCAGACCCCCGCCCTCATCGAGGAGGAACTCGCCGGTCTGCTCGCCCACCGGCCGGCGCTCTGCCAATTCCTCATCTACGGCCCCACGCCGGGGACGCCGTTCTACGACCGGATCGAGGCCGAGGACGGCTGGCAACCCGAAATGAAGGCCGACCGCGAGCTCTACTACCGCAGTTGCACCGGCTTCAAGGCCATGGTCAAGCACCCGACCATGAGCGGCCCGGAGCTCGAGGCGACGCAGGCCCGGTGCTTCCGTGAGGAATTCCAGCGGCTGGGTCCGGGCATTCTCCGCTCCGTCGAGGTCTGGCTCTGCGGGTACGAGCGGCTGCGGCATTCCGAACATCCCTTCCTGCGCCGCAAGGCGGAGCGGCTCGCCTGGGAGATCCGCAACGCCTTTCCGGTGTTCCGGGCCTGTCGCTGGTTTGCGCCGAATGCGACCGTGCGCGCGTGGGTGAGGGCCCTGGAGGCCCGCGCGATCGCCGCGCTCGGCCCTCCCACCTTGACCGAGACCCTGCGCTCCTGGGCGGCGCTCGTCGCGGCCGCCGCGAGCGGGGCGGCCCTGCGGCTCGGGTGGCGTCAGCACCCCCGGCTCGTCCGTCACACGTACCGCGTGCCGGGGGAGCGCCTCCCTTCGCGGTTCTGGCAGCGCCTCCGCGGCGAGGTTGCGGAGGGATGCCGGGCCGAGGTGGAACTGCGTCCGGAGGCCACGGTCTGGGTGCGCCTCGAGGGCACCCTGGGCGCGACGGCGGTCGATCGCCTGGTCGAGAAACTGCAGACCGCCCTCGCCCGTGGGCGCGAGCGACTCGTCCTCGACCTGAGCGGCCCGCTCGCCACCGCGAGCCCGGTGGCGACCGCGCTCGGGGAACGACTCCAGGCGTTCGCCGACCGCATCCAGGTGCTGGTGCCGGGGACTCGCGGATTCGCGACGCTGGCGTCGGCCATGGCATTGTACGACGCCCTCGGCAAATCCTCCCCGCCGTAGCGCCGAATCCCGACTTCCTACCTCCCCGTCCCGCCGGGAAGCGGATCCGCGGCAGGCCGTCCCCGGACGGGTCCATCCGAGCTCTGCGCGCCCCGGAGGCACGCGAGTCGCCCGAGCCCGTCCTCGCCCCACGGAGCGGCTCCCTTCGTCGGGACGAAATGAGCCGGGATCCTTCTCGGGGAATGGGCGGCAGGCACGAAGTTTGCGCGGTAGTGGGTGGGAATCCGCCTCGAACGAAGGGTGCGCAGATCTGTGCATCCGGCAGGGCTGGAGGTGGGGCATGCACCAGGAATCGAGGGGCCGGGAGCCGGAACCCGTGCACCGGGCGCTGGACGATCGCGCAGTGATCGGGCGGATTCGCGCGGTCGAAGAGGAACTGGACGAACTCCACCGCGCCGCCGAAGAGGAGGCGGAGGAGTTGCTTCGGCGGGTCCGGGCGGAGGCCGAGCAGATTCGATCGGCTGAAGCGGAGGCGGCCGAGCAGGCGGCCACGGAGTTGCGGCGCGAGTCCCGCGCCCGTGCGGAGGCGGAGGCGGCGGCGATCGTGCGGGAGGCGGAGGTCGAAGCCGGGCGGTTGCGGACGCGCGCGGCTCCCCGTCGGGAGGCGGCGGCGCGCCGGATCCTGGAACGTCTGTTCCCCGGCGAATTCGAGGGGAGCCCGCCATGATTGAAGCGATGGCGCGGATGCGCATCGTCGGGTCGAAGCGCCTGCTGGAGCCGGTGGTCGAGCGGTTGCAGGCGTTGGGGGTCGTGCACCTGGAGTCCGGACCGGTGGAGGCGGTCGACGGGCTGCTGGAACGCCTGCGACCCGATGCGGCTGCGCTGCGTCGCCGGGCCCGGCTCGACGGGTTGCGGCGGACGGCTCACACGCTGGTGCTCGCGCTCCCGGACACGGCGCGGGGGGGCGGGTCGACCGCCGGCGGGGGGGAGGACGAGGAGGCGATCCGCGCCGAGCTCGAGGCCGCCCGCCCGGAAATCGAAGGGTTGCTCGCGCGACTGCGCGCGGCCGAAGAGGAGAAAGGGGTGCTGGACCGCTACGCCCGGGTGTTGGACTCGCTGGCGCCGCTGCTCGGTCAGGTTCGGTCCGGCCGCAACTTCGAGGTGCTCGGCCTGCTGCTCGACGTGCGCGCGGATGCCGCGGTCGATCCGGTGCGTGAGGCGCTGGGCGAGGTCACCGGACAGCGCTTCGAATTGTTCACCGCCCGACTCGACGCGCGGACGCTGGCGGGTGTCCTGCTGGTGCCTCCGGAGCTGGCGCCGCGCGTGCGGGAGTTCCTATGGCGGCACAACGTGGCGGAGATGCGCTTCCCGACCTCGGTCGCCGACCGGCCGCTGCCGGAGGCGTTCGCCGCGCTGGCGCTTCGGCGGGAGGAACTGCCGCGCGAGATCGAGCGGATGCGCTCCGACCTGCTCGAGCGGTCGCGACGCTGGCGCGAGCGGTTCCGTGCCCACGAGCGGTGGCTGGAGAACCGCCTGGCGGTTCTGGAATCCGCCGTCTGTTGTTACCAGACGCGGTCGACGTTCCTCGTGTACGGATGGATTCCGGCGCGGGTGGCGGCGGAGGCCTGCCGGGCGATCGAGGACGGATTCGCCGGGTGTGTGCTCGCGGATCGGCTTCCGGTCCGGGAATCGGAGGCGCGGGAAGCGCCGGTCGCGCTGGCCAATCCGGCCTGGGCGCGTCCCTTCGAGGTGTTCACGCGGCTCGCGGGGTTGCCGCGCTACGGATCGGTGGACCCCACGCGCCTGCTGGCCGTCGGGTTCCCGCTCTTCTTCGGGCTCATCCTTGGCGACGTCGTGTACGGAGCGGTGCTATTGGCGCTCGCGCTGTGGGTGCGGCGCCGGTGGCGGGGCGTTCCGGCGGCGCGCGATCTCGGCGCGGTGTTCGCTGTTTCCTCGGCATCGGCGATGGGGTTCGGGTTCGTGTATGGGGAAGCCTGCGGCGACCTGGGCGCGTACGTCGGGGTGACGCCGTGGTGCCTCCACCGGGGGGAAGCCTTCACCCCGCTTCTGCTGGGCGCGCTCGGGATCGGATTGGCGCACGTCCTGTTCGGTCTCGGGCTCGGGGTGTGGACGGCGTGGAAGGGTGGGGAGCGGTCCGAGCTGGCGGCGAAGGGGCTGGGGCTGGGATTCCTGATCGGGGTGGTCGTGGCCGTCGCCTCGGTGGCCGGGGTGCTGGGTTCCGGCTGGGTCTGGGCGGGCGGTGCGGCGGCGGCGGCCGGCACGGTCGGGCTGGCGTTCGTCGGCGCGGTCCCCGCCGTGCGCGAGTTGCACAACGCCGTCAACGTACTCTCCTATCTGCGGCTCGCCGGCATCGGCACCGCCTCGGTGGCGCTGGCGCACGCCGCCAATACGCTGTCGTCGCTCACCGGGAGCGTGGTGCTGGGGTTCCTGGTCGGGCTGTTCTTCCACGGGCTCAACGTGGCGTTCGGCTTGCTCTCGCCGACCATTCAGTCGCTGCGGCTCCACTACGTGGAGTTTTTCGACAATTTCTTCCAGCCGGGCGGCCGGGAGTACCGGCCGTTCTGCCGGAGCTGAAGGAAGGAGCTCGGCCCATGGAGCTCGGATTGATTGCGATCGGCGCCGGCCTGTCGATCGGGCTGGCCGCCCTGGGCACGGCGCTGGCGCAGGCGAAGATCGGTGCGGCGGCCGTCGGGGCGATTCTGGAGAAGCCGGAAAGCTTCGGCACCGTGCTGATCCTGCTGGTGATCCCGGAGACGCTGGTGATCTTCGGCTTCACCGTGGCGGTGCTGATCCTGAACTTGCACCAGTGATCGCCATGGGAACCGACGAGCTGCTGGAGGCGCTGCGCCGGGAGGGCGTGGAGCGTGCGAGCGCGCGGCGGGCGCAGGCCCGCGGCGAGGCGGAGACGCTCCGGGAGCAGGCGAGAGCCGACGGCGCGGTCGCGGCGGCGGCGATTCGGGCGGAGGCGGCGCGCACGGCGGAGGCGGAGCGGGCGCGGCTTCTCGACGGCGCGCGCCAGCGGGCCCGGGGCATCCGCCTGCGCGTGCGGCAAGGCGAGCTGGCGGCGGCGTTCGCGCGCGCCGAAGCCCTCTTGTGCGAACGGCTCGCGGATGCCGGGTTCGCCGACGGATATTGGGCGCGACGGATCGAGGCGGCACGGAACGCACTCGACGGTCCGCCCGCGCGCGCGCGGCTGGCCCCGGAGGCCGATCCGGCCCTTTCGTCCCGGCTGAACGATCTGGGGATCCCCGCGGAGCGCGACGACGATCCGGAACTCCGACTCGGCGTGAGGCTGTGCGGCCCGCGCGTCGAGGCGGCGGACGGTTTCGGCGCGCGCCTGGCGTCCGGCCGGGATTCCCTGGTCGCGGAAGTTCATGCCCTGCTGTTCGGCGCGGCTGAACGGCCGGGGAACCCGGGAGGGCCGTGACATGGACGACTACGCGTTCGTGATGGCGCGCGTGCGCGCCCTGCGGCGCCGCCTGCGGCCCGCCGCCGTCCTCGTTCGGCTCGCCCTGGCGCCGGGTCGACCGCCCGTGCGCGAGTTGCTGGATCTGCCGGCGGATTCGACCGCGGCGGCGGTGGAGGATCGGCTGCGCGCGGAGTGGGGGGAGGCGGTGGCCCGACTCCGGGGCTTCACTTCGGGACTCGCGCGCGCCCATTTCGAGGCGTTCCTGGTGACGCGCGAGGCGGACAATCTCAAGGCGATTCTGCGGGGGATACGGGCCGGCGCCTCCTGGACGGAAATCCATGGGGCGACCCTGCCCGCGGGGGACCTGGAGGAAGCGGCCCTGGCGGAACTGGCGCGGCAGCCGGATGCGGAGGCGGTGGCGCGGATGCTGGCGTCCTGGCGTTCCCCCTGGGCGGCGCCGCTGCGTCTCGCGCTTCCCGGCCATCGGGAGGCGGAGAATCCGGCCGAGGTCGAACGGGCGCTCGATCGCCATGCCCTGCAACGTGTGACGGCGCTCGCCGGCGAGGATCGCGCGGAGGGCGCGGAGTTCCTCCGGGCGTGGGCGGGGTTGCTGGCGGACCGGGCCAACCTGCGAACCGCGCTGGCGCGGTTGGCGGCCGGCGCCGCCCCGGGACCTCCGGAGCGCGACTTCCTGACCGGGGGAGGAAGGATCGGTCCGGAGGCGTTCGGTCGGTTGGCGGCGGCGCGCAGCTTCGGGGAACTGGCGGACGTCCTGACCGCCGGACGGTGGAAAGAGGCCGGCGAGGCCCTTCGCGGCGGGGCGGCGGGGCTGTCCCCGGCGACGCGGTTCGAGCGCGCCCTCGACCGGATCGTCCTTCGGCGCGTGCGCGCGCTCGCCCGGCGAGACCCCGTCGGCCCCGCCGGACTCGCCCTCTACCTGCTGGAGTGGCAGCACGACGTCGGCAACTTGCGTGTCTTGCTGCGGGCGGGGGACTACGGCATGGATCCGGAAGATCGGCTCGGCCTGCTGGTCGGCGCGGATGCGGAGGCGCGAGACGCCTCCGGGTCGCCGCCGGCGGCTTGAGCGAAGGAGGAGCCGTGGCGAAGATCCTGGCGGTGATGGACGACGACGGCGCCCGCGGGTTCCGGCTCGCCGGCGTGGAGGCGTGTGTTGCCCCGGACGGCGCCGCCGCGGCCCGGATCCTGGAAACTGCGCTCGCCGACCGTGAAACCGCCGTCGTGGTCGTGGACGAGGATCTCTTCGAGGCCGTCGGTCCGGAGCTATTGCCGCGGCTGGAGCGCAGCCTGAAGCCGGTCTTCGTGCCCCTGCCCCGCGTCCACCGGTGGGGTGAGGGGGAGGCGCGCGAGGACTACCTGGGACGGCTCCTCCGGCGGGTGATCGGATACCAGATCAAGCTGAAGACCTGAGGACGCGCGAGGACGAGTGCGATGGGCACGATCATCGGAGTCTCCGGGCCGACCGTCACGGCCGAGGGGTTGCCCGACGCGGCCGTGCATCATCGCGTCCGCGTCGGCGCTCTCGGGCTGCCCGGGGAGATCATCCGCATCGACGGCGCGCGCGTGGTCGTGCAGGTGTACGAAGACACGCTCGGCCTGCGATCCGGCGAGCCGGTGGAGGATCTGGGCGAGCCGCTGCAGGCGGAATTGGGCCCCGGCCTCCTCGGCGCGGTCTTCGACGGCGTGCAGCGGCCGCTGGAACGGATGCGCGCCGAACAGGGCGATTTCATCGGCCGCGGAACGAGCGTGCGGGCGCTCTCGCGGGAGGCGCGCTGGGAGTTCACGCCGGCCGTGGGCGCGGGAGACCGTGTCGGGCCCGGCGATATCCTGGGAACCGTTCCCGAAACTCCCGGCATCGTTCATCGCCTCCTCGTACCGCCCGGACGCTCGGGTCGCATCCTCGAGGTGCGCCCCGGTCCGGCCGGGATCGAAGACCCCGTGGTCCGCCTCGAGGGGGGCGCGGCGTTGACCCTGCTGCAACGCTGGCCGGTGCGGGTGCCGCGCCCGGTCACCCGCAAGCTCGCCCCGCGCGTGCCGTTCCTGACCGGGCAACGGGTGTTCGATCTGCTCTTTCCGACCGCGCTCGGCGGCGCCGCCGTCGTGCCGGGCGGGTTCGGCACCGGCAAGACCGTGGTCCAACACAGCCTCGCGCGCCATGCGCAGGCGGACGTCATCGTCTACGTCGGTTGCGGAGAGCGCGGTAACGAGATGACCGAGGTGCTGGAGGACTTCCCGCGCCTCGTCGATCCCGCCTCCGGACGGCCGCTCCTGGAGCGGACCGTGCTCGTCGTCAATACCTCGAACATGCCGGTCGCCGCGCGCGAGGCCTCCCTCTACACCGGGATCACCATCGCCGAGTATTACCGCGACATGGGCTACCACGTCGCCCTGATGGCGGACAGTCTCTCCCGCTGGGCGGAGGCGCTGCGGGAGATTTCGTCGCGTCTGGAGGAGATGCCGGGCGAGGAGGGGTATCCGACCTATCTCGACTCGCGCTTGAGCCGGTACTACGAACGCGCGGGCCTGGTGGATTGCCAGGGGGCCGGAGGACGCACCGGGTCGGTGACCGTAGTGGCGGCGATTTCCCCGCCCGGCGGCGACTTTTCCGAACCGGTCACCCAGGCGTCGATCCGCGTGGCGGGGACGTTCTGGGCGCTCGATGCGGACTTGGCGCACCGGCGGCACTTCCCGGCCGTGAACCCGAAGCACAGCTACTCGCTGTTCACCGACCTGCTGGCGCCGTGGTTTCGCGAACATGCCGCGCCGGACTGGCCCGTCCTGCGTGCCTGGCTTCTGGGCCTGCTGCAGGAGGAGGAGGAATTGCAGGAGATCGTGCAACTGCTCGGCGCCGACTCGCTCCAGGAGCGGCAGCGGGTGGTGCTGGAGACCGGCGCTCTCGCGCGCGAGGCCTTCCTGCGACAGAGCGCGTACTCCCGGGAGGACGCGTCCTGTCCGCCGGAAAAGCAGTATTGGCTGCTCAAGGCGCTCGAACGCTCCCGCCGGTTCGCGGAGGCCCAGGTGGACCGGGGGGGGACGGCGGCGCAAATCTTCGCCCACCCGCGGTTCGCCGAACTGGCCGCCCTGAAGGAGCGTCCGGCCGCGGGCTTCGTCGAGGTTGCCCGCGGATGGATCGACCGTCTCGATGCCGGGGAGGCCGGAGGGGGGACGCATGAATCGAAACGATGACCTTGTCGTGCGCGACCGGCGCGCGGTCCGGGGGATCGAAGGTCCGCTTCTGTTTGCGCAGGACCTGGGTCCGGTCGCGATCGGGGAGACGGCTGCGCTTCTGCTCCCCGGCGGCGAGCGGCGCCGCGGCCAGGTGATCGAAATCAACGGGCGCATCGCCGTGATTCAGGTCCTGGACGAGACCGGCGGCATGGGGCTCGACAACGTGCGCATCCGGCTGTCCGGGGCGATCGCGACCATGGACCTGTCGCTCGATCTGCTGGGCCGGCGGTTCAACGGCGCCGCCGCTCCCGTCGACGGCCTTCCCCCGATCGTCCCCGAGCGTCGGGAGCCGATCCTGGGCCGGGCCATCAATCCGACCGCGCGGCAGAAGCCGTGCGCGTTTCTCCAGACCGGTATTTCCGCGATCGACGGCCTCAACACCCTGGTTCGCGGCCAGAAGCTGCCCGTCTTCTCCGGCGCCGGTCTGCCGGCGAAGGAAATTGCGGTGCAGATCCTTCGCCACGCGCGCGTCGCCGGCGAGGGGGCGGACGCCCGCTTCGCCGTCGTCTTCGCCGCCATCGGCATTCCCTCGCGCGAGGCGATCTTCTTTCTCGACGCTTTCGCGGAAAGCGGCGTGTCCGACCGCACCGTCGCGTTCCTCAACCTGGCCGACGACCCGGCGGTCGAGCGGTTGCTCACGCCGCGCTACGCGCTCACAGCCGCGGAGCATCTTGCCTTCGACCACGGTTACCACGTGCTCGTCATCCTCACCGACATGACGAACTACGCCGAGGCGCTGCGCGAGATCGCCACCGCCCGGCGCGAGGTCCCCGGACGGCGCGGGTACCCCGGCTACCTTTACACCGACCTGGCGACGTTGTACGAGCGGGCGGGGTGCATCCGGGACCGGGCGGGCTCGGTCACCCAGATCCCGATCCTCACCATGCCCGACGACGACCTCACGCATCCGGTGCCGGATCTCACCGGGTACATCACCGAGGGCCAGCTCGTGCTCTCGCGCGAACTCCAGCGGAAGGGGATCGATCCCCCGATCGACGTGCTCCCTTCGCTGTCGCGGCTGATGAGCCTGGGAATCGGGGCCGGAAAGACGCGCGAAGATCACCGGGAGTGGGCCGACCAGCTGTACGCCCTCTACGCCCAGGGGCGCGACCTGCGCCGGCTGGAGAAGGTCGTCGGCGCCGAGGGATTCGGGGACGCGGACCGCCGGACGCTGGAGTTCGCCGACCGGTTCGAGCGCGAGTTCGTGCACCAGGGCGGGGTCGGCCGATCGATCGAGGAGACGCTGGAGGCCGGCTGGCGGCTGATGGCGGCGATGCCGCGCGAGCGACTCACGCGGCTGGGGACGGAGGCGGCGCGGCGGCTGTCGAAGGGGGAGTGATGGAAGCAGGCGGGACCACGCGGATGGCGCTCCTGGACTTCCGACGGCGGGAGGCGATCGCCCGGAAGGGACGCGATCTTCTGGAGGGGAAGCGTCAGGCTCTCGTCGGTGAGTTGTTGGAGGCGGCCAAGAGCGCGGCGACCGCGCGGGACACGTTGCGGCAGGCGGTTCAGCGCGCGCGCGATCGGCTGACCATCGCGCAGGCGGTGCTCGGGCAGGAGGCGATCGCGGCGGCCGGATTCGCCGCCCGACGCGACCTCGGGATCGAGTTGATCGAGCGCAACGTGTGGGGACTGCGCTACCCGGACGTGCGCCACGAGGCCGCGGCGCGCGCGCCCGGCGGCCGCGGCGCACCGCTGGCCGGGACCCCCCCGCTGCTCGACGAAGCGGCGGCCGCCTGGGAGGACACCCTCGACGGCGTGCTGCAGGCGGTCTCCGTGCAGTGGCGCCTGCGGCGTCTCGCCGAGGAGATCCGGCGGACCACGCGGCGGATTCACGCGCTCGAGGACCGTCTCCTGCCGGACCTGGCGCGACGCATTCGCGCGGTCCGCGCACGGCTCGAGGAGTCCGAGCGCGAGGACCGCTTCCGGCTTCAGCGCTTCAAGGCGCGGCGCGCGTCGGGGGAGGCTTGAGCGCGCAGCCCGTCCCCGCGCAACCGTGGCGGCGGCTCCGGCCGCTTCCGGGGATTCGTCGGACGACGCGTGCCCCCCGGGCGTCGAGCCGCGCCCCGAGGTCCATCATCGCTTCCCCAACCGGACGGCGTGAATGCGCACCGCCGGGGACCCGGTGCGGACCTCTCGATCGGGCGAATCGGGCGCCACGGCGGTCGGGACGGCGTAGAAATCGATCTGCGTGCCGTCTTCGGTGTTTCCCTGGAGGTCCAGGAATCGGAAGAACCCCCGGAGCAGCAATTCCGGATCCGGTCCGCCCTGGGGGACCACGAGGACGCGCACGGAGGCTTCCCGTTCGCCTTGGAGCTCACGGGACGGCTGGTAGGCGGAGGCAGCCTGGCCTTCGATCATCCGCAACTTCCCGTCACCCACCCGCGTCGGGACGAAGTCGATTTCGAATCCGTTTCCGCCGTCCGTTTTCCGCAGCGTCAAGGTTCCCGCGACGTTCCCGCGAGCATCCCGCAGACGAACCTGCGGGGAGGCCGCGGAGAGCAACGCGTCCTGGTGCAGGTACCCCTCGCCGCCGGCCGCCGCGAGGCTGCGTTCGAGTTCTCCGGCGCGCCGCAGGGCTTCTGCGCGGACGCTCTCTTCCGCGAGTCCGCGGACGGCCATTTCGTAATATCCGAGCGCGGAGGCGCGCCGTTCGTCGCCGGATCGACCGACCTCGCCCTCCGCGTGCGCCGCGGTGTCTTCGGCGTAGAAGAAGCGCTTGTTGAAGGCGTTCGCATTCCTCCAGGCCTCGGTGCGATAACCCAGGAAGAAGTACCCGGCGATGCCGAGCACGAGCGCCGCCGTGAAGAGGCAACTGCCGAGCGGCATCGGCGGGGCGTCGTACTTCCCCGCGATCATGGCCCGGGCATCGATCCGCGCGCCGCATCCCGGACAGGTCACCGACTCGGGCATCCCGCCGCCGAGGATGATCCCGTCCCGGACCTCGCCGAGGACGAAGGCGGCCGCGCTCTTCGTGAGCGAGCGCCGGCAGGCGGGACAATAGAAGGTCTCGGACGGCATCGATGCGGATCTCCCGGGTTTCGCCGCCGTGCGCGCCGTCGCCGGGGAAGGCGCGCCGCCGACGACGGCGAGGCGCAGGATACCCGGAGTCCCCGCGGTGTGCAATGGGCGGGCGACGATTCGGGGACGCCGTACGCGGCGTCCCCCCGCGCTCCGGCCGCGCAGCCCCGCGGGTCGCGCCACATCCCCCTTGACCGCCGGTGCGCCGCTCTTCCATGATGCCCCTCTTCCGGGACCACGGCCGGCCGGCTTCCCGGCTCTGCGCGATACGCCGGCCCGCGAGGTCCCGCCGCGGGGGGCGCGGAGATCCCTGGAGCGGTCCATGGCGACGAATCCCGGTCTGGCGAGCCTCTTCCGGTTGCTCCGGCTCACCACCGCGGTGCGCGGAGGCAGCACCGGGTTCTCCGCCGATACCTCGGGGTTCAACGGGGCGATCAATTTCGAGATCACCGGGGTGGGCGGCGCGACGTGGCATTGCGTCGTGGGCACCGGATCCCTGTGCATGCACGCGGGCGCCCATGCGGAGCCGATCGGCACGGTTTCCGTTTCCGTGGAGGACTTCTTCCGCCTGCTCGTGCGGGAAACCCGCTGTTCCACGGCGGCGCTGTCGGGGAGGCTGCGCGTCACGGGCGAGGCCCACGTCGGCGCGGCGCTGGCCGTGCTGATCGAGCAACTGTGGTCGGCGTACGAAGAACCCGGGCTCGCCGGGTGGATCGCCCGGATCTGGATCAACCGGGCCATGCGGCTTTCGGGGAGCGGAAAGACGCTCTCCGGGTCGCGCACGTAAGGGGCTGCGCGGGTGAAGTTCTCCCTCTTCTTCGAAATCCAGATCGCGGGGCCGACGCCGGAGCGGGAGCGCCAGACGTTTCTGGACTGCGTCGAGCAGGCGGTTCTGGCCGACGAGATCGGCTACCACGCCGTCTGGGCGGTCGAGCACCACGGGCTCTTCGAGTATGCGCACTCCTCCGCGCCCGAGGTCTTCCTCGCCTTTGTCGCCGCGCGCACGCGGCGGATCCGGATCGGCCACGGCGTGACGCTGACCCCATTCCGCTACAATCACCCCATCCGGGTGGCCGAGCGGATCGCCACGCTGGACATCCTCTCCGGCGGACGGGTGAACTGGGGGTCCGGGAAGAGTTCGAGCCTGGTCGAGCAGGTGGCGTTCGAGAGCGACATTCCCGCGCTGCACGGTCAATGGCTGGAGGCGCTGGAGATGATCCCGCGCATGTGGCGGGAGGAAGTTTTCGAACACCGCGGGAAGCACTTCCGCATCGCGCCGACCCAGGTGGTGCCCAAGCCGGTACAGAAGCCGCATCCGCCGATGTTCGCCGCCTGCTCGAAACCCGAGTCCGCGGCCGCGGTCGGGGCGCTCGGCCTCGGGGCGTTGAACTTCGCGCTCGGCAACGACCGGTATCTCAAGCAGAAGATCGCGGACTATCGCAAGGCGGTCGCGGGCGCGGCGCCGAAGCACCATGAGAAAAACGACCACTTCGCGGTCACGCCGGCGGCGCTGATCCTCCCGGACGACCGCAAGGCGTGCCAGTACGGCTACCGCGGGGCGCGGTTCTTCTCCGAAAGCCTGGCCGCCTACTACCTCGCCGGACGCCGTCCGGTGGGACCGCTGCCGGTCCCGCGCGACTTCCTGCCCGAGACCGAACTCGAGGAGATCCGGCGCTATCGCGCGGAGGCCGACGCGCCGCTCCTGGCGGTGGTGGGGGATCCGTCGGCGGCGCGGGAGGCGGTCTCGCGCTATCGCGAGGCCGGCGTCGACGAGGTGATTCTCGTCATGCAGATGGGCACGGTTCCCCACGAGTTGATTCTGGAGTCGATCCGCACCTTCGGTGAGCGGGTGATGCCGGAGTTCGCATGAGCGGACTCCGCGCCGGATGGCACCGTGCAGCGCGCCGCCGCGTGACTCCGTCGTGAGCGGTCCGTGAGTCGCCCGGTTGCCGCGTACGACGGTCCCCCTCGGTTGGACTCGCGCTGCACCGGAATCCGTCGCCGCCCCTCTCCTGGGGGATTTCGACCTGGGATCTTCGCGCTGGGGAGGACGGGACCGGAGCCCCCCCGGGCCGGCCGTTCGAGAAGCGCCGTCGCCCGGCGCGACCCCGGGAACGGCGTGTCGTCGGCCAGGATCAGCGCCCCGTCGGGGTCGCCCGGAAGGCGCGCAGTCTGCCCTCCGCGCCCTGACGTCGCGGCTCGCCGACGAACACCCGTCCGCCGCCGGCGCAGAGCGTGGCATACTGGCTGTTCAGGGCGATCCGCCAAAGGCGACTCCCGGTCGCGATATCCAACGCGGCCAGGCTCGTCTTCAACGTCGAGTCCCGCTTCCGCTCGACGTCGAGCGCGAACAGGAGGGCGTTGCCCCCTTCGGTGTGGACGCAGCCCGGGCGGTAGTTTCGCTCCTGGGTCCATCGTGCCTTGCCGTTCGCCAGGTCCACGGCCTGCAGGGTGAAGCCGCGCGCGGTCTGGCCGCCGATGTACACGCTCGTCCCATCCGCGACCGGTTGCCAGGAATGGGACGCGTCGTACGGAATCGGGGCCGACCATTGCTCCCGCCCCGATTCGGGGTCGAGGGCGTGGAGGGTGATGCGGTACCCCAAACCCACCTGCGAGGAGACGATGTAGAGGATCCTCCCCGAGCACTCCGCAGCCGCGCGGAATTCGACCGATCCCCGGGTGGTGCCGTCCCGGTGCGAATGGGCCGACTCGATCTTCCACGCCACCTTTCCCGTGCCGGCCTCCAGGGCGCGGATCCGGTGGTTCGACCCGGTCGCGGTCAGGGACCGGCCGTCCGGGGAGAGGGAGGTTTCGTTCGTTTCCTCCCGGATCAGGATCAAGTCCACCGCGGCGCGCACGCTCGCCATGGACTCGCTCGGAACACTCCAGACCTGCGTGCCGTCCGCCCGGATGAGGTTCACCGAGTTGGGGGTCGTGCGCACCAGCGAGCCGTCGGGGCACAACGCCACGGCCTCCGGGCCGGGGCGGCTGCGCGCCTCCGACGGCGTGAAGAGGGAGATCGCGCGGCCCGACTCCTTGCCGGATGCGGCATCCAGCCGATGCACCGACCCGGTCTCGCCGAGGACGATGAGGTGGCGATTCACGAAGCCGAGGATCCGGGTGGCCCCGGGCCGACCTTCCCAGAGGGTGCGGCCGGTGGCGGCGTCGAGGGCGAAGACCCGACCCGGCGCAGGATAGGCCGCCTCCCCGACGAAGTAGATCGTGCCTTCGCGCTCTTGCAGGCCCGAGTCCACGCTGAGGTCCACCGTCCACACCGGCGGCAGGTCATCCATCGGTTCGTTCTCTTCTCCCGGCTCGCCTGGATCCACGGGTTTGCCCTCCTGCGGTTGCGCCCGCCCTTCCGCACCCCGGGGACCCGCGCCCTCGGCCGGCGGCCGTGCGGGCGCGGCGGGCGGGTGGGCGCCGGCGGCAAGGTCGGCTTCCACCTCCGCTCGCGAGCCGCCGACGATCCGCACTCCTTCCGCGACGAGGGTGCACGTCAGCACGCGCTCCTCGGCCATCGCATAGGTGGCGATCACGACCCCGTCCGGCTGAGTCAGGGCGACCTGGAGGACGTCGACTTCCGCCCCTCGGTGCCGGATTTTCGCAGGACCCTCCCAGGAAAGCCGGGCCCGGGCCATGGTGCCCGTTCCGTCTGGAAGGCGAACCTCGTACCGCGTCCCCTCCGCCCAGGGCAGGTGGGGGATCAGGAGGAGAAGACACTCGCGGGGAATTGCGTCCGCGGGAAGATCGACGAACGCGCGCTGCTTCTTCGGTTGGTCGACGACGAAGAATCCGGTCCCGGAAACCGACGCGGTCCAGGTGTACTTCCGAAGCCCCGCGGGCTCACGCTCCTCGACCGCATACGACAACCAGGTGAGCCCCGGTCCGGTACGCCACACTCCGCTGAATGCGCGCGGCGACTTGGGTCCGGACGTGTAGGCCACCTGGTAGTTCATCCGGACGCCGCCCGCCTCGCTCTTGGCGGTCAGTTGGGCCGTTCCGACACACCGGGCGTCTGCGTGAATGGCGTACCACGCCTCCGCGCCCGGCAACTTCGCGTCCAAGCCGGTCAGGGGGGGAGGGCCGCCCTGGGCGCATGCCGCCGAGACGGAGAGGAGGCTGAAAAGCAGCGTGACTGCGACTTTCGAGGTTCGCATGGTGGCGCTCCTGTGGGCAGGGAACGCCCGATTCTGTGACGGAGGGGAACGGTTGTCAAGGAGTCGGCGGCCTCCCGGGCCGGCGGCCCCGGTCAACCGCGGCTGCGCACCATCGCAAAGCCGAGGGCGCCGATGGCGGCGGCCGCGCCCCACCCGGCGAGGCCCGAGCCGAAGACCCAGGCGGCCATCCAGACGACCACCGCGATCACGATGACCAGGACGGCGATCCAGAGCAGCACGGCCAGCAGGACGCGCCGGAATTCCGAAACGAGCAGCGCCTTGAGGAGCGCCGCCAGCCCGGCGACGAAGCGCCGGAGCGCGTCGAGGAGGAAGGCGAGGATCTTCTTCATGGCCGGACCATTCTAGCCTCCGGCGAGGGTGTCCGCAAGCCGGAACCGGAATCCGGCGAAGGACTCGAATCCCTTGCCGCCCCCCCGGATGCGGGCTACGATGGTCCCCGCCATGTCCGCCTCCACCGACGTCCTCCTCGGCCAGGCCGCGATCGCGCGCGGCTTGCTCACCCGCGAACGGCTCGACGAGGCGCTCGCCCGTCGCGATGCCACCGCCGCGGGCTCCGCACTCGGCCCGTTCCTCGTCCGCGCCGGGTGGATCACTCCCGACCAATTGCTCGCGCTCGCCCGGGAGGTGGAATCGATGCGCGCCAAGACCCGCGATGGCGCGCAGGGGGATACGTTGATCGAGGATGACCGTCCGGCTCCGTCCCCCGGTCCGGACCCGGCGGACGTGGTCAAGAGCCGCGGCTTCACGCCCGAGCCCGGAGCCCCGCCCCGACCGTCCGCCGACGCGTCCTCGGCCCACGCCGCGCGCGGGGTCGCCACGCTGGCGGGCGGGCCCGCGTCCGCCTCCACCCCCGGCTCGCTCGAGGGCGGCCGCTTCGGCAAGTACCGGCTCGAGGAGCGCATCGGCCAGGGCGGCATGGGCGCCGTCTATCGCGCGGTCGACACCGAGCTCCACCGCACCGTCGCGGTCAAGGTCCTGCTCGGCGCCGACGACACCGGCGACGAGCGCGTGCGCCGGTTCCAGCGCGAAGCGGAAACCGCGGGCAAGCTGCGCCATCCCCACATCGTCACCATCTTCGAGGTGGGCTGCGAGGCGGGGCATCACTACTTCGCGATGGAATACGTCGAGGGCGCTTCGCTTTCGCAGCTCCTCTACGACAAGCAACTGCGGCTCGACGATGCGGTGGACATCTTCCTCCAGGTCGTCGAGGCGATCGACTACGCCCACCGGCATCAGGTGATCCACCGCGACCTCAAGCCCCAGAACATCATGGTCGATCGCGAGCGGCGCGCCTACGTCACCGACTTCGGCCTCGCCAAGGAATTGACCGCCCGCACCCGGCTCACCCAGACCGGCAAGTTGATGGGCACGCCCATGTACATGGCCCCGGAGCAGGCCAACGCCGAAGCGGGAAAGATCGACGCCCTGACGGACGTCTACGCCCTCGGCGCCGTCCTCTACGAGATCCTCACCGGTCGCCCGCCGTTCGACGGGGCGTCCCCGGCGGAAATCGTCTATGCGGTCCTGTTCAAGGATCCGGCGCCGCCGACCTCGCTCAACCGTCGCGTCCCCGTCGATCTCGAGACGATCTGTCTCAAGGCGCTGGAAAAGGAGCGCGAGCGGCGCTACGCCGGCGCCGGGGAACTGGCCGCCGACCTGAAGCGCTTCCGCGAAGGGGAGGCGATCCGGGCCAAGCCCGCGAGCCGGCTTTCGCGCGTCCTGCGCCGCGTCCGACGCCACCGTGGCGCCACCCTCGGCGTGGCCGCGGCCTTCGCCGTCGCCGCGATCGCGGTCGGCTGGGCCGGCGTTCACTCGATCCGCTCCGCCGAGCGCGAACGCCGCGTGGCGGAGCAGGAGGAACGCACCCGCCGCGACCGGGAGGCCATGGACGCCCGCCGCAAGGCGCAGGAGTCCGCCGCCGCCCTCCTCGTCCAGGCCGAACGCGAGGAAGGCGAGGGCGCCCTGGCCCTCCTCGACCGCGCGGTCGCGCTCGACCCCGACTCCGTCGCGGTCCGGCTTCGCCGCGCCAAGCGGTTCGCCAAGCTCGACCGTGATGCGGAGGCGATCGCCGATCTCGACCATGTCCTCGCGCGTGACCCGGAGAACCTCCAGGCGCTCTACGAACGCTCCCAGATCCACGGCTGGAGCGCCCGCGACCACGCCAAGGCGGAGCAGGACATCCTCGCCATGCTCGCCCTCGATCCGGAGGACGTTCTCGCCCTCGAGTCGCAGGGCTGTCTCCTGCTGATTCGGGGCCGCAACCTCGATGCCCTCGCTCCGCTCACGCGGGCGATCGAGAAAGACCCTGCCCGCTGGAGCCCCTACTACTACCGCGGCACCGCCAAGGCGGTCGGCCGCGACCTCGCCGGGGCGGTCCAGGATCTCACCGACGCACTGGAACGTCGGCCGGACGACCCCGCCATGCTCCTCACCGATCGGGCCAAGTATCGCAACTGGATGCTGGAGGCCAACGAGGCCCTCGCGGACGCGGAGCAGGCGCTCCGGCTGGGGCCGAACAACGCGCGCGCCTTGAGCCAGAAGGGGACCGCGCTGGGCCTGCTCGGCCGCCGCGCCGAGGCGCTGCAGGCGGCACGGGAGGCGATCGCGCTCGCCCCGAACGAGGCCGAGATGTACGCCCGCCTCGGCCAGGTCCACCGCTCGTTCAATGAGCTCGACGCGGCCCTGGAGGCGGGCGCGCGGGCCCTGCAGGTCGACCCCCGCTGCGTCATGGCGCGCCATCTCCGCGCCGAGATCCTGACGACCCAGGGGCGGCATGCCGACGCGATCGCCGAATGCGACGCGGTGCTGGCCGATAGCGAGCACTGGCACGACGCCCACCTGATCAAGGCCGAGGCCCTGCTCGAGCTCGGCGATCTCGGCAAGGCGATGACTTCGATCGACCGCGCCATCGCGATGGAGCCCGACGAGCCCAACGGGTATTCGATCCGCTCGCGCATCCACGGCGCGCGCGGCGACCGCGCGGCGATGCAGATCGACCTGCAGCGGCACATCGATCTGATGTCGGCGCGCAAGATCGATTCCCCCGCCTTCCATGTCGTCCTCGGGCGCGCGCTCGGCCTTGCGGGGCGGTTCGAAGAGGGGATCGCGCGCTACACCAAGGCGATCGACCGCGATCCGAACTTCGCCGAGGCCTACAAGGACCGCGCCGCGCTCCTCATCCAGGTGCGCCGCCTCGATCTCGCCGCCCGGGACGCGCAGAAGTACGTCGAGTTGCGCCCGGAGGAATTCGACGCCCACCGCCTGCAGGGACTCGTCCACCTGGTCCAGAACCGCCCCGCGGAGGCCGTCCGTTCCTACGAGGAGGCCGTGCGTGTCCGCCCTGCCGGTTCGACCGAAGTGTGGAACAACCTGGCCCACGCCTACAACGTGATGGGTCGCGTCCCCGACGCGGTCCAGGCGCTCGAACGCGGCCTCGCGCTCGACGCCACCAACGACGGCATCCTCTTCAACCTGGCCTGCCTCCAGGCCAAGACGGGCAAGATCTCCGAAGGGATCGAATCGCTGGCCAAGGCGATCGAGAACGGCTACGATCACTGGGACCACCTCCGGACCGATCCCGACCTCGATCCGATGGAGGCGACCCCGGCCTTCGCGCCCGCGATCGTCGAGGCCTGTCTGAACCGGGCGACCGGGATGACCGAGAGCGCCCGCTCCGTCATGGGATATGCACCGGTGCAGGCGCGGCTGGAACTCGAACGCGCCGCGGATGTCCTGTCGTTCGCCGCGACGCTCGCCGAGGCGGCGCCGAGCCGCTCGACGCGCGTGCGCGTCTTCTGGTTGCGCAGCACCGTGTGGCGCTATCTCAAGGCTCGCGCGAAGGAGATCGCCGATCTCGAACGGGCGGCCGCGCTCGACCCCTCGTACGAGAGCCGCCTGCGCCATGCCGTGGGATTGCGCGAACTCGATGAAGGCCGGCCCGCGGACGCCGTGCGCGAGTTCACCGCCGCCCTCGAAACCGAGCCCGGACTCGCCGACGCCCGGTGCGACCGCGGCAAGGCCAAGCTGCTCCTCGGCGATCGCGCCGGGGCCCTCGAGGATCTCGAGGCGGGCTTCCAGAAACGCCCGGAACTGAAACCCTACTACCAGACGGAATGGCTGCGGGCGAAGGCGGAATAGCCGCCCGCCCGCGCCGTCCTTTCCACGAGGATACGTTGGCATGCCGGAAACCCATGAAAACGTCCTGGGCGACCTCGCCGTCGCCCGCGGCCTGATCTCTTCCGACCAGCTCGCCGAAGCCCTGCGCGCAATCGAGGGCGACGGCGCCGTGCTGCCCCTCGACGTCGTCCTGGTCTCCCGCGGCTGGCTCCACTACGGTCAAGTGGAAGACCTGCACCGCGCGGGCCGCGAGGCCCTGGCCCGCATCGCCCACCGCACGGCCAATCGCGCCTGGACCTGGCGATTCGCGCGTCGCGTGGTCCAACTGGGCTTCGCCACCGTGGAACAGGTGAACGCCGCACTGCAGGAACAGGCCCGGCAATCCCGCGCGACCGGCCGCGTCAGCGCTCTCGGGGATGTCCTCGTGGCGCAGGGGGCGCTTTCCCGCGAGCAGGCTGCGGAGGCCTTGCGACTCCAGGGCCCGGCGCCGCGAGAGGAGGAGGCAGGCCCGGACGACCGCCCGGGATCAAAGCCGGAACCGCCTCCCGCGGAGTCCGTTCGGTCTGGAACGCGCTTCCGGAAGCGGTCGGAGCCGACCCGGGGCGCACCGTCGACGGGATCCGTGGCGGAGGAATCTGCGGAATCCCCGGCGGCTACGCCCGCCGGGACGCTTCCGGCGACCCCACCCCCCCCAGGAGCTCCGGAGCAGGGGCCCGGGGCCATCTGGGAGCATTCTCTGGGATCCGGGATCCAAACCACCGCCCGCACCGGTGATCCATTCGATTCTGGTTCTGATGCGGATCACGACAACAATGATCCCACGGAGATCGTTGGCCATCCGGAGCGCGCATCGAATGAGATGAATCATGATCTTGGCGATGCTTTCCCTCCTGAGAATGGCTCCGGGCTCGGTGGATCCATGGGGGATGCCATCTCCGGAGGGGATGGCTCGGTAAAGGTTGCCGCAGTAGAAGTTGGAGCCGCGGATGGAGTGGGCGGAGCACGCTCCCAACCTGCGCAGCCCGATCGAATGGACTGCGGAGCATCCGAGCCCGCCGAGTCTGTTGAAGATCCTGCTCCCGCGCAGCCGGAGGCGGAGTCTTCCGGCGAAGCGCCCCAGGCTCCCCTCCCGCCGTCCACCGTCCCGCCCGAACCGGCGGATTTCCCGGCACCCGCCGTGGCGGTGGCGAGCACGCCGCGGGTCGACCCGGCGCCCCAATCCGGAGCGAATCCTGGCCCGGATGCTTCCGTGGAGTCGGGGCCGACCGGCGATCCTGAGCAAGAGCGCGGGGATGAGGCCCCTGGCGCGGCCGTGGACCCCCCTTCCCCGCAACCGCCGCTGGCGGCCCTGGCGAATTCCGTTCTGGCGGCGGCCGCCGCGGCGACGGCGGCCGAGACCCTCCCTCCCTCCCATGGGAACCTCGGGTCGTCGATGGGCGCGAGCGACGAGACGCGGACCTCGGAACGCCTGGACCGGGTTGCGGCGCGGGCCGCGGGGCATGGGTTGAGTCCAACCGACTCCGCCCTTCCGGACGACCAGGCGCCGACGTTTCCGGGCAGTGCGATCGCGACGGTCGCCCCCGGCGATCCGACCGACGTCGGCGGCGCCGATCTGCCCCGGATCGGCCGCTATCGAATCCTCTCCGAACTCGGGCGCGGTGGGATGGGGGTGGTCTATCTCGCCTATGACGAGCAGATGCGACGCGAAGTCGCGCTGAAGACCGTCCACGGCGGCGAGGCGGCGCACCCGCGGTTGGTGGAGCGATTGTTGCGCGAGGCCCGCACGGCGGGCGCCCTCGATCATCCCGGGATCGTGCGGATCTACGACGTCGGCGAGGTGGGCGGAGTCACCTACTTCGCCATGGCCTACGTGAAGGGGCGGACTCTGCGTGCGGCGCTGGCGGCCAAGGAGTTTCCCACCCTGCGCGATCGCGTCGTCGCCCTCCACGCCGCGGCGGCGGCCGTCGCGCATGCGCACGAACGTCAGGTGATCCACCGCGATCTCAAGCCGGGCAACATTCTCCTCGACGGGGAGGGGCGCGTGCACGTGCTCGACTTCGGGCTGGCGCGTCATCTGGAGGAAGGCACGCGGATCACGGCGTCCGGCGAGTCGATGGGCACGCCGGCCTACATGCCGCCGGAGCAGGCGCTGGGCGAGGCATCGAAGGTGGGACCCGCGGCGGACGTCTACGCGCTGGGCGCGATCCTCTACGAAGTGCTCACGGGGCATCCGCCGTTCGAGGGCGCCAACGCCATGGAGGTGCTTGCGCGCCTCGTCCACGAGGATCCCCGGCCGCCCCGCCTCCTCGACGCGCGCATCCCGGAAGACCTGGAGACAATCTGCCTGCGCGCCTTGCGCCGGGAGCCGGAGCGTCGCTACCCGACCGCCGGGCCTCTGGCGGACGACTTGGGACGTTGGCTTCGGGGGGAGGCGATCGCCGCGCGGCGCGAAACCGCGATCGAGCGGGCGATGCGCTGGCTGAGGCGTCATCGCGCGCTCGCCGCGCTCGCGGCGGCCGTCCTGGTCGCCTTGACGGTGACCGCGGTCGCCGGCGTGCAGGCGGCCGCCGAGCGTCGCGAAAAAGACCGGCTCGGTCGAGAGGTCCTCGGGGCGTTGCGCGAAATGGTCGGTTGCTATTTCGACTCCGCCCTGCTCGTGCGGCGTGCGGGGGGCGGAATGGCCGAGGTCGAGTCGCGATTCCTGGGCCCGCTGCAACAGGCGGCCGCACGGGTGGTGGCCCAGGCGCCCGATCTGGCCGAGCCGCATGTCCATCTCGGCCGATTCCACCGGGTCATCTTGAGGTTCGACGAGGCCCGCGCCGAGCTGGATCGGGCGCTGGCCAAGGACCCCGACCACGCGGTGGCGCGATATGAAAGCGTTGTCCTGCTCGTGCGCGCCTGCGCGGAGCGCGCAGAACGCCTACGCCGCGAACGCCGGCGCGACGATGCCCGGAGGGCGCACTCCGGCGCCCCGGCCCGCCCCCGACCTACCCTGGATGATCTCGCCGGCGAGGACGAGGTGTTGCGAACCCTCCGGTCGGCGCTGCGCGAGGAGGTCGCACGGATGGTGCGGCAGGCGCAGTCGCCCGCGCGTCCCGGCGCGGACGTCATCCCCCGGGCGCGGCTCGACGGCGCGCGGGGGCTTCAACTCGTGTACGCCTCCGCGCGCACGGAGGACTTCGCCGAGGCGCGTCGGCTGCTGGGAAGCGCGGTGGCCGCCGACCCGACGCTCGTCGAGGCGCACGAGGCGATCGCGCAACTGGAGTCCGAGGAAAAGCAGCCGGAGCGGGCCCTGGCCGCGTGCGACGCCGGACTGGCCATCGATCGCGGATACGTCCCGCTCCTCATCCTTCGCGGCGGACTCCTGCACGACCGCGCCTACGCGTTGTTCGACCGCGGCGAGAACCCCGACCCCACGCTGGTCCGCGCCGAGGCCGACTTCACCCGCGCCCTGGAGTTGCAACCCGGCGATCCGCGCGCCTGGCTCGGTCGCAGCCGGGTCCGCGGAGACCAGGCCTGGTACACCGCCGAAGCGGGCGATGACTCGACCGCCCTCTGGGAGGCCGCCGAATCCGACGCCCTCGCCGCCGTCCGCTTGGACCCCGGCGACGCCTCCGCCTGGACGGCCCTGGCCCAATGGCGACGCAATCGCGGCGAATGGCTCCAGGAGCGCGGTGTCGATCCCGAGCCCGCCTGGACCCAGGCGGAAGCCGATCTCGCCCAGGCGCTCGTCGCGGATCCGAACTCCGCGGAGGCGTTCGGCGAGCGGAGCATGCTCCTCACCTCGCTTGCGATCTTGCGCCTGGGTCAGGGCGGAGATGGCGCCGCCCTCTTCGCGCGCGCGGACGAGGACATGGTGCGGGCCATGAAGCTGGGCCACACGCGTCCGGAAGTGTGGTCGGTGCGGGGGGACAACTACCTGTCGTGGGGAAGCGCGCTGGAGGAGGCCGGTCAGGACCCTCGGGAGGCTCTGTTGCAGGCGGAAGCGGCGTGTGGTCGCGCACTGGAGTTGGAACCGGCACTCATCCCGGCCGCCATCGCGCGGGCCGACGTGCGACTTGCGCTGGGTGCGGCGGAAAAGACGTCCGCGGCGGAAGCCCGGGAGTGGCTGGAAAAGGCGCGGAGCGACCTGGACAGGGTCTTGGAGCGGTCTCCCGGCCACTTCGAAGCCCGGATCCGGAGGGGGATGTTGCGGCACCAACTCGAGGAGTGGTCCGGGGCGGCGGAGGATTTCGCGGAGGCGGCGCGCCGGCACCCGGGGAGCGAGACGGAATTCCAGCAGGAATGGGATGATGCGCGCGAAAGGGCGGGTCTGAAACCGAAGTAGCGGCGGAGAACGGGTCCCGCCCGTTTTCTGTTGCGCACCCCCTCCGGCGCGAAGTATAGATGATCGTGTCATCGCACACGTGTAGGCCAGGTACCGCGCGCCGTCACCCCGTCCTTCCGACCGGAGGGTGATTCGCGTCGGCGGTGTGTCTTCCTGAATCCCGGGCGGGCCTTCCGCCCCATTCCGGGCCCTTGACCCGTTGCCGGATCCCGATGCGGAGCGGCCCGGATTCCCCCCACCAGAACCGGAGTGGCCCATGGGCTTCGACCTTTTCGTGTCCGTCGCGACGCTCCTGCGGATCCTCTTCGGTGTCCTGATCGGCATCCTGATCTACGACTGGTTCATCGTTGCGCGGATCAAGGCGCGGCTCGAACAGGAGATGGGAGGCGGGTCGCGTTTGCGTGGGACGCGCAAGTCGCCGGTCGGGGCCGGCAAGGGTGGTCCCGGAGGGGAGCCCCCCGCGGCCGGGCCCCTGGCCGCCGCGGCAGCGGTGGTCGAGGACGAGGCGACCGTCGAGGCCTGGCAGTCGATGGACTCCTCCGTGCGGGTCCGCGAGCCGGGAGAACCACCGCCCACTCCGGCCGGGGCCGCGGCCGTCGAGGTTCCCGCTCCGGTCGAAGCGGAAGAACTTCCCGAGGGGCAGGCCGTTCCCGCGGGCGTATCCGCCAGCATGCGCGCCGAACTCGCGAAGTACCAGCGCTCCCTGGTCGAGCAGCAGAACAAGATCGACGAGGATCGCCGGCGCGTCCAGGAGATGCGCCAGCGGGTGATCGGCGAACGCGAGGAATGGGAGCGCCGCCGCGTCGACCTGGAGAAGGAGATTCAGACGCTCGAGGCGCGCCTCGACGCGGTCAAGCAGGGGCTGCCCACCTCGCTGCTCGACAACCAGGAGATCAAGTCGCTCAAGGAACAGCTCGAACTCGCCCGCGACGAGGTCGTGCGGATGCGCGAGGAGAAGGACGGCGAGATCGAGCGCCTGAGCCAGAGCGAGCAGGCGCTCAAGGAGGCGATGGCGCTCCTCGAAGAGCGTCTCGTCGCGGCCGAAGCGAGGGCGGAGGAAGACGCCGACGTGCCGAAGACGAGCGAGCTGGAGGAGGAACTGGCGAACGTCCAGGAGTTGCTCGAAGGCGAGCGCGCCCGCACGCGGGACGTTGCTGCCGAGCTGGATCGGCTGCGCGAGACGATCGCGAGCCTGACCCAGGTGTGCGAGGAGAAGCAGGCGGCGTTGTCGACGGCGGAGCGGCTGGACGAACAGCTGCGCACCGAACTGGTGGTGGCGCAACAGGCGCTGGAAGCCGCGCGGGCGGGCGGGGCGGAGGCCGGAACGGACGTCGAAGCCGCCGAGGCCGTCGCCCGGTTGCGGGCGGAGAACGAGGACCTGGCGCGCCGGCTGGCGGAGCAGGAGCAACGGGCCGCCGAGTCCGGCGCCGCTGCGGTTTCCGCCGGGGACGATGCGGCGCTCCGGGAAGAGCTGGAAGCGCAACGTACCGCCGCGCAGGAGCTGTTCGAGGAAGTGCGCAAGGAGCGTGCGGACTGGGAGGCCCGGTCCGCTCAGGACGCCGCGGTGCTCGCGGACGCCCGGCGCGCGTATGATGCGCTCAACCAGGCGGTCCGGGAAGAGATCCAGCGCTTGGAGCGCGAGGCCGCCGATGCGCGCAAGCCGCTGGCGATGATGGAGCAGGAGCTGTTTTCGGCGCGTACGCAGCAGCAGGAGATGCGGGCGGCTCAGGAGGCGCTGGAGCAGCGGGTGGCCGAGGCCGCGGGTCAGGCGGAGGCGGTGCTCCGGGAGCTCGAGACGGAGCGCGAGCGGGCCCGCGCGATGGATGCGGAGTTGAGCCAGTTGCGCCGGTCTGCCCCGGCGGAAGTCGAGGCCGCGGCGCGGCTGGAGGGGGAGCGGGCCGCCCTGCGGGAGCAGGTCGCGCGGCTGGAGATGGAGGTCGCATCCGCGCGCGAGCGTCTGGCCGGGGCGGAGGCGATGGCGGCCGAGGCGGCGGAGCGTGCCGCCCGGTTCGAGGAGGCGGCCGCGGATCTCACCGAGCAATTGGGCCGCGCGGAAACCGAGGCGTCCGAACTGCGCCAGCGGGTCGTGCGGGCGGAGCAGGACGCCGCGGCGCTCGGCGACCGGCTCCAGGATGTGGAAGGGGAATCGTCCCGGCAGCGCCAGCGCGCGGATGCCGCCGAAGAGACCGCGGCCCGGTCGGTCGCGCCGGCGACGCCGGTCGGCGACCTCGGCCTCGACGCGGACCTGCAGGAGCAGCTCGAACACGCTCGCGCGGAGGCCTCGGCCCTGCGCGACGCGCTGGCCGACGCCCTGCGGGACCAGGAAACGCAGCAGGAGGAGATTCAGGAGCTCCACCGCACCCTGATCGAACGCCAGGCGGAGTTGGAGGTGGAACGGCAGGCGTTGGACGCCGCGCGCGGCGGCGGCGCGCCCCCCCTCCAGGAGGCGGCCACTCTTCCGGAGGTCGACCTCGAACATCTGCGCGCCGACCTCGGCGCGGCGGCGGGGGAGTCTGCGGACCTGCGCACCCAGCTCGTTGCCTTGCGTCAGGAAAAGGCGCTGCTCGAGGCGCGGCTCGCCGAGGTCGAAGCCGCCGCCCCGTCCACCGCGGGTCCCGATCCGCAGGCGGAACGCCTGCGCCAGGAAATGCGCCAGGTGCGCACCGACCTCGGTTCCGCGCAGGGGGATGCCGAACGACTGCGGCTCCGCCTCGAGGAGTTGGAAGCCGACCTTGCGCGCGCGCGCGCGCAGATCGAGGTCTACAAGACCACCGGCGGCCAGGAGGACGGGCTCGAGCGTCTGCGCGCCGAAGTGGAGGCGGAACGGGCCGCCATTGCCGAGCGGCGCATCAAGCTCGAAGACGACTTCGCCAAGCTCGAGGAGGCCCGCCGCTGGTTCAACCAGGAACACATGGAAAGCATGGCGGCGATCTCCAACGTCGAGGAGGAGCGCAAGAAGCTCGAGGAGGCCCGGCTGCGCTTCTCCCGCGAGCAGCGCGAGCTCGCCCAGCGCAAGGCCTCGATGGAAATCGAGTCGCGGCGGCTGGACGATCTCCGCAAGCAGCTCGAAGGCGAGGGGGTCGAACTCAAGAAGCGGCAGGACGCCTGCAACCAGCTCTTCGATGAACTGCTGACCCAGCAGAAAGAACTGGAATCGCAGCGGCACAATCCGTAGTTCGGTAACCTCAGGGGGGGATCCGCCGCGGCCGGTACGCCGGTCGTCGCGCCACGGTCGTCAGGAGGTCTTTCATGAATCGGCGTATTCCGTGGATCGTCACGCTCGCGTTCCTCGTGGTCTGCGCGGGATGGACCGCCGCCCGCGCGGGGGAGGAGGACGAGGATCCCGTCCACAAGATCATGGAGTCGCTCAAGAGCATCGGGCGCACGATCAGCCTGGGCTTCGCCCGCAAGGACAAGGACCGCATCGTCGACGGCGCCACCCAGTTGACCAAGGCCGTCAAGGACCTCGGCAAGCACTACCCGGTCAAGGACGATGAAAAAGGCGCCGAGGACTTCCGGCAGAAGTCCGACGCGCTGGTGAAGGCCGGCGAGGACTTCGCCGCGCGCGCCGCCAAGACCAAGATCGACGATGCCAAGCAGGCGTCGGCGCTCAAGGACTTCTACATGGACTCCGTGCGCGGCCAGTGCGTCGCCTGCCACAACACCTACTGGGTCACGTACGAGTGCGAGTCCAAAAAAGAAAAGTGGACGCAGGCGAAGTGGAACGACAAGTCGTGCCCGATCTGCAAGAAGAAGGGCTGCGGCGTCCAGGTCGAAAACGAGGAAGAGGAGTAGACCGGACCGCCCATGCCGGAAGGAACCCGCCTGTCCAAGGAGGAGCTGAAGGCCCGCTTCGGCCTCTCCTCGCGCGCCGTGATCCGCATCGGCGCGTTGCTGTCGCGCAAGGTTCTCGTCACCGAGGCCCTGCTGGAGGCTGCGCGCCCCGGTGCGCCGATGGAGCGGTTGTTGCTCGATCCGCGCCTGCTCGAAGGCGACGCCGCGCCGAATGACCGGCGGCTTGCCGAAGTGCGCGCCGACCTGGCGCGCGACGGGGCGGCGGTGGAAGAGGTGTGCGCCGTCGCCCAAGGCGGCGAAACCGTTCTCGCCCTGCGCGAAGAGGTGCTCGCCGACTCCGGGTTCTCGGAACCGGCGCCCCCGGTCGCTTCCGGCGGGGCGCTCGATCGCCGGGCCGATCCCTCGCCGGTCGCCTTCCACGCCCAGATCGGGCTGCCCGACATGATCGGTCGCGAGGAAAGCCACCAACTCTTCCCGCCCCAGGAAATCGGTCGGCTGAAGCTCGTGGTCGCCACCGGCGTCGATCCGCAGGAGAAGATCGAGGCGCTGCGCAAGATCTCGTATTCGCCGCTGCCCCCGAGCGAGAAGGGGATGATCTTCATGCGCGCGCTGACCGACGACAGCCCCATGGTCCGGCGGGAGTCGGCGGTCGCGCTGCGCAGCCTGGGCCTGCGTCCCGAGATCACCGAGGCCATCCACGCGCTTTCGGGAGACGCGCGCGAGAGCCGGCTCTTCGCGGTCGACCGCCTGAGCGTCCTGCTCCGCGAGGCGCCCGCCTCGGACCGCGGCGTCATCCTCCTGGTCCTGCTTACCGTGCTGCGCCACGATCCCGACGTGGAGATCCAGAGCCGCGTGGTCTCCTCGCTGGTGGACTTCTCGGACCTGCTGGTCGCCGATCGCGAGGGATTGCGCGGTGTGGTCTCGCTGCTCGTCGAGCGCCTGGTCACGCAGTTCGACGTAATCAGCCGGCCCGTGCAGCTCCTCCTCGAGGCGATGGGAAAGGCGGCGACGGAACCGGTGACCGACATTCTCTGGAGCGAGTTCGAGCGCACCACGGCGCGCCGGTTGCGCTCGTTCCTGCTCCACGTCCTGGCGCGGATCCCGGCGGTCCCGCGCCTGCGGGCGCGGCTGGGCAGCGAGATCGCTCTCCAGCTGCGTGACGCCTCGGAGGCCGACCCCGACTCCCGCCGGCTGACCGGCGACCTCCGCCTGCTCGGCGTCGAGTCGGTGGAACCGCTCCTCAGGATCATTCCGGAGACGCCGGAAGGGGAGCGCGCCCTCCTGCTCCGGTGCCTGGATGAGATCGCCTCCGATCCGGAATTGCCCGCGCTCTACGTGAACCGCGTCGGCCGGGCGGTCGCGCAGTTCCTGATGGCGGCGCGCAAGACGCTTCGCCTCGTGATGCTCGAATTCCGCTTCTTCGGCCGCCCGGAACTCCAGTCCGACGTGCGCGCGGGTATTGCGGCGGACCTGATCGAACACGTCCACGAGTATGAGCTCGACCAGATCCGCGACGCCACCGACCTCGCCCTCAAGCGGCTGGGACTTCCCGCGGTGGATCCCCTGCTGAAACATCTCAAGGGGACCGTCCATCGCCAGGAACAGGAGCTCGCCGCCCGAATCGCCGCGCAACTCGTCCTCACGGCGCACCCGCAGGATGCGGACGAGGTGGCGCTCCTGCGCCGGACCATCGACGGTCTGCACGCCTGCTCGCGGCGCGAGGAGTTTCCGCGCGGCGTGATGGCGATCTCGACGGCGCAGGCGGCCAGCCATCCGTCCACGCTTCCGGAACGGCACCAGGCCCTGGCCGAGGAGTTTTTGGCTCAGCTGGGGACCTCCCCGCACGCGATCGAGTTGCTCGAGGCGCTGTCGTGGATCGGGGCCTCCCCGTCCGCCCCGATCGACCTGCGGATGCAGTTGGGGATGAAGATCCTCTCCTACCTGGACACCGAGGCCCCCGAGCGGCTCGCCCAGGAGTACACCACCCCCGACGGTCTCCGCGTCGTGATCGGCGCGGAGGCGGACGCCTTTACCTCGCTCCTGCCGGCGGTGCTGGGCGGGCTCGAGCGCATCCTGCTCTCGCCCGGACTGACCGAAACGTACCAGGAACGCCTGATCGGCCGAATGATGGAGAAGTGGAACGAGGTGATCCGGTACCAGGTGGTCTGGGGGCCGGCCAACGTCGTTCGCCTGGCCGAGGCGCTGGCGGCCTACGCGCGGACCTCGGGGGCCATCCCGCACCTGCGGGTCAAGATTCTCGAGGCGTTGCGACAGAAGATTCTCAACGTGACGATCGTCCGCCTGCTCGGTCCGATTCTGTCCGCGGGCGGGGATGGGCGCGAGATGCTGCGCCATTGCGAAGAGATCGCGCTGCAATTGCTGGAAATGAGCCGTCACCCCGATTTCGGCGAGCGCGAGGATCAGCTCGTGCTGATGGGCAGCCTGGCGCAGATCGCCGCCCGCAAGGTGCTGTGCAACGACAAGAAGAAGGTCGAGCCGCTGCGCCGCCGGATTGCGGACACGCTGATCAGTTCGTGGAGCAACGGGACGCCGGCGATGGACCGGTGCCTGGGCGAACTGCTGGCCAGCGAGGCGGTCCCCCGGATGCTGAAGAAGAAGATCGAACGGCGGATGGGGCGGGGGACGTGATGGACAAGCCGAAGATCACCAAGGACATGATCCTCTTCGACGTGTTCTCGGCGAATCCGAACACGATGGAGGCGGTCACCAAGCTGGGCTATCAGTGCGTCGACTGCATCGTGTGTTTGAAGGACACGATCGAGGTCGCGGCGCAACTGCACGAGAAGGACCTGGGGGAATTGCTGACGGCGTTGAATGCGGCCCCGGAGCCGAAGCCGGAGGACACCATGGGCTGGAAGCTGGTCGAGAAGCTGCGCGCGCTGGAAGACGAGCACTTCCAGGCGGTCGAGAAGGGGCGCGCGGAGATCGAGGCGGCGCTGACCGCCGGGGTCGAGATCCGGCTGGACTCGACTCGCCACGAAGAGCAGGAGAAGCTCGCGCGCTCGGTGTACGAGCGCTTCGTGCAGTTGCGCAAGGCGCAGGCCGCGTTCGAGAAGAGGCGCGCCAAGCTGCTGTCCGCCGAAATCGCCACGGTCTCGGACGAGTTTCTCGAGCACATTCTGCTGTCCCGCCCGGGACATCCCGACGTGGTGTCGCTCCTCTTCCCGGGGATCGAGCGGCGCGCCTCCGAGGCGGAGGCGTGGAGGAAGATGTTCGCGCCGCCGGCGGCTCCGTCCGCCGGGGGGGCGTCGGAAGGCGCCGCGCCGGTGACGGGCGATCCGGCCCCACCCGGGGACGCGGGTCCCGGAGGCGCATAGGCCGGACGCAACGACCCCTTCACCCGGCCGGGGAGCAGGCGTGTGGCCCATCGAAAGTCGGGTTCCGAGCCCCCGCGCCCGGCGGCCCGGCCGTCCCTCGATGACCCGGCCGAACGCCTGAGCGGAGTCGGACCCAAGCGTGCCGCGCTGCTCGAGCGAATGGGCGTGCGCCTCGTGCGCGACCTGCTCTTCACCCTGCCGTTCGACTGGTTCGATCGCAGCCGGCGGGTGGCCGTCCGCGACGTGCGTCCCGACCAGAATGCCACCCTCCTCGTCCGCGTGCGCGCGTTGAAGGCGTCCCACACCCGCTCCGGCAAGCGGGCGCTCCTCGTGACCGTGGAAGACGACACCGGGCAGCTCGACTTGATCTTCTTCAACCGCGACTACCTCGCCCGCCAAATGCCGCCGGGGACCCGGCTCCTGGTCTCCGGCGTCCTGCGCTGGTACGAGCGGTTGCGCATGGCGGAGCCCGAATACGAGATCCTCGACGGCGAGGAGGAAGCGGAGAGCGGGGGGGATGCCGGTCCGTCGTCCGGGCCGGAGTCGGCCACCGGCGGCAAAGGACTGCACACCGTGGGGATCGTGCCGCACTACCGTCGGACCGAGGGGATCGGGGAGAAGTGGCTGCGGACGCTGGTGCGGCGCGTCGTGGATGGGTACGCCCCCGCGCTGGAAGATCCCCTGCCGGCGGCGTGGCGTTCCGCGCGCGGACTGGTCGATCTCGGGCGCGCGATCGCGGACGCCCACTTCCCCCCCGACTTCGCGGCCCGCGATGCCGCCCTGCGAAGGCTGGCGTACGACGAACTGCTCGAGTTGCAGTGCCTGCTCGCGATCCGGCGGCGGAATCAGGAGCGTCGCGCGGCGGCGTTCTCGCGGGCGATCGAGCCCGAACTGGACCGACGGATCCGCGCGCGTTTCCCCTTCCGATTCACCCCCGCGCAGAACCGCGCGGCGGCGGAGATCGCCGCCGACCTGGCCCGCCCCCACCCGATGAACCGACTCCTGCAGGGGGACGTGGGCGCCGGCAAGACGGCGGTCGCGCTCTACGCCGCGCTCGCCGCCGTTGCGTGCGGGCAGCAGGTCGCGGTCATGGCGCCGACCGAGATCCTGGCGCGGCAGCATGCCGACACTTTCGCCCGTCTGCTCGAGGGTTCGCGTGTCACGCCCGCCCTCCTGATCGGCGGTCTCTCGAAGGCGCAGCGGCGCGCGATCCTCGAGCGCCTGTTCAGCGGGGAAATCGACCTCGTGGTCGGTACGCACGCGCTGATCGAGGAGGACGTCGCCTTCCGCAGTCTCGGGCTGGCGGTCATCGACGAGCAGCACCGCTTCGGCGTCGTGCAGCGCGCGCTCCTGCGCCGCAAGGGCCCCGCCCCCCACGTTCTGGTGATGACGGCGACGCCGATCCCGCGCACGCTGGCGATGACCGTCTTCGGCGATCTGGATGTGTCCACCCTCGACGAGCTGCCGCCGGGCCGAAAGCCGGTGCGGACCTTCGTGCGCACCCGGGAATCGTTCGACAAGGCGATGGCGTTCGTGCGCGAGCGGATCGCCGAGGGGCGGCAGGCCTACTTCATCTATCCCCTGATCGACGATTCGCCGAAACTCGCGCTCCGCTCGGCCACCGCCATGCACCGCGACCTGGCGAGCCGCGTCTTCCCCGGCGTGCGCATCGAACTCCTGACGGGGGCGACGCCTTCGGAGGAGAAAGAGCGGATCATGACGGAGTTCCGGAGCGGCGCGATCGCCGTGCTGGTCTCGACCGTGGTGATCGAGGTCGGGATCGACGTCCCCAACGCGACCGTCATGGTCGTCGATCATGCCGACCGGTTCGGTCTCGCTCAGCTCCACCAATTGCGCGGCCGGATCGGTCGAGGGGGGGAGCAGGCGTACTGCATCCTGTTCGCGGAGGAATCGACGCCGGAAGGGGAGAGGCGGCTTCGTCTGCTGGAGGAGACCCAGGACGGATTCAAGATCGCCGAGGCGGATCTCGGCTTTCGCGGGCCCGGCGAGTTCCTGGGGGTTCGCCAGAGCGGCCTGCCCGAGTTCCGGGTTGCGCGCCTGGAACGGGACTTCGCCCTCCTCCAGGAGTCGCGCAAGGACGCCCTTCGGCTGCTGGCCGAGGATCCGCGGCTGGAGCGGCCGGAGCACGCCGCGCTCCGCGCGGGGTTGTGCGCGCGCTACGAGGAAGTGCGCGCCCTGGCGGGGGAGTGACCCGCGTGGAGCCGTCGATGCTGTCGGTCGTGATCCCGGCGTACAACGAGGCCGCCCGGCTGCCCGCGACGCTCGACGCGATCGTGGCGTACCTGCGGAACGGCGGCGCGCCGTTCGAAGTCGTCGTGGTCGATGACGGCTCCCTCGACGGCACCGCGGAAGTCGTCCGCGCGCGGGCGGCGACGGATCCCGGGATCCGGCTCGTCCGGTCCGAGTCGAACCACGGGAAGGGGTACGCCGTGCGCGCGGGGTTGCTGGAGGCGCGCGGCGACCTGTGGCTCTTTTCGGATGCCGACCTGGCCACCCCGATCGAGGAAGTCGAAAAGCTGCGCACCGCGATCGACCGGGGAGCCGATCTCGTCCTCGCGTCCCGGGCGCTGCCGGAATCGGTGCTGCCGGTCCCGCAGAGTCTGAGAAGACGCGTGCTCGGCCGGTGCTTCAACGCCGCCGTCCGCGTGAGCCTGGGAATCCCCTATCGCGACACCCAGTGCGGGTTCAAGCTCATGCGGGCGGGCGCTTTGCGGGGGGTGGTCGAACGGCTCGAAACCCACCACTTCGGATTCGACTTCGAGCTGGTGTACCGCGCCCACCGGCGCGGGCTGCGGATCGCCGAGGTCGGCGTGGTCTGGCGCGACCAAGCCGGCAGCAAGGTACGGGTGTGGCGGGACGGCTTCATCATGCTGGCGAGCCTGCGCAGGATCCGCCGCCTCGTCGACGCCACGGAGGCGTCCGTCTAGGTCACTTCCCGGGCGCGTTGCGGGCCTTCTCGATCGCTTCCCGCCCGAGCTTCGCCTGTTCGGACTTCGGGTGTTCCCGAATCACCCGTTCCCAGACCGCGATCGCCTCGTCGGTGCGTCCACCGCGCAGCAAGGCGATGCCCCGCCAGTGCAACACCTGCGGCAGGGCGCGCGCGCCGGGCCAGCGGCTTTCGTACGCCTCCGCGCGGAGGACGCAGGCGTCGTGGTGACCGCGCATCAGATCGATGTAGACCAGGTATTCGTCCGCCTTGGCGCGGAATTTGAGACGGTTCTCGGGGTCGTTGGTTTGGCAGCGCTCGAACGCTTCCGCCGCCGGATCCCAGAGCTGCAGTTCGACGTACTTCAGGGCCAGCGCCTTGATCTTCTCCGGGTCCTGCGGCGCCTCGCGCGCCGCCGCCTCCGCCTCGCGCACGGCGTCGTACGAGGAGGCGGCCCTCTGCATCACGGCGAACACCGCGTCCGCCCCGTTGTTGTAGTCGTTCTCGCGCCGCGCCAGCACCCCACCGTCGGGGGCGAGGAAGAGCAGGAGCGGGAGGTCGCGGACCTGCCACTCCTTGACCAGATCCTCGCGGTCGTCTCCGTCCACTTTGACCGCGACGAAGCACTTCGACAACTCCACGATCCGCTCGTCGAACAGCGTACCGCTGTCCAGGGCCTTGCACCAGGGTCACCACTCGGCGGTGAATTCGACCATGAGGGGTTTGCGCTCCGCGCGCGCGGCGGCGACGGCCTCCTCGTAACTTGCGCGCCAGGAGATCCCGCCCGGGCGGTCGGCACCTCCGGCGGTGCCGGGAACCACCTCGCAGGCCGCCGCGCCGAGGACCTTGCCCGACGGCTCCCGGGCGATCACCTTGAACGTGGAACCTTCGCGGGGCGGGGTCTTCGCATCGATCTCGACGATGTTGCGGTGCGGCTCGAAGAAGTGCTCGGGAGGTTGCGTCGTCATTTCGCGGCGCATCCGTCCCGGGGACTGCGGCTCGGCCGTTTCCAGCGACCAGCGGACCTCCGGCAGCCAGAGACGATGTCCCGCGTCATCCAGGGCCGCCACCAGGAAGTGGACGCGCTCGCCGGCCTGGACCTGGGCCTTCGGGGGACGAACGCTGATGCGGGTGACCGGGCCGATCACCTGCAGCGGGACCGTAACCATGAGCGGAGACCCGGCCCCCTCCACGGCGACCGTGAGCTTCGCGTTCCAGGCCCGATCGATCGCGCGGATGGTCGGGGGATCCCCGGCCGCTTCGATCTTGAGGCCGTTGGACACCGCCCAGCCCCGGGGGGTCTCGATCGGGAATCCGTGGGCGTCGAACGCGACCGCCCGCAGAACGCGGGGGTCGAGCCGCTCGCCTTGGGGCACGCTCCCTTCCCGGCGCATGCTGCCGTCCGCGGGCGCCTGGGAGAAATAGCGGCAGACGAGCCGAACCGGCAGTCCCGGACCGGCCGCCGCCGCGCGCGCCTTTTCCTCGATGGCGGGGTCGCTCCGGGCCGACTTCTCCAGCCACGCGTCGATCCGCGTCGCGATGTCGGGATCGAGAGCGTCGCCGGCCGCGGCGCAGCGGCGCGCCTCCAGATAGGCGTGGGCGGCCGCCAACCGGCGTCCCGTCCGCGCGTGCACGTCCCCGAGCATCCGGCGATAATCGGCCCGCTCCGGCGCGAGCTCGATCGCGCGCAGCAGGGCCAACAGCGTCACGTCCTCGTCGCCCGACATCCATCCCGCGCGCGCCAGACCGTCCCACGCGGCCACATCCTCCGCGTGGATGCGGAGGGCCATCTGAAACTCGGCCAGTGCGCGAAACGTATTCCGGATCGACAGGTGTTCCCGGCCCTGCCGGACATGGGCGAGATACTCCACCGGCAGCGGGGGATCCTCGCCGTGCGCGGACGATCCGGAGACCAGGACCGCGAGGGCGAGCGCGGTCGCGAGGGTGCGCAGGAAACGGGGCAGGGCGTTCATGCGCGACATTGTAGTCCGGACCCGGTTCATTTCAAAGCCTTGCGAAAGGCGTCCCACAGTTCCTCGTTTCGCATGCATTTCGCGGTTCCCCCTTCGGCCGGTCCAAAGTAGAGGCCGAACGCCCCGGTCTGCTCCTCCGGATTGGGGTCACGGAAGGTCCAAAGGGTCCAGGGCACCCCCGCCTCGTTGAGCAGGGAAGCGAGGTCGGCCACGTACGCCGCCTGCGCCCCCCGATGCCCGCGCGTGCACCCGAACTCGCCACAGTACATGGCGACCCGGTTCTCGCGGCCCCAGGTGAGCGCCTTGCGCAATTCGCCGGCGAGCCGTTCGCGGTCCCAGGGGACCTCTTTGCGCTTCAGCCACGACAGCGAAACCCCGACGGCGCCGCGGTTCCCTTGCGCCCGCACCCAGGCGCGCACGCGATATCGTCGTCCCGGGGTGACGGCGACATAGGCCTCGGGGATCGGGTCGCCCCAATTCGTCCAGGACGCCTTCGACTCCACCCCGAGCAAGGCGAGGCATCGTGTCCCGCCGCGTCCCTCCTCCAGCCAGTCCGGCTCGCCGTCGATCTCCTGCGCCGGACGCCAGAGGAACGGCGCCCCGGGGGTCACCTCGCTCTCGTCCTCGAAACCCGCATTCGGAACCGGCACCGGAACTCCGTCCTCGTCCACCTCGAGGTCATCGAACCGCACCTCCTCGACGGCCCCTTCGGCGAAAATCACGAGCGCGAGCCAGGCGGCCTCTTCCGGCGCGGTCCGCTCCTCGGACTCGATCTTCTTCCACTCCGCCGCATCCCCCTGCAGGGAAGGTCCGTCGTCGTTGCCGACCTCTTCCTCCTCGGGGATCGTTCCCGGGTAGGCCACGCCCATGGGCGGCGGGACGTCGCCGACCCACCATGCGCCCTGGTGGGTCAGCAGCATCGGCTCGTAGAAATGGAAGCTGTACAGCACCTGCGGGTCCGCCACCTTGCGGAACCCCTCTCCCTCCAGGAGCGGGGGCTGTACGACGAGAATGTGACGGGTATCCTCGGAGCGCACGGCCGCGATCAGGCGATTGGCGAGCCGCCACCATTCGTCGGGATCGGGCGGCACGGGTTCATTGAACAGGTCGTACCCCAGGATGGCCGGTTCCGCCGCATAGCGGCGCGCCAGCGTGCGCCAGAGCCGCACGAGGTGTTCGGCGTGGCGCGGATCGTCCCAAAAGGTGAAATCGAGCGGATTGATTTCCCGATTGCCGGGGGGAAGCCGGAGATCGAGCACGACGTGGATCCGGTTGGCTGCGCACGCGGCGATGGTCTCGTCCAGGCGGGCGAGGGATTGCGCGACCTCGGGCTCGGGCCCGAGGACCTCGCGCCAGTGGAAGCCCAGGCGAACCAGCGTGACGCCGGCGCGGGCGAGCCGGGCGAGGTCGGCGGCGCCGCAGTAGGTGGCGACGACGGCCGGGTCTTCCTCCCAGGAAAAGTAGAAGCGATCGAGATTGACGCCGCGGAGCCGGACGGGTTCGCCGGTGTCCGCCCGGACCACGCGGGCATCGGCGATCTTCAGCCAGGGGAGGGTCTCCTCGGGGGCCGGCTGGGCCCGGACGAGGGTGCAGGCGGCGACGATCGTGAGGGCGAGGCCGAGAGCGCTCCGGAATCCGGCGGCGACGGTGTGGACGGACACGGGGGCGAGGGCGGGGGGGGGATCGATACGCATGCCGGGAGGATACCGTGCGCGGCCGCGCAGGGGAAGCGGGGAGAGGGAGCGGGTCTACGATTTCTGGAGTGGGGGAAGTCCCGGCGGTAGGATTCGGGAGATGGATCCGGGAGGGAGTTCATGAAGGCCGCCGAGTCGCCTGCGGGGTCCGTGGCGCAGGCCCGGCCACGGGGGCCGAATCCTCTCGGCCGGCCGTTGGTGCCGGCGGCGCTCGCGCTGGCGGCGGGGATCTGGGCGGCCGACCTCCTGGCGGCGTCGGGTTCCCCGCGCGGCGTCGGAGTCGCGGCGGCCGCGGTCCTCGGGGCGGCGGTCCTGCGGGTCGTACGCGCGCGTCGCGTCGCGGTCCCCGGGTCGTTCGCCTCGCCGCCGTGGTGGAAACGGGATTGGGTGCGCGTGGCGTTGGTCGGCGTCGCGCTCCTGGTCGCCGACCTGCGCACCGCGCAGGTGCTCGACCTCCCCCCCGGGCGGATCGACGGGCGGGTCCCGGACGGGGCGCAGGTCGTCCTCGAGGGCCGGGTGGTCGAGGACATCGTCAACGACGTGCGCGTGCCCGCGGAAACCGACTACGACGGTCGACCGTTCCTGGGTCGAATCGAGACGCGCGGTCGGACCGTGATCGCGGTCGAGGCGGTCGGGGAATCGGCCCCGGGGGCGATCGGCAAGGAGGCGTTGGCAGGACCCGCGCACCGGTCGCCGGCCGGCGGGCGTGCGGCGGTCTATGCCTTCGAGCGGATGCCGGAAGTCCCCCTCGGGACCCGGATCCGGGTTGCCGGCCGTTTCCTCGCTCCGGATGGGCAACGGAACCCGGACGGGATCGATCGGCGCGCCTGGGCGCGCCGGAACGGCGAAGCCGGCGTATTGATCGCGCGGTCGGGAGCGATCGAAATCCTGGAAACCCCCGTCCGTCCGGCCGGTGCGCGGGAACTCGCCTCCGCGCTCCGCCGTGAACTCGGGCGCGGGCTGGCCGGCGTGGTCGGCCCCGAGGGATCGCGGCTGGCGCGATGTCTGGTCCTGGGCGAACGAGCCGTCCTCACCGAGGCGGAGTCCGAAGCGTTCCTCCGCAGCGGGACGATTCACTTTCTGGCGGTGAGCGGCTTCCACGTCGCGCTGGTGGCGGGGGGGATGCTGGGACTGGCGGCTCTGGCGGGCGCGGGGCGCAAGGGGCGAGTGGCGGTCGCGCTCCTCGCGATGGGAGTCTATGCCGGCGTGACCGGGGCGCAGCCACCGGTCCTCCGCGCCGGGCTGATGGTGGCGGTATGGCTGGGAGCGGACCTGCTGGAGCGGCGGCGCGACGGGGCGAGCAGCCTCGCCGCCGCCGCGATCGTCATCCTCGCCCTCGATCCGCTGGCGCTGTTCGATCCCGGCTTCCAGCTCTCGTTCGCGTCGGTGATCGCCATCGCCGCATCCTCGGTTTTCGCGCTCCCCTCCGGGGGTGCGCCGCCCGCGCCGGCGGCGCCGCCGCCGCTCTGGCGCGAAACGGCGCGTCTCGGCGGTCGCGGAGTCTTCACCGGTGCCCGAGTGGGACTCGCGGCGTGGCTCGGGGTCCTTCCGCTGACCCTGGTCGTGTTCGACCGCGTGGCCGCCTGGGCGGTTCCCGCCAGTCTTCTGCTCGGGCCGTGGGTGGCATTTCTCCTGGCTGCCGGCCTCGCGGCGGGAATCGCCGGGATCGCCTTCGGGGGCGGCGGACTCGCGGCCGGCCTCCTCGCCCCGCTGGTCACCTTCCCCTCGAGCGTCGTGAGCGACCTGGCCCGGATGTTCGCGGCCCTCCCCGGGGCCGTCTGGGTCCCGCCCATTCCGTCGGCCACGGCGGTCGCGGCCTACTACGGCACGCTGGTCTTCGCGTGCGAGGCGCGCCGGACCGGAAAGCGCGCCGCAGCGACGGCCGCGGTCGGGACGGCGGTCCTGTGCGCCGCGCTCTGGTGGCCGCGCGCGGCGTCGATTCCGGAAGGTTCGTTCCGCCTCACCGTGTTCGACGTCGGCCATGGCACCTGCGTGCTGGCCGAACTCCCCTCCGGCGCGCTGGTGTACGACGCGGGAGGAAGCGGCGGGACCGGCGTCGCGCGTCACGTCTTCGAACCGCACGCGCGACGCCGCGGGATTTCCCGGATCGAGCGGTTGGTCCTTTCCCATGCGGACCTGGATCACGTGTCCGGGGCCCCCGCGATCTTCGATTCGTTCGAGGTCGGTGAAGTGTGGGTGTCGCCGCGTTTTTCCCTGTCGCCGGTCGGAAAGGAGATCCTGTTGCGCGCGGATCGGTCCCGGGTGCCGGTCCGGCTCGTCCAGGCCGGGGAGCGGATTCCGCTGGGGGAGGGCGCGGCGGCCGAGGTGATGTGGCCGCCGGCCCCGGGATCGTCCGCGGCGGGCCTGTCCGACAACGACGGCTCGCTCGTGATCCGGCTGACCGCCGGCGGCCGGGTCGTCTGGCTCACGGGCGACGTGGAGCGTCGAGGCTGGCGACGATTCCTCGAGTCGGCCCCGCCGGGCGGGACGCCCGCCGACCTCCTCCTGGCGCCCCACCACGGCAGCCCCGGCGCGTGGGAGGAGGCGCTCGCCGAGCGGCTCCGACCGGCCTGGGTGGTCATCAGCAGCTCGGACCGGTTCGGCTATCGACCGGTCGCGGAGTCCTGGCGGCGCAGGGGTGCGGAGGTCCGCTGCACCGCGGAAGTCGGCGCGGTGATCGTGACGCCGGCGGAGTCCGGACTCCGGGTGGTCGGGTGGCAGGAAGGGGAGTGAGTCGTTCGCGAACGATCCGTCTCCGCCCGGCCTGTGGGGCCGGACGGAGCTGGACGGCCTCGCCCAGCGCGCGACCCGGAGTGTCGCACTCCGGTCGCCTCGCCGGCCCGGCTGCGAACGCCGCCCGGTGGTCGGCGGGCGGATTCATCACGAAGCCGCGGCGGCGGCTCCAGCGAGCGTCGGGCTAGAGGTCGTAGACCGTCCCTTCCTCCGGGACCGTGACCGAGGGGAAGCCCTTGCCGCGAAGGTGCTGCTCGAAGGCGAGGCAGACCTTCTCCTCGCCGTGGACGAGGAAGGTCTTCGGCGGCCGCGACGCGTGCGTCGCGAGGGCGTACGCCGTCAACCCGTCCCGATCGGCGTGCGCGCTCATGCCCTGCAGCGTGTCGACCTCCGCCTTCACCGTCACTTCCTGGCCGTAGATCTTGGCGACCTTGGCCCCTTCCTGCAACCGTCGCCCCAGCGTGTGCTCGGCCTGGAAGCCGGCGAGCAGGACCAGGTTCTTCGGATCGTGGATCCGGTTCCGCAGGTGGTGGAGGACCCGTCCCGCCTCGCACATGCCGGAGGCGGAGATGATCAGGGCCGGTTCGTCGAGGTCGTTGAGGCGCTTCGACTCCTCGACCGACTGGGTGTAGCGGAGCATGGCGAAGCCGAACGGGTCCCGGTCGTCGTTGACCAGCGCCAGCGTCTCTTCATCGTAGCAGTCCGGGTGAAGTCGGAAGACCGCGGTCACGTTCACCGCGAGCGGACTGTCGACGAAGATGGGGATCTTGGGCAGCTGGTTGGCCAGGAAGAGCTTGTGCAGATGGTAGACGACCGTCTGGGTGCGTCCAACCGCGAAGGCGGGCATGACGATGGCGCCGCCGCGCTTGTGCACCCGCCGGACGATGTCGGCGAGCGCGTCTTCCGCCTCGCTGTCCGGGCGATGGAGCCGGTCGCCGTAGGTGGACTCGCAAATGAGGACGTCCAGGCCCTCCATGGGGTCGGGATCGCGCAGGACCGGAAACTCCCGCCGGCCGATGTCGCCGGAGAATCCGACGCGCTTCCGTTTCCCGTTCTCCTCGAGGTCGAGGGTGACGGAGGCGGAGCCGAGAATGTGACCGGCGTCACGGAAGGTGACGGTGACGCCCTGGGCGACGATCATGGGGCGGCCGTACGGAATGGCGATCATCTGCTTGAGGGTCTGCTGGACGTCGGGGACCCCGTAAAGGGCCTCGATGGGCGGCTCTCCCTCCTTGCGGCGCTTGTTCAGGAACTCGGCGTCCTTCAGTTGGATGTGGGCGCTGTCGAGGAGCATGAGGCTGCACAGGGAGCGGGTGGCGGGGGTGCAGAAGATGTTGCCGCGGAAGCCTCGCTTGACCAGGGTCGGGAGGTTTCCGGCGTGGTCCATGTGCGCGTGGGAGAGGACGACGCAGTCGATTTCCTTGGGCTCGAAGGCAAACTTCGAATTGCGGCGATTGGCGTCGGATCGTCGTCCCTGGTAGAGACCGCAGTCGAGGAGTACCTTCTTCCCGTTCAGTTGCAGCAGGTGCTGGGAACCGGTGACGGTCCGAACGGCGCCGTGGAAACTGATCTTCATTCTCGATCCTCCGTCGCGATGAAGCCGACGTGCGGCGCGGGGTCCGGCCTGTCGGCCGGGGCGCAGAACCAGGTTTCCTCCGGGGTCCCGGCGCGAGGACGACGGGGAGGCGCCGTTCGCCCGCGCCGGTCGGGCGGCGGCGCGCGAAGAATCACGCCTTCAGGCGCCGCGGCGGCGCGACGGTGGCCGGTCCGGAAATCGACGGCAGCGGCGCTCCGGCGCAGCGGAGCGTCTCCTCGACGATCGCGCGGGCGCAGTCGACGCCGGTGGCCGCCTCGAGCGCCTGGAATCCCGGGGAGGCGTTCACTTCCAGAACCAGGGGGCCGTGATCGCTTTCCAGCAGATCGACGCCGCAGACCCGCAGTCCGAGGGCGGCGGCGGCCTCCAAGGCGATGCGCTGCTGCTCGGGGCTTGGGGTCGCTTCTTCGCCCACGCCGCCGCGGTGAATGTTGGAGCGAAAGTCCCCTTCGCGCGCCGTGCGCCGCATCGTCGCGACCACCTGGCCGCCGACCACGAAGGCGCGCAGGTCGCGCCCCCGGGCCTCGGTGACGAAGCGCTGGATCATGAGGTCTTCCCCCATGGTCCAGAGCGTGTCGAGTGTCGACTCCACCGCGCCCACGCTTTCCCCCATGATCACGCCCGCGCCCTGCGATCCGCGCAGGAGCTTGAGCACCACCGGCGGACCGCCGAGCCGTTGCACGACGCGGCGGATGTGGCCGGGAAAGCGCAGGAGCGCGGACTCCGGCGTCGGGATCCGCCGTTCCATCAGGCGCTGTTGGCAGGCGAGCTTGTTCTTCGCGGTGGCGATGGCATCCGGATCGTTGAGGCAGGTCACGCCCTTGATCCGGAAGTGCCGGGTCACCGAGATCCCGTACTCGACGGCGTAGGAGCCGATGCGGGGGATTACCGCGCCGACGTCCCGGATCTCGCGCCCCTCGTGCTCGATGCGCGCGACGTCCCCTTCGAGGAGAAGGACGCAGCGCATCGGATCGACGATCTGCGGCTCGTGGCCGAGTTCGCGCACGGCGTTGCGCAGGCGACGCGTCGAATACAGGGACGGCCGCCGGGAGAGGATGACGATCTTCATCCGACCTCGCCCCGAAAGACGGAATAGTCGAGCTCGGCAAAGAGATTGTCCTGGTTCTCCATCTCCCCCAGCAGGTCCGTGTCCAGGCGTCCGTCGTGGAGGGCCTGGTCGAGCCGGAGGAACCGGGTCACGTGGGAACGGAACCGCTTCTCCGCGTAGGGGACCGCCGTTCCGGAGGAAAGGATGAACGGCCAGTCGCTGCTCTGCGCGAGGAGGAGCTCGCGCGCGGCCTGGTTGAGCGCGCGCCAGGCGATGGTGCCGGGTTCACGGAATCGGGTGGCCAACTCGACCATCCTCTCCTCGCAGTGGTGGAGGTGCGGGTAGACCCAGTCGTTGGCGCCGTTCAACCACATCTCATGGTACCCGCCGCGGCCCCAGGTGGACAGGCTCGGTTGCACCGGCTGCAGGTGCGCCGTGCGCGCGAGGCACTCCCGCGCGGTGGCCAGGCGGACGTCCGGACGGGCGGCGAGGGTTCGCACCACCCGATCGAGGAAGAGCGGGCCTTCGAACCACCAGTGGCCGAAGAGCTCGGCATCGTACGGGGCGACGAGCGTCGGCGGCGTCCCCAGCCGCTCCCGCAGCGCGTGCGCCTGGCGGCCCCGCTCGGAGGCGAAGTGGCGCGCGTGCTCCTCCGCGCGGGCGCGTGCCTTGGCCGGTTCGTACGGCTGCTTGTCGTGCAGCCCGACCGATCCGGTGATCCGGTGGTACTTGATGCCGACGTTGCGCCGGACCCCGTCGGGATGCAGGTACGGCAGCAGGTGCTCGAGCGGGGCGTCGTAGCCGAGGTCGCGATAGAACTCGCGGTAGTACGGGTCGCCGGGATACCCCTCGCCCGCGGACCAGACCTGCCGGGAGGACTCCACGTCGCGCGCGAACGCGGCCACCCCGCCCGGACACTCGATCGGGGCGAACGGGCCGAACCGGGGCCGGGGCGTGCCGAGCAGGACCCCGTGCGTGTCGAGGAAGAAGTACTCGAGCCCCGCGCGCTTCACCTCGTGTTCCAGCCCCGGGGCATAGCCGCATTCCGGCAGCCACAGTCCTCGCGGCGAGACGCCGAAGTGGCGGCGATAGTTCTCCACGGCGACCCGGATCTGCGCGCGCCGGGACTCCGGCTTGAGCACCAGCGGCAGCAGCGCATGGGTGGCCGCACAGGTCAGCACTTCGAGCCGTCCCGTGCGCTGGTGGGCCGCGAACGCGGATACCAGGTCGCGCTTGCAGGTCTCCCCGAACCGCTCGCGCGCATCGCGGAAGTGATCCAGGTACATTCGCGCGGTGTCCTCGAGCGGACCCTGCCCGCGCAGGCGCTCGACTTCCGCCTCGCTCAAGCGGACGAGACGCTCCACGTGCGCCGTGTACCGGTCCTGCAGGAGCGGATCGGCGAGCATCTCGCACAACGTCGGGGAGAGCGTCAGGGTGAGCCGGTACTCCACGCCGTCGCGGCTCCAGCCTTCGAGCAATCGGAGGAGCGGGAGATAGGTCTCGGAAATCGCCTCGAACAGCCAGTCTTCCTCGAGGAAGCGGGCGTGCTCCGGATGGCGCACGAACGGGAGGTGCGCATGAAGGACGAGGCAGAGGTAGGCCTTGGGGGTCCGGTTCATGGCGTCCGCGCCTCCCCCGGGGGATAGGGACTGCGGGACGGACCGAGGAGCGCGAGCATGTTCGCGAATTCCTCCGGGGCGACCGACCACGCGGGGTCGGTGGTCGCCGACGGGAGGGCGGGAGGAGACTCGGCCGGCTCCGATCGGAGGACGGCGCGCCACGCGCCGGCGGCATCATAGTACCCAATCTCGCCGAGAAAACGCGTGCCCGCCGCGATCTCGAGGTAGGTGCTGCGCGCGCCCAAAAGAATGGGGACGTCGCGGGTCGTTCCGGAATCGAGGTCGATGACCCGCAGGACCGGCGCGAGCGCCCCTCCGGCCTGCGCCGCGGCCTCGCGCCACCCCGCGCCGTCGAGCATCCAATAGAACAACACCGTGCGGGGATCGCGGACGAGCGCCACCAGCCGATCGATGCCGTAGCCCGCGGGGAGCGCCGGGCCCCGATCGAACCAGACGGTCGGACCGGCGGGGCGGGGGATCGGATCGGGTGTGCGCAGGCTCTCGAGCGCGTCCGGAAGGTCGGAATTCATGGGCAAGGATGCAGGCGGGCAGGAGAGCCGCCTCGCGTGGGTGGCCGATACCGCCGCCGCGGAACGGGCTTTCCCAACCGCGCGGCTAGCGGATGATGCGCCATCCGACTCGGCCGTGCAAGGGAAAGTTCGGATCTAGCGGCGCCCCCCAAGACTCTGGTAGAGCCGGGCGTAGTCGCCCGCGCTGCGACGCCAGGTGAAGTCCTGCGCCATGGCGGTCCGTTGCAGTCCGCGCCACAAATCCGGATCGGCATACGCGTCGAGGGCTCGATCGACCGCGCTCAGGAAGGCGTGCGGCGCGTAGGGGCCGAAGACGAATCCGGTCGCTTTCCCCGCCTCGATCGCCTCCGGCGTCGCGTCCGTCACCGTGTCGGCGAGCCCCCCGGTCTCCCGCACCACCGGGAGCGTCCCGTAACGCAGGCTGTAGATCTGGTTCAGCCCGCACGGTTCGAAGCGCGACGGCATGAGGAAGACGTCCGCCCCGGCCTCGATCTCGTGCGCGCGCTTCGGGTCGAAGACCAGGCGCGCCCCCAGCCGTCCCTTGTGCTTGCGGGCCGCTTCCTCGAACAGGCGCTGGTAGCGCTCCTCCCCCGAGCCGAGCACCACCATCTGCAGGTCCCGGCGCATCAGGTCGGGCAGCGTCCGTTCGACCAGGTCGATCCCCTTCTGTTCCGTCAGGCGCGTGACCATGCCGAGGACGGGCACGTCCGCCGACTCCGTCAGGCCGAACGACCGCTGCAACGCGCGCTTGCAGACCGCCTTGCCGGACAGGTCGGAGGCCGTGTACGGCGCCGGGATCAAGGGATCGGCCGCCGGATCCCATTGGCGCGGATCGATCCCGTTCAGGATCCCGAACAGGTCCGCGGTCCGCTCCTGCAGGACGCCTTCGAGTCCGCAGCCGTGCTCCGACGTTTGGATCTCTCGGGCATACCGAGGGCTCACGGTCGAGACCGCGTCGGCGAAGACGATTCCCCCCTTGAGGAAGTTGAGCTTGCCGTAGAACTCGAGCTGCCGCCAGTTGAACAGCGACCAGTCGAGGTGCGTCAGCTTCATGTCCCAGTGCCAGAACACTCCCTGGAAGGCGAGGTTGTGGATCGTAAGCAGGCTGCGCGCGCCGCGGAAGGCGGGACGCCCGGCGTAGAGGGTCTTGAGGTAGACCGGCACGAGGGCGGTCTGCCAGTCGTGCGCGTGGACGACATCCCAATTCGTTTCCAGGGCCTCGGCGGCCTCCATGGCGGCGCGCGCGAGGAAGATGAACCGCTCGGCATTGTCCCGGTAGTCCCCGTCGCTGGTCCCGTACAGGGCTTCCCGATTGAAGTAGGGGTCGTGTTCGACCAGGTAGAGCGGGACGGCGCACTCCGGCAGCGTCGTGCGGTGCAGGGGAGCGTCGATCACGCGGTCGCCGATCGGCACCCGCAGCGTGATGCCGGTCGGATGGAGCGACCCGGCGCGGGCACGGGCGGATCGGTAAAGCGGCATCAGGACCGATACGTCCTGTCCGATTTCCGCCAGCGCGCGCGGGAGAGTGCCGGCGACCTCCCCCAGCCCGCCGGTCCCGGCGAACGGGGAGACCTCAGGAGCCACGTGCAGGATTCGCATGGTCGCCGCCGCTCAGGGGATCTCGAATTCCTGGCTCATCACGCCGCGGGCCGCCACGGTGAAGAATCGCACCTGCCCGCTCTGGCCTTCGGAGAAGATCACCGCGCGATACGCGCCGGGGGCCAGACCGTCCACCTCGAACTCCCCGTTTCGGTCCACCCGTCGCAGCGAAATCACGTTGTCCGCGGCATCGCGGATCGCAACATACGTATTCGGGGGGATCGAGCCGGACTTTTTCTTCACCGTCCCCTCGAGAACCGCGCCGCCCTGCTCCATCTCGACGACCACTTCCTGTACCCCGGCGGTATCCCCGAGTGTGAGGCGCGGAAGCGCCCGCGTGGCGTACCCTTCCAGGCTGCCGACCACGACGTAGGTGCCGGGTTCCAGGCTGGCGAAGTCGAAGCCGCCGTTCTCGTCGGTGAAGGTGCTCATCACCTGCAGCGAGACCAGGGCTTCCAGCATCCGGGACGGATCGTTGGAGGGATCGTCGCGTTGCAGGAACACGGATACCCCCGGCAGCGGGGCGGAGTTCCGGCCGTCGATCACGCGACCGCGCAGGACCAGACTGGAGAACGGAAGGTCCTTCCGCCGGTCCCCCCCCTCGGGCAATTCCATCAGCGCCCTCGCGACGCGCGAAGGGTCGTTCGGGTGGGTGGCGAGCAGCGTGTAGGAGCCGGGGGCGAGGTCCTCGAAGCGATATTCGCCGCGGGTGTCCGTGGCCAGGCTCTTGGTGTCGATCCCTTCGCCGCCGGGTCCGGTTTCGCCGGTGGCGCCGAGGAAGACCAGAGTCACGTAGGCGCCGCCGACGCCCCGACCTTCCTCGAGCACGAGGCCGTAGATGGACGCGCGGGCGATCCCGAGGGCGCCGAACTCCACTTGTGCGGTCCGGCCGGCTTCCACGACGACGTGGCGGTCGCCGTACGCTCCGTCGGGCAGGCGTCCCAGGTTCTGCGGCGACTGCACCGAGACGGTGTAGGTGCCCGGCGGCAATTGGTCCACGCGGAATGCGCCGTCCGGGCCGGTGACGGCGGCGAGTCCTCCACCGTCCGGATCGGTGACGGTGACGGCGAGATCGGGAAGGGGGGCGCCGTCGGGACGAATGGCGCGCCCGGCGATGGCGCCGCGCTCCGCGTCTGCCGGCAGCACGCTCGGCGGAGCGGCGTTCACCGGATCGGACTTCCCGGTTTCTCCCGGGAGCCCCGGATCGACCGGGTTGCGGGGCGGATCCCGGCGGGCGGGATCGCGTTCCGCGCGGCGGACCTTGCGCGGCTCGACGACCACCTTCTCCGGTTCGTCCGCGAAGCGGTCCCGGATGAACAGCACCACCAGCAGCACCATCACCACGGCCATGCCGACCACCGCGGCCGCGATCGCCTTCTCCAGCAGGTAGCTGAACCACCCGCCTGCGGAGGCGAGATCGACGCGCTGTCCGCCCGCGAGCGGAGCGGCCCGGATGCCCTTGACCTTGTAGGTGTAGAAGCCGGAAATCGAGGAGTGTCCCGGCAGGTCGGCCGGGGCGGCGTCGCCCGCCGGGTCGGCTTCGACGTCTCCGTCCTCCGGGTCCAGATCGGGAGGCGCGGCTTCGGCTTCCTCGACCGGGGCATCGGCGACCACAGCCGCCGCCTCCGCGTAGTCCAAGTCCTCCGTTTCCGTGTCGCGATCGTCGGGGTCCGGGTAGGGGAACAGCGTCACGTCCCCCTCGGCGTCCGGGATCAGCGTCTCGTCCCGGTCGGAGACCGGGAATGCCGCCGCGAGGCCGCGGGCCGGATCGCCGCGCTTCGGCTTGCGACGCTTGTCTCTTTTCCCCGATTTCTTGCGGGGCGCCGGGGTCTCCTCCGCCTTGGCTCTATGGCGCGCGTCGGGAGCAGCGGTCTCGCGTTCCGCCCGGGGAGCCTCCGGAGCCGCCGATGCGCGCCCCGCGTGGGGTTTCCGGAGCGCGGCGGTGCCCGGGGCGTCCGCCTCGCGGGCGGGCGGCTTCTTCGCGGCGGCCTTTCCGGCTCCGGCGGATCCCGGGGCCGCGGTTCCGGCCCGCGCTTCCGTTGCGCGCGGCGACTTCCCCGCTTTCTCCCCCTTTTTCGTCGTCCCGCGCCCGACCCCCGGTTCCGGCAGCGAATCGCGCCAGCCGTGCAGCTGGAGTTCTTCGAGGTACTCGGCCTGGATCGCGAGGACCGCGTCCAGTTCCTCCTCGGCGACGTACCCCATCTCGACGAAGACCCGGCCGATCGGACGCCCGTCCCCATACATCTTCTGCAACTCGACGCAATCGTAGAGTTGGTCGGCCGTGAGGAACTCGGCGTCAACCAGGAGTTTCCCCAGGAGGACGTCTTCCCGATTGACGATGGCGGACGGGTCCACGGAAACGGATCCGAAAGGAGACTCGACACGCCCGACCGCGGCGGCAGACGTGCGGGGGAAACCCGGCCCATGTCCCAAGTCCCGAGGGCATCTAATGGTTCCGTCCGGGACGGGGGGGGCGACCGGTCAGTATAGCGCGACCCGGTCGGGGCGTCCAGTGGCTCGATTCATGAGTGATCGAACGAGGCCATGACTCGCAGCCAGTTCTCTCCCAGGATCTTGCGGACGTCGGGTTCGCCGTAACCCCGCCCGAGCAGCCCGGCGGTGATGCGCCAAAGGTCGGTGCAGTCGCGCAGATCCGCAGGGAGGGTGGGCAACATGCCGTCGAAGTCGGACCCGAGGGCGACATGATCGATGCCGACCAGGCGGACGGCGTGGTCCAGGTGATCGAGGACGCATCGGGAGTCGGCGGTGAGGCGGTCGGCGAGGAAGCAGGGGGCGAAAATGAGCCCGGCAAGCCCGCCGGTCGCGGCGATCGCGCGCAACCCGTCGTCGTCGAGATTGCGGGGGTGCCGGCGGACGGCCTTGAACCCCGTGTGCGTGGCCACCACCGGCCGACGGCTGACCCGGCAGGCATCGAGGACGCCCGGCGCGTTGACGTGAGCGACATCGACGATCAGGCCGACGCGATTGCACTCCGCGACCAGGTCTTTCCCCCACGCGGTAAGCCCGCTCACTTCGTCCGCGCCGCGCCCGAGAGACGGCGTGGCGGCGCGATTTTTCGAGAAGTGAGCCAGCGTCAGGTAGCGCACGCCGCGGCGCCGGAGCGCTTCCACGCGCTCGAGTCGTCCGTTCAGGGGGTGCGCCCCTTCGCAGCCGGGGAAGAGGGCGAGGCGTCGTTCCCCCTTCGCGCGCCGCAGGTCCGCGGCGCTCCGGGCCACGAACACGCGATCGTCCACGGCGGCCAGGCGCTCGAGGACATCGATCTGGCGGCGGATCTCCGCCCATCCGCCTTCCTCTTCGGTGGGCCAGTAGTGCAGGCCCATGGCGGCCCCGGAGTAGCCGCCGAGGAGAAGGCGCGGAACGTCGGCGTGATTGAGCATGGGCGCCCCCCAGCCGGTCGGTCGATGCCGGCGGCGCAGGTCGTATCGAAAGAGGCGATTCTGCAGAATCGAATCGACGTGCAGATCCACCACCACGGCGTCGCGATGGAGCGCGCGCGCGCGCTGCCGGAGATCCGCGGGGATCTCGGCGCTGGGCGGTGGATCGAGCAGCCAGGTCATCGGGACGGACTCCGGCGGGGGACCCGGGCAGAGTATCCGAACGGACCCTGCGGGTCCAGACGGGAGCGGGTGCTCGCGGAAACGCGAAGTCCGCCCGCCCTCGTGGCACGACGGCTCTCGCCGGGACCCGGCGCCCGCGATCGAGCGCATTTGTTGCTGGCTTCCCGCCGGGTGGGAGGCTATCCTGATCCTCGTGCCAGCAGGGCGAGCCGCGAGGACCCGATATGGCGGATGCCCCCCGAGAACGGATCCAATTCGAGGCCCATCGTCCCGAACGCCGACGTCGCCGGGGCTCCGTCGTGGCGGCTTGCTGCTGCACCTGCTGCTGTTGCGTTCACTCCCTGGGCGGCCTGGTCGGGGCAGGGATCGCGCTCGCGCGGGCCACCCCGGGTCTTGCTCCGGGCGAGCCGGCCCCGCGGCTGGGCGTCCTCTATTGGCTGGTTCTTCAAGGCTTGCTGGGACTCTCGTTCGTCATCGCCGAGGACGCAGATACCGCCCTGTTTGCGATGATCCTCCTGCTCCCCGGGCTGCAACTGCTGACTTCCCTCGTTTGCCTGATCATCCTTGCTTGCAGTTCGATTTCAAACAAGCGGCCCTGGTACCGCAAGCTGGGGCGGGTGACTCTCTGGGGCTTCCTGGGCGGGTTGATCGGCACGGGGTTGATGTTCCTGGCCTCCGTGCTCCTTTGATGAGTTCGCAGGCGGGAAGGGCGAGGTCCATCCCGGCCTCGTGCTGGCAGGAGATCGGATTCGGGGGATTCGGATTGTCGGCGGAGAAGGCTTCCCCATCGTCGCTCCCCGTGGACTCCCGCGTGGTGGCGCACATCCCCGAGCGACGTCGCCGAGGTCGGGGAGTGACCGTCGCCTGCGGTGGCTGCACCTGTACGTGCACTTGTTGCAGTTGCTGCTGCCTTCACTCGATCGGCGGCGTCGTCGGCGCCGCGATCGCGCTATCGGAACCCACGCCGGGGCTCCCCGCGGGGGCGCCCGCCCCCCGGGTCACGGTTCTCTACTTCGTGGTGCTCCAGTTGCTCACCGCCCTGCTCGTGTTCCATCCGACGCTGTCCGAACTCGGCATCATGGTTTTGCTCTTCTGCCTGCCGGGCATCCAGGTCGCCACTTCGATCCTGTGCTACTTGATCGTCGCCCTGAGCCATGTGCCCGACAAGACGCATTGGTACCGGAAGATCAATCAAGTGACGGGCCAGACGATTCTCTGGACGTTCTACGGCGGGCTCGCCACCGTCGTATTGGGCATCGCGGCTCTCGTGCTTCGGTAATGGGGGCGGCTTCCTGATCCGGGCAGCCGATCTCGTGGACGGGGAGGAAGACGATGAACGCGGACGCGATTCCGAGCGGGCCGGCATCCGCCTCGCCGGCCGCGGGGGCGGCCACACCGGGGACGGGATCGCGCCGGGCGATCCTCGCAGCCCTGCTGGCGCCCCTCGCGTTGCTCCTGGTCTGGGCCGTGGTTCGCGGCACCTGGGCGGACACGGTGGAGAAGAACCCCACGCGCTCCGCGGACGGCGTCGTGACGCAACTCTATCAGGGGCCGGACGGCCGAAAGGTCGTTCGCACCGCCCTCGTGATCGATCAGCCGATCGAGGCCGTCTGGGCCGCGGCGACCGATTACGAGCATTTCGTCGACACCTTTCCCTATCTGGTCGCCCTCGAGGTCAACCGCGAGTCCGAGTCCAAAGTCACGATGAAGGGGCGCGTGTCGTCTTCGGTCTTCGGGGAGTACGAATACCTCTCCACGGTGTTGCATGACGTGAATCCGGAGCGTCGCATCGCCTCCTGGGATCAGCCGGGGGCCGACCTGACGGTCAATCGCGGGCGCTGGATTCTCACGCCGGCGGGTGCCGGGTCGACCCTCTGCGTGCTCTTCCTCGAGATCGAGATCAAACAGGTCCCCAATTTCCTGACCCGCGACGTACTCCTGTCGCGAACGAAGCCGGTCCTGATGGCGCTGGATCGTCAGATCCGCGCCGCGGCCAAGACGCCGAAGTAACCGGTTGCGGAGAGTTCATCACCGTCCCGCGCGTGCCTGCTCCAGCGCGGCATCGACTTCGAACGGATCCGCCGGAGGGGGACGACCCTCGAGTCTGCGCGTGCACGCCCCGATGAGCGAACGCGCAGCGCCGGCCACGTCCCCGCTTCCGAGGGCTTCCGCGGCGGCCAATTCGCGTTCCCAGACGCGCCGACGGTCTCTCCACCAGGCGGGTGGGGCGGCCCCTTCTCCCACCCGATAGAAGCCCAGTTCCACCTCGCGGACGATTTCCGCGACTCGGACGGGGCCCGGAGGGGCCGCCGGCGGTCCGGGGTCGGCCGGTCGAACGGGCCAAAGCAGGAGGAGGGCGAACGGAACGAGCCAACGGAGGACGGTGCGGGGCTGCATCGAATCACCTCGTGAACGGCAGGCGATCCGGGCGGGAACCACGTTCGCCGCACCGGCTCGCCGGACGGACGATCGGATACGCAACCCGGATGCCACAAGATCGACGGACGGAAGTGTCGGTGTCGCCGGGACAAAGGGAGCGCCGACACGTGCCGGATGGGTTACGATTCTTCCCTTGTTACGTTCCGAACCAGCGGGGAAATCCCTTGACCTGCGGGTGCGCCTACTTATAATGGGCGGTCCTTCGGGCCGGTCCGCCCAGGGGACCACCCACGCGAGGCGGTCATCGGGAAATCGATTTGGGCGCGCTCCTGCGCGTCCGACAGGGAGCACCCGTCATGGCGAGAGAATGCCAGTACTGCGGCAAGCGGTCGTTCGTCGGCAACACCATCACCCGCCGGGGCATGGCCAAGAAGAAGGGCGGGGTGGGGAAGAAGACCACCGGCATCACCAAGCGGCTCTTCCGCGTCAATCTGCAGCGCGTGCGCGCGGTCGTCGCGGGGGAGGTCAAGCGGGTGCGCATCTGCACCGGTTGTCTTAAGGCGGGTCGGATCGTCAAGCCCGCATGAAGGACGCCTTTCGGGACCACATCGCCGGCCTCCTGGCCGGTCCGGTGGGGATTCCCGCCGGGGAGGTCGCGGCCCTGCTCGAGGTCCCGCGCGAGGCCTCCCACGGGGAGTACGCCTTCCCGTGCTTCACGCTGGCCAAGGCCCGCAAGTCCGCGCCGCCGAAGATTGCGGCCGAGCTCGCGGGCGCGCTGGCGCCGACCGACTTGATTCGCGAGGTCCGCGCGGTCGGACCGTATGTCAACTTCTTCGTCCAGCCCGCCGCCTTCGCCCGCGAGACGCTCAGCGCCTATCTCGCCGAGGGGGAGCGGTTCGGCACCAGCGACGTCGGCGCGGGTCGCACCGTCGTCATCGACTACTCCTCGCCCAACATCGCCAAGCCGTTCAGCGTCGGTCACCTCCGCTCGACCGCCATCGGCGCCGCCCTGTACCGGATCCACCGCGCCCTCGGCTACCGCTGCGTGGGGATCAACCACCTCGGCGATTGGGGGACCCAGTTCGGCAAGCTCATCCTCGCGTTTCGCACCTGGGGGGACGCGGCCCAGCTTCAGACCGGCGGGGTCAAGTACCTCAAGGACCTCTACGTCCGCATCGAGGGGGAGATCAAGCAGAAGCCCGCGCTCGGCGATGAGGCGCGCGCCTGGTTCCGCAAGCTCGAGGCCGGCGACGCGGAGGCGCGCGCCCTCTGGAAGCACTTCCGCGAGATCAGCCTGCGCGAGTTCGAGCGCGTCTATGCCGTGCTCGGCGTCACCTTCGACAGCGACGCGGGCGAGAGCTTCTACGAGGACAAGATGGCCCCGACCCTCGCCGCGATCGAGGCCAAGGGCCTGGTGACGCGCAGCGAGGGGGCCACGATCGTGGACCTGGAGCCGCACGGCATGCCCCCGTGCCTGCTCAAGAAGGCGGACGAGGCCTCGCTCTACGCCACCCGCGACCTCGCCGCGGCGATGTATCGCTGGGACACCTACCGCTTCGACAAGCTCCTCTATGTCACCGGGGCGGACCAGAAGCTCCATTTCCGCCAGCTCTTCAAGGTCCTCGAGCTGATGGGCCTCGAGTGGGCGGCGCGCTGCCGCCACATCGACTTCGGCCTGATCCGCATGAGCGGCGAGAAGATGTCCACGCGCGAAGGCAAGGTCGTCCTCCTCGAGGACCTGCTCGACCACGGGGTCGAACTCGCCGGCCGGATCGTCCAGGGACGCGACCTCGACGAGGCGGAAAAGAAATCGATCGCCGCCGCCGTCGGCGTCGGCGCGGTCGTCTTCCACGACCTCGCCACTCGGCGTTCGCGCGACGTCGACTTCGACTGGAAGCAGGTCCTCGACTACGATCCCGAGACCCAGTCGTTCCGCGGCGAGAACGGCCCGTATCTCCAATACATGCACACGCGCATCACCAGCGTCCTGCGCAAGTGGGGCAAGCCGGTGCCCACCGGGGAGGTCCGCTTCGAGCGCCTCGTGCAACCGGAAGAACTCGCCCTCCTGCGCCTGGTCCAGGGGATGACCGGCGTGCTCGAGCGCGCGGCGGCCGACGGGGAACCGTCGTACGTGAGCAGCCACCTGCTCGCGCTCGCCTCCACGTTCAGCCGCTACTACCACGACCGGACGCGCAACGCGATCCTGTCCGACGACGAAGAATTGACGCGAGCCCGCGTGGTGCTGTGCGCCGCGGTGCATCACGTCCTGGGGGCGGGTCTGGCGCTCCTGGGGGTGCGGACCCTCGAACGCATGTAGCGCGGGGGCCGGACGGTCCCCGCGGGGACGGCCCGGGAGCCAACGCCCCGCGTCCCGCATCCGTATCAGATTCGATCCCCGGCCGATGCCGGGGCGGCACGAAATCGCTCGGCGAACGAAACTCCAGGGGGAGACCCTCTTTTTTAGGATGTGGCTCATGAACGGCAATTCGGCGGTCAAGATGCGGATCGGCGCGGTCGCCACGGCGGCGGCGCTCCTTTGCCTCGCTTCGGTCCTCGGTGCGGACGATGCCCTCACGCCGCGCTGGAAGTTCAATAAGGGCGACAAGCGGAACTTCAAGATCTCCCAGGTCCAGGAGATGGCCGGGATGATGAAGATCGCCAGCACGCAGATGGTCACGGAGGAAGTGGTCGACGCGGCCGAAGGTCGCGGCTCGATCGCACGCACTGTCACGGCGATCAAGGCCGACGTGCAGTCGCAGATGATGGGCAACGTCCAGTTCGACTCGGAGAAGAAGGAAGACGAGGCCAAGAAGGCCAACCCGCTGGTCATGGGCCTGACGGGCGTCCTCAACCAGACCGTCACGGTCGAACTGAACGCCCGCGGCGAGGTCGGCAAGCTGGTCGGTCTGGAGAAGATCGTCGCCAAGCTCGGCCCGATGGGGATGATGCAGAAGGGTGTGATCGAGCAGGGGATCAAGCAGGGGTACGTGGCGTTCCCCGAGAAGGCGATCAAGGTCGGCGACACCTGGGACCAGTCCTCCTCGTTCTCGTCGCCCCAGGGTCAGGTCACCCTCACGTTCCGGTATACCTTCGAGGGCACCGAGAAGCGCCTCGACTTCGATTGCGTGAAGCTGTCGATGAAGCTGTTTGCGGGCGTCTCTCGCGCCGGAGGCGGCGATGACGACGGCGGGGACGACCTCGGCGACGACGACGCCGGCGACGAGCACCCCAAGAAGGGCGGCGAGCACCCCAAGAAGGACTCCGACCGCGACGACAAGCCCGGCAAGAACGACGACGAGCACCCGGCCGGCGGCAAGACCGGGACCGCAAAGGGTCCGGCCGGCGGCGACGGCCTGCGCGAAGTGGGCAGCGGAACGGTGTACTTCGCGATCCAGGAAGGGTTCGCGGTCGAGATGGAGACCGTGATGTCCGCCGGCGGCGGCGGCGGCGGCAAGACCACGAGCATCTTGGTGAAGTAGTCCTCCGGGGCGGAGCGGAGGCCGCCGCGCGCGGCCTCCGCCTCCTCTCACGGGCGATTAGCTCAATCGGCTAGAGCGCCTCGCTTACACCGAGGAGGTCGGGGGTTCGAGTCCCTCATCGCCCATCGGACCGGGAGCGTGCGTCGGGCGCCCAGCCGCGCGTCCCGCCACAGGTCGGGTTGGCGCGCCGCCGACGGCGCCTTCGGCGTCGGCGTCGGCGCGGCGGATGGCGTCGTCCTCAGCGCCCGAGCGCGCGCAGCAGCTCGTCCCGGTCGGGTCCCCCGGCGTCGACGTCGCCGAGCTCGCGCAGTTGAATCTCCACCTCGGCGGCGATCGCCTGGCGCAGGCGGGTGGTCCGCGTGTACAGGTCCCCCGGCGAAATCCCCAGATCCTGGGCGAGCGCGGCGGCCGGTCGGCGCGGATCCGCCAGCACCCATTCCCGCAACACGCGCGGCGACAGCGCGTCGCCCCGCGTTCGCCAGTCCCGCTCCAGCGCGGCGAGGGACCGTTCGAG
>CAZWCX010000022.1:0-69772 GCA_964632945.1 uncultured Planctomycetia bacterium | reverse complement strand
TGCACCGAGGGCGGCCAGGAAGGCGTCTCGTTCGGCCTCTGGGCCCCGAATGCCCGCGCGGTTTCCGTCATCGGCGACTTCAACGGATGGAACAAGTCCTCGCATCCCCTCGCGTCGCTCGGGTCGTCGGGGATCTGGGCGGGGTTCATCCCCAAACTGGGAGTCGGAGAAACCTACAAGTTCCACATCGCCTCGATCCACGACGGCTACCGGGTCGACAAGGCCGACCCGTTCGGCACCCGCCACGAAGTCCCCCCCAAGACGGCGTCGGTCGTCTGGGAACTCGACTACGAATGGGGCGACCAGGAGTGGATGGCCAACCGGAAGGACCGCAACCGCCTCGACCGCCCGATCGCCATCTACGAGGTCCACCTCGGCTCGTGGCGCCGCAAGCCCGAGGAGGGGAACCGCAGCCTCACCTATCGCGAACTGGCCCCCCTCCTCGTCGACCACCTCCGCCGCACGGGCTTCACCCACGTCGAATTCCTGCCCGTCATGGAGCATCCGTTCTACGGCTCCTGGGGCTACCAGACCACGGGGTACTTCGCCCCCACCAGCCGGTACGGCACGCCGCAAGACTTCATGTTCCTGGTCGACACCCTGCACCAGAACGGGTTCGGCGTCATCCTCGACTGGGTCCCGTCCCACTTCCCCGCCGATGAGCATGGCCTCTCCTTCTTCGACGGCACCCACCTGTTCGAGCACGCCGACCCACGCAAGGGCTTCCACCCGGACTGGAGCTCGTCGATCTTCAACTACGGCCGCCACGAGGTGCGCAGCTTCCTCGCCAGCGGCGCCACCTTCTGGCTCGAGCGCTATCACGCCGACGGCCTGCGCGTCGACGCCGTCGCGTCCATGCTCTACCTGGACTACTCGCGCAAGGAAGGCGAATGGATCCCCAACGCCTTCGGCGGTCGCGAGAACCTCGAAGCGATCGAGTTCATCCGCCAGCTCAATACCTCCGTCTACCAGGCCCACCCCGATGTCCAGATGATCGCCGAGGAATCCACCGCCTGGCCGATGGTGTCCCGCCCCACCTACGTCGGCGGCCTCGGCTTCGGCCTCAAATGGGACATGGGCTGGATGCACGACACCCTCCACTACATGTCCCAGGACCCGATCCACCGAAAGTACCACCACCGGGACGTCACCTTCCGCCAGATCTACGCCTTCACCGAGAACTTCGCCCTGCCCCTGTCGCACGACGAAGTCGTCCACGGCAAGGGCTCGCTCCTCGGCAAGATGGCCGGCGACGACTGGCAGAAACGGGCCAACCTGCGCTGCCTGATCGGATTCATGTACGCCCAACCGGGTAAGAAACTCCTGTTCATGGGCGGAGAGTTCGGCCAGCAATCGGAATGGAACCACGAAACCAGTCTCGACTGGCACCTGCTCGAAGACGCCGGCCACGCCGGACTCCTCCGCTGGGTCGAAGATGTGAACCGGTTCTACCGCGAGGAGCCGGCTTTGCACGCGCGGGATTGCGACTCGCGCGGATTCGAGTGGATCGAGTGCAACGACGCCGAGAACAGCGCCCTCTCCTTCCTGCGCCGGGGCGGGACTCCCGAACGAACCCTCCTGGTGGTCTCCAATTTCACCCCGGTGCCGCGCGAAAATTACCGCCTCGGCGTCCCCCGCGCGGGCTTCTGGCGCGAGGTCATGAACAGCGACGCCCTCGATTACGGCGGCAGCGGACGCGGGAACCTGGGCGGGGTCGAGTCGAATCCCGTCCCGTGCTTCGGGCGTTTCCACTCCGTGAACCTGTCCCTTCCGCCCCTGGCGACGGTGATTCTTCGCTGGGAGGCGTAGCCCCGTTCGCGGGAACGGTCGCACCGAGTACGCGCGCGGCCACGCGACGACCGCCCCGGGCAGGCGACGAATCGCGATCCGCGCGCCGCAACGTCCCCGTCTGCCCTGCCGTCCCGGCCGGTCCGCAGGCCACACCCAATCCGCGCGAACCACCGCAACCTCCTGTACGAAAAAGGGATGCAGCACGACGATGCCGGACCCTGTGCGCATCCGTCCGGCCCGCCTTGGGTCGCCCGCAGTTTCCGCGCTTTCGCCCCGGATTCGGTGAATAGGGCGCGTCCGCGACGGATACGGTCGGTCGAGAGGTTGAAAGAGAGGCAACGATCGAAAAGGAGGCGACCATGACGAACCAGAACCTGAGAACCGACCTGATCCTCGGCCAGAAGGCCGCTTTCGCCATGGCCGCGCTGCTCACGGGGATCACGTCCTACGTGAGTCTGCTCGGGATGGAGAAGGGAATCCTCGCGGTGATCTTCGGAGTCCTGGCGCTCAAGGCGGCGCCTGCCCCCCGGTTGGTCGAGCGCCGCGGGTGGGCCTGGACGGGGGTCCTGCTCGGCGCCGGCATGATCGTGCTGGTTCCGGTCCTGCTCCTGCTCTTCCAGGATCAGGTGCGGGAGCTGATCACGGCCCTGGAGAAACTGCAGTAGGGTGACACGAGCCGGGACACGGAGGGTGCATCGCATGTTACCTTCGGACGAGGCGGCTGCGATCGAGGCGTGCCGGAACGGCGATCGAAACGCGTTCCGCCGCCTCGTCGAGCAGTACGAACGCGAAGCCATGGGGCATGCGCTCGCCCTTCTCCGACATCGGGAGGACGCCCTGGACGCGGTTCAGGAGGCGTTCCTCGATGCGTTTCGGGCCCTCGACGCATTCGACGTCCGACGCCGGTTCTACCCCTGGTTTTACACCCTCCTGCGCCACCGCTGCTTCAAGGCGCGATCGCGCCGCAACCGCCACGGAACGGAGGAAGCGCCTGCGGACCGGCTCCTCGCCGCGGTCGGCCACGACCCGGCCGATCGCGACGCCCTCGAAGTCGCCCTGGCATCCCTGTCGGCGGAGGACCGGGAAATCCTGATGCTGCGCCACCTCGACGGCCTGAGCTATGATGAACTCTCCGCGCGACTCGAGATCCCGCGGGGTACGGTCATGAGCCGCCTCCACCATGCCCGGCGGCGCTTGCGTCAACGATGGGAAAGCGCCCCGGACACCGGCCCCCGGGGGAAGGAGAAGCCATGAACGCCGAATGCGAACGCGTACGTCTGTCTGCGATGGCGCGGATGGACGGCGAAACGCCGGACCTCGACGCCGCGGCGGAGTCCGCCCACCTCGCCGCATGCGCCGACTGCCGGAACGAGGTGGCGGCCATGACGGCGGTGGACACCGCTTTCGCGGGACGCCGCCGCGAAACCCCGGGCAAGGTCGGGGTCTGGCCGGAAGTCGCCGCCGGCCTCGAGGGGAGACCCGCGCGACCCCGATCTCTCGCGCGTCATCCGGTCCTGATCTTCGGCGGTCTCGCGCTCGTCCTCTTCGCGTGCCGACTGCTCGAGGTCACGCCGGGGTTCGAGGTGAGCCTGTGGGCGAAGTCCCTGCCCGTCCTCTCCGCCGCGATCGTCCTCTCGCTCCTGGGCGAGAATCCGTTCCGCCTGCGGGAGGACCTGTCGGCCTGAAGCGATCCGGGGCCCGGCCGCCCACCCGCCGGCCCCGGAGAAGCCCGGGAACGAAGCGGGAGGCAGGAATCCCCCGACCTCATTTCTCCAGGCGACGGAGCAATTCCTGCCACCGCGGGTCGCCGTGCCACGCCAGGAGCGCCGCTTCCGACCGCAGCCGGTCCAGATTCGACCACCCCAGATCGAGCGCCCGGTGCAGGTGCCGGAACACGAGCACGAGCAGGCGCTCGCGTTCCTCGTCGGTCACCTCCCGAACCGTGGCGCCCCCGTCTTCCCGGCCGAGCGCCTGCATCGACAACATTCCGGCGTAGTAGTAGTTCGAACTGGCCAACGTATCGCGGACGGAGCGAATCGCCAACTGATCCCGCTTCTCCTCCGCGGACTGCGCTTCCCAGACGTCGAGTCCTTCACGGAACTGTTCCCGCGCGGGAACAAACTTCTCCTCCCCCAGCAGTTTCCGTCCGAGGGCGAGGGCGTCTTTCCAGGGCCGCCGCCGTTCCCGCTCTTCCACCTCCCGTTTCAGCTGCGCAACATACTCGATCTGTTCCCGGGCCCAGCTCGAGGCAGCGGCGACCAGTTCGCCCCCTCGCGTGAAGGCCTCGATGGACTCGTCGAACCGTCCGAGCATGGCGAGGACCTGCCCCATTGACAAGTACGCCTCACGGTCCCCCCGCTGTACGGCCGCCTGGAACGCCTCCGCCGAGCGGGAGAGCGTTGCGGACTCGTCCAATCCCTGGTGATACTCCCACCGACCCCGAGTCATCAGGGCATCTCCCAGGACGGAGTGCGGTTTCCCGAAGGTCGGTTCCAACTCGGCGGCCTTGCCCGCGTCGACCATGACCAGGTCCAGCAACGCCCTGGGATCCCCTTTTTGGGCGACGATCTGCTCCGCCTCGGCGAGGCGCAGCAGGGCTCGGTTGGTCAACCCCGCGGTCAGGGACTGGCCGGACGCGATCGCTCGATCGAGGTCCACCAGGGACTTCCCGAAGGACTCCGACGGATCCACTCCCTGTTTCCGCTGGCGAAGCCCGAGATAGTAGTGGAGAAGCCCGCGATGGAGCAGGGCTCTCCCGTCCCCGGGGACGAGTTCCAGCGCCGCGTCGAAATCCGCCATCGAAAGGGGGTAGTACTCGCCGGATCGCTCCGGGGCGAGCGAACGGTCGCGGGCGAGGTCCATGTAGAGGATCCCGCGTTGCACCCGGGCAGCCACCAGCTGGGGGTCCAGTTTCAGGGCTGCCGTGAAATCGGCGACGGCCAGCGATCGGAACTCGAGCGCGGGCAGGCCCTGCCGCACGGCCTCGTCGGCCGCCGTGGAATAGACGTATCCCCGCGCCCGGGGGTACGCCGCGTTTTCCGGATCCAGAGCGATGGCGGAGGCGTGAGCCCGAGCCGCCCCCTCGAGCGTCCCGTGGACGTCTTCCCCGTGACGGCGCTGTTCCTGGGCGAGGTCCGAGAGGGCCCGTCCCCAGTCGTATTGCGCGGACGCATCCCCGGGACTGAGTTTCGCCATCTGCTCGTACTCGGACGCGGCCAGCGCGAACAACTCGCGCGCGTCCGCCCCGAAATCCCGCTCGGCCTCGGCGAGGCCGGTCCGCGCGAGGGCCAGGATTTTGCCGTATCCGAAGCCCTCCGATTTTCTCCGCTGTGCCTCCAGGCAGTCCAGAATCGACTCCCGGAGGCCGGGACGGGGATCTTTGCCGTGTCGCTTCTCCATGTCGGCGAGGAAGTACCGGATGATCCCCCGGAACCCGTACGCGACGTACAATCCGTCCTGCTGCCGGATGGCGGAGGTGAGATCGGCTTCCGCACCCTGGAGGTCGCTCCGCCCGTCTTCGCCGCGGCCGGATTTCACCAGGCCCAGGGCCAACCGGGCATAGCCGCGACGCTGCCAGGAGCGGGTGTCCGCCGGCCAGGCCTCGATGGCGCGGGTCCCGGCCGCCACGGCCTCCTCGAATCGGCCGAGCACGTACAGGCTGAAAGCCCGGACTCGCCAGGCCTCGGGCCGGTCCAGTTCCGCCACGTGCGCGAGGGCGGACTCGTAAGCGTCCGGCCCGCCTCCGTGCAACGCCGCCATGGCCCGACCGAGAGCCAGTTCCGGAGCGCCGAGGCTGTCGTCGTTCGCCGTTGCGGCGGCCATCCGTTCGAGGTCCGCGAGTCCTCGTCGTTTCCAGGAGGCTTCCTGCTCCGACTCCGGCGGCATCGGTTGGAATCGCACTCCGCCGGGTTCGAACACCGCGGACGGCAGCCCCCGCGAGTCCGCGTACTTCTGGATCGCGTGCATTCCGCGCAGATACCACACGATCGCCGAGGCGGGCGAGAGGGAGCACCCGCGGTCGAAGTCCGCCTCCGCCTCCTCGTTGCGACCGATCAGGGAGAAGACGCGACCCCGCCACGAATAGGCGGGGCCGAAGTCGGGATCCGCGGCCAGCAGCGCGTGCAGAACCTTCAGGGGTTGTCGGGCGAGGGCGCCGCGGGCGGCAATCGGCATTTCGATCGTCATCAGCGTGGTCTGCAACTCCTGCACGGTGGCGCCCATCTCGTCCTGGACCTGCCGCATCCGGTGGGTCGCCGCGCGCCGGGCGACCCATCCCCAGGACAAGGCGATCATGACGGCGAGGACCGCCGTCAGGATGCTCAGCGCGGTTCGATTCCGTCTTGCGGTGCGCCAAAGGCGGGCCGTCCCCGCCAGCGGACGGGCCGCGACGGGTTCGCCGGCCAGCCAGGCGCGGAGTTCCTCGGCGAGGGACCCGGCGTTGGGATACCGCCGGTGGATGCGTTTCTCGAGGGCCCGCAGGCAGACCGCCTCCAGTTCCACCGGCACCTGGGAAAAACGACTGCGCGGCGGAATCGGGTCGTCGGCCATGACCGAAGCGAGCGTGTCGATGAGGGTGGCGCCCCCGAACGGGCGCCGCCCGGTCAGGATCTCGTACAGGATCACCCCCAGGGCCCAGACATCGGTGACCGGACCGACGTCCGCAACCCGGGCGTCCGCCTGTTCGGGACTCATGTACGCGGGCGTGCCCACGACCGCACCCTGGACCGTCAGAGCCCCCTGCACGTCGCGGAAGCCCTTGCCCTCCTCCAGGGAGACTTCCTTGGCCAGGCCGAAGTCCATGACGCGGGGACGGTCGTTCGCATCCAGGATGATGTTGCCGGGCTTGAGGTCCCGGTGGATGATCCCCTGCCGGTGGGCATGGCCGACGGCCTCGGCGACCTCGGCGAGATGCCGGATCTCGTCGCGTAGACGCGCCATGCCCTCCGGCTTGCCGGCCTCCTTCGCCGCTCTCGTGTCCTTGAGCAGCTCGGAAAACGTCCGGCCCTCGATGTACTCCATGGTGATGAAGCAGGCACCGTCCATCTCCCCGCAGTCGAAGACGCCGACGATCCCGGGATGATTCAGCCGGGCGGCCAGTTGCGCCTCGCGCACGAACCGCTGAAGACCCACCCCCCGGTCGCCGGGGTCGCCCTTGATCTTCTTGAGCGCCACGATGCGGCCGAGCTTCGTGTCCTCCGCCTTCCAGACGACGCCCATCCCGCCTTCGCCGAGCGGGGCCAGCAACCGATAGCGCAGGTGCGGCGCGGGACCCAGGTCCTCGGTCGACCGGGAACCGATCGGTGCCATGGGCCGCTCGGCGGAAGGCCCCATCCGCGGAGACGCGGTGTCTGGGGCGAGCGACCGGGTGGGATCCTGGTCCAGCGGCATGCTCCGGTTCTTCCCCAGCGCAGGAACCCGGGCTCGATTCGTATCGAGCGGCGGAACGACGGCCGAGGTGAGAGTCCGGACTGTAGCAATCCCTCGGACACCGGGTCAAGGCGACCCCTGGGATCGGAGCGTGGCTCCGCGGAGATCGCACCCGGTCACGCGGGGATCAGGAGGCCAAAACGCGGTACCGCAGGAGCACGATCCCGCTCTTGGGGTAGCGCGTCAGATTGTGGAGTTCCAGACGGAATCGCGCATCCGGGCCGGGAAGCAGGAACGGCGTGCCTTGCCCGAGCAGGATCGGTACCACGGCAGCCTCGACCTCGTCCACCAGGCCTGCCGCGAGCAATTCCCGAAACACGCCGCCGCCCCCCATGAGCCAGAGGTCCCCTCCGGACTCCTCCTTGAGCCCGCGCACGGTGGCAAGCGGATCGCGGGACACCTCGGCCCCCGCCGCGCGATCGGGATCGAGGGTGCGCGAGAAGACGACGGTCCTCTTGCGAAAGGGAGGGCCGCCCTGGGCCCGGGCCGTGTCCCAAGTCTTCCGCCCCATGAGGATCGTGTCGAATCGCTCGAACAACCCGGCGAAGTCGATGTCGGGATCCGCCGGGATCCAATCGTGCTCTCCCGCGGGGCCGGCGATCCGACCGTCGAGACTCATGGCGAAGGAGTAGCAGAGACTCCGCATGCGACCTCCCGGTGGACGAACGGCCCCCCCGGACCGGAGAAGGGTTCTCCGGACGACGAACCCCGAAACGCGCGTCGGCGGCGGCAGGTCGAAGCGTTCCCTGGCCCGGATTCTCCAGGAAGCCGCGCGAGCGGCATCTGGAGAAGTCCGCCAGTGGGTCTTCAATCTTGAGATCCTAGGTTCGGCCGAGGCGATTTTCGCGCCCGGCGAGGCGCGCGGAGGAGGCGATGCCCCGTGCATCGCCGACGACGAGCAACGAAGCCCGGCGCGAAAAGCGACCGGACCAACCTGGGAAATCAAGGTTGAAGCCCCACTAGTACGGCTTGCACGTCCGGGAAATGGAGACCGGCTTTGGAATGATGTCGTCATCCAACGAATGACCGAATCCCGGCGGAGGTCAGCCCCCCACGATTCGCCGGCACTCCTCCGCCGGTAGGGAATCCCATTCCGGCCCCGCGAGACTGGGCTCGATCGTCACGGCAACCTCCGCAAGAGCAAGGAACCCGGTGCCCCCGGGCGGATCTTCGCCCGGACCACCCGTCTATTCGGAGTTCGCCGTCTCGCCTTTGGGGGAAAATCCTCTTGCCGTTTCCTGCCCACCTTCGCACCGGGCGGGTTCGCCGATCCCGACCGGCCGCACCGGCCGGCAGGACATCCCGCCTCCGCGACGCTAGTCCTTGGACGCCTGTCCTTTGCTGTTGCTCTTCTTGAATTGCATCATCGTACTGCTCATCTTCCGGGCCAAGTCGATCGGCACCGCGGTCAGACCCCAGATGTCCTTCGCGTACTCGTGGATCGTCCGGTCGGAACTGAACCGGGCGACGCGGGCGACATTGAGCATCGCCTTTTTCGCCCATGCATGACGATCGCGGAACTGCGCGCCGGCGCGTTCCTGCGCCTCGGCATAGGAGCGCAGGTCGGCCAGAACCATCCACGGATCGGGGCGCACCAGGATCGACTGGCGGATGGGGTCGAAGAAATCACCCGACGCCCCCGTCACCTCCGGGGAGAAGACGAAGTCGATCAGGCGGCGGATCTCGTCGTCTTCGTGATAGACCTCCCAGCCCCGGTTGCGGCCCGACCGCCGAAGTTCTTCCACCTCCTCGGTGTGCATGCCGAAGATGAAGATGTTCTCCTCCCCCACCGCCTCGAGGATCTCGATGTTGGCGCCGTCGAGCGTGCCCATGGTGAGGGCGCCGTTGAGGGCGAACTTCATGTTGCCGGTTCCGGACGCCTCGGACCCCGCCGTGGAGACCTGTTCCGAGAGGTCGGCGGCAGGAATGATCTTTTCGGCCATCGACACGCGGTAGTCGGGCAGGAACACGACCCGGAGCCGTCCGCGCACCGCGGGGTCACGCTCGATTCCGGCGCCGATCGCATGGATGAGCCGGATGATCCGCTTGGCCATGTCGTAGGCGGGCGCCGCCTTCGCGCCGAAGAGGAACGTCCGCGCGGTCGTCTCCCGACCCGGTTCCTCACGGATGCGCATCCACAGCAGCGCCACGTGCAGGATGTTGAGCAACTGCCGCTTGTACTCGTGCAGACGCTTGATGTGTACGTCGTACAGGCTGGCGGGGTCGATTTTCGCCCCCGTCACGCGATGGATCACGTGCGCGAGGGCTTCCTTGTTCTTCGCCTTTACGGCGAGGAATCGCTCCCGTTCGGCGGGCTTCCCGGCCGGCCCCTCGAGCGCCTTCAGACGTTCCAGATCGACCGGCCACCCGTCGTTGCCGACCCACTCCGTGATCAGCGCGGACAAGTCGGGATTGCACATGCGCAGCCATCGCCGCGGCGTGACGCCGTTGGTCTTGTTGTTGAAGCGTTCCGGATACATGGCGTGGAAATCCGGGAGGAGCCGCGACTTCACGAGTTCGGTGTGAATGGCGGAGACGCCGTTGATCGAGTGGGATCCCACGGTCGCGAGGTTCGCCATGCGCACCCGCCGGCCGCCCTCCTCGCCGATCAGGCTCATCCGGCGCACGCGCTCCTCGTCGCCGGGCCAGCGCCGCGCGACCTCGGCCAGGAAACGCCGGTTGATCTCCTCGATGATCTGCAGATGGCGCGGGAGCAGGCGCTCGATCATCTCCACGGGCCACTGCTCCAGCGCCTCGGCGAGGAGCGTGTGGTTCGTGTAAGCCATGGTCGCGCGGGTCAATTCCCAGGCATGGTCCCAGGGCACCCCTTCGCGATCGACCAGGAGCCGCATCATCTCCGCCACGGCCAGCGACGGATGCGTGTCGTTGAGCTGGATCGCCACCTTGTCGGGCAGCGTATCGACCGAGTTCTTGTCGTTCTTGTGCCGCCGCAGGATGTCTTGAAGGGTGCAGGAGACGAGGAAGTACTGCTGGCGCAGGCGGAGCTCGCGACCGGCGTAGCGGCGGTCGTCGGGGTAGAGGACCTTGGTCAGCGATTCTGCGCGCACCTTGCTTTCGACCGCTTCCGCGTAATCTCCCTTGCTGAAGTCCTCGAAGTCGAACTCCTCGCCCGCCTTGGCGGACCACAGTCGCAGGGTGTTGATGTTGTCGCAGCGGAAACCGACCACGGGGATGTCGTACGGCATCCCGAGCAGGACGTGGGCGTCCGTCCAGTGAAACCGCAGCGGATCGCCCGGATCCGACGCGACCCGGCCGCCGAACGGGACCTGGAACATGTATTCCGGACGCGCGTACTCCCAGGGATGGCCGAGCCGCAACCAGTTGTCCGGCTCCTCCACCTGCATCCCGTCCCGGATCGCCTGTCGGAAGATGCCGAACTCGTACCGCAGACCGTACCCCATTGCGGGGTATCCGAGCGTGGCGAGCGAATCCAGAAAGCACGCCGCCAGACGGCCGAGGCCGCCGTTGCCGAGCCCGGCGTCGACCTCGAGGTCCAGGATCTTCGTCGGGTCGAGGCCGAGCCGCTTGATCCCCTCGCGGAACGACTCCTCCAGGCCGAGGTTCACGATGTTGTTCTGCAGCGACCGGCCCATCAGGAACTCGAGCGAGAGGTAATAGACGCGCTTGACGTTCAGGCGGTGATACGCCTGCTGCGTCTCGATCCAGCGCTCGACGATGCGGTCGCGGACGGCGGCGCACGCCGCCAGGTAGCGGTCGTGGTCGGTGGCGCTGTAGCGATCCTTGGCCAGCGAGTACTTGAGCTGGTGGGCGACGTCCTGCATCAGCGCATCGGCGGTCATGCCGTGACGGATCGGCGATTCCTGGCTCATGGAAAAACTCCGCAAGTGAGGCTGCGAGGAATCAGGATTCTGAGGTAGTTCACCCCGGGAGGGAAGGAAAAGGGGAAGCGGGGGACTCCGAAGCCCGTGCCGGCCGGGATCCGCATCCCTCGTTGCACACCCTCACCGGGCCGGGGTAGAATCCCCACGACCTCCCCTCCGCCGGAGCCGCCATGGCCGATGCCTTCGCCCCCCTCTCGCCGCCCCGATGGGCGCCCGCGGCCGGGTCCCCGGTGGGCGCCGGGCGGTCCCCCCGACGCGCCGGCGGGACACCGTGATCCCCGGGATCTGGCGGCTGGCGCTGGCCGCAAAAGCCGCTCTGCTGGCCACGATGGCGGCCGCCTTCGCGTGCCTCGCCGTCTGGTCGGCGCTCGACGCCGCCTGGCTGATGAGGATCCCGGCATCGTTGCTCTTCGGTTCGCTCGGCCTGTTTCTCGCCTGGGCCGCCGGGTGCGGGTTCGCGGATGCGATCATCGGCAAGTCGGTGACGGAGACCGGCGCCGTCGCGCTGCGGAGCCGCCGGTCGGGGCTTTCGGTCCGGCTCGCCGGCGGAAGATACGCGGAATTCATCCTCTTCAACCCCTGGGACCCGCTGACCCCGGACGCGAAGTACACCGTCACGATTGGGCGCTTCTCCCGGGTGATCGTAAGACGGCCGGAACCAGAGTAGCGTGCGAATCGCCCCCCCGGCCCCGGCCCTTGGGCGCTCCCTCGGCCGGCAAAGATTCATTGCGCCACGGCGCAGGCGCGATAGCATGGCGCTCGATCCGGGACGACCGATTGTCCCCGTCCTCGAGCAAGAGGTGTCGCGGTGATCAGGCTCGCGGGTTTCGTCGTCGCCTCCTTCCTCGCTGCGGTCGCGGCCTGGGGTGAGGAGTCCGCCCTCCGCAACGGCGATTTCGCGGACTGGCAGGGTCCGCTCCCGACCGCGTGGTCGCTCGAAATCGGCGCGATGAAGGGCCAGGGGAAGGAGTCCATCGTCGACCGGGCAGAAGGGGGCGGGCTTCGACTCTCCGGGGACGCGGCAACGTGCGTCTGGCGCATGGCGACCCAGGCCTGCCCGGCGTCGGCGGGGATCGTCTACCGGCTCGGCTTCCGGGCCCGTGCCGTCGACCTGCGCGCCCAGCCGGGGGGGCACGAGAACGCGTACGTCGGCGTCCAATTCCAGGATGCCTCCGGAAACCGACTCGCCCTGCGGGTCGTGGACGTTCGCGCGCGCGACTGGGCGTCCGATCTCATGATCGCGCGCGCGCCGCTCGGGACGCGCACCGCGACCGTCACCGTCTTCCTGTCGAAGATGGGAAGCATGGAGGTGCGCGACGTCTCGTTCCGCGCCTGCGAACCCCGGGAGAGTTTCGCGTTGCTCGCGGAAGCCCTGACCCGGCACTACAGCTACTTCGCCCACCGCGGCATCGATCCGCAGGCCCTCGTCGAGCGCCACCGGCCCCGGATCGAAGCGGCCGGGGACGTCCCGCAGTTCATCGCGGCCGCCCGCGAGATGCTCGCCGAACTGCGCGACCTGCACGTCTTCCTCGTCGACCCCGAAGGACGGCAAGTCGCGACCTGGACGGACGCGGTGCAGGACAATTTCAACTACCGCGCGGTTTCGTCGGTCCTGAAGGACGTGCGCCAGTTCGGCAAGGTCGGCTTCATCGGCCGCACCGCGGAGGGATTCGCCTGCCTGGCGATCGGAACCCTGGGCGGCGAGGACGCCCCGTATCGCGAGATCGAGGCGGCCCTGGCCGGCCTCCTCGACGCCCCGGGCTTCCTGCTGGACCTGCGCGCCAACGGAGGCGGCGACGAGGTCCGGGCCCAGCGCATCGCGTCCTTCTTCACCGATACGACCCGGGTCTACGCGCGCTCGCGCTTCCGGTCCGGCCCCGGGGCGGGGGACCTCGTCGACGGCCCCGAGCGGCGGATCGGGCCCCGGTCGGAAGGTTCGTTCACGCGTCCGATCGTCTGCCTGATCGGTCCCCGCTGTATGAGCAGCGGGGAGGGATTCGCCAAGATGATGCGCGCCCTCCCCCACGTGACCCTGGTCGGCCGCGCCACGCGCGGTTCGAGCGGCAACCCGGCCCCGGTCGACCTGCCGAACGGCGTCTCGGTCTGGTTCTCCCGCTGGGTGGATCTGCTCCCGGACGGGACCTCCCCCGAAGGCATCGGGATCCGCCCCGACGTCGAAGTCGCGCACGAAGGCGCCGGCGACCCCACCTTCCAGGCGGCCCTGGAGGAACTGCGCAAACGCACGCGCTGACGCGCGAATCGGGGACGGCCGGCCGGTTCGCGGACTTCCCGCGGGACGGGATTCCGATCCCGGGTTCCCGCCTCCGAACCGCATGGGAGGATCGAATCGGGTGGACGGAGAGTTTCTCATGCGCTCCATCTGGCTCACCTGCCTCTTCGCGGAGGTCGTGCTCCTCCTGCAGGCGCGCGCCTGGCTGACGCGGGTGGAGGGGAGCGACCGGTCGCAACGACCCGCCTGGCTGCTCTGCGCCGTCGGCGCCGCGACGCTTTCCGCGCTGGTCCTGGGCGGAGAAGCGGCGCTCGGGGACCGGCTCGACGCCCTGCCGGGCCATCGCCGGCACCTGTTCACCTGGGGATTGTGGAACCTGGTGGCGACCCTCATCGTCGCCGTCGAGCAAATCATCCTGGTCTATCTCGTGCGCCTGGACGGCCTGCTGCGCGGGGACGACCACGCCCCTCCGATGGTGCTGCGCGTGATGGGCGCCCTGCTCGTGGGCGGGTCCTTTCTCCTGTACGGGATCTACCTCGCCGCCACCGTCCGGCTCGTCGATCGCCACGGCCTCGGGGAAGACGAGATCGGAAACCTGTCCGCCTTCTATTGCCGCATCGCCTGCGCCCTCTGCGTGATCCTCGAGTGGCTGCTCGCCATCTTCGCCGTCCGCGCCTGGCGCCGGCTGGTCCGCCAGGGTTAGGAGACGCCCCATGGAGTCCCTGCTGCTCCAGATCGCCGAGGGGTTCGACCATGACGTCGGGCTCCCCTGGCTGAAGGCGCTGGCCATCGCCTGGAGCGGCGCCGATCTCCTGCTGATCGTCGCCGTCCTCCGCATGGCCGGCACCGCGCGGGCCCGCGCGGGAAAGCCCCCGGTCCGGGTCCGCTGGGTCGTCTTCTGGGCCACCGCCCTGCTCACGCCGGGCCTGGTCTTCATCCGCACCGACCTCGAGCTCTTCTACCTCGACGCCGTGATCGCGATCCCCCAGTACGCCGTGCTCGTCTGGTCGATGGCCGTGGAACGGGACACGGTCTGCGCGTGGTTCCGGGAGCGGATCGCCGCGGGCGAGGCGGGAGCGCGGACCTGACGGACCCGATCCGGTCGGGGCGCGCCCCGCCCCTCCGCGTCAGCGCTTCTTCCGCTCCGCCACCTGGTCGGGATGCCAGCCGCGGTCGCTCAGGAAGAGGAGCAGGTCGAAGTCGTCGTTCGACACCGGCTTCAGCCAGGCCCCCCGCCGGGTCCGCGACCAGTACGCTCCGGCCCCGAGGGGCGTGAACCGGTAGACATACCGCTCCACGCGGATCCACCGCGGCGGCGCCTCCGGGAAGGGATTTCCCGCGAGCAGCCCCAGCGCGCCCGGATCGTTGTGAAGCAGCTTCCAGACCAGGTGGACCAGCCAGGGATGGCGTTCCGGGGGCCCCCGGTGCGCGAACCAGACCAGCCAATCGAGCCGGTAGTGATACGGGGCGACGAAGGGGGGACGACGCCGCAGGTCCGTCGGCTTCGCCTTGAACTCGTATTCGCGCCAGACCGTGTCCGGGCCGGGGGCCTCGTCGGTCGTGCCTTGCACCACGAGCTCGATCCGCTCCGAATCCACCGCGCCGAACGCGCCGTACGAATTGACCAGGTAGAGGGAGTTGAACGAGAGATTCATGATCTGGTCGGGTGCGATCAGGTTGGCCACGGGCGGAAGGCTGAGGAAGGCGACCAGGCCGGTCACGGTCCAGGCGGCGATGCGCTGGGCCGCCGTCGCGCGCGCCCCCTCGGCCGCGCGCTCCGCCGCTGCGCTCCAGCGCGCCGGAACCAACCTTCGCCACATGCCGTCGTCGAGGCAGGCGAGTGCCGGCACCATGGTGAGCACGTTCAGGAACGAGAGATTCCCGCTGCCCAGCAAAAGAAACTGGAAGACCAGGAACAGGATCCCGGCGACCCGCCGCGCCCGCGGCGGACCGAATGCAAAGAACGGGACGATCAGTTCCACGACGTGGTTGAAGGCGCAGCCGAGCTGGTGGAACCAGACCGGCATGGCGTGCAGCACGCGGCTGATCGGATTCGGGATCGGTTGCGTTTCGTAGTGCGTGCACAGGCAGGTGAGCTCGACCCAGCAATCGTCGCCGCGCAGCTTGATCAGGCCGGCCCCCAGCATCATGCGCGCGATCAGCCAGCGGTAGAGCCAGATCACCTGCACCGGGGGCGGGCGGGCGGGGAACGGACGCGGATCGAGCAGCGGCACGAGAAAGATGGCCAGGAAGCCGGTCTCGGACATCTGGAGTTCCCAGCCGAATGCGAACCAGGCCTGGCCGACGTGGACGAAGGACAGGTAGAGCGCCCACAGGACGGTCATCCACGGGACGTTGGCGTACCCCGCCATCACCGGCAGCGAGAGCGCGACCCCGGTCCACGCCATCCCGAGGAGGAAGCCGTCGGAGTGGTCGAACCAGAAGATCGACGGGACCTCGGCGAACCGGCGCAGGTCGTCCCCGAAGTGCGCGCGCCAGCGCTCGAATCTCTGCTCCACCGGGAGCAGGCCGTCGCTGCCGAGCAGCGGCAGGACCTGGTGCGCCAGCGAGAGGAAGGCGACGAAGTAGACGAAGCCGAACAGGCGCAGGAGCATCGTGCGGGTGAGCCAGTGGGAATCGCAGCCCGGCGGCCGATGGGTGAAGGCCGTCCAGGCGGCGCGCGCGCGCGGCATCGGGTCCATGGCCGTCCCTCCGGTCGGCCGGGCGTCAGTGTCCCTTCGCCGGGATGAACGACATCGCCCGCTCCGCCATCGCGGTGATCGTCAGCGACGGATTGACGCCCGGATTCGCGGATACCGCGGAACCGTCGAGCACGTAGAGGCCGTCATATCCGAAGACGCGATGGCGGTGGTCGATCACGCCTTCCGAGGGGTTGGCCCCCATGCAGGCTCCGCCGAGAATGTGCGCGGTGCTCGGCACGCCGAGGACGGTCTCGGTCACGAGCGTGGTCGGCAGTCCATCGATCCGCCGGGCCACGCGGGCGGCGAGGTCGGTCGCTTCCGGCATGAAGGCGCTCGGCGGCGGACCGTCTTCCAGGTCGGTGACGACGCCGCGCGCGAACCCCGTGTACGCGGACCGGCCGAGGCGCATGCGCAGGCAACCCTCCAGCGTGCGCATGTAGAGGAGGATCAGCGTCTGCTTCGCCCAGGCGGGAACGCGCACCGCATCCCACACCCGACGGGGGTTGCGGATGCACTCGGCGACCACCTTGCGAAGCCGCGCGAACATTCCGCCGCCGTCGACCGATGGCCATGCCAGCACGCGGAAGAAGTCCGAACCTTCCGGATAGCGGACCGGCTCGATGTGGGAATGCGAATCCGTGTGGAGGATCGAGGTGATCGAAATGCCTTTCGACAAGTCGATCTCGGGGCGCCGGGAGACCACGCCGATGAGGGCTTCCGAGTTGGTGCGCACGAACGAGCCGACGCGCGGCGAGAGGGCGGGCAGGCCCTGCGGGCTCTCCCGCAAGCGCAGGAGGAGCGGGACCGTGCCGAGCACGCCGCCGGAGAAGACGACGTTTCGCGCCGTGAATCGGCGGCGTCGCCGCGGCCCGGGGAGCAGCCCTTCCAGGGCCTCGACCGCGAACCCGCCCCCGGGAAGGGGCCTTACCCAGGTGGCTTCGGTCTCCGGCTGGATCACCAGGCCGCGTTTCTCGGCCAGGTAGAGGTAATTCCGGTCGAGCGTGTTCTTCGCCCCATGACGGCAACCGAGCATGCAGCCGCCGCAGGCGATGCACCCTGTGCGCGCCGGCCCCTCTCCGCCGAAATACGGATCCGCGACCGTGCGCCCGGGCTCCCCGAAGAAGACCCCGACCTCGGTCGGATGATGCTGGTCCTCCCGCCCGATCTCGCGCGCGACGTCGCGGAGGACCTCGTCGGCCGGCGTGCGGAGCGGATTCTTCGTCGCTCCCAGCATGCGCAACGCGGTCGCGTAGTGCGGCGCCAGCTCGCGCTTCCAGTCCGCCAACCGCCCCCAGGTCGACGCGGCGAAGAACGAATCCTTCGGCACCGGCAGCGTGTTGGCGTAGACGAGCGACCCCCCGCCCACGCCGACGCCCGAAAGGACCGTGACGTGCCGGAAGAAAGTCATTTGGAACAGCCCGCGCAGCCCCAGGCGCGGCAGCCACATCCACCGCCGGAGGTCCCAGTTCGTGCGCGGGAAGTCCTCCGGCGAGAACCGGCGCCCCTTCTCGAGCGTCAGGACGCGCCAGCCTTTCTCCGCCAGGCGGAGAGCGCTCACGCTGCCCCCGAATCCCGAGCCGATGATCAGGTAGTCCCAGTCCATTTTGTCGCTCCCGCGCGGAGTGTAGCACCGGCGCCCGATGCCGGGGAGGCAATTTCACCGCACCAAGATTGGGTTGATCCGGGCAGTCCCCCTGTCCATAATGGTACACCGGGTTCGTCCTTCAAGACCAACATCAGGAGTTCTCGATGTTCCGCAACATCCTCGTGCCCCTGGACGGGTCGCAGACCTCCGAGAAGATCCTCGCCCACGTCGAAACGCTCGCCCGGGTGTGCAACGCCGCCGTCCACCTGGCGCACGTGGCGGACCGAAACGCGGCCGCGATCGCCGGAGGGAGGTCCTACCTGGCGGAATTGCAGATCCGGGTGCAGGACCGGTTCGAGAATGTCGATGCCGCGCTGCTGAAAGGGAACCCGCAGCGCCAGTTGCTGGCGCTCTCCATGTTCCGCAACTACGACCTGATCGCGCTGGTGACGCACGGACGCGCCGGGATCAAACGACTCCTGTACGGCAGCGCCGCGGAGGAATTGCTGCGGAAGTCGCGATTGCCGCTCTACCTCGCCCGCCCGCACGTGGACCCGAAGCCGCCCAAGCGGATCCTCATCCCGCTCGACGGCTCCAATCGGTCGTCGAAAATCCTCCCCCTGGTCGGGGACCTGGCGAAGGCGCTCGCGGCCAAGGTATCGCTCCTGCACGTCACCCCCGCCCCGGTCCCCGAGTCCCTCGCGGCGGAGAACCTGGAAAGCGCGAAAAAGACCTTGGTCTCCCTCGGCATCGAGGCGACCTTGGAGAAGGTCGCCGGCGATCCGGTGAAACAGGTGTTGGAAACCGCCCGGAAATCGGGCGCGGGCCTGATCGCGCTGACCACCCACGGACGGACGGGACTCGACCGCGTCCGCTTCGGCAGCGTCGCCGAGGAGATCCTGCGCGGGAGCGAAGTCCCCATGCTCGTGCTCCGCACCGCGTTCCTGTCGCGGCTCGATCGCAAGAAGGTGGCCGTGCCGAAGGGGCAGGGAAAGACGGCCAAGTCGATGGTCCCGGAGATGGTCGAGGCCGCCTCGCATCTGCCCCGGCCGCCCGGTTTCGCCAAAATCTAGTGTTGCGTCGCGGGGAGGCCGCCGTCTCGCCGGGTCGAGCGGCGGTTCCTCGGGGGGCGGTCCCGTCGCGTGATCCGGTCCTGACCTGACGGCTGGGAGGAGTCCATGGGCAAAAAGAACAAGAAGAAGAACAAGGGCCAGGGCGAACCGAATCCGGCGCCGCCGGGGGCCGTCTCAAAGCCCGACTCCATGCAACCCCCGATCCACGCCCGAGACGACGCGCCGATCCCCTCGCTCGTTCCCGCCCCCACGACCGGGGCCCCCGTCCCCGCGGCCCCTGCGGCCGCCCCGCCGGTCGCCGCCGCGACTCCCGCGCCGACCGCTCCGGCCCCCGAAATCCGTACGCCCCCGCCCGTGTCCCCCGCGGCCACGGCCCTTCCGGCCGCCGACCGCCCGCCCGCGGCGCCGGCGACTCCACCCTCTTCCGCCATCGCTCCGGCCCCGGCGCAGCCCTCCGCAGCGCCCGCACCGCCGGCTGCGACGCCCCCCCTTCGCCCTCCCACCGCCCCTGCGCCGAACGTGCCGCTTCGCCTGGATCCCGTTCCGGCCGGAACGACGGCCGGCGACAACGTCAGCCCCTGGGCCCTGGTGGCGATCCTCGCGTTCCTGGCCGCCTTGATCCTTTTCTTCGGGGTGAGCCACAGCATCTTCAAGAAAACCGGCGCCTTGCCCGGCCCGGGACCGGGGACCGCCCCGGACGGATCGGCCTTCGGGGGAAAGTCGAACCCCGTCGCGCGCGACCGCCGGGTGAGTCAGAACACCCCACCCCAGGAAGTCCCGGCCGCCCGTCCCGGAAATCACGCCCCCCCGGCGCGCGGCGGCCCCCCCGCGAATCCCGCGCCCCAGGCCGACGGGTCGGATCGTAACGCGACCGACCGGATCGCCAGCCGCCTCATCCTGCCCGCGGAGCAGATCGACGACCCCAGCAAGGACGGCTGGGACACCGAGGTCTTTGCCGAACATGCGAAGGCCCAACTGGACCGGCTCGCCAAAACCATCCCCGACCCGGCCGCACGGGCGGGCCTCGATTTGTCCCGCCTCGCCACCCCGTCTTTCCACACCGCCGGACTCCGGCCGGAACCGCTGCAGACCGCGTACACCGATGCCTTCGCCGTCGTACGCCGCTCGGTCGGGCCAAGCGAGTTCCCCGCTCAACCCGATCTGGATCCCCTGCGCGGGCCGGAGGGGTTGCGCGAGGCGCTCGCCCGCCAGGGCCAAATCGTGGCCGGGGCCTCGTCGATCCGCCACAAGTTCAAGATCTACCGGGTCGTCCCCGGGCAAGGCCATACGGATACCCTCGTCGATTTCCAGATCTACGGCCGCACCGCTTCCGGCTCCACCCAGGTGAACTCGATCTGGCAGGTCCGCTGGGTCGCCGGTCCCGACGCCACCACCCCGCTCGTCGCCTGGATCGGCGTCCCGGATTACGAGGAGATCGAGAGCCGCACCGCACAGGGTGACTGGTTCTCCGACATCACCCTCGGGGTGCTCAAGGGAAACCGCGCCTTCGACGAGCACCTGATGCACGGGTACAATCACTGGTGGACCCGGGTGGAGTCGGCGGTCGGGTTCCAGATCTTCTCGCGCTGCGGACTCGCCATCGGGGACGCGAACGGAGACGGTCTCGAAGACGTGTACGTCTGCCAACCGTCCGGGCTGCCCAACCGCTTGTTCGTGCAGAACCCCGACGGCACCGTGACCGACCGGTCCTCGGAGGCCGGCATCGATTTCCTCGATCTCACCTCCAGCGCCTTGTTCCTCGACCTCGACGGCGACGGCGACCAGGATCTCGCCCTGGCCATGCTCGAATGCCTGCTCGTGCTCGAAAACGACGGTTCCGGACGCTTCCGCATCGCGGCATCGGTCAAAGCCAACCCCGATACGCAATCGATGTGCGCCGCGGACTACGATCTGGACGGCGACCTCGACCTGTTCGTGTGCGTCAACGATGGTTGGCAGGTGGGCAAGCCCCAGATCACAACCGGGACGTTCGTCTACCATGATGCCACCGACGGAGGACCGAACCATTTGTTCCGCAACGACGGCGGTTGGACCTTCACCGACGTGACCGCCGAGTGCGGGCTCGAGGCGGACAATCGGCGGCACAGCCTGGCGGCCTGCTGGGAGGATTTCGACGACGACGGCGACCCCGACCTCTACGTGGCCAACGATTACGGTCCGAACAACCTGTGGCGCAACGATGGCGGGAAATTCGTGGATGTCGGACGCGCGGCGGGGGCCGAGGACTTCGGCTCGGGCATGTCCGCCCACTGGGGCGACTTCGACCGGGACGGTCGCTTCGACATCTACGTCGCGAACATGTGGTCGTCCGCCGGCGGGAGGGTAACCTACAACGAGAAGTTCCGACCCTTCGAGGACCCGGGGACCAAGCGCCGCTGGCAACGGTTTGCCAAGGGAAACACCCTCCTGCGCAACCACGGCGACGGCCGCTTCGAAGAGGTGAGCGCCGAGGCCGCCGTGGAAATGGGGCGATGGGCCTGGGGCTCCAATTTCGCCGACCTCAACAACGACGGCTGGGAAGACCTGCTCGTGGCCAACGGGTACCTGACCATGGAAGACCCGGCGGACTTGTGAAGCTACTTCTGGCGGCAAGGTTTGTCGCAACGCAAGACCCAATCCCTGGAAGACGTCCCCACCGCCGGCGCTTCGACCCAGATCATGCAGGGGTACTCGATGTTGCTCGGCGGCCGTTCCTTCAGCGGCCACGAGCGCAACGTCTGTTTCCTCAATACCGGCGCACCCCGATTCGCCGACGTCTCCGCGGTGAGCGGACTCGATTTCGACGATGACGCGCGGGCCCTGGGGGTCGTCGACTGGGACCAGGACGGGGACCTCGATTTCTGGATCGCCAACCGGTCGGGACCCTGCCTGCGCGTAATGCGCAACGACATCCCGTCCGGTAACGGATATGTGGCCTTGCGGCTGCAGGGGACCGGGGGCAATCGGGACGCGGTGGGGGCGCGGGTGACGGTGCATGCGGTCGACGGACGCGGACAACCCCTGCCTCCGCTCGTGCGGGCCGTCCGGGCGGGCGAGGGGTACCTGGCGCAGTCGAGCAAGTGGGTGCACGTCGGCCTGCCCCAGGGCGCCGCGATCACGAAAGTCGCCGTGCGTTGGCCGGGCGCCGCCGCCGCGGAGGCGATCGCCGGCATCCGACCCAACGCCCGCTGGACCGTCGTCCAGGGATCCGGAAAGGCCGAGCCGTGGATAGCGCCGGCGCGGTCGGTGAACCTGGCGGCCTCCCCGCTCCACCCGCCGCGGGAATCCTCCTCGTCGCGCGGCTTTCTGGCCGCGCGGGTGCCGACCCCCGACCTGCCCTACGAGACCTCGGATGGACGCCGCGCCGACGCCCGCCTCAACCAGGGCAAGGTCCGCCTGATCAACCTCTGGGGCAGCGGCTGCCGGGCCTGCAACGCCGAGTTGCGCGACTTCACGAAACACGCCGATCGCCTGCGCGCAGCAGGCGTAGAGATCCTCGCCCTCAACATCGAGGCCGCCCGGGAGATGAAGGGCAACGACCTGGAGCGCGCGCGTCGCTTCTTGCGCGACATCGCGTTTCCGTTTCCCAGCGGCTTCGCTCGCTCCGAGGCCGTCGACCGTCTCGAGGCGGTCGTCAATCAGCTGAACGGTCGATTGCGCGCGCTGGTGCTACCCACCAGTCTGCTGCTCGACCGCGCGGGTCGCATCGCCGCCGTCTACCACGGCCCGGTGGAGGTGGACATCCTCCTCGACGACGTGAATCACCTGGACGACGACGACGCGCAGCGGATGGCGCACTCCCTGCCCTTTCCGGGTCGCTGGCACCGGCCCCGGCTGATCACGCCGATTCGCCCCCTCGCCGACAAACTCTACGTGGACGGGGAACTCGACCAGGCCCTGCGCTTCTACGAAGAGGCCCTCGCCGGCGATCCCAAAGATCCTCTGATCCTCCTCGGCATGGGCGCCGTCCTCGCGGCCCAGCAGAAGACCGAGCAGGCGATGGAGATGCTGCGACGCGGATTGTCCGTGGACCCGAAGGAGCCCCTGCTCCACGAGCACTTGGGCATGCTCTTCCTCATCCGGCGCGACCATGCCCAAGCCGAGCAACACTTCCTCAAGTCGCGTGAACTGGCGCCGAACTCCGCGGAGGCGCACTTCAACCTGGGCACCCTGTACCGCGACAAGGGGGAGGCGGATCGGGCGATCGCCGCCTACCGCAAGGTCGTGGAACTGGCCGTCGACCACTCCGAGGCGCACATGTGGATCGGCATCCTGCTGTCGCGCAAGAAACGGCTCGACGAGGGGTTGACCCACCTCAAGCTGGCGGTGAAATTCGCCCCGGATCAGCCGGAAACGCACTACTACCTGGGGGCGTCCCTGGGCGTGATGGGTCGGCACGCCGAGGCGATGGAGGCGTTTCAGAAGGTCTTGAGCCTCAATCCGCAGTACCCGGGCGCCAGGGAAGGGATCGAGTGGCTGAAGCAGGAGATGTCGAAGCCCGGAAGATAGCCCGGGAGGCGAGGGGGATCGCGTGCCCGGCCGATTCGCGCCAGGCGAGTCCCAGGAGGATCGGATCGACCGCCTTCCGCGCGGCCGACCCCGGCATGCCGTTCCCCGTCCTCATCCCACGCTCTCCTCGGCCGATCGCGCCCAGCGCTCCAGCTCATCCGCCAGTTGGTCGGCGTTCGCAAACCGTTCGAGCGGCTGGATCCGCGTCGCCTTGTCGATGATGTGCACCAGCGCCGACGGCGCCTCCGGCCAGTGCCAGGTCAACGGATCCGGATCCACGCCCATTTCCTTCCGCAACATCATGTAGAACCCGGGGTCGTCACAGGGAGGGCGGCCGGCAAACGCGGTGTAGAGGAGCAGCCCCACGCTGTAGACATCCGATGCCGGACCCAGCTTGTGCGGCTCCCCCCAGGCCTGCTCCGGCGACATGAAGGCGGGCGTCCCCTCGGAGGCCCGCTCGGGCGTCGGCTCCCCCTCCCCGAGTCGCATCGCGATTCCGAAGTCGGTCAGGTGCGCGCTCTCCCCGCGATCGACCAGCAGGTTGCTCGGCTTGACGTCGCGGTGGATGACGCCGGCCCGGTGCCCGCGACCCAGGGCCCGCAGCGCCGGCAATAGCGCCCGCACCACCCTCACGGGCTCCTTCCGCGCCCCTTCGGGCAATTCCATCAGGTAGCGTTCGAAGGTGGTCCCTTCGATCAGGTCCATGGCCAGAAACGCATGTCGCCCGTGGACGCCGACTTCGTGTACCGTGATGCTGTGCGGTCCCTGCAACAGGCCTGCGAGCGCGGCTTCCCGGTTCAGGACTTCCAGGGCCGCCTCGAGATCGAGATCGGGCCGCGATACCTTGAGCGCGACGTCCCGCTCCAATCCCTCGCGGCGCGCGCGGAACACGACCGAGGAAACGCCCTCTCCGACCCGTTCCAGGAGTACATAGGGGCCGAAGGTCCGCCCGTCCCCGGGGGAGGGGTCCGAAGCCCGGGTTCTTTCCATCTCACATCCAATCCGCCAGGGACCGAACTCACGATGGACAACCGCAGAATTCATGCCGCGGCCGGTGGTCGTGGCCAACCTCCGAATCCTGCCCTGACCGGACTTGGATTTGATTCGTTCGTCCTGTTCGAAGCGCCCTGCGGTATGAATCTTGCAGAGCAGGGATTCGACACTCGCGCATTCGCGAATTCGGGGTCTCCCGCCGTCGAGGATGCGCGCCGGAGGATGCGTCCCCGACAGCATTGGCGGAATCCGACAATAATGTCCCCCGCCTACGCCCTCGCCAGGATCCAGTCCAGGATCTCCGCCCGCACCCGCTCCTTCCCGACTTCGTTGAGGATCTCGTGCAGAAACCCGTCGTAGCAGGACAGTTTCTTGTCGGTGGATCCCAGGGCATCGACCAGCTGCCGGGTGGCGTCCGGGTCCGCGATCGGGTCGGCGGTACCGTGCAGGAAAAGCGCGGGCAGCCGGAATTCGGCGGCGCGCCGGAGCACCTCGTCCTGGGTGGCGAGGGCCTGGGCAAACCAGCGCGGTGTCGTCACGTGTCCGTAGAGCGGATCGGCTTCCGTCCGGCGTTGCCATTCGGGATCGCGCGTCAGCTGTGTGACCTGCAACTCGTTGCCGAGAGGAAAGGCGGGCAGGACGCGTTCGAGGATTCTCGCCGCCCACAGTTTCAGGCGCGGCGGCTGAAAGGCGAGACGCAGAAACGGCGCGCTGAAGACCGCGCCGGCGATGCCGTCCGCCCCGCGCGCGATCGCCCAGCTCAAGACCATCAGCCCGCCATGGCTGTGAGAGAGCAGGAACAGCGGTCGGCCCGACGATTGCGGACGGACGCGCGCCAGGAACGCGTCGAGGTCGTCGTGAAACTGGCGGAAGGAGTCGCAATGGCCGCGCCGGCCCTCCGCCCTGCCGTGGCCGCGATAGTCGAACGCGTGGACCGCCAGCCCGGAACCGGCGAGTTTCTCGAACACGGCTTCGTACCGGCCGAGGTGGTCCGAGTACCCGTGCACGACCGCGACGTGCGCGCGGATCGCCGCGTCCCCCGGGGGGAGCACGTCCCGCCCGAAGAGCTTCAGCCCGTCCCGCGACGGAAACACCCCTTCCGACACGCGCAGGTCCGCCATGCCGCCCTCCCCGTCGTTGTACGCGCCCGCACGAGCCGCGGGACCGCCCGCGAGGTCTCGCCCTCCCCCGCCGTCCGGCCTCGCCCTCCGCGCGCGCCGTTCCCCGCGCGAAGAGCGACCGGACCAACCCAGGAGATCAAGGTGGAAGCCCCACTCAGGTGGGACGCAGCGCCGAGTCCGGATTCTCTCCCGCGCGCAACGACAGCCGCGCGCCCTCCTCGCCGAGTTCGAGGCACTCGAAGTAGTTGCGCACCCACTGCCCCACCCGGTCGTCGCCCAGGTTCAGGCGCTCGATCGCATCGACGAGCGCCCTCCCCAGGTTGGCCGATTCCTCGACGATTCCGACCACCTGCTCGCGCTCGGGCATTTCCTCCGACTCCGCGAATGGGTGCAGGAGTTCGATGATCCGGCCGAGCACGCCCATCATCTCCTGATGCGCACGGTCGAGCGGGTCGATCCGGCGGACGAGGAGGTTTTCCAGCCGTCCGGCAATCGTGCAGGCATGGGACAGGTTCAGGTGCACGCGGAAGAAGGCGCTCATCGACGGGCCCGTCCCTCGAACAGGGCGCGCGTCCGGCGCGCAACGAACCCGCGCGGAAACAACCCGCCGAGGAAGGCGGCCACGCGGTTGCCGAAGCCGGTCACGCTCACGCGCTTCTTCGCGTCCATGTCCGCGAGCGCCAGGTCCACGACCTGCTCCGCGGTCATCCCTTTGCCGTGGCTGCTTTCGATTCCCGCCATCTCCTGCCACTCGGTCCGCGTGCCGCCGGGGCAGACGGCCATGACGTGGACGCCGGTACCCTCGAGTTCCACGTTCAGGGCCTCGGCGAACGAGAGCACGAATGCCTTGGTGGCGGCATAGGTGGACAGGTACGGAATCGGCATGAAGCCGGCGACGGAGCCGACCTGGACCACGATCCCGTCCCGCCGCGCCAGCATGTCCGGGACATAGAGCCGGGTCAGTTCCACCAGGGCCCTCACGTTCAGGTCGATCTGCCCCAGTTCCCGCTCGGGATCGCTGGCCGCAAACTTCCCATAGTTCCCGTAACCGGCGTTGTTGATCAGGAGACCCACCGTCCACCCGGCCTCGGTGGTCCGGCGGTGGACCTCGATGCAGGCCCCCGCGCGGGCCAGGTCGGCCGCAACGACGAGCGTGCGCACGCGGTGCGCCTCGCGCACTTCCCCGGCGAGCCGGTCCAGTCGGTCCTGGCGGCGGGCGACGAGCGCGAGGTCGTGACCGCGCGAGGCCAGGCGGCGGGCGTAAATCTCGCCGATTCCGGAGGAAGCGCCCGTAATGAGCGCGGCCGGTCGGCCCGGGGGTTCGGACATCGCGGGACCTCCACTACGCGAGGATTCTACCCCGTGGGGCCTCGCTCTGCAAAGGCTCCCGATCGCCCCGTTCGCGGCCGGCCGACCCGGATCTCCGGTCCCGACAAGGTCGGCCGTCTCCCGGGGCTCCCGAAGCCTCCGGCGTGTACCAACGCGGAGATTGCGGCCGTCGCTTGCTCCCGTATAATCCTCTTGTCGTCACCGAGGTTCCGCATGACCCGCACCCTGGACGCCGTCATCGCCACCCTCGCCGTGGAGCGAGGATGGATTTCGCCCGCCCGCGTCCGTGAATTCCTGGCGACGCGGACGGAGGGAAGCGATTCGCCCACGGCGGGTCTCGTCTGGGTGGAGAGCGGACTGCTCCGGCCCGACCAGGTGCGCGACCTGCTGGCGGAACACGCGGTCGCGTTGGGCGCGCTCGACGTCCGGATTCCAAACTTCGTGTCCGCGTGGCAGGAGGCCTGCCGACTGCGGGAGAGCGGTTCGGCCGATCTCCCGGGGATCCTGGCCGGACTCCGCGAGGGCGCCCAAGGCGTCGAATCGGCGGATCCGCGGCCTCACCCGTCCGAATCCCCGTCTTTTCCCACCTCCCCGACGGCGCTCGTCACGCATCACACCCCCGCCGTTCGGGGCTCGGACCCGAATTCCGGGCCGGCCGCCTCTCGGTACGATGCCGGTCACGGCCCCGGCGCGAAACCGCCCGGGGACGCGGTGACGCTCCGTGACGGGAACCGCGGCCCGGCCGCCTGGATGGGCGAACCGGCGACCGTGCGCGATCCGGCCTTCGGTCCCGCGGAGCCGCCCGAATCAACCGCCACCGTCCGCGATCCGGCCCGCGGATCGGCCGACACGATGCGCGTCGCCGGATCCCCCCCGGCGGCGCCGGGGGACACGGTACTGGACGACGGATTCGCCCCTGCGACGCCCCCCGCCGGCCCCTCCGAAGGCGCGCTTCCCCTCCCCCTGGGGCGACGGATCGGCAAGTACCAACTCTACGCCGAAGTCGGTCGCGGCGGCATGGGCATCGTCTACCGCGCGGTCGATGTGGACCTGAAGCGCGAAGTGGCCCTCAAGACCCTGCACGCGGCGGACCACGCCGACCGGGAGGCGGTCGACCGCCTCCTGCGGGAGGCCCGCACCGCCGCCACTCTTCAGCACCCCGCCATCGTGCCGATCTATGACGTCGGGGTGATGGAGGGGACTCCCTACTTCGCCATGGCCTTCGTGCGGGGAGCCACGCTCGACTCGGCGCTGGGACGCGGACGCTTCCCCACCCTGCGGGAACGCGTGCAGATTCTCCATGATCTCGCCGAGGCCATCGCCTTCGCGCACTCCCGCGGCGTGATCCACCGGGATCTCAAGCCCGCCAACGTGCTCCTCGAGGACGGCGGCGGCCTCAAGGTGATGGACTTCGGCCTGGCGCGCCGAACCGGAGAGACGAAGCTCACCGTCACCGGACAGGTGATGGGAACGCCGGGATACATGCCGCCGGAGCAGATCCGGGGGCAGATCCACCTCTTCGGTCCGCCGGTCGACGTCTATGCTCTCGGAGTCATGCTCTACGAGCTCATGACCGAGCGGCTTCCCTTCGAGGGGGAGACCGCGGCCGAGGTGATGGCCAAGGCGCTGCGGGACGATCCGGTTGCCCCGCGCAAGCGCGCCCCCCGGGTGCCGCCCGATCTGGAGACGATCTGCCTCAAGGCCATGCACAAGGAACCGGCCGCCCGCTACCCGACGGCGCGCGAGTTGACGGACGACCTGGCGCGCTTCCTGCGCGGGGAGGCGATTCTGGCCCGCCGGGAAACCTGGAGCGAACGCGCGGTGCGCTGGGTGCGGCGCCGCCCCGCCCTCGCGGGAGCGGCGGCCCTGGCCCTGATCGGCTTCGGCGTGGCGGGCGCGATGGCGGCGCGCGCGGAGCAGTCCGCGCGCGACTCCGCGCGCGCCGAACAGGAACGGCTCGCCCTGGCGCGCAAGGTGATGGTCGAGCTGCGGGAACGCGCCGGCCTCTATCACGACGCGGCGCTCGAACTGCGCCGCGCCGGCGCTCCGGTGCGAACCGCCGAGAAGTACCTCGGCCTGCTCCGCAGCGGCGTCGAGGAGGCCGAACGGCTCGACCCCGCCACGGGGGAACCCCGCTATCACCTCGGGCGGCTCCTGCGCGCCCTGGACCGCTTCGCCGAGGCGGATGCCGAGCAGGCGTGCGCCCTCGACCGTCAGCCCGATCTGCTCGCCGCGCGCTATGAGCGGGCCGTGCTCGCCTCGGCGCGACTGGCCGAACGGGTGGACGAGCTGCGGACGGCCTGGAGCCGCGAAGAGGGCTTGCGCCTGACCCGCCTGGGCGCCCTGCAATCCGCCGAGCTCGCCGCGGCCCATGCGCGGGCCCGTCCCGCCGATGCCCAGCTCATCGAGTCGGATCCCGCCGGCCGGCAGATTCTCGCCGCGCTGCTCGGCGAACTCGACGTGCTGGAGCAATCGCTCGACACGGCCGGTGCGTCGCCCGGCGGATCGCCCCTCGCCGGGCCGGTTCTGACCCCGGCCATGGTCGATTGCGCGCGCGGCCTGGTGGCCATGCACTCCGGAGAACCCGACGGCAAAGCCCGGGCGCGCGACCTCCTGGAGGGCGCCCTGCGCGCGGACGACCGCCTGGAAGAGGCCTACGCGGCACTGGCCCAACTGGATCTGGCGGAGGGGAATCCGGAGGCGGCGAGTTCCGTCTTCGTGCGCGCCACCGAAGTCGATCGCGGCCACGCCGTGTTCTGGCGCCGCCTTGCGGAGGTCTGTTCCCTGCTGGGCGGCCGCGAGGAAGCGGCCGGCCGGGATCCCCGGCCGCAGTGGGATCAGGGCGTGTCGGCCGCGACACGATCGCTGGAACTCCGCCCCGACGACGCTCACGCCCTGCGCCTGCGCGGCCAACTGCACGGCCGCGCGGGATTGTGGGAGCACTACCACGGCGGCGATCCCACCCCCCGGTATCGGGACGCCTGCCGCGACCTCGATGCGGCCGTCGCCGCACGACCCGACGATCGCCTGGCGCGAATCGACCGCGCCATCCTGCGCGAGAATCAGGGACTGTACATTCACGAGTGCCATCAGGATCCGATCCCCGTCTGGGAATCCGCCCTGGCCGACTCCGAGCACCTGATCCGCCTCGACCCGGATTTTTCCGAAGGCTGGCGCCTGCGCGCGAGCATCCGCACCAACATCGGCAAGCGCAAGGAGCGACACGGCGGGGATGGGACGACCACGCTCTCGGCCGCGCTCGAGGACTACGATCGCGCCCTGGCGATCTCCCCTCACGACTCCCTGATCTGGCTGGGACGCGGCGAGGCCCGGGGAACCCTCGGCGTGTTCGTCGGGCGTCGCCACCGGGATCCCGGACCGGACTACGCCGCCGCCGCGGCGGATCTCGCCGAGGCGCTGCGGTTGGAGCCGAAGTCCATCGAGATCCGGATCCGTCGAGGAGAACTGGAGACCAACCGCGCCGTCCGCGCCGCGCGCTCGGGCGGAAACCCGCTCCCCCACCTCGAGGCGGCCCTCGCCGACCTGGAAGAGGCCAAGACACAGAATGCCACCTACCGGGACACCGCAATCTCCCTCGGCCGATTGCTTGGGAACTGGGGCGAAATCGAGATGGAGCGGGGCGTGGATCCCGACCCTCGCCTCACCGACGCACTCCGGGAGATCGATGCCGCCCTCGCTCTCCGACCGAACGACGTGGACGCATGGTCCGAGCGGGGAAAGATCCTGCGCCGCCGAGCGCTGTGGAGGGAACGTCACCGCGAGGAGATCGGTCCCCTGCTCGAGCAGGCGATCGCCGCGGCCGAGAGGATCCTCGAGACGGATCCGGCGGATCCGCGGGGATGGGTCCTGCGCGGAACGTCGCTCTCGCAGCAAGCCGGCGACGCGCTGCGGCGGGGCCGCGACCCGGGGGCCGTGCTGGATCGCGCCGTGGCCGACCTGCGCCGGGCCGCGGAAATCGGGGGCGAGGAGGAGGCCCACTGGCGGTCGCTGGGGATATCCCTGCGCTTTCAGGGCGAGCGACGGGCCGCGCGCGGCGAAGACCCCGAACCGGTGTGGGCCGAGGCGGAAGCCGCCTTCGAACGCGGCATGCGGGCCGCGCCCGACGCCGTCGGCTGTGTGGAGCAACGGGGCCGCCTGCGCTGCGTCCGCGCGGACCGCGCGGCCCGCCTCGGCGGCCAGGCGATGCCGTGGCTGGACGCGGCGATCGCGGACTTCACCCGGGTCGTCGAGTCTCCTGCGGCCGGCGCCACGGCCTGGCGGGCCCGCGGACAGGCCCACCTCCTGCGCGCCGCGCACCTCGGTCCGCGCCCGGAGGGCGCCGCCGCGACCGCCGCCGCCCTCGCGGACCTGACCCGCGCCCTCGAACTCGCGCCCGGAGATCCCGAGTCTTTCGAATTGCGTGCCGTCACCCACCAGAACCACGGGGTGGCCCGAACGCATCGGGGCGAGGACGGCCTCGCGAGTTTCGCCGCCGCCGCCGCGGACTTCGGCGCCGCCGCCGCGGGCCGGCCGAAGGACGCCGGGATCCACAAGAGCCACGGCGCCGCGCTGGCGCAGACCGCCTTCCTCTCCCTCGAGCGCGGCAGGAGAGTCGACGCCGAACTCGCGGCCGCCGAGGCCGCCTTCACCCGCGCGCTCGAACTCGGCGGCCCGGATTGGGAGTGCCACTGGCGGCGCGGGATCGTCCGCCTCGTGCGCGAAGACGCCGACGGCGCGGTCGTCGACCTGGAAGCCGCCGGGAGTCTTGCGCCCGAACAGGGAGAACTGTGGCGGGAAGCGCTCGAGGCGGCCCGTGCCGCCCAGGGCCGTTGACCGCCGCCCGCCGCGGCGCCTATAATCCACTCACCGCCCCCGTCCCCTTCTCCCCGTGTCCGCGAGGCCCTTCCGGATGGATGCCGGGTTCCCCGCCGATCCCGCCCCAACGTCCACGGCGAACCCGGGCGACCCGTCCACCCGGCCCTCCCCCCCCCTGCCGTCGCGGGACGCCGACCCCGCGGGGCATGCCCCAAACCCGCCTTCCCTCTCCGATCCCCTGGGCGAGGATGCCGCCCTGCGCGTGGTCCGGGAGCGGTACGAATTCCTGCGCGAACTCGGCCGCGGCGGCGTCGGCGTCGCCTATCACTGTCGCGACCGCCAACTGAATCGGGACGTCGCCGTCAAGCTCCTCCGCAGCGCGGAGTCCGCCACCGAGGATGCCAAGTCCCGCTTCCGCCACGAGGCGCAGGTCGCAGCCTCCCTGCACCACCCCCACATCGTCCAGTTGTTCGACTTCGGCGACGCCGCGGGCTGCCCGTTCATGGTCATGCAGCTCGCCCCCGGCCGGGATCTCGACGAGATCGTCCGCGAGTCGCGGCTCGAACCGCGGGAAGCCGCGGAGATGACCCTGCAGATCGCCGACGCCCTCACCTACGCGCACGAACGCGGACTGCTCCACCGCGACATCAAGCCCAAGAACATCATGATCCACCGCCGCCCGGACGTGATGACCGCGATGCTGCTCGACTTCGGCCTCGCCAAGGTGCACGAGTCCGCTCTCTCCCTGGGCGTGGATTCCCCCGTGCCCAATGCGGGACGCCTGACCCGGGACAACCAGATCCTCGGCACCCCGGTCTACATGAGCCCCGAGCAGGTCCGCGGGGCCGAGGACCTGGACGCCCGCTCCGACCTCTATTCGCTTGGCGCCACCCTCTACGAGGCGCTGGCCGGCGGCCCGCCGCTCGACCGCGCCACCCTTCCCGAACTGCTCGAGGCGATCATCCTCGACGATCCCGCGCCGATCACGCGGGTCCGACCCGTGGTGGACGCCGACCTCGCCACCATATGCCACAAATGCCTCCAGAAAGAGGCCGAGAACCGGTATCCTTCGGCCGCCGAACTCGCCGCCGATCTGCGCCGCTACCTCGCCGGCGAGCCGATCGTCGCCCGTCCCGTCAACGTGGCCGTGCGCGCCTGGCGCCGGGCGAAACGGACTCCGCTCCTCTCCGCCCTCTTCGCCGCCCTCATCTTCGTCGTCGTCGGCGCGACCGCGACCGTCGCGGTCCGGACGATCCAGCGCCGCGCCGATTTCATCCGCTTCCGCGCCGACTCGCGCACCGCCTTCGCGAACGGAGACCTCTCGTCGGCCATGATGCATGCCCGCGAGGCCCAGGTCCTGGAACCGGCCGATCCGGAAATCAAGCAACTCCTTGCCCAGATTGCCGCGCAGGAGGCGTACGCCTTCGGCGAGGAGACCTTCGCCGAGTACCGACAGGTGAAGGCGAGAATCCAGATCCTCCAGGTCGAACTGCGCTCCCTGCGCCAGGGCCTCCGCACCGCCCGCACGCACCTCGAAAAGCGCCGCCTCTGGGAGCGGGAGGAGGACCTGCGCCGGGCGATCCAGGAACGCGAGGCCCACTTCGCGAGCTCCGTCTCCGCGTTCACGGAAGCCCTGGGCAACTGGAAGGACCACATCGAGGCGCGCAAACGCCTCGCCGACCTGAACCTCGACCGCTTCCTCGACGCGGAGCGCGCCCGGGACGCCTCCGCGATGGACTCGTACCGCTCCCTCGTCCTCAAGTTCGGCCGCCAGGAGTACGCCCACCTCCTCCGCGGGGAGCGCAAGGTGCGGATCTCGTTCCGCCTGCCACACCGCCCGGCGGACCTGGATGCGCAACCCGTCGAGGCCTACCTGTTCCGGTACGAGGCGGCCGGGTCGCCGCCGATTCGCACGCCGGTCCCGGCCAACCCGGCCAACGGCGAAGTGCTCGCCCCGCCCGCCCACTCCGCGACCGATCCGGTCCCCCTGGGATCCGCGCTCCGCAGCCCCCTGGGCGGAACCGCCCTCCGCGCCGTCGTGGACGCCCGCTTCGGGAGCGCCTTCGCCCTCCACCCGGTGCCGGCCGGACGCCTCGAACTCGAGTTGGAAGAACCGGACGCCGACGGACGCCGCCACGTCCTCTTCCGCGGCACCCTCCCCCGCGGCTCCTATCTCCTCTATTTCGCGCCCGGCCAGGGCCTGTGGCCTCTCCGTTACCCCTTCGAAGTCCGGCGTGACGAACCCTGGAACGACGCCTGCGACATTCCCGGCAGCACCGAAGTGCCCCCGCTCCCGCCCGGATCGGACCCGCCTCCCCTCTCCCTCCCGCGCGGAGGACTGTCCGCCTCCTATTGGCGGCATGTGTCCGCCGGTCCCTGTCAGATCGCCGGGGATCCGGAGGCCCAGTACTCCCCCTCCCGGGAGGGGGGCTGGGTGCGCCTGCCTCCTCCCGACGGCAAGCCGGGCGCGTCCGCGGGGCAGGGGTTCTACCTGGCCCGCTTCGAGGTCACGAGCGGTATGTACGTCGAATACCTGAACGACCGCGCCTGGCACTCCCCCGCGGCGGCCCGCTCCCGGCTTCCCCGGCTCTCCGCCAACGCCGACCCGGCCTCCACGCTGTGGTCCATCGACCCGCAGGAGCAGGTCATCTTCCGCGATCCGGAGTGGCGGCCGGACTGGCCCGTGTGGGGCATCTCCTGGCACGACGCCGTCGACTACACGCGCTGGCTGACGCGCAAGATCGGCAGCGGCTGGATCTTCCAGTTGCCGACCGAGGACGAATGGGAGAAGGGCGCGCGCGGCCCCGACGGCCGCTTCTTCCCCTGGGGGGACCACTTCGACGAGTCGTTCTGTCGCATGCAGGACTCCCGCGAAGGAGAGTCCCTCAGGCTCGGCGCGGAGCCGTACGGCCTTTTTCCCGTCGACGAAAGCCCCTATGGCGTGCGCGACTTGGCGGGCGGAGTCGCGGAATGGACGATCTCCACCGGCGGTCCGGCGGGAGAGTGGCGGGTGCTCAAGGGGGCCTCCTGGAGCAGCGCGGCCTCGCGCTGCCGCGCAGCCTCCCGCGAGGCGCGCCTTCCCGAGGAAACCCACGGCCATCCGGGATTCCGGCTCAAGGCGACCCGGTCGCCTTGATGCCCTTCCCCCCCCCGGCCGCGAGCGCCTCCATCTCACGCACCGCCCGATCCAGGTCTTCGAGCAGCACCGCCGGCGCTCCCCGCTTCCGGTACTCCTCCGTCAATGCGCGGTAGTACCAGAGCGTGCCGTCCTTGCCCCCCTTGAAGATCGACCACGCCGCGTCCCCCTGCTTGCGCAGGTCGGCCACGATCGCGCGCGCATTGTGCAGCTTGTCCGCGCACGACACGCGCAACACCGAGGGCGACGCCTGGGCCAGGTGCGCGATGTAAGCCTCCTTGCGCGCGCGCCAGGGCGGCTTGGGGGTCGCGTCGGTGTCGGTGCAGCCGGCGACGATCTCGGCCACCGCGTCCCCGAAGAGCCCGCGAACCCGCGCGAGCGTCGGCGCTCCGCCCTGGTCCTCGACCGCGTCATGCAGCACGGCCGCGATGAACTCGTCTTCGCTGCCGCCGGACTCCCCGACGAGCGCGGCGACCGCAAGGAGGTGGCAGAGGTACGGCGTACCCGAGCCTTTGCGCTCCTGGTCCTGGTGCAATTGCGCGGCGAAGCAGAGCGCCGCCTCGACCCGTCGACTCCAGGGCATGGGTGCCTCCAGGGGAAGGGGGACGGGGGCAGTGTAGCGGATGGCGGGCGGCGACGCAACGCGTCGCAGCGGACCGGACCTCCGCTCCCGGCGCGGCAGGGGAGCATTGACCATCCGGCCACCCCTCGCTAGATTCGGATCCAGTCCCCTTCTTCGACCGTTCCTACCCTCACCGAAGGACTTCCCATGCGCGCCCTCCTCCCCGCCCTCGCCGCCCTGCTCCTCCTCCTCTCCGCGTCCGGCTGCGCGACCCGCAGTCATCCGCCGGCCGAACGCGGGCACGCCCCGGGCCACGGGCACGGCCACGAACCGCACCGGGAGTCGGGCACGGTGGAGGAACGGATCGCCCGCTACGAGGCCGCCGATCGCCTGGCGTGGCAGAAGCCGGACGACGTCGTGCGCGCGCTGCGCCTGCGACCGGATGCGCACGTCGCCGACCTCGGCGCGGGTTCGGGCTACTTCGCCCTTCGCCTCGCCCGGGCGGTCCCGGAGGGGCGCGTCTTTGCGCTCGACATCGAACCGGAATTCGTCCGGCGCCTGTCCGGGCGCGCGCGCGGCGAGCGGATCGCCAACCTCGAAACCCGGCTCGTCTCCCCCGACTCCGCAGGGCTCGCGCCCGCGAGCGTCGACCTCGTCCTGATCGTCAACACCTACCACCACCTGCCCGAGCGCGCGCGCTACCTGGCGGAATTGCGGGCGGCGCTGCGGCCGGGCGGACGAATTGCCCTCGTCGACTTCCACCCGGACTCGACGAAAGGACCGCCGAAGGAACACAAGCTCCCCAAGCGGCGCGTTCTCGACGAGGCGCAACTCGCCGGGCTCACGCTCGTGCGCGAACATACGTTTCTGCCCGAGCAGTACTTCCTCGAACTGGGTGGTCGCTGACGAGCCTGCCACGCGGGTGCGGACCCCTTGCATCGCCCGACGCCAGTTGGTTCAATGGGCCCGAAACCAGGAACCGCCCCCTCCCCGATGCCAGCGGACGATCAGCCCATGGAAGGCACGGTCCCCAGCGGACTCTCGGAACTGGTGGAACGCGGGCTGCTCACGCCCCCACAGGCGCGGGAGGCGGCCGACATCGCCGCGCGCGAGGGAAAGCCGCTCACCGAGGTGCTGGTCGCCCGCGGATTCGTGCCCGAGCGCATGCTGATCGGGCTCATGGCGCACGAACTCCAGATCCCGCCCATCGACCTCGACCGGCTCAGCCTGCCCGAGGAGATCTTTCACTGGCTGCCGCGCGAAAAGGCGGAGCGCCACCACGTCCTGCCCATTTCCCACTCCGGAAACGTGCTCACGGTCGCGATGGGGAATCCGCACGACATGTTCGCGCTCGACCAACTGCGACTGGCCACGCCGGACCTGCTGCGGCCGGTCGCGAGCACTCCGGGGGCGATCCGCCGCGCCATGGGGGCGATTCTGGATGACGACGTCCACCCGCGCCGGCCGGAGCCCGTGGTCCTGTCCATCCGGGAGCCCGCGCCGGAGCCGGTCCTGACGGCACGAGCGCGGCTCGACCTCGAGGAGCAATTGCTGGAGGACGGACGGATCGACGAATTGCAGCTCGCCGGAGTCCGCACCCGTCGCGTGCTCACCGGGGAGCCGCTCGAAGAGGCCCTGGTCGGCCAGGGGTGCCTGGCCGAGCACGAGGTCGCCTGCTTTCTCGCGGAACTGTGGGGGCTGCCCTATCTCGACGCCTCCACCTACGCCATCGATCCGAGCATGAGCCTGCTCATGCCGCTGGAGGAGATGGCGAAGAACCGGCTCGTCATCCTCGACCGGATGGGAAGCGCGATGATCGTGGCGATTTGCTCGCTGGCGTCTCCGGACGTATACGAGCGCCTCGCGCGGGTGACCGCGAGCGAGATTCACTTCTTCGTCGCCACCCGCACGGCGGTGTTCGACTCGATCCACCGCATGAGTCACGAAACCTGGAGCCCGCTTCCGGCCGCCGTCGAGGCGTGAACCGCACCCGTCCCCGAGGAAAGGGCGCAGGTTCGACCCGGGTTGTGCCTTGACGCCCCCCTTTCCCCCTGCTAGTGTTTCTCGCGGCGCACGGAGGCGACCCGCATTCGAGGACCGCATCATGGCCGAAAAAACCCACCCTTCCCTCACGCGCGCGCAGGTGGAGGCGTTCGCCACCGGCCTCTATTACGTGGCCTGCACGGACGGGCTGGAGGATCGGGAGAAGAAGCTCATCGCCGAGTTCGTCAAGGAAGCCGGCGCACCGGAGTTGGTCGACCGGCTCGACGACCTGGTGTTCGATCCGGTCAGGTTCTATCGCACGCTCGAGACCGAGTGGATCCGCCGCACGTTCCTCAAGACCGCGATCCTGCTGGTGCGGGCGGACGGACGCGTGAGTCCGACGGAAAAGGCGACCCTGAACTGGCTCGCGAAGGGGCTGGGACTGCCGGATTCCCTGGAGGAACTCGAGAAGTCCGTGGAAAAGAATGGAATCTGACCCGATGAAGGAAGAGTCTCGCAGCGCTCCTTGTCTGTCGTGCGACCGGGACGTGCTCCCGGGGCTCGACGTCTGCCTGTGCTGCGGGGGTCGTCCGCTCTACGCCTCGCTCGGCGACGACGACTACGGCGTGGAGACGCTGGACATCCCGATGGAGAAGATGCGGCGCGAGGCGGCGGTGAAGCTCTCGCGACTCCTGGAATCCGTGCGCGAAGAGGACGCCTTCGCGGCGCTGGCGTCCGGGTCCTTGCGCATCTGCCGGGGGCTCGACCGCGCCTCCGCGGAGGCGCTGGCGGCGAAGCTCGGCCGCAAGGAGACCAACGCGCAGGTGGTCAGCGGGCCGCCTCCGGTGCCGAAGTCGGGCTTCGCCACGCCGCTGCCGTACGCGGCCGGGGCAGGGACACTGCTCTTGCTCTGGTTGATTCTCCCCTTGTGGGTCGCCGTGCTCGGGGCGGCCCTGGCGGTGGCGGCCGCGGGGATGAAGACGAAGCCCCGCCCCGCGCGCATCCTCGGATCGGCGCCCGTACCGCCCGAGTCGTGGGTCGCCTGGGCCCCGGTCGCGCGAGAGGCGGCGCAGATCCTGCGGGAACCCGCGCACCCCGCGCGGGAGCGCCTTGCGGCGGTCACCGGCGTCGTGCATGACGTGCTCGAGCGCGTGCGGCGCCAGGACCCGCTCGGCATCACCGCGGGCGGCGCGAGGGGTCCGATGGCACAGGCCGCGACCCGGCTTCTCGAGGAAGCCACCGCCGTCGCCAGGCGCGTCCAGGAAACGGGCGATGCCGCGCAAAAGGCCGCCGCGGAACGGGCTCTGGCCGACTTCGCCGCGACCGCGGCCAAGGCCCGCGAAGACGTGCTCGCCCTCGGCCGGGCCCTCGAGGCGGGCCCCACTCCGCAGATTCAACTGCAGATGCAGCAAGAAGTCGAATCCCTCACACGGAAGGTGGACGAGGTCCGACGAGTCCTTGCCCGCTGACCGGGCGAAAGGAGTCAGCTGATGGGAATCCTCAACTTCATCCGCGGTCAGGCGATCGACATCATCTCCTGGCTGGACGACAGCAACAACACCCTGTGCTGGCGGTTTCCCGACAGCGACAACGAGATCAAGCAGGGCGCCAAACTGATCGTGCGCGAAGGCCAGGTCGCCATCTTCGTCAGCGAAGGGCAGATGGGCGACGTCTTCCAGCCCGGCACCTACACCCTGCGCACGCAGAACATTCCGATCCTCACCTCCCTGCAATCCTGGAAGTACGGCTTCGAGTCCCCCTTCAAGGCCGAGGTCTACTTCATCAACACGAAGCAGTACATCGACATGAAGTGGGGAACGATGAATCCGATCCCGATGCGCGACGCCGATTTCGGCATCGTGCGCGTGCGCGCGTTCGGGATCTATGCGATCAAGGTCACCGACGCGCCGACCTTTTTCAAGACCTACGTCGGGACCGACCACCGGTTCACGACGGAGGAGATCGAGGGGCAGTTGCGGCGGACCCTGGTGTCGAGCTTCACGAACACGCTCGGGCAGGCGAAGATCCCGGTCCTCGACCTGGCGGGGAACTACGACACGCTGGGCGGAAAACTGCAGGAGAAGATGGATCCCGAGTTCCGCAAGGGCGGGATCACGCTGACCAAGTTCCTGATCGAGAACATCTCGCTGCCGCCGGAGGTGGAAAAGGCGATCGACACGCGCAGCTCGATGGGTGCGGTCGGGAATCTCGGCCAGTTCGCGCAGTACCAGGCGGCGCAGTCGATGCGCGACGCGGCGCAGAACCCGGGCGGCGCCGGAACCTTCGCCGGCATGGGCGCGGGAATCGCGATGGGGCAGGTGTTCACGCAGTCGATGGGGAACGCGATGTCGGCCCCGCCGCCTCCGCCGGAGTCGCAGTACTACGTCAACGGTCCGAACGGGCAGAGCGGACCGATGACGGCTTCGGCGGCCGCATCGGTCGTGCGCGACGCGCGCGGCGCGTCGGCGACGGTGTGGGCGCCGGGCATGTCGGCCTGGCAGCCGTGGCAGCAGGTGTCCGCGATCGCCTCCCTGGCCGGTCCCCCGTCCGGGCCGCCGGCGGGTCCACCCCCGGTCGCCGGGGGGCCGCCGCCGCTGGCCGCTTCGGCGGAGCCGACCTTCCATTACTCCTCCGGCTCGCAGCCGGAAGGTCCGTATCCGCTCGCTGAGCTCGTCGCCCGCATCAAGGCCAATCCGGGCGGCACCCACAAGGTCTGGCGCGACGGCATGCCCTCGTGGAGCGACGCAAAGTCGGTCCCGGAGATCGCCGGACGCCTGGGCGGAGGTCCGCCGCCCCTGTCGTAGACCCCGGGGGCCGGCGCGGCGTCGAACGCGCCGGCCCTTCCCCCGGGCGCCGGCCAACCCATTGGCGCGGATTCCGCCGCGAAGAAAACGGTCGGCCTTCCCGCACCCGGGACGGGCGACCTCCCGCCGCGGCGCCGCCCGTCCGACCCACGCCGCGAGGCGCCGTCCCCGTCCCAACCCGCCTTCCCCCCTAGCGGAGAACCGCCCATGACCGGCCCCGTCGCGGAACAGAAGAACCCCCTCCAGTTCCCCTGCGGGGCCTGCGGCGCCAAGCTGGAATTCGTCCCCGGGCAGACCGCGCTGAAATGCCCGTATTGCGGCCATGCCGAGGCCATCCCCCAATCCGAGGCCGAGATCCGGGAGTACGACTTCGACCAGGCCGATCTCGCGCGCCGCCCGCGCGGCTGGGGCGCCGCCTTCAAGCCCGTGAAGTGTGAATTGTGCGGCGCCCTGACGGAAGTCGAGGCCCAGGTGTCCGCCCTCATCTGCGCCTTCTGCGGTTCCAACCAGGTCATTCCGCGCACCCAGACCGAGGATCTCTTCAAGCCCGAGTCCCTGGTCCCGTTTCAGGTTTCCCGCGAGAACGTCGCCTCCGAATTCAAGACCTGGATCAGCGGCCTCTGGTTCCGGCCCAACGCGCTCAAGCAACAGGCCCGACCGGATGCGATCCGCGGCGTCTACATTCCCTTCTGGACGTTCGACGCGATGACGCACTCCTTCTGGACGGCCGAGGCGGGCTACCACTACTACGTCACGGAATCGTACACCGATGCGCAGGGTCAGCGGCGCACGCGCCAGGTGCAGAAGACCCGCTGGCAGCCGGCGAGCGGAAACCATTCGGCGTATTATGACGACGTGCTGGTGGCGGCGTCGAAATCGGTCGACGAGAACCTCGTCAAGCAGCTCGAGCCGTACGATACCAAGGCGCTGACGGCATACAAACCGGACTATCTGGCCGGCATGATCGCCGAGGATTACCAGTTCGACGTCAAGCAGAGCTGGCCGCGGGCGAAGGACGAGATCGACGAGCGCATCCGGTCCGCCTGCGCGCGAATGGTACCGGGAGACACGCACCGGAACCTGCGCGTCCGCACGTCGTACAACAACCGGCGGTTCAAGCTCTGCCTGCTGCCGGTGTGGATCGCCACCTATCTCTACCAGGGGAAGACCTGGCGCTACCTCGTCAACGGTCAGACCGGAAAGGTGAGCGGCGAGGCCCCGTACTCCTGGATCAAGATCACGCTCGCGGTCCTGGCCGTGGTTGCGGTGATCGTGGCGATCGTGATGCTGCAGGGGAAGTGACCGCGAAAGCGACGGATTCGCAGTGGCTCCCGCCGCGGCGCACGGCAGGCCTGCGCGGCCTTTCCGCGTCAGGCCTCGGCGCGAACGACGTCCGCGACGGAGCCCGCGTCGATCCAGCCGAGCCGAACGGCTTCCCCGGCCAGGCGGGAGGGACGGTCGAACGCCACGCAGCCGGCCAGGCGCGGGTCGGCGAGGCTGCCGCCGCCGACCCGCCGGATCCAGACCGCCGCGACGCGCTCTCCCAGCGCGACTCGAAGGCGCGCGTAGGCTTCCGGGTCGCGCTCCCCATCGTCGCCGACGAGCACGAACCGGTGGCCGGGCAGCGCCTCCGCCAGCGCCAGGAGCCGGGGCGATTTATACGCGAGCGGGTCGAACGGTTCCGTTTCGTAGTGGCGCAGACCGATCGATCCGGGTGGAAACCCGTGCCGCTCCAGCAGCCGGATCGTGCGTTGCAACATCCCGACGGGCGAGCCCGATAGGTAGTGAAACGCGCTCACCGCTCCGCGGGCGAGCGCCCGATACAGGGCCGCCATCCCGGGGACGATTTCGTGGTCGGAGTGATCGCGCAGGAGAGCGGTCTCGACCATCCGACCGCGCGCCGCCACATGGGTGTGCGCGATCGTGTCGTCGAGGTCGCTCACGAGCGAGATCCCCTGATCGGGCACGACGAACAGTCGGCCCTGTCCGCAGGGCGCCTGGCCGGGGTAGCCGGCCGTGACGACATGTTCACCGAGGGGGACGAGACGCGTGTCCGCCGGCACCGCGCACGAGAAGAATCCCTCCGCGTCCGCTTTCGCTTCGATCGCCGCGCCGAGCACATGAAGGATCACGTCGGCGTGCGGGTGCTCCCGGGCGAGGAAGATCGAGCGCACGTTGCGCGACAGCGCGGTCGACCCGCGGTCGGGATCGGCGTGGAACGCGCGCCCGCGCACGGTCACGCGCGACGGCGTCCCCACCGCGGGAAAGAGCCAGATCGCGGGCATGGATCAGCCGGCCGCCCGCCCGGCGGCGCGGCGTCCGCGCCGCGCCGGGGTCAGCTCAACACCATGCACGAGACCAGCCCTCCCTTCTGGGCCACGTTGACGACGCGTTTCTTCGACGCCCGCCCCAGGATACCCAGGCCGTCGGGCGTGGCGTAGAACCCGCACACGCAATAGAACTCCTCGAGCTGGCAACGCCCGTCCGCGGTCAGCACCGGAAAGTCCTTCACCAGGCTCTTCACGTAACGCTGCACCACCCACTCCCCCGGTTCCCGCACGGCCGTCTGGATCGCCTCGTCCCACTGCCCGATGTCGCAGAACGGACCGATCACGACCGATTCGCCCCCCAGACCCCGATTCGGCTTGAGCACCAGCCCTTCCCGATTCTTGCGGATGAACGGGACCAGGTCCACCTCGCTCTCGCGAAATCCCGTCGTCTTCGCGTCCCGGACGGTGCGCGTCCACGGGATGTAGCGGGAGAACATCTTCCGCTGGGTCGCCGTGAAGTGCGGATGGAACCGCGCGTCGCTCAGGATCTCGAACGCGCTTTTGTGATCGAACTCCCCGGCGATCGAGGAGACCACCCGATTTTCGCGGAACGCCCACTTCATGGCCGACAGGTCCGCGCCCTCCTCCTCGTACGCGGCAAGTTCGGCAATCATCGTGTCGCGGTAAAGCACGTCGATCGGCTGATCCTCGCAGTAGAGTTCATCGCGGCGAACCACCAGGTCGCGCGGGTCCACGACCAGCGCGGTCAGCCCCCGCGACTGGAAGTGGCGCGTGATCGAGGGGAACTCCTCCGGTCCGCCGGAGGTGCGACGGTCCTGGACGAACGCGATGTTGTGGCGGCGAAGACCCACCTCGTCGGCGTGGTGCGTCAGCGTGTGCAGGAGCAGTTGCCGCGGATCGTCGGCCGGATGCACGAGAAACCCCGGGGCATGTTCCTGCATCTTCGTCACGACCGTGGACTGGATGATCTGATCGACGATCGGCGTGTAGTGGATGCCCCCCGCGCCGACCGTGTTCGCCTCGAAGAAGTGGCAGTGGCTTTCCCATTCCGGATCGGCGAAGTCCACCTGCACGTCCAGCCGCCCGAAGATCGATTGCGGGGCGCGGACGGCGCTCTTCGGCATGAGATCGAACCACGCCTGCTCCTCCGGGGAAAGCGGCAGCAGGGCGCGCACCTCGGGATCGGTCATCCACAGGCGATACAGCTTCTGCAGCGCCTTGATGATCTCCAGGCAGACTTTGTGGAAGAATCGCCGCTGCTCGCGCGACAGAATGCGCGGCCGCAGCAGAGTGGGAATGACCTGGGACTTCCCCTCGTCGTCCTCGTAGACGAGGTCCTCGCGCTCGGACTCGATGCGGATGATCGTCTGCATCGACACGAGGTCGTCCGGCGAAAGTCGGAGCATCATCTCGTTGACGGTCCGTCCGAGGCGAAGGTCGAGATTCTCGCGGAGGGACTTTCGGCTCTTTGCCACGGCGTGCAGCGCCTCGAATGGACCGGCGGCAGACTAGCAACCGCACCCCGGCGCGGTCAAGGCAACACATCGCCCGGCCGGGGCTTGCGTCCAGCGCGCCGGCGCGGTAGGGTGGCCGTCATGAACGTCTTCGTGGTCCGCATCGAATGGGAGTATCCCGGGGACCGCCTCCTCCCCGTTCCGGAACTCTGGGACCTCGCGAAGGCCGCGCGCCGGACGCAACTGCGGCTCCTGCTGACCGACGGCGCGCTGCGGGAGATGCGCCTCGAGGCGACCACCGCGGCGGCGTTGCTCGAGGTCCGGGACGCGGTGCGGGACGAGGGCCGCGGGATTCCGATCGAGCCCGATGAGGCGGAGCGGGCGCGCCTGTGGCTGCGGCGGGACGGGGACGAGTGCTGGCTCGTCGGGCCGCGAGGGCCGGCGGGGGCCTACGTCTTCGTCCGTCCGGAACCCCGCCCCTGGATTCGGCTCGCGTGAGCGGCGGCCGCAGACATGCGCCGCGGCCACGCCCCGTCGCTGCCCCGTCCGGAAACCGTTCCGCACGCGCCCCCGGGCGCCGTCCTCACCGGAAGACGAACTTCCACACCAGGTCGGTCAGGGCATGCACGAGCACAGGCGCCGTGAGACTTCCCGTCCGGCGGTACGACCAACCGTAGATGGCGCCCGCCACGGTGGCCAGGGCGCAATACGCGATGCGCTCCCCGGTGGCCCCGGCATTGTTCCAGTGCATCAACCCGAACGCGACGGCGGAGACCGCCTGCGCCATTCCGGGGCGGCGGGTGGCGGTCTCGAGCCCGCGCAGGAGAAGGCCGCGAAAGAACACTTCCTCGGGGAGCGCGACCGTGAAGACGAGACCGAGGAACTGCGCGATGACCTCACCGACCGCCGGCGCCTGACGAGGCGGGAAATGCAGGAAGCCGATGCCCAATCCGACCGGAACGACGAGCAGGAGCAACGCGCCGAGCGCGATCCCCGTGGCCGCGCCGTCCTGACGGTTCGGCAGCAGACGCCAGTCGAGCCCCCCGTGGCGGCGGAGACCGCCCCAGCCGAGGAGAGCGAAGACGGTGATCGCCGCGGCCCACCACGGATAGGCGAGTTCCCTCGGGCCGGGCCAGAGCGCGTAGGTCCCGCGCAGGTCGAAGGGAATCCAGAGGAGCATCCAGATCGCGGCGTCCGGCCAACCGAAGGGGGCATCCCCGCGCGCGCGGAGGGCGCCGAAGGCGGCCACCCCGGCGACCGCGACGATGGCCGCAACGTACGGATCGAATCGGCCCGCCGCCGCGCCGGCGAGAATCAGGAACCCTGCCGGCGCAAGCCCGGCTGCGATCCAGGCCCGCGGCCGCTCCGCGATCCAGGCGCGCAATGCCGCTGCCGTCGCGGGAACTCCCCAGGCCATCTCCGCGCCGAACGCGGGGGCACAACCGGCGAGCAGGATCGCCCAACCGAACGGACCGAGGTCCGCGAATTCCCGCGCCCCGCCGGCGAGCGCCGCGAGGGCCGCGCCTGCAACGACCGAAGCGCCGAGGAAGACGCCCCACGGAAAGGCCGCCGGGCGCGGATCGTCCGGGGCCATGGCGCCTCACGGAGTCAAACAGACGCGGAATCCGATCTTCAAATTGGACACGTCCGGCGCATAGCCGATCCGGCGGGCGCAGCGCAGGGCCCAGCGGTTGTTGGTCCCCCACGATCCGCCACGCAGGACCCGGTCACGGCCGATCGACGGACCTTGCGGATCGGCTCCCGCAACCGCGGGGTAAGGCCCCATCCAGTCCGAGCACCACTCCATGACGTTGCCCGCGACGTCGTGCAGCGAGAAGGGGTTCACCGTGCTGCGCCCCACGGCGGTCGTAATGTCGCAACCGTCGTCGTAATCTTCGAGCACCGCCGGCAGGTCGGTCCGCTTCTTCGCCGAAAGGTCGGCAAAGTTCCCCGCTCCTTTCGGCGGCGGCCACTTCTCCCCCCATGGGAACACGCGCCCATCCCCGCCCCGCGCGGCATACTCCCACTCCGCCTCCGTCGGCAGGCGGAGCCCCGCCCATTCACAGTACGCGTTCGCTTCCGTCCAACTCACCCCGACCACGGGCCACTGGTCATGATCGAATTGGGGCTGACAGGCGTGACCTTTGCGAAAACGGCGGTACTGCGCGTTCGTGACTTCCGTCTTGCCCATCAGGAACGGCCGGGAAATCCTAACGACGTGCGGACGCTCCTCCGGATCCCGTTCCTTCTCGTCCTCGGGACTGCCCATCGTGAACTGCCCGGCGGGCAGGAGGACGAGCACAACCCCGGACTTCTCATGAAGGTACTCTTCCCGGCCCGCCGGATTCTTCCCCAGGTAGCTCAGTCCTTCTCGGCGAACGGAGCCTTCCTCGCCATCCCGCTTCACGGGGCCGGACTCACGGCGGATTCTCTCGGCATCGTCCAGCGCGGCACGCACCTCCGGATCTTCCCGCACGGTATTGGCGGGCGGCGTGAGGTTCCCGGGTCCGACCGGAGTCGTTCCATTCCCGGGCGCGATGAGCCGGTCGATCGTCGGCAGCCAGCCCATGCTCCAGGCCGCGCCGACACCGAGGAGCGCCAGGACGAAGAGAGTCGGGGCCCAGGATACCCGCACCGGCGTCGTACGGGGCGCCACCGGCGCGTAGCTCGGCTTCGAGGGCGGCTTCACCCGGATGGTCGTGCTGCGGACGTCCGTCGTCGGAGTGGGCAGCAGCGGCGAGGAGCTCGATCCGGAATCGGTCGATTTCACCGCGGAACTGGATTCCCGGGAAGGCGCGGCGGGCTTCGGCTCCACGGGCTCGGGAGCAGACGCTGGCGGCGAGGGAGGCGGCGTATCCGTTCGCAGCATGGAACGGGTCGGCGGGGAAACCGGCGCCTGGAGCGGGAGAACGCGGGACGATTCCGAGGCCAAAGAACTCGACTTCGGAGGCGCCGGCAGCGGCTTCGCCGGCGCCGCGGTTTCCGGCCCCTTCTTGAGGAGGGCCTCGAGGCCATCCACCAATTCCTGACCGCTCGACGGTCGGTCCGCCGGAGACTTCGCCAACACCCGATACAGCACCGCCTCCAGCCCAGGCGGGTCGTCTTCGACTCCCCACCTCGAGAAGGGCGGAGGCGGATCGAGGAGGACCTGCTTCATGATCTCCGCGGGGTTTGCGCCCCGGAACGGCTGCTTTCCGGTCACGAGAAGGTACAGGATGACTCCCATCGCGTAGAGGTCGGTCCGGGCATCGATCGGTTGTCCCTGGGCCTGCTCGGGGCTCATATACTGCGGAGTGCCGACCAGCATCCCGCCGGTTGCCGCCACCGCGCCGGTTTCCTCATCCACTTCCGAGCGGTCGAGCAACTTGGCAATGCCGAAGTCGAGGATGCGGATGTCCGGGTTCCACTTTTCGTCCCGGAACAGCATCAGGTTCGCGGGCTTCAGGTCCCGGTGTACGACGCCCTTGCGGTGGGCGTAGTCCAGCGCGCGCAGCACGGGGAGGACCATGCGAATCGCCTCCGCACCGGGGATGCGCTTGCGCTTCTCCAGGATGGTGGCCAGGGTCTCGCCCGGACAGAGGTCCATCACCATGAACAACAGGCCGCGCCACTGCCCCACCTCGCGCATCGTAACCAGGTTGGGATGCATGAGGTCCATCAGCACGCGCGCCTCGCGGAAGAAGCGGTCGCGCATGGCCTTCTCGGCGGCCAGGTAGGCGTGCAGGGTCTTGAGCGCGAGCTCGCGATGGAGCATGAGGTGGCGAACCCGGAAGACGTCTCCGAACCCGCCGGTGCCGAGCTTTTCGAGGATCTGGTACTTTCCGTCGATCACGACGCCCGGGGTCAGTTCCCCGGGCTCCACGCCCGAGCCGTTGGTCGAAGAGTCCTCGAGGGGGTCCACGTGAAGCGGCGAGGCGCAAATCGGGCAGATCTTTGCGCTCGCGGGAGCGCTGGCGTGGCAGATCGGGCAGGCAATGGCGGACGATGACATGTCCGGTCGTGTCCCTCGCATCCGGGGTCGACCGGACTATAACAAACGGGGGGGGGCGGCTGCAACCGGCTTCGGCCATCCGTCGCGGGTCGCACTCGCAGCGGATTGCGTTGAATTCCCGCCGGCTCCACGCCATCCAACGAGCCACGCATCCCCTCCCCCGAAGCGCTCGGGATCGCGGCGGACCTCCGGTGTCACCCCGGCGGCGCCGGCTACGCGGGCGCGCAGGTGGGGCCCAGTCCCGCACCCGGTCCAGTCCGGAAGAGCCGCCGGCGCAGTCCCTCGAAGTGGGCGGTGAGGCGCTCGTGATCCTCGAGCCCCGACCCCGAGGCGGGGCGCTCGACCGGTTTCATCGCCGGTGACTCCGGAGCGGACGCCGCGCGATCGGCGGCCTGCGGCGGCCGCGGCTCCGCGCCGAACCGATTCGGACTCCGCTGCCGGCGCATGTACGCCTGCAAGAGGATCCGGGTGTAGATTTCCCGATAGATTCCCTTCGCCTGAATCCCGGCGCGCGCCCGTCGCTCCCGCGCATGAGGTGTCCGGGGGTCCATCTTGGGCCTCCTTCCCCTAGAGAGAGATGACGTTCCCGTCGACTGTTTCCGATCCCGTGACGGGACAAGACACAGCACTCAGGATGCCGCGCGCCCCTTTCCGCTCGAGGAAGGCCGCAACCCATGTCCTGCCGGGGACCTGCGGACCTCAGCCCGTACTCGGGAACCCGTCGAACCGGCGCATACCGTCCATTGCGGAGGACAGCGGGAGGGACGGTCCACCGCGGATCCCGGTCCAGCCGCCCCTTGCGCCCATGACCGGACGCGGGTATGCTTCCGCAGCCCACTTCACGGCAGGAAAACACCCATGAGCGAGAAGGTCGACGTGCGCTTTGGAGAACTCGCCGTGTCGTGCGGGTTCCTGACGGACCGCGAACTCGAGACGCAGCGCGCCGCCCGCGCGGCGACGGCGCCCACGGTTCCGCTCGAACAATGGCTGCGGGAGCGCGGTGCGCTGACGGCGGCCCAATGCGCCCAAGTGGCTCGCGCGTACCAGGAAGAGGCGCGGGCGAACCCCACCGACGCGGCTTCCGGGGCCGGCGGTTCGGCGGGAAGGGGCGGCAACCGGTTGGGGCGATACCTGCTGTTGCAGGAACTTGGTCGGGGCGGGATGGGCGTGGTGTATCGCGCGGAGGACACCGTCCTGAAGCGCGAGGTCGCGGTCAAGACGGTGCGGATCGGCGAGGGAGTCGTGCCGCACCTCGTGGAGCGGCTGTTCCGGGAGGCTCGCACGGCTGCAGCACTCGAACACCCCGGAATCGTGCCGATTCACGACATCGGCATGTCGGACGGCGTCCCCTACATCGCCATGGCGTTCGTGGGCGGCCGGAATCTGAACGAGCTGATGAAGGATGGGGCGCCGGCGGGGCTGCGACCGCGGGTCGAGATCGTGCACGCGGTCGCCGAGGCGGTGGCCCACGCGCACGAGCGCCAGGTCGTGCACCGGGATCTCAAGCCTGCGAATGTCCGCATCGACGAACTGGGACGGGTGCGGGTGATGGACCTGGGACTGGCCAAGAGCCTGGTGGACGACGATCCGCTCACCGACACTCGGGAGGTGCTGGGGACGCCGAAGTACATGGCGCCGGAGCGGCTGGACGGCACGAAAGAGCCGGCGGGTCCGGCGGGAGACGTGTACTCGCTCGGAGTGATCCTGTACGAGATGCTCACCGATCGCGCGCCGTATCAGGCCGCCAACCTGGTCGAACTGCTCGCCCGCGTGCTGGAGGGAAAGCCTTCCCCCCCGCGGTCGATCGATCCGACCGTGCCCGAGTCGCTGGAGAGAATCTGCCTGAAGGCGATGGCGCGGCGACCGAAGGACCGGTATCCGACCGCCCGCGAGATGGCGGCGGATCTGGGTCGGTGGCTCGAGCCCGGCCCCAGGGCGGCGGCCGCGGCAACCGCGGGAAGCGCATCGAAACTGGCAGGATGGGGCTGGCTGGCGGCGGTGCTGATCGCGGCCGCCATCCTCGCGCTCGGGATCGCTCTCGGCAAGGCGGGCCGATCCGGAAATCCCGCCGACGGAGCGAAAAGCCAGCCGAAGTAGCCGCGCCGATGCACCGGGCGGGCCGGGGGACGGCGCGGCCGCGCGACCGCCCGGATCCCCCCCGCCGCGCTTCCCCGCGCTACCCGGCGAACGTGCTGATGATCCCGAAGAGGAGGAGCGTCAAGACGAACCCGGCCGCCATTCCCTGCAGCCCGGCGGCCTGAAGTTCCGCCTTCCGGTTACGTTCCATCCGCGCCGCGTTCTCATGAAGTTCCTCGATTTCCCCTCGCAGGCGCGCAAGATCGGTGTCGAGAGCCCGGCAGCGTCGCTCCCAAGCAGTCGCTCGCCCCTCCGCGACCTCGGCAGGGGAAGGCCCGGTCGGGGCCACCGGTACGGCTTCCCCGAGGTCGACGGAACATCCCCTCTCCGAAGCGAGAAAGTCGAGCGGGTTGGTGCCGATCTTGCTCATCGTCTTGGCCATGGTTCCTCCTCCGGTCAGGCTGTCATCGCCACAGGACATGCGATCGAGTCCAGGACCGCGCGCGCGAGCTCACGATAGTCCGCCGCGCCGGTGGAGTGGGGGGCGTACGCCAGCACCGGCCGCCCGTGACCGGCCGCTTCCGCGATCTTTACCGACTGCCGAATCACCGAACCCAGCACCCGCTCGCCGAACCGGCGGCGCAAGTCGTCGTAGATCTGACGCGCGAGCAGCGTACGCCCGTCGAACATCGTCAGGATGATCGCCCCCAGTTCCAGCTGGGGGTTCAGCCGGTCGCGGATCGTACTCAGCACCTGAAGCAATCCAGCCAGGCCGCCGAGGGCCAACGGATGGGGCGTGACCGGCACGAGCACGTGGGCCGCGGCGACCAGGGCGCCCACGGAAAGTGTCGTGACCCCCGGGGGGGCGTCGAGCAGAATGACCTCGTACTCCCCCTGACCGGCGAGTTTCTTGCGCAGGAGCATTTCCGCGCCGACTTCGCGAACCAGAGCCTTCTCGGCGCCTGCCAGGGCGAGGCCCGCGGGCACGAGGTCCACGCCTTCCGTATCGGTGGGTTCCACCGGCAGGGGTTCGTCCCCGAGCAGGGATTCCGCCAACCGGCGACCGTCGTCCCGCAGGCCGAGGGCCTGGGTGGCCGACCCCTGTGCATCGAGGTCGACGACCAGGACGCGTCGACCGGTTTCAGCCAACGCTGCGGCCAGATTCACGGCGGTGGTCGTCTTCCCGACCCCTCCCTTGGCATTGTAGAGCGCGAATGGCACCACGGGGAGCCCTCCGATTGGATGATGGGTCCATCCATGAACATTATCGGCATCAGGGGAGGGGGCCTTGACCCAATTGGTGGGGGGACGGCCCCAATCAACCCCACCCCCCGGGGCGGCGGGCGAGCCTTCCCCGTTGACGCCCCCCTTCCCCGCCGGTACCATCCGCGCGTATCCCCCGGCGATCGACCGCGCCGCCGTTTGCGCGCCGGATCGACCCCGGATCCGCCGGGCGCGCGCCCTCGACGGAAGGACGTCGAATCATGATTCACGCTGCCGCAGCTCCCATCCCCGCACGCCGGCCCGCCCGACCCGGGATCCTGCCCGTCCTCCTCGCCCTGGCCCTCCTCCCGTCGCGGGCCGCAGCGGACGAAATGCCCAAGGGCGTGCGGCTCGCGCTCGAAGTCTGGACCCACGGGGAGGGCCGCTTCGTCCGCGAGATCTGGCTGGTCCAGGAGGGATCGGCCGAACGATTGCTCGCACCCGAGAACGACCAGGGGGTGGGCGACCCCTGCCTGAGTCCGGACGGCAAGCGAATCGCCTACACGTTCGGCCCCGAGGAGCGGAGCGGAGTGGCGATGGTGGATCTGGACGGCAAAGCCCATCAAGTGCTGCTTGCGCCCCGGTCGGCCGCCGACGATCCGGGCGTGATCGAGCGGGCCTTTCATCATCCGCGCATCCACCCGTCCGGAGAGGGTCTGATCGTCAGCGAGCGCGTGCACACGCGCGTCGGGGACGGTGCCGGCGCCCGCGAGTCGGTCGAGTCGCATCTGCACTGGATCGACTTCAAGTCGGGCGCGGCACAACGGCTCGCGGTCGACCGCCCGATCCGGGCCGAGGCGCTGGCCTGGAGCAAGGACGGCGCAAAAATCCTGTTGCGCGGCTCGCTCACCGAGGACTGCGTGACCGAGTCTCGCGCCATCGTCTGCTGGGGGAAACGGGATGGAGATGCCGTCGCCGTCGAAGATCCGTTCCTCCCCGGCGTGCCGGTGCGAACCGGGGCGTGTCGGCCGAAGACGGGAGATGTCGTGCTCGCGTTTCACGATGCCGCGAAGGGGCTGGACGCGATCGTCGAGTTTCCCGGCGGCGATCCGGCGAAGAGCAAGCCGGTGCTGACGCTGACCGCCCAGGAGCAATTGCGCACGCTGGCGTGCGGGCTGAAGGACGACGTCATGGCCATGGGGACCTCGTCCGGCGGCACGATGGAGGCGGCGTTCTGGTTTCGCGCGGGGAAGGCAGACCGGTTCGCGATTGCGCTCGCGAAGTGTCCCGGCGCGGTGAGCATGCGCGATCCGTCCTGGGGCCCGGCGACCGGCGGGGGCAAGCCCGTGCCGGCGGCCCAGGCGGAGATTCCGGCGAGCGCGCCCAAGTTGCCGGCGAGAATCGGGCTGGAACCGTGCGTCACGTGCAAGGCGAAGGGGGAGGTCACGGTTTCCTGCTCGGCCTGCGGCGGCGGCGGATCGATGCCGTGCATCGTCTGCAAGGGAAACGGCGGTCACGCCTGCGGCGTTTGCGGCGCGACCGGCCGGCGGCGGCTCGAGCAGGGCGAGGTTCCGTGCGAGGCCTGCGGCGCGCGCGGCGCCTACGGTTGCGGCTGGTGCGGCGGCAAGAAGCAGGCGAACTGCATGCTGTGCCGCGGCAAGAAGACCATCGTGAAAGCGTGCCCGGAGTGCCGCGGGCTCGAGGTCTCGCGCGGAGCGCGACCGGCGGGAGAGCGCGCCGGGTGCCCCGCCTGCGGTGGATTCGCGTTCGTCCAATGCAAGGACTGCGCGGCCACCGGCCAGGTGCCGGGCCCATGCCCGGCCTGTTACAAGGGCCTCCAGCCCTGCCCCCAGTGCATGGGGGCGTACAAGGTGAAGTGCGAGACCTGCTACGGCAAGGGGAAGACCCCGGACCCGAAGGGCACGGGGAATTGGGTGAAGTGCCGGGACTGCAACGAGCGCGGGTGGATGCCGTGCGGAAGCTGCAAGAACGGCGCCGCCCGCGACGGGATCTGCCAGGGTCGCGGCCAGCAACCGCGAACGGTCTGCGCCGCCTGCGTCGGTTCCGGAAACGTCCCCTGCCCGCTCTGTGGGGAGCGCACGGACTGACGCCGGACGCGTGAGGACGCCTTCACGGACCGGATCCGCCCGGATCCCGGGCGCGCTGAAAGAGCGCAACGCCCCGGCCGGGCAGGTCGATCGTCCAGCCATGCCGGTTCGCGATCCAGCGCAGCGTTTCCTCGCGATAGAAGCAGACGTGCGTGTCCTCCCGGGCGTAGTACCAGCCGGGGAAAAGGGAGTCTTCTTCCAGCCGCTCGGTCATCAGCCCGAGCCAGCCGCCGGGCGCCAGCAACGAGTGCAGGCGGGCGAACTCCTCCGCCGGACGGCGGAAGTGCTCCGCCGTCTCGGTGCAGGTCACGAAGTCGTAGACCCGCTCCAACGGCGCCGGGTCGGGCGCGTAGAACGGATCCCAGATCGCCATCGGATGCCCGCACTCCTCGAACATCCGGTGCAGCGTGGGACCGGGGCCCGAACCGTAGTCCAGTCCGCGCGCCGCCGGCGGGAGGCGCGCCGCAAGCGGATCGAGAAGGCGCCGCAGGTGCGCCCGGTACCTCTCGTCCTGCGGGTCGTTTTCGTGGAGGTCGTATCGTCTTCGCTCGACGGCGGGATCGAGGTGCTCCTCGGGAGGAACGAAGGTGAGAAGGCAGCGGGGGCAGCGCAAGTACGAGCGCATCCGATCGTGATGGAATCGACGCGCCTCCGTGGCTGCGCACAGGGGACAGGTCCGCGGGAGATCCGGCTCTGGCATGGGTCGAAGGGTACCACGGCCCGGTCGCGCCGACAATCCCGCACGCGGCGACCCCGATTGACGCGCGCGCGGGGGGCGACCTATACTCCGTGCCGTTCCTGCTCCCGCGAATCGGATCGCCCCATGCGCGTGTTCCTCGCCGGCGCCACCGGCTTTATCGGCGGCCATGTCCTGCAGGCGCTGATCGCGCGAGGCCATGAAGTGACCTGCCTTGCCCGCGGTTCGGGCGCGCGAAGGCTGGCCGGGATGTCGCTGCCCGGGGTGCGCGTCCTCACCGGCGAGTTTTCCCGCCCGGCGGAGTGGCGCGACGAGGTGCCGGGACACGACGCGGTGGTCAACGCCGCGGGGATCATCCGGGAGCGGCCGGGAGCCACGTTCGATGAAGTGCATCGGGACGCCCCGATCGCGCTGTTTGAAGCCGCGGCGCACGCGGGCGTGCGCCGGATCGTGCAGATCAGCGCCATGGGCGCCGATGCCGGCGCGGAGAGCCGCTACCACCGGAGCAAGCGGGCCGCAGACGAGCGACTGGCCGCCCTCGGCGCGCCCTGGGTCGTCCTGCGGCCCTCGTTCGTGTACGGTCCCGGGGACCAGTCGATGGCTTTTTTCCTCTCGCTCGCCGCCCTTCCGGTGACGCCCGTGCCGGGAGATGGAGAGTACCGCGTGCAGCCGGTACACGTGGACGATGTCGCCGGCGCGGTGGCCGACGCGGTGGAGCGGCCCGACCTGCCGAACGGGGTCTACGACCTGGGGGGCGGGGAGGTGGTGACCTTCAATGCGCTCCTGGACACGCTCGCACGCTGGCAGGGAAAGTCGCGCGCGCGCACGGTGCACCTCCCCTGGCCCGTCATGGCGTGCGTGGCCTGGACGACCGATCGCCTCGGCGGCCGGGGACCGATCACGTCGGAAGAATTGGGGATGCTCCGGCGCGGAAATCACGGGGACAACGGCGCCTTCGTGCGTGCCTTCGGCCGTGCCCCGCTCCCCCTTTCGCTCGGCATCGCCCGGCGCCCGCGCACGCCGGAAGCCCTCTGGTACGCGCGGCTGTCCCCGCTCGCGGTTCCGCTGCGGGTTTCGATCGCCTTCATCTGGCTCGCCACCGGCCTGGTCTCCGCCTTCCTCTATCCCCTCGACAAGAGCCTGGACCTGATGGCCGCGGTCGGAGTCGAGGGTCCGGTCGCGGCGCCCCTCCTGTACGCCACTTGCGCCCTGGAGGTCGCCCTTGGACTGGCCACGGCCGTAGGCTGGCGGGTCCGCTGGATGGGCGCGACGCAGATCGTCCTCATGCTCGGCTTCATGGCGCTCCTGTCGGCGGGCGCGCCCGCATTCTGGCTGCACCCGTTCGGGCCGCTGACGAAGAACATCCCCCTGATCGCGGCCACCCTGGTCATGATGGCGATGGCGGAGTAGCCGTGCTCTTCACGATCAAGAATCGCGCCGGGGCATCGCTTCTCCTGCTCGCCGCCTTCGCCGTCGGCGCATGGGCGGCCCGGGAGGCGTTCGATCTCCGGTGGGACCTCGGGATCGACCGCGTGCGCATCGCACAGATCGCGATCGTCGTCGCGGCGATCGGCGCGAGCGACGCCCTCCTCCACGGACTCCTTTTGCTCGCCTTCCGGGAGCGATACCTGGCCCGGTACCGCGCGCTCGTGGAGCACTTTCGCCCGCAGCGGCCCCGGGAGATCGCCGCGGGCGCCCTCCTCGCCGGTCTCGGTGAGGAACCGATTTTCCGTGGCGTCCTGCTCCAGGGGCTGATGACCGTGGCGGGGGCGCCGCCCGCGATCGCGATCGGCGGTTCCGCCCTCGCCTTCGGAGCCCTGCATGCGGCACGGGAGCGGAAGTTGTGGCCGTTCGCGGTCTGGGCGGTGTGGGAGGGCGCGCTGCTGGGCATCGCGTACGTCGCTTCGGGATCGCTGGCGGTCACCATGGCCGCCCACGCCGCGCACGACGCCGCCGGGTTCGCCTGGTTCGCGGTCCAACGCCGCACGGGCTGGTTGCTCGGTCGGCCGCCGGCCTGACGGCGCGGGCGCACCGGTCCCCCGGGCCGCGCCGGGATCGGGCCGGACAGGCCCGAGGGGCCCCGGGGGCCGCGGAACCGCCCCCCGGGGCCTCCCCGGCTCAATCGCGGCGCTCGATCCGGATCGGCAGGTACGCCATGCGCACGATCGGCAGTCGTTTCATCGGCACCGATTCGCCCAGCAGCTTGCGCGCATAGGGGGCCACCCGCTCCAGCGCGGATTTGACCTCCTGGGGCGTCGCCTGCGTGCCGGCCGGCCCGGGCATGAGGACGAAGGTCACGTTGCACAGGTCGTCCGACAATTCGACGTGAGACACGTCGAGCGTCGATACCACCGGATCGTCGATCGAGGGCAGGATGTAGGCCCGACACGCGTCGAGCATCTCCGCCTGCAGGCGAAGGGGACGCAGGCCGGACATCCGGTTGTTGCGGTGACTCATGGCCACTCCAGGCTGAAACTTCGGATTCCTTCGCCTGGCGGCCCGGAGGGCCGTCAGGCACGGTCCTGGTGAAGCGGGGAATCTGCCGACATGGGGCGCCTCCTTTCGACGACGGTGTAGAGAACCACAGCATACCCGCCGGGCAACGGCCGGGTCAAGCCCGCCGGACGCGTTGACGCCTGCGGGAGGCGGTGGTAAGGTGTCGAGGGGATCCTCGGAGCCCGGAGGGTGGAGCGGGCGCAGGGCCGATTCCGGGAGCGGACGCATGCGGGCCGTCGTCGACGTGGAAACCGAAGCCGATGCGCTGCCCCGTCCCCCGATCGCCGGGGAAATTGACGCCGAGAGGAAAATCGCCGCGACGCGCGCCCGCGCGACCGTGGCCTCCATCCTGGCGATCGTCCTCTTCGTCCTGTCCCGGGCCTGGCCCAACGCAGGCGTCCTCCTCGTGCTCGGCACCTTCACCCAGGTCTGGTGCGGCCTCCCGTTCTATCGTGGCATGATCGAGGCGGCGCGCGCGCGGCGCGCCGACATGAACACGCTCATCGCCTTGGGAACGACGGCAGCCTACGCGGGCAGCATCCTGACGCTCTTCGTTCCCCACTGGCTCGTCCCCCTCGGACAGGAACCCCTCCTCTACCTCGAGACCTCCGCCGTCATCCTCGCGGTGGTCCTGGTCGGCCAACTGCTCGAGCAGCGGGCCCTGGCCCACGCCCGGGATTCCATGCGCAGCCTGCTCGACCTGCGTCCCCGCGTCGCGTGCCGCCGACGTCCCGACGGCGGAACCGAGACCGTCCCCACCCAGCGGCTCGCCCCCGGCGATCGCGTCCTCCTCGAAAACGGCGACCGCATCCCGGCCGACGGAATCCTCGAAGACGGCGAGGCGTCGATCGACGAATCGATGCTCAACGGCGACGATCACCCCGCGCAGAAGTCGCGCGGTCACCCCCTGTTCGAGGGCACGCTGGTCGCCGGCGGCCGCGCGATCATGGAGGTGTGCCGGGTCGGGACCGAAACCATGCTCTACCAGTCGGTGGAACTGGTCGGCCAGGCGCATGGGGCTCGCTCCCCGGTGCAGCGGCTCGTCGATCGCGTCGCCGGCTGGGTCGTGCGCGCCGCCATCCTGCTCGCCCTGGTCACCGCACTCGCGTGGCTCGTCTTCGGCGACGACCGCTCCCCGGTACTCGCCATGTCCAACTTCGTCGCCGTTCTCATCGTTTCCTGCCCCTGCGCCCTCGGGCTCGCCACACCCCTGGCCATGTCGATCGCCACCGGCCTCGGCGCCTCCGAGGGAATCCTGGTGCAGGATCCCCGCTCGCTCGAGACCTTGGAACGGATCGACACCGTGGTCTTCGACAAGGCCGGAACGCTCACGTGCGGGGTGCCCGCCGTCCACCACATCGCCCCCGCCGCGGGCGTGAGCGCCCAGGAACTCCTGCAGGCGGCCCTCGACGCGGAACAGAAGTGCGACCACCCGCTCGCCGTGGCCATCCTCGATCGCGCCACGGTGGCGGGGCTCACCCCGCGACCGATCGACGAGGTCCGGCCGCTGCGCAGGCTCGGCATCCTCGCGCGCGCCGGAACGCAGGAGATCCGGGTCGGGCGGCGCGAGGTCCTGTCCGAAGGAGGGGTCCGGAATCTCCCCCCCCCGGAGGAGCTCGCGTCTCTCGCCGCCGAAGGGCTCAACCCGGTGCTCGTCGCCGTCGATGACCGATACCTCGGCCTGCTGGGCCTTGCCGAGATCGTCCGCGTCGGGGCCTCCGAAGTGATCCGGAACCTGCGCGCCGAAGGGCTTCACGTGGTTCTCCTCACCGGCGACCACCGGATGTCCGCACAGGCCCTGGGACGCATGATCGGCGTGGACGAGGTGATCGCGGAAGTGCTCCCGATGGAGAAGGAACAGAAGATCCGGGAACTCCAGGCCGCCGGACGCAAAGTCGCCATGGTCGGCGACGGCATGAACGACGCCCTCGCACTCGCGGTGGCGGACGTCGGCATCGCGGTCGGGATGCCCAACGAACTCGGACTGGCGACGCGCGGCGACCTCGAAGTGGCGACCGCCTCCGCCGACATCACCCTGGTGCGCGGCAACCCGTTCGGCGTTCTCACCGCCCTTCGCCTCAGCCGCGCGGCCCTGAAGAGCGTCCGCGGAAATCTCTTCTTTGCGGTCTTCTACAACCTGCTCATGATCCCGCTCGCGACCGGGCTCCTCTACCCGTGGGGAATCACGCTCCATCCCACTCTGGCGTCGATCGCCATGGCCCTGTCATCCGCCACCGTCGTACACAACAGTCGCCGCCTGCGCCGGGTCGTCCTTTGAACGTGCCGGCGACGGATCCCTCCCCCGGCGGGCTGCGCTGGGGTCGCCGGGCGCTCCGCCCCCACCGGGCGGGGATCGAATTTCGCGGACCCGCCCGCCCCGGACGGGTATCATGCCGGTCGAACCCGGATGATTCGCTGCACAGGAGCAGTTTCCCCATGCGCTCCCAGGCCGTCCTCCTCGCCGTCTGGTTCGCGCTCCTCGTCCCGGCTTCGGCCGATCCGCCGGCACCGGGGCCGAAATCGCCCCGGGTAGTGGTGGCGGTCAGCGTCGACTGGGAGGGGACCGATCTCGCCGAGCGAAATCTGGAGGCGATGCGCGAATTCCGTCGCGCGCTCCCGGACGTTCCCCTGACCCAGTTCCTCAATGCCGCCTACTTCACGCGACCGGGGGCGGACGCCGGGGCGATCGCGGAACGGATCCGTTCGACGGTTCGCGAGGGGGACGAGCTCGGGCTGCACGTTCACTGCTGGAAGTCCCTCGTCGACCGGGCGGGGGTCACGTTCCGCCCCGGACCGACCTTCTGGGGGCCGAAGTACCCGCCCACGAACCACGATGGGGACCTGGGACACGACGTGGAGCTTGCGGCATACGACGTGGCGGAGATCCGCGCGATCGTGCGTGCCGCCCGGGACACCCTCGAGGCCGCCGGCTTCCCCCTCGCGGCCTCGTTCCGGGCCGGGGGCTGGATGGCCTCGCCGGGCGTGCTCGAGGCGATCCGCGCCGAAGGGTTCCGCGTGGACGCATCGGCCGGATCCACGGCGTGGCACGATGAGGTCGCCGGGCTCCCCCTGGTCGATCGCATCCGGGCGCTGTGGCCGGGAGTCACGCCCGCAACCCAGCCCTTCCGCGTGGAAACCCCGGCCGGCGCCTTGGCGGAGATGCCCGATACCGGGGCGCTCGCCGACTACGTCACGACCGCGGAGATGATCGAGCACCTCCGCGACGCGGCCCGTCGCGCCCAACAGAGCGGGTCCGACGTGCACGTCTCCATCGGATTCCACCAGGAGACGGCGGCGGCCTGCGCGGCGCGCGTGGTGGAGGCGGTCCGCGCCGCGCGCGCCGACCTGGCGGTCCCGCTGGTCTTCGACACGCTCACCGGTGCGGCCGGGCGCGCGGGGTTGCTCGCGCCGGAGGAAGTCCGCAAGTAGCCGGAACGCCCGGCGGGGGAAAACTCCGGCGCACCACTCGCTTCTCAGGAGAGCGCGATTTCGCTATGCTCTCCACCGCTTCGCTTCCCCGACCGGTCTCCGGAGGTGCCGATCCGATGAAATCCGTCCGACCGACGATCCTGCTCGCCGGCGTGCTCGCCGCCCTTCTGGCCGCCGCTCCGGCCGCCGCACCCGACGCCCTGGCGGAGATCCAGGCGCGCGGAGTCCTGCGCTGGGGCGCCGATGCGGAAGGCGGGGCGCCCTACGTGTTCAAGGACCCGGGCGATCCGGACCGCCTGATCGGTTTCGAATGGGACCTCGCCCAACTCCTCGCCGAGGAACTGGGCGTGAAGGCCGAAATGGTCCAGAACCAGTGGGACAAGCTCCTCGAAGCGGCCCAGCGCGGCGACTTCGATATCGCGCTCAACGGCATCGAGGTCACCGATGACCGGCGCCAGACCGTGGACTTCAGCCGCCCCTACTACGTCGCCCACGAACAACTCGTCGTCCGACGGGACCAGGGGCACGTGACTTCGCTCTCGGACCTGAAGGGCAAGGTCGTCGGCACCCTCAAGGCCTCGCTCGCGGAACGGATCCTGCTCGGCGAAGGAATCTTCAAGGAGGTGCGGACGTACGAGGGACAGGTGGAGCCGTACGCGGACCTGAAAGTCGGCCGCATCGACGGCGTGCTCATGGACGTCCCGATCGCGCAGTATTGCGCGCGGCCGGAAAAAGAGCTCATGTTCGCCGGTCCCCCCATCGGCCAGGCGTTCTACGCGATCGGCGTGCGCAAGGGCGAAGTCGGACTCGTCGCCGCGCTCAACGAAGCCCTGGACCGGCTCGTACGCTCCGGTCGGCTGCGCGCCCTGTACGAGCGCTGGGGGCTGTGGAACGACGCCACCGCCGAGCACTTCGGCGACCGGCAACCGCTCCACGCGCCCGCCCCCGAATACGACCGGTACCTGGAGGCGATCGGCAAGAAGCCGGGATTCGGCGACCGCGTCGCGCTCTACGTCAGCTTCCTGCCCCCCCTCCTCCGCGGCGCCGGGCTCACCCTGTTCCTGTCCGTGACCTCGATGGCGCTCGCCATCCTGCTCGGCCTCTCCCTGGCCGTGGGCCGGCTCTACGGGCCGCGTCCCGTTTCGATCCTGTGCCTCGTCTACGTCGAGATCGTGCGCGGGACGCCGCTGCTGGTCCAGCTCTACATCCTCTATTACGGCTTGCCCCACATGGGGATTCTCCTCAGCGCCGCCACCGCCGCGATCGCCGGGCTTGCTCTCAACTACGCGGCGTACGAGGCCGAGAACTACCGAGCCGGTATCCAGGCGATCCCCCGCGGTCAAATGGAGGCGGCGCTCGCTCTCGGCATGACCCGCTGGGAGGCCCTGCGCACGGTGATCCTGCCGCAAGCCGTCCGCATCGTCATCCCGCCGGTGACCAACGACTTCATCGCCCTGCTCAAGGATTCCTCGATCGTGTCGGTGATCACGATGGTGGAGTTGACCAAGGAATACGGCATGCTGGCCGCCGCCCATCACGACTACCTGGGAATCGGCCTGGTGGCGGCGTTGATCTACTTCCTGATCGGCCTGCCGTTCGCGCGCATCGCGCGCTGGACCGAGCACAAGTTCCACGCCGACCGCGCCGCGGTCGGCCTGACCGTGGCGTAAGGGACCCCAAGATGACCGACTCCAAACCGGATTCGGCGCCTCCGCCCGCCGAACTTCCCGTGATCGAGGTGCAGGGCCTCTGCAAGGCGTTCCAAGCCCAGGCGGTCCTCCGCGACGTCACCTTCCGCGTGAACCGCTCCCAGCTGACCGTGCTCATCGGCCCCTCGGGGTCGGGCAAGTCCACGCTCCTGCGCTGCATGAACGGCCTCGAGGGCTTCGACACCGGACGCGCCGTCGTGGCGGGGGTCGAGATCCCCGGACTGGCCAACGGCGTCTCCGCCCCAGCCCGCGCGGCCGCCCTGCGCAACCTGCGCCGGCATACGGGCATGGTCTTCCAGCAGTTCAACCTCTTCCCTCACCTCACCGTGCTCGAGAACATCATCCTGGGCCCGACCGTGGTCAAGCGCATGGAACGAAGCATGGCCGAGGCCAAGGCCGCCCTCCTGCTCATCAAGGTGGGACTCTCCGACAAGGCGCTCTGCTACCCGAGCCAGCTCTCGGGCGGTCAGCAGCAGCGGGTGGCCATCGCGCGCGCGCTGGCGATGGAACCGGATGTGCTCCTGTACGACGAGCCGACCTCGGCCCTCGATCCCGCCCTCGTCGAGGAGGTGTTGTCCGTCATGCGCTCACTCGACGAGGAGGGCATGACGCAGATGGTGGTGACCCACGAGATGAGATTCGCCCGCGACGTCTCCGACCAGGTGCTCTTCCTGGACGGGGGGACCATCGTCGAGTCCGGCCCCCCCGCCCAGGTGTTCAAGGAGCCCCGGGAGGCGCGCACACGCGATTTCCTGAAGCGCTTCCTCTCCTGACGGCGGGATCGGTCCCGCGCCGTCACCGCGCGTTCTCGCGCACCACGGCGACGGGAGCCTGCTCCGGCACCGCGCCCACGTAGTTCCACTCCAGGACGTAGGTCGAACCCGGCGCCTTCGGCTCGGAGACCGCGGTTCCCCGGGGCGGAATCGTCACCCAGTCGCTGCCGTGGCGCTTGAGTCCGTCCGCGCCGACTTCCATAACCCGCACCCGGGCGATCGCCGCCGATCGGTTCTCGACCTTTCGCCACCCGCCGGCCGGAACGGGAGCGTCGACGATGAACCCGGCCGTGCGGATCCCCGCCGGCCTCGGCAGCGTGCCCAGGAGCCGATCGAGCGCCACGGTCAGACTCGCCACGGTGTCGCGAACCAGTTCGCCCTCCACCTGCAGGAGGTGGGCGCGGATCCGCTCGCGCTCCCCCTGGACCTCGAACTCCGGCAGTTGATCGCCCGGTCGGTACGGTTCGAAATTGTACGAAGGCTGGATCCGCGCGCATTCCTCCTGGGTGAGACCGGAAGTGCGAATCCAGTCCACCAGCGGGCCGGAGGTCACATCGGCAACGTAGACGTGGTTGTTCGCGCGCGCAATCGCCTCGACGTCCCGCCGCCAGCCGTCCATGTCCATGAGGTGCCCGACCGCACATCGGGTACCGTCGACATCGACGAAATACGGAATCGGCCCGAACGGGCGGTGGAGATTGCGGGGAAACTCGCCGCGGTCGATGTACGCCCGCAACCGCTCGATCTGGGTGCGGCGCTGAGCGGCGAGGTACTGATGCCAATCGCACACCGTCCAGCCCGACGAATTCGCGGGCCAGGGCCGCGCGGACCGGAGCGCGATCCACACGCCCCCCGCCAACACCATCAAGGCCGCGACCATCGCGATCGAGCGCGGCGTGAGAGTCCAGGTCGTCGGTTTCATGTCCCGCCTCCAATCCGCAAACCGGGGCGGGAAGAGCGGGAAACCGCCCTTCCCTCCCGCCCCACCCGGGGGAGCGAAGCGAGCGCGTTAGCTCCCGCCGCCGAGGTCCTCCATGTTGGCCAAGGTCGCGTTGGTGTTGACGCGGTCGACCTGCGATGCTTGCGAATTGACCGGTGCCCCCTTGTCGATGGACTCGGTCGCGGCAACGAACAGGCGGGAGATCTTCTGCCCGAACACGGTCACCGCGGTGATGCACGCGATGGCCACCAACGACACGACGATGATGTACTCGGTCATCCCCTGCGCCTGCACCTTGCGGAAATTGCGGTCGTGAATTCGAGCGAAGCGGCCGATCATGGCTACCTCCGGTGGATGGGGGTTGGGAGAGGGTCCAGGGTCACAGTCCGGTCCAGTCTCTATCGCGTCGGTCCGCCGCGCGCTCTCGCGCGCGGATCCGGTTGATCCCGATTCCGACCGTTCGATCGCGTCTTTCCTCCGCCTCGCGGTGTCATCGGCAAGGCACCCTCTACGTCGGGGCCGGGCGGGGGATCTTAGGGGAAAAACGGTAGAATTCGAAGTCCACCTATTCCTTGTGTTGAGCGGCACTTGCGCGCGGCGCTCGACGCGCAACCCGTACGCACGGTGGCGGCATTCGAGGATGGAGCCCCATGACCCCATACGGAGGAGTGCCCATGCAGCGGCCCAGGAGACCGGGACGACCCGGGTGGAATCTCGCGATCGGTGCCGGGACGGGGTCGAGGGCGGCGCTGGCCGCCGGGGCCGGCTTCGTGCGGCTTGGATCGGTCGAATGGGCCGTCCTGCGGGTCCCCTGGTGCTGGTCCCCCTCCGACTCCCGCGGGCGGCCGCCCTCGATCCGGGCAGGCGTTGCCGCGAGGCAGAGGAGAAGTGCGTGCGAGTCGCCCCCTGGGCGGGAGCGGTGGCGGCCTTCTCCTTCTTCCCGGAACCCGGAGCGCCGGCCGTACATGGACATCCCGCGCATGGCCTCGTGGCACGGGCACGTCAACGGCCTCGGGTTCGCCCGCTGCGGTCTTCTCGGATGGGCGGCCGACACTCGGACTCTGGTGACGCTGCCCGTCCGCCGCCCCGCCGACGCCGGTCCGCGCCCCACGATTCCAGCGTGACATCCGTCTCCCGGGATGGCGGCGGAGCGCGATGCGCGGCAGGACCCTGCCCCCCGCCGAGCGACGCCCGCGTCGCACCGAACCCGACGCAACGAAAACCCTTGGACGGCACGCGCCCGGAGGGTATCCTGGATTGCTTAGCCTACTAACCTTCAGGAATCTCTCGTGCTCAAGTACGACTTCGAAGCGAGCCTCGGGTACTGGCTGTACCTGACCAAACAGTCGATGGAACGGGCCCTCGGCGACGAACTCGCGCCGCTGGGAATCACGACGCGGCAATGGCAGGTCATCGCCTGCCTCGCCGCGGCCGGGCGCGACCTCTCCCCCTCCGAGTTGGCCGAGCGCATGAGCCTCGAGCTGCCGACCCTGCTCGGGATGCTCGATCGCATGGAGCGGGACCGCTGGATCGTGCGCGAGCCCTGCGCGTCCGATCGGCGCAAGAAGTGGGTCCGTCCCGCGCGTCGAGCGATTTCCGCCTGGCCGAAGATTGTCCGCTGCCTCCGGCGCGTGCGCGCACGCGCCACGCGCGGGCTTGGTCGGGCCCGGCTGGAGGCGCTGCGCGGCTCGCTCGACCGGATCCAGCGCAATCTCGTGCCTCGTGAATCTCCCCAGGAGTGAATCGATGATCCCCCTGCCCCGACCTCCCGAACCTCGCACGGCGCCCTCTTCCTGCGTCCTGTTGCTCGCGATCCTCGGCTTGGCCGCCCCGCCGGCCCGACCACAGGGCTTCGGACCTTCCCCGGTCCGGGTCGCCGTGGCGGAGGAACGCGAGGTGTCCGAGGAGCGGACCTTCGTCGCGACCCTGGTCGCCGCCCGCTCCTCCCAAGTCGGCAGCCAGGTCGACGGCTTCGTCGTGGAGTTCCTCGCGCGCGTCGGCAAGCGGGTGAAGACGGGGGATCTGCTCGCCCGCCTCCGCACCGACACGGTCGATATCCGCATCGCCCAGGCCGCCGCGGAATTGTCGCTCCGTCGCGAGGAACTGACCGAGCTCGAGAACGGCTGGAGACCCAAGGAGATCGATCAGGCCCGGGCCCGGCTCGCCTCCTCCCAGGCCCGCCTCGACTACGCCCACACCAACTTGCAGCGCATGCGCCGGCTGTTCGAGCCGCGCACCGTGAGCGAGGGCGAACTCGATCAGGCGGAGACCGACTGGCGCCGCGCCGAACAGGAACTTCTCGGGGCCCGGGCCGCGCTCGAAATGATGGAAGAAGGCACTCGGAGCGAACGGGTCGCCCAGGCGCAGGCGAAAGTCGCCATGCAGGAACAAGCGGTCCGCGCCCTCGAAGACGAGCGGGAGCGACACCTCGTGAAGGCTCCGTTCGACGGGTTCGTGGTCGCCGAATTCGCCGAGATCGGCCGCTGGCTCTCCAAGGGCGGGCTCGTCGCCGAAATCGCGGAACTCGACGTGATCGACGCGGAAACCCAGGTCCTGGAAGACCACGTCCGCCGACTCGGCCCGGGCCAGCCCGCCCGCGTCGAGATCGGCGCCCTCCCGGGCGAGGAGTTCCGCGGCGAAATCTCCGCCGTCGTTCCCCAGGCGGATGTTCGCGCGCGCACCTTTCCGGTGAAAGTCCGGCTCCAGAACCGGGAGGCGCAGGGAGGCGTCCTTCTGAAGGCGGGGATGTTCGCCCGCGTCACCCTCGCGGTCGGCGCCCCCGTGCGCACCCTGCTCGTGCCCAAGGACTCGCTGGTCCTCGGAGGTCCCGCCCCCATGGTCTGGGTCGTCGACGACGCCGGCGAGGGCAAGGCGACCGTCCGCCCGGTCCCGGTCCGGACGGGAATCGCCGCGGGCGGCTGGATCGAGGTGCACGGTCCGCTCCAGGCGGGCGTGCGGGTCGTCGCCCAGGGAAACGAACGTCTGCGTCCCGGCCAGGAGATTCTGATCGTCCCGGCCGAGGAGCCGCCCCGGAAGTGACCGTACCTCTGTTGTTCTGCTCCCCCGAGGCCCCATGAATCTCGTCCATGCCTTCGTCCACAACCCCGTCAAGGTCGCCGTCGGCGTCCTCCTGGTCGCCCTTTTCGGCACCATCGCCCTCTTTCGCATGCCGATGCAGCTCACCCCCGAGGTGGAGACCCCCACCATCACCGTGCAGACCATCTGGCCGGGCGCCAGTCCCCAGGAGGTCGAGCGCGAGATCGTCCAGGCGCAGGAGGAACAGCTCAAGGGCGTCGAGGGCGTGATCAAGATGTCGTCGGAAAGCACCGACTCCATGGGGACCATCACCCTGGAGTTCATCGCCGGCACGGACATGAGCAAGGCGCTGCTCCTCGTGAACACCCGCTTGGCCCAGGTGCGCGAGTATCCCGAGGACGCCCAGGAACCGGTCCTGAGCACCGCGAACTCCGCCAACACGCCGATCGCCTGGTTCATCCTCGGCCCCGCATTGCCGAGCGACGCGGACATCGCTGCGTTCGAGCGGCGCCATCCCGACAAGGCGGCCGGACTGGCGCCGATGCGACGGGCGCAGAATGCCGGACTGATGCTGCGACGGCTCCGATACGCCGCCGATGCGGACTCCGTGTACCGGGAGCTCCTCCCGCCGGAAATCGACATCACCGAGATGCGCAAGTTCGCGCAGGACGTCATCGAAGCGCGCTTCGAACGCGTCCCCGGAGTCTCCAATTCCAACGTCTTCGGGGGGCGGGAAGAAGAGGTCCAGGTGGTCTTCGACCCGGAGCGCCTCGCCGCGCGGGGCCTCACGGTCATGCACGTGCGCGACGCCTTGCGCGGCCGCAACCGGGACACCTCGGCGGGGGACTTCTGGGAGGGGAAACGGCGCTACGTGGTGCGGACCATCGGCCAGTACCGATCCCTCGACGAAGTGGCCGACACGCTGCTGTCCCGCCGCGACGGCGCCCCGGTCTACGTGCGCGACGTCGCCGAGGTCCGCAAGGGGTTCAAGAAACCCGACGGCATGGTGAGAAACTTCGGCACCTCCGCCATCGCCGTCAACTGCATCCGGGAGAGCGGCGCGAACGTGCTGGAAGTGATGGCCGGACTGCGCAGGGCGATGGCCGAATTGAACGCCGGCGCCGTGGGCCAGCATCGCCTCATGCTCAAGCAGGTGTACGATGAGACCGAGTACATCCACTCCGCCGTGGGCCTCGTGCAGCAGAACATCGTCTACGGCGGGCTCCTGACCGTCGTGGTCCTCCTCCTCTTCCTGCGCAGCGGACGTTCGACCCTCGTCATCGGCCTCGCCATCCCCACCTCGATCATCGGCACCTTCCTGGTGATGCAGCTCCTGGGACGGTCGCTCAACGTCATCAGTCTGGCCGGCCTGGCGTTCGCCATCGGCATGCTGGTCGACAACGCCGTCGTCGTCCTGGAGAACATCTTCCGTCGCTGGCAATCCGGCGAACCCGCGTTCGTGGCCGCCATCGAAGGAACACGGGAGGTGTGGGGCGCGGTGGTCGCCTCGACCCTGACCACCCTGGCCGTCTTCATCCCGGTGGCGTTCGTGAAGGAGGAGTCCGGACAACTCTTCCTCGACATCGCGCTGGCGATCAGCGCCGGGGTCGGCCTGTCGATGCTGGTGTCGATCACCGTGATTTCAACGGCGACCGCGCGCATCCTGCCTCGAAGGGACGAGGTACCCCGACCGCCTCCGCACGTGCTCGTCCGCGCGCTCACTCTGCCCTATCGCGCGATCGCGGCACTCGTCGGCGGCGTCCTGCTCCGGCCCCTGGACCTGCTCGGTCGCGCGTTCGTGGCCGCGGTCGTGGGCACAAACGCCTGGCTCGGGCGCGGCCTGGTGCGCCGCCTGGTCGTGATCGGCCTGCTGTCCTGGGGCGCGATCGATCTCACGCTGCGCCTGCTGCCGAAGGTCGAGTATCTGCCGACCGGGAATCGCAATCTGGTGTTCGGGATCCTGCTGCCCCCGCCCGGATACAACCTCGACCAGATGACCGCGATCGGCCAGCGACTCGAAGAGGATCTGCGTCCCTACTGGGACGTCGACCCCGGATCGCCCGAAGCGGCGAAGCTGCCGTTTCCCGCCATCGGAGACTTCTTTTACGTCGCGCGAGGCCGCCAACTCTTCCTGGGACTTCGCGCGGCGGACCCGCTCGCCGCCGCCGGCCTGGTCCCCCTCATTCGCAAGGTCGCCATGGGCATTCCGGGAACGTTCGCCATCGCGAAACAGTCGAGCCTGTTCGAACAGGGGCTCAGCGCGGGACGCAGCATCGACATCGAGATCACCGGCCCCGACCTGCCCACGCTCATCGGCCTGGGCGGCCAGGTGCTCGGCCAGGTTATGATGACCATCCCGAACGCGCAGGCCTTTCCCCGACCCAGCCTCGACCTGTCCAGCCCCGAAGTGCACGTACGTCCCCTGTGGGACCAGGCCGCGGACTTGGGGATGAACGCGCGCGATCTCGGCTACACCGTCAACGCCCTGGTCGACGGCGCCTACGCCACCGACTACTTCGTCGGCGGGGACAAAATCGACCTCACCCTGCTCGGACAGGGCCGTTTCTCGGGGCGCACCCAGGACATCGAGGCGCTCCCGGTCGCCACCGCCACCGGCGACCTCGTCCAACTCCGCGCCCTGGCGGAGGTCACCCTGGCCAGCGGTCCGGAGCAGGTCAATCACCGCGAGCGCGAGCGCGCCATCACCATCCAGGTCTCCCCGCCGCTCGAAATGGCCCTCGAGGATGCCATGGAGACCATCGACCGGAAGATCGTGCAGCCCCTGCTGGCCAGCGGCCGGCTGACGACGGAGTATCGGGTCGGCCTGTCCGGCACGGCCGACAAATTGCGCTCCACCTGGCTGGCCCTGCGGTTCAACGTCGTGCTTGCGCTGCTGATCACCTACCTGCTGATGGCCGCCCTCTTCGAGTCCTGGACCTATCCGTTCGTGATCATCCTCTCGGTGCCGCTGGGGGCGGTGGGCGGCGTGGCCGGGCTCTGGCTGCTCAACCGATGGGTGCTGCAGCCGCTGGACGTCCTGACCATGCTCGGGTTCGTCATCCTGATCGGCACCGTGGTGAACAACCCGATTCTGATCGTTCACCAGGCGCTGAACCACATGCGCGAGGAGGGGATGCCCCACGGCCGGGCCATCGTGGAGAGCGTGCGCACCCGAATCCGTCCGATCTTCATGACCACGCTCACCACGCTGATGGGCCTGCTCCCGCTCGTGCTTTTTCCCGGGGCAGGAAGCGAACTGTATCGCGGCCTCGGCTCCGTACTCCTGGGCGGTCTGTTGGTTTCGACCGTGTTCACCCTGGTCCTGGTTCCCAGCCTCTTCGGGGTGACCCTGGAAACGCAGGCGGCCCTCTACCGCCTGTTCGGCAGCCGCCCGCCGCACCAGAGCCCGACGCCTGCGCCCCGACCTCACGAGCCGGTCCCGGCCGCGGAGTCCGACCGGTAGAAGGGAACCGCTGCGGCGACCGGCATGCGGCCCACGGGGTCGCACGCTGGGCGAGGCCGTCCCGCTCCGACCTGCCTTCCCGGCCGGACGGGGCCGGATGGCTCACGAACCGCGAAGCGATTCGGAAGAATCCGGGCTAGTGGGGCTTCAACCTTGATTTCCCAGGTTGGTCCGGTCGCTTTT
>CAZWCX010000021.1:28403-71565 GCA_964632945.1 uncultured Planctomycetia bacterium | reverse complement strand
CGGATTTTTCACGAAGCCGCTGGCGCGGCTTCATGAATAATCCGGGCTAGCGGGGACGCACCGACACCAGCTTCATGCACCCGACGCAGCAGAGCGATTGCAAGGGGGCCTCCGAGTCCGCCTCGACCGGCTCCCGGCAGTGGGCACAACGGGAGAAGTACGCGATCTCCCGGGGACGGCGTCGGACCGGGCGGGGCACCTGAACATGTCGCCAACATCGGGGACATGCGCCGCCGCGTCCGGCGTGGACGTCGCGCACGACGATTCGGCGACCGCACACGCACGCAAAAGAGATGTGCCCGTCATTTGGACCGGGGGGCGTCCAGGCGGGATTCGCGAGCGAGGCCCCCCGGGGCGGCGCCCCGCCACGGGTCGGCAGCGCTTCCACCGACTCCGTGCGATCCTCCCGTTCGTCTTTCATCACCGGCCAGCCATCCCGTTCGATGATCCACAACGGATACGTCCCTTCCACCGACGAAGGGGCCGACTCGTCTTTCACTCCGGAATCCACAGCCTCGCCCTGCGGCGAAACCGAACCTGCAGCCGCCGCCGGGTCCCGGGCCCCGGATTCATCCGGTTCCGATTCCGCGGGGGCGACGGTCGCCACCGCCGCCGGATTGCCCGGGACCGGACTTGCCGCCACCGGATCGCTCGGGACCGGACTCGCCGCAGCCGGAGGCCCCGCGGCATCTCGTGCCGGAGCGGAGGGCGCGCCGGGGGGGAGAGCGAAGGGTCGGATGCGGCCGGGCTCCGCCTCTCCGGACCGCACACTGGGCCGATTCGCTTCGCCTTCGGCGTCCGGCTTCCGGCCGGGATCGGAAGCCGATTCCTCGCCGCACGCGGAATCCGATCCGGCGCGGGAAGCCCGTACGATTTCGCGGACGACGGCGAAATCGGGAGGGGGAAGCTCCGCCGTCGTCAATTGCCCGGCCGTGAGGTCCGGCACCGAAACCGGGGCCACGACCGGGATGGGAGCCGTGGTCGGAGAAGGGAGGGTCGGCGGCGACGCCGCGGATTCCCTCCGGGGAGCCCCCTTGCGGCGGGGAGGATCAGGTTCGAGCGTCGGCATCGAATCCCCCTCCAGGAGGGTCGCCATCTGCCGGCGCATCTCCTCCGCGGAGGCGAACCGTTTCGCCGCCGACTTGGCCATGGCCTTCATCAAGACCGATTCCAGGCCGCGCGGCTCGTCCGGGATGCCGCAGACGGAGAACGGCGGGACCGGGTCCCTCAAGATCTCCCGCAGGAGTTCCAGGGCGCGTTTTCCCGAGAACGGCCGGCGGCCGGTTACCGCCTGATACAGGATCACTCCCAGCGAATAGACGTCGGCTCGCGCATCGACCGCTTCCCCTTGCGCCTGTTCCGGGCTCATGTACATCGGCGTGCCGATCAGGACCCCCCCCGTCAGCGTGCCATCCTCCCCGGCTTGCGGCAGGAGAAGCTTGGCGATCCCGAAGTCGAGGATCCGCACCGTGCGCCGGCCGTCCGGCTCTTCCGTCACCATGATGTTGGCGGGCTTCAGGTCGCGGTGGATCACGCCCACGGCATGAGCGGCCGACAACGCATCAAGAAGTTCCAGACCGAGCCCGACGACGACGCGTCCATCCAGACGCTTCTCCCGCAACAGCAGGGCATCGAGAGTCTCCCCGGGACACAGGTCCATCACCATGTAGAGCACTTCATCGGCCTCTCCCACGTCACGCACCGTGACCACGTTCTGATGCGCCAGGTCGAGCAGAACGCGCGCTTCGCGGAAGAAGCGCTCCCGCACCTGTCCGTCCGAGGCGAGATCCGGGTGAAGCGTCTTGAGGGCGAACTCCCTCCGGAGCATGGTGTGCAAGACACGGTACACGTCCCCGAATCCACCCGTGCCGAGCCGGTCGACGATCAGGTACTTGCGGTCCAGCACAGCGCCCAGCTTCAGGGACTGGCGACGCTGGACCACCGGACCCGCAGCGGGCTCCCGGCGGATCGGCGCCGCGCACGCCCTGCATCGCGACGCCCCCGACGGCAGCGCCGTATGGCAGAAGTGACAGCTCAAGGCCATGTCGGCCCCTCCACTCTCGGGCTTCCCGCCCGTCGGTTCAGGCCGGTTGGACTCCGGACAGCCGCTCGGTCGGCAGGATCTCCGGCAGTTCCGTGAATGGAATCATGCCCTGGACCACCAGTCCGAGCGCCGTCTCGCGCATCGGGATCATCCCCGCCCGGACTCCCAGATACCGCAGCTCGTGGACGGGAAGGCGCCGGGAGATCCCGGTCCGGATTTCGTCGTTGACGCGCAGGAACTCGACCACCGAAATCCGCCCCAGGGTCCCGAAGCCGCTGCAGCGCTGGCATCCCACCCCCTTGAAACTGCGGAAGTCGGGAGGCGGACCTTCGGGAAAGACCTCCCGCAGCAGCGCCGGATCCGGCTCGTTCGGGGCCTTGCATTCCTCGCAGTTGCGTCGCGCCAACCGCTGCGGAATCACCGCGAGCAGCTCGCTGCCGATCGTATTGGGATTCAGATTCAGGTCGAGGAGCCGCTGCACGGTATCGATCGAGTCGCCGCAGTGCAGGGTCGACAGCACGAGGTGCCCGGTTTGCGACGCCCGCATGGCTTCGAGCGCGGTTTCGTGATCCCGGATTTCCCCGACCAGGATCACGTCGGGGTCCTCGCGCAGGAAGGCCTTCATCGCTTCGGCGAAGGCGAATCCGATTTCCCGGCGCACCTGGGTCTGCTGGATCCCCTCGATGGAGTACTCGATCGGATCCTCGATGGTGATGACCTTCCGCGTCATGTCCTGGGCGAGGATCTGAAGCGCCGCGTAGAGGGTCGTCGACTTCCCCGATCCCGTCGGCCCGACGACCAGGACCAGCCCGGACGGCTCGTCGACCAGCCGACGATACGCCTTGGCGATCGGCCCAGGAAACCCCAGGTCTTCCACGTCGAGGAGCTTCATCTGCTGGGGCAGGACCCGCAGGATGGCGTGCTCTCCATGCAGCGCGGGCTGCGTCTGCACGCGCATGTCGAAGGCCTTCCCGTCCACCCGGATTCGCATGCGGCCCGCCTGCGGGAGACGATGCTCGGCGATGTCCATTCCGGTGCGGATCTTCAGGACGTTGAGCATCCCCTGTTGCTCCTGCGGGGTGAGCCGGAACCGGTTCATGTCGCGCAAGTCGCCATCGACACGAATCCGCACGCGCACCCGTTCGCCGTAGCGCTCGACGTGGATGTCGCTCGCCCGCTCCCCGATCGCTTCGAGCAGCAGCATCTCGAAGAGGTGAACCAGGTGGGATTCGTCGTCGCCGCTTTGGACCGCGGAAAGGTCCTTCTCCGGAGACTTCGCATCCTCCTCGAGGACGATATTCGAGGAGCGACCCGACAGCATGAGGTCGACCGACGACCACAGCCGGCGAAAGTCCGTGGGTGTGACGAGGCAGATCTCGACGTCGTCGTGCTCGATCGCCTTCCCCAGGTCGACCAGATTCGGTTCGCTGTCACAGGTGGCCACGGTCAACCGCCCCTCCTTGCGGCTCACCGGCAGGAACCGGTTGTGTTCGAGGAAGGAACGGGGCACGGCGCGCACCGCACGCAGATCGACATGATGCACGAGGCTGTCGAGGGTCCCGAATTTCACTCCCTTCTGCGCGGCGAGCGCCCGGTAGACCGCCGCCTCGGAAAGCCCCTTGCGCGCCACGAGGATCTCGCCGATCCGGCGCCTTGTGGTGCGCGCCTCTTCCGCCGCATGGTCCACGTCTTCGCGTTTCGCCAATCCAAGTTCGACCAGCAGGTCTCCGGTTCTCCGGCAAAGCCGAACCTCCCCGAGCCGCTCTTCCTGGAAGGAGTGTTCCGTGGTCCGGGAGATACGCACGATCGATTGGTGCGCCAGGTGGCGACCCGTGACCACGATCAGGTGCCCGCCCACCGCGAGCTGCTCGCGCAGGGCCTGGGAGACCGGAACCGACGGGTACGAAACGAGCACGGCGTCGAAACTCGCCGTGTCCGGCCAGCCCGCATGCGGCGCCGCCTGTTGGAGGTGCACGCCCTCACAGCCCACGCGCTCCAGATTCCGCGTCGCCAGCTCCACCAGGACCTTGACGGGATCGATGGCAAACACCTCGAGCCCCATCCGATCGAGAATCGCCGCGCAGTACCCCGAACCGACGCCGATCTGCAGGACGCGACGGCCGTGGTTCGGCGCGAGGGCCGTCAGGATCGCCACCAGGGCATCCGGCGCCCACAAGGCCTGAAGCTCCATTCCCGGAATGTTGCGGTCATCGAACGCAAGCGCTTCCGCTTCCGTGCGAACAAAGACGCGCCGCGGGATCGTGGCGATCGCCCGATGGATCAACGGCACCCTCTGGGTCGTGGGACACGCGGACGTGTATCCTTGTCGCAAGCTCTCGATCACGGCAGGACCTCCCATTGCAGCAATCAGAAACGCCAACCCGAAACGGCGCCCCGGCTGGGTCGACCGCGGCGCGCGGATGGGGGTAGCAAGCGTCGTTCCGCGGGCGATGCGGTGGGGGATCGCGCGATCGCGGCGACGGCGAGCGGACTTGGCGCGATTATTCGCCGTGAGAAGGTGAAAAACCTGTCGCACTCCCGTGATCGCGTCACGGGACTAGAACGCGACGCGTCCGTCCGCGGTCGCCGTCGTGCGAGTTTCGGCCGATCCGCGAGCGGGACCGGTGCGTGGGCGTCGCGAATCCGGGCCGCAGGGCCCCTCATGCCCCCCGCCAGCAGCGAACGCGAGGTGACCCGCCCCGGTCACAAGCCATGCGCGGTGGGATCGCCTGGCTTGGGCATCAATGTGATTCCCAACCGATCGTCAAGCGGGTATCGCTCAGGCTCTCGAGATCGTTCGGGAGGGCGGTCCGTCGCGAGGCCGGATGGCTGGAATACGCCGGAGCCTCGACCCGCGGGGGAAGCCGACGATCCGGGCCGCCGGTGCGCCGCGCGGGAAGGTGACCTGTTCCGGCGGCTCGAGCTTCCACCCACGCAGCGGCCATGCCTGGGGGGACGAAGCACTCCTCCCGTCCCAGGCCGCCGGGCGCAGGTCCGGATCAGTTGCGAACCGAGGCCTGCACGAGTTCTCCCGCGTGAGCTGCAGCGGCCGCCTGCGCGCGCTCGAGTCGGGCGCGGAAGTCGGCGTCGTCCGAGGCGTGGGGATTCTCGTCCAGCATCCGCAGGGCGCGCAGGGCATCCAGAGGATGCGCGGCCACGTAGCCCGGATCTTCCAAGGCCCCGAGCAGTGCCCGCCGGGGCGCCCGGTCCTTCAAGAAGGCGATGCGTTCGCAGGCGAAGCGCGCCTGTCGCGCGATCTCCGCTTCCCACCGCGTGCCCCGCGCGAGATCCTCGATCCCGACCGCATCGCGGAGCATCCGCTCCGCATCGGGCTCCGCCATCTCGCGCGCCCGCGCCAGTTCGCGCGCCACCGCGCCCGCGCGGTCCTCGCGAGCCGCAAACGCCTCGTCCGCCGCCCGCTTCGCGAGGAAGTTGCGAACCCCGATCCCGAAGACGCCGAGGACCACACCCATGACCGCCATGCAAGCGGCCTTTTGCCCGGCGCTCCACGGTCGGATCGTTCGGGTCGGCCGGGAACTCCGGCGCGGCTGGCGCGTGACCGTGGGCAGGTAGGGGGGAGTCTTCTTCATCCGCTTGGCCTCCGTCTCGGTTTCTCCGCTCTTCGGCGATTCCCTCGCCCCGGGCATGCCCCATAGACACAAATGCCGGGCCTGAGTTCCCCTCGATCCAGCTCTTCCACCCAGAATGTAAATGCGCCCCACAAGTTGCATCTGGATGAGTACTCGTGGAAGTCGGCCTGAGGGATCCGGCGCGGGTGAGTCCCCTGAACGGAAGAGGAACGAGGGGAACCGTGGAGATTCTCCACGTTCAGGTATGGCGAAAGTCTACAATCGGTAAAGCTCGTTGACAGCCCTGGACCCCACCGGCGGGAATAGGCTTTTCCCCCGCCGTGTTCCGGCTCTCGTCTCCAGCGAAAGGCACATCCCATGACCAAGCCGATCCAGGAAGAAGTGAAGGACCGCTACGGCTCAATCGCCCGTTCGGGAAAAGGTGGCGAGGATCCTGGGGTACGGGCCGTGGCCGCGGCATTCGGCTATGCCCCGGAAGAATTGGCATCGATCCCCGCGAACGCGAATCTCGGGGTCTCGTGCGGCAATCCCACGGCGCTCGCCAGGCTGCGCCCCGGAGAGGTGGTGGTGGATCTGGGCAGCGGCGCGGGGCTCGACGTCTTCCTGGCCGCGGGGAAAGTCGGGCCGACCGGGAAAGCGATCGGCATCGACATGACGCCCGACATGATCGAGCGCGCCCGCCGCAATGCCACCGCCGGGATCGGGGGACGTCCGTTCACCAATGTAGAGTTTCACCTCGCCACGATCGACCGACTCCCCTTGCCGGATGCGTCGGTCGATTGCGTCATCAGCAACTGCGTCATCAATCTCGCTCCCGACAAGAGCGCGGTGTTCCGCGAAATCGCCCGCGTGCTCAAGCCCGGCGGCCGCCTCGCCGTCAGCGACATCGCCCTGCGGAAGCCGCTTCCCCCGGGGATCGCCGCGGACGTGCAAGCCTACGTGGGATGCGTCGCCGGAGCCATTCTCGTCGAGGACTACCGGACCGGCCTGCGCGAGGCCGGCTTCTCGTCCGTCCAGGTCATCGACTCCGGCGCAGACCTGCGTGCCTACGCCCTGGCGCTCTCGGCTTCGGGTGCCTCGGGATCTTGCGCGGCGGCGCCTTCCCCTCCCCAATCCTCGGCGCAGTCCCCGCAGAGGACCGCCCCCGCCGGCGGGTCTTCCCCGCTCGGGACTGCACCGCGAACGGTCGCGCTGCCGGTTACAAACGCCGGCTGCTGCGAGAGCGCCGGTGAGGATCCTTCCGACCGGTGGCGCTCGCTCCTCCAACAGTTCGATCCAAACGAGTTTGCCGCCAGCGTCAAGGTGTTTGCGGTGAAGCCGGGGGGACCGCCCGAGCGATGAGCTGCGGCAGACCGGCGCGCCGGGCCGGGCGGGACATCTCCGCCCGCCCGCCGCCGGGCACCGCCGGGGCATTCCGCCCCTTCCCCGCAACCCACTCTTCGCCGGCGTCTTGCCCCTTCGGACGCCCGGCGATCCGGATCCGCCGTTCCACCGCGCCACCCCCGTCCGCCGGCCTGCCTGCGGCGACCACCCCCGCAACCGCGCTCGCGCCGCTTCGCCCCGGCGTTGGCTCCTTTCTCGTGGTTGCCGGTCGATCGCCCAGGACCGATCGCCCCGGGCCCCTCGCGATCGCCGCGAAGTGGATCCAAGGCGAATTGCGTTGACAACCCCACCAGAGTTCGGTATGCCATACCTCAGTCTGGCATATAGAACAAAGCGTCGGGTATACATACATGGGCTTGCCGCGCCAAACCGGATGGCGAACTTCCGGGGATGGCGAATCGAGTCGAGCGGAGGGAGGGAGAAAAATGAGCCAGTCGGGAGGAGGGGTGATCATCGCGGGCGCGTTCCTGCTCCTGTGGGTCGGTGGGATCGCGGGTCCTGCGGAAGCCGACCCGAAGCCGGCCGGGGAAGCGGCCGCTGCGGGCACGTTGGAGCAACTGCTTCGCGAAGTGGCCGCGATGCGCGCCGAGATTACCACGTTGAAGTCGGAGGTGCAGGAACTGCGCTCGGCGCGCGCCGCCGGGGCCGATCTCGCCGAGGCCGCCGTCAGCGAGGCGGGGACGCGAAAAAAACCCGACTCCCTGACTCCGGCCCCGGAGCCATCGACGGCGTTTGCCGAGAAGCGACTGACGGCCGGATTCGGCGGGCAGTACAGCAAGCCATTCCTGTCCCGATTGGGACGCAACACCTACCTGGGGGGCTACATCGACCTGGAGTTCAAGGACGAGGAGAACCGGGACAAGTTCTTCGACCAGCATCGGCTCGTCCCGTTCATCTATGGCGACATCTCGGAACTGTTCAAATTCGCGAGCGAGATCGAGATCGAGCATGGCGGACCCAACAGTCCCGACGGGGGCGACCTGAAGGTCGAATTCGCGACGATCGACATGACCTTCTCGGAGGCCGTGAACTTCCGTTCGGGGATCATCCTCTCGCCGCTCGGGAAGGTGAATCTCGTGCACGATTCTCCGCTGCAGGATCTCACCGACCGTCCGCTGGTGGACCGGCTGATCATTCCGACGACGCTGAGCGAGGTCGGCGCGGGTTTCTTCGGCTCGATCTATCCCGGCGAGGAGGACCGCCTCGACTACGAGATTTACGTGGTGGATGGATTCGACGGTCTGCGCAAGAACGGGACGACGACGATCTCGCGGGCGAACGGGCTGCGCAGCGCACGCGGCGGGGAGACGGTGATCAACAATCATCTGTCGACGGTCGGCCGGGTCGCCTACAGTCCATTCCTGGGGTTGGAGCTGGGCGTCTCCTCGCACAACGGCCGCTACGACGAAGACCATGACAACTGGCTGAGCATCAGCGCCTTCGACTTCGCCTGGCAGTCGGGCGCCTTCGAGGTGCTCGGCGAGGTCGCCTACGCGCACATCGGCCGGGACAACTTCGCGCGGGCCAGCGGCGTCCCCGACGACTTTTGGGGCTACTACCTGCAGACGAACTACCACTTCATGCCGGGATTCCTGACCGACTGGGTTCCCTCGGTCTTCACCGAGGACTCCACCTTCACGCTGGTGGGGCGCTGGGAGTATGACGACCTGGACGGCCGCAAGCTGACGCGCGGCACGGTCGGCCTGAATTTCCGCTACACCGAGGACACCGTGATCAAGTTCGACTACCAGTTCAACACCGGGTACGGAGACAACACGATCGACCGCGACGACAACGATGCGTTCCTGTTCAGCGTCGCCTCGTATTTCTAGGGCGCGCGCGGCCGGTGACAATCGGATTCGATGGGGAGGAAAGGCAGTGGGCGGAATCGGCGCGAGTCTACGCACGATCCTGCGCGCGTGCGCGGCGGTCTTGCTGGTGGCGGCGAGTGCGGGCCCCGCGTGGGCGGAACAGACGGACGGCGAGACGACCGTCTACCTCCGACCGGAGGAGGCCGTGCGCCTGGTCCTGCCGGACTGCGACGATCCCCTTTCCGTCCGGACCCACGCGCTGACGGACGCGGACCGGGCGGCGCTCGAGGAGAAGCTCGGGCGCAAGCTGGGCGAATCGTCGTTCACGGTCCACACCGGGCTGCGCAAGGGGAAGGCCTACGGTCACGCCGTGATCGTCAGCGAAGTCGGCAAGTTCAAGCCGTTCGACTTCATCGTTGCCGTGTCGCCGGAGGGGAAGGTCCTCGACGTGGCGGTGCTCGTCTACCGGGAATCGCGCGGGGGAGAGATCGCGCGCAAGCGGTTCAACCGTCAGCTGGTCGGCAAGTCGCTGGACGACCCGATCCGGATCAATCGCGACATCCTCAACATCACGGGGGCGACCATGTCCGTCCGGGCGATCTGCGCCGGGGTGAAGAAGGCCCTGGCGGTCGTGGATCGTTTCGTCCTTCACGCCGCCAAGGATACGGCGGGAGCGGCGCCGTCGGAGGAGAAGCGGTCGCGCCCCCTGGTCCCGGGCCGCGTCCTGGCGACGCCGCCGACGCGCGGCCCGGTGACCCGTGGTCGCCCGGCGATGGGGACGCTGCTCACCATTACCGTCGACGGGCTGCCGGCCGCCCGGGCGGAGGAGGGGATCGATCGCGCCTTCGCGGAGGTCGAACGGCTGGAGGCGGCGATGAGCCTCTGGCGCTCCGACAGCGAACTCGTACGGGCGGTGGCCCGGGCGGGTCGGGAGGCGGTGCCGCTGTCGCCCGATCTCTTCGAGGTCCTCGCGCTGGCGCGCGCGACGGCCGAGCGCTCCGCGGGGGCCTTCGATCCGACCGTGGGACCGCTGGTGCGGCTGTGGGGATTCATCGGCGAGGGGACGCGCGTCCCTGCGGCGGAAGCCCTCGCGGAGGCCCGCGCGCGCGTGGGCTGGCGGCGGCTTCAACTCGATCCTGGGACGCGCACGCTTCGGCTCGACGGGGAGGGGTGCGAAGTCGATCTCGGCGCGATCGGCAAGGGGTACGCCGTCGACCGCGCCGTGGAGGTCCTGCGGGCCGCCGGCGCGCCGGCCGGGGTGGTCAATTTCTCGGGCAACCTGCGGAGCTTCGGCCCCGCCCCGCCGGGCCCCCTGGCGGTCGCGGGCGGCTGGCGCGTCGACGTGCAACACCCCCGGGAGCCCGAGGCGGCGCTCGTGACCCTCCGGCTCGACGGACACGCCGTCTCCACGTCCGGCGACTATGAGAAGTACTTCGTTCAGGACGGCGTGCGGTACGGGCACATCCTCGACCCGCGCACGGGCCATCCCGCCCGCGAGGCCGCTGCCGTCACGGTGGTCGCGCCGACGGCGGCGCTTGCCGACGCCCTCTCCACCGCCCTATTCGTTCTCGGCCCCGAACGCGGCCGGGAACTCCTCGAGCGGCACCACCCGGAGGCGGCCGCGCTTTTTGTCGTGCTCGACGCCGACGGGGGCATCGCCCGCGTGGTCCGCGTCGGCCCGCTCCCGGAGGCCGCGCGGTGACCCAGTACTACAAGATGCCCTCGTTCAACCTGCGGGGCGCTTCGTTCAGCACCAAGGTGCTGCTGACCTGTTTCCTCGTCTTCACCCTGGCCGGGTACGTCGTGGCCATGCTCTACTTCCACGACCGGACCGGTCTGGAGATCGAGGGGATGAAACGCTACTACCAGGGGGACGAGGAGCGGATGGTGTTCGCGAAGTCACGCGCCGAACTGATCGCGATCACGCACCCGCACGCGTTTTCGATGCCGATGCTGCTGTTCATCCTCTGCCACCTGGTGGCGCTCTGCCGCATTCCCGAGTGGGCGAAGAGCACGCTCTACGTGCTCTCCTTCGGATCCGCGGCGTGCGTGCTGGCGGGCCCCTGGCTGACCACCTACTACAGCGCTTCCAACGCCTGGTTCCTGGCGATCAGCGGCTGGGTGTTGACCCTCGCCTTCCTGGCGATCACGCTGCTGCCGATGGTCGAGATGTGGCTGCCGCGTCGCGCGGGCGAGCGGATCATTCCGCACCCGGCATCGGCGGCGCCGAAGAACTGACGCCCGCCGTCCGCCCGACCCCGACCCGGCCGGCTACGATTCGGTCCCTTCCCCGCGCCGGCGCAGGCGCTCCCGCCACCAGTCGAGGCGCTTGCGCACCTCTTTCTCGAATCCGAACGGCCCCGGGTCGTAGTAGACGCCGGTGACCCCTTCCGGCCGGTGGCTTTGCGCGACGATCGCGTCGGGAAAGTCGTGCGCGTACTTGTAGTCCTTTCCGTACCCGAGTTCCCGCATCAAATCGGTGACCGGGTTGCGGAGGTGGAGCGGCACCGGCAGGTGACCGGTCCGCCGCACCTCCTCGAGGGCGCGTCCCCACCCCAGCGTGACCCGGTTGCTCTTGGGCGCCGTGGCCAGATAGACGGCCGCCTGCGCGAGCGCGAGCTCCCCCTCGGGCGTACCCAGGAACTCGAACGCCTCCTTCGCCGCCACGGCGATCGCGACCGCCTGCGGATCGGCCAGCCCGACATCCTCGGAGGCGAACCGGACCAGCCGCCGCGCGACCCAGAGCCGGTCCTCTCCCGCCTCGAACATGCGGGCCATCCAGTACAGGGCCGCGTCCGCATCGCTCCCGCGCAGACTCTTGTGAAACGCGGAGATGCAGTTGAAATGTTCCTCGCCGCTGGAGTCGTATCGGAGCACGCGACGCTGCGCGGCCCGCACCACTCCTTCGACCGTCAGGGCGGGCGCGTTCGGCTCGACCTGGGCGCCCAGGTCGCAGGCGACCTCGAGCAGGGTGAGGGCGACGCGCGCGTCCCCTCCCGACAGTTGCGCGATGCGGGCCAGCGCTCCGGGCTCGACCCTCGGCGGCGCGCTCCCGAGCCCCCGGTCGCGATCGGCGACGGCGCGCGCCAGCACGCGCTCGATCGCGGCCTCCTCGAGCGGACGCAGCACGAAGACGCGACAGCGCGAAAGCAGCGCCGCGTTGACCTCGAAGGAGGGGTTTTCCGTGGTCGCGCCCACCAGGACGATCGTGCCGTCCTCCACGTGGGGAAGGAAGGCATCCTGCTGGGCGCGGTTGAACCGGTGGATCTCGTCGACGAACAGCAGCGTGCCGCGGCCGGTGAGTCCCCGCTGGGCGCGCGCGCCCTCGACCACTTCGCGCACCTCCTTCACCCCCGAGGTGACCGCGCTGAAGGCGACGAAGCGCAGGCCGGACACGCCGGCCAGGAGTCGCGCGATGGTGGTCTTGCCGCTGCCCGGCGGTCCCCACAGGAGCAGGGAGGGGAGCTTGCCCCCCGCGGAGAGCGCGCGCAGCGCCCCGGAGGGGCCCACCAGTTCGTCCTGCCCGAGGACGTCGTCGAACGTCGCCGGCCGCATGCGTTCCGCGAGCGGCGCCGACGCCCGCGGCGGCTCCCCGCCCGGCCGTTCCGCGCGCGGCGTTCCGAAGAGGTCCATGCTCGGGCTCCGACCGCCTCGCCGGCTCCCCCGGCTACTTCATCTTGCGCCTCTCCTCGCGCTGGGCCAGCATGCGCGCGGCCGCGCTCCGGACCGTGTCCGCCACCCCCGTCGACTTGCTGAGACTCTTCAGATCGTGGTCTTTCAGGCGGGACAACACCTCGAGGGCCGCTCCGGCCGGGCACTTGGGGTTGAAGGCGAGCATGCGCGCGATCGGATACTGGTTGGAGTATCGCTTCTGCCCGACCAGCTCCCGCAGGGCGTCGCTGTTCGCCGTGGTGAGCTGCGCGATCGACATCGCCGTGTTGTCGTTCATCCGCGGGCTGGTGATGACCGCGCACGCCACCGCCGGGGTGGGGCTGCACACGAGCGTGAGTTGCTGCCGCTGATTGCCGCCGGCGGCGAGGAAGAGCTGTTCCTTGAGCGAGAGCGTGTTGAGCGGGCGCCGCTTCGCGATCTTCCCCCCCCCCGCGGGCGCATTGGCCGCCACCGGCGCCTTGGCGGCTTCCGCCGCTTCATGCGACCGGGCCATGCGCCCGGTGGTACCGGAGTCCCGGCCCAGCGCTTCGCGCACGGAGACCGCGTTCCCCCACTTCGAGTGCAACAGGGCTTCCGCGACGGTCACGTCCGCCATCTGCGCCAGCCGGACGGCCAATTCCTCCTCCAGCGCCGGATTGCCGGCCGCGGCGGCCAGGACTTCGGCATCGGAGCGGTAGACCTCGATCAGGTGACGCAGCAGCGGCATCGGAGTCGCGGGACTCGCCATCAACACCAGCAACACCTCGAGATCGAGCGTCTCGACCGTCTCCTTGGCCGCCGACCGCACGGTCTCGTCCTCGTCCAGACACAATCGCGACAGGGTCTCGGGCGGCGTGACCGACGGCCCGGGCATGAGCCGGCGCGCCAGCGCGATACGGACCTCCCGGCTGATGTGGCCGGCATTCAAGTCCTCCACCAGCGAACGAAGGACGGCGATCTCGTCGTCCGCCCCCCTGCGAAGAAGAAAGCGGGCGTCCGAGACCTTCCCGAGCGCGCCGACCAGTTCCGCGTGCAGCGGCGCCTCGGTCCTTTCGACCGCTGCCGGCTCCGCCTTCGCCCTGAACGGGACGCTGCCGCGCTCGAGAACCCGGAACAGGGCCTCGCTCCCCGTGTGTTCCCCGAATCGCGCGTCCGCAAGCGTCCCCCGCGCCAGCACGAGTTCGCCGCCTTCGACGGCCACGCGCACCTTCGCGCCGCTGAAGTGGAACAATTCGAGGAGGTGGACCAGCGAGAATTCCTGACCGTCCCCCTCGATCTTCGCCTCCGGGTTCGGCTCCCGGGCCAGGGTGGGGACCACGACGAGGACCGCCGAATTGGGTCCCTCCACGGTCCGGGTCGCGGGGGCGGCGAACGCCTCCAGGCGCAGGGTGCCGTCGGTCCACTCCAGGATGACCGAGAGGGCCTCCGCGCCTTCGGCCGCGCCGCACCGCGCGTCGACGATCCTTCCCTTATCGAAGGTGATCGTGCCCGTGCCCTGGGCCGATTCCAGGGCAAGCACCGCGCTCGTGCGATTGAGTTCGATCGTGTAGAGAAGCGGGTGAAGTCCCGCGAGGCCGAGATCCGCGGTGAATGCCATGGGTCTGCTCCCGAAGTCCGGACGATTTGCTTGTTCCCCCTATGGGGCGCTGTTAGGATACGCCCCCGTTCGGTGCCCGTGCAAGCCTTCCGCCCGCGCCGCCCCCGAGGCCGCCATGAACGACGTCGCCGAGCTCGCGCTCGACACGGCCCTTGGATCCGGCGCAACCTACGCCGACGCGCGCACCGTGCGCGAACGCCGCCAGGAGATCCAGACACGCAATGGACGCGTGGCCGCGCTGGGCGAGTCGGAGACCTTCGGGCTGGGAGTGCGGGTCCTCGCCGACGGGGCCTGGGGGTTTGCCGCCGGTGACGACCTTTCCCGCGGCGGCGTGATCGCCACGGCGCAACGGGCCGTGGCGCTCGCCCGGGCGAGCGCCCTCTACCGGCAGCGGGACGTGGTCCTCGCGCCGGTCGAACCCACGGTCGCCTCCTGGGCGCCGCCGATCGTTTGCAACCCCTTCACGGTCCCGCTGGGCGAGAAGATCGCCCTCCTGCTGGAATCCGAGCGACGCGCCCGCGAAGTCGCCGGGCTCAACCTGTTCGAGGGGGCGCTCGAGTTCATCGAACAGCAGAAGCACTTCCGCAGCTCCGCCGGGTCGGACATCCGACAGGATCGCGTCCGCTCCGGCGCGGGGATCTCCGCCACCGCCTTTCGCGACGGGGAACTCCAGCGCCGGTCGTATCCGGCCTCGTTCGGGGGACAGTATCTCCTGCGCGGCTGGGAAATGGTCGAGGAGCTCGACCTGCCGGCCCACGCGCCGCGGATCGCCGAAGAGGCGGTGGCGCTCCTCGACGCGCCGGAGTGCCCGTCGCGGCGCTGCGACCTGATCCTGGAGGCGTCGCAGCTCGCCCTCCAGGTCCACGAGTCCGTCGGCCACCCGATCGAACTGGACCGCGTGCTCGGCGCCGAGGCCAACTTCGCGGGCGGCAGCTTCCTCTCCGTCGACCAGGTCGGGTCGCTCCGTTACGGTTCTCCCCTCATGAACGTGGTCGTCGATGCACGCCTGGAACACGGCCCGGGGCCGGGCACCATCGGCTACGATGACGAAGGCGTGGCCCCGACCCGAACCGACATCGTGCGCGAGGGGATCTTCCGCGGCTTCCTCACCTCGCGCGAGACGGCCGCGGCAATCGGCCTGCCCGCGTCCAACGGCTGCATGCGCGCGGAAGGCTGGCATGCCCTGCCCCTGATCCGCATGACCAACGTGAGCCTGCTCCCGGACCGGGGGACGCTGGAGGATCTCATCGCCGACACTGCGGACGGCATCCTCCTCGCCACCACCCGGAGTTGGAGCATCGACGACAAGCGACTCAACTTCCAGTTCGGCACCGAAATCGGGTGGGAGATCCGCAACGGGCGACGCGGGCGGATGGTCAAGTTCCCCGCCTACGGAGGGATGACGCCGGAGTTCTGGGGCGCGCTGGACCGTGTCTGCGGGCCCTCGGAGTGGGGGCTGTGGGGCTTTCCCAACTGCGGCAAGGGGCAGCCGTGCCAGCTCATGGAGGTCGGCCACGGCTGCGCGCCGGCGCGGTTCCGCAACGTCCAGGTCGGCGTGGCGCGGTAGCCGTCCGCCCCCGCCTCAATCGCGAAAGTGCAGCCCCTTCCGGCGCGTGAGCTCGAGGAAGCCGTATCTCGACAGCGTGACCCCCTTGCCGCTGTCGCGGAACCCCGTCCACGGCAACGCGGGGTCCAGGTAGTCGCAGCGGTTCTGGAACACGGTCCCCGCGTCCAGTTCGCGCGCGAATCGTTCCGCCCGTTCCCGGTCCACGGTCCACACCGAGGCGGTCAGGCCGTAGCGGGTCTCCTGCATCCGCGCGAGGGCGTCGTCGTCCCCGTCCACGGCCAGCACGGGCAGGGTCGGCCCGAAGCTCTCCTCCTGCATGATCTCCGCGTCGTTGGGGACGCCGGTCAGGAGCGTGGGGGGAAAGAAGTTCCCCTTCGTGTCCGACGCCCGGGTGCCGCCGAGCAGCAGGCGCGCGCCGCGGGCCACGGCGTCCCGCACCTGCCCCTCCAGGGTGTTCAGGGCCGCACGCCGCGCGAGCGGACCCAGCGTGGTCCCGTCCTCGCCCGGGTCTCCCATCCGATAGGCGGCGAGGAGGGCCCGCGCGCGTTCGACGAATTCATCGTGGACGGACCGGTGCACGTACACCCGTTCGACCGCGCAGCAGGACTGTCCCGCGTTGTAGCAGGCGCCGTCGACCACGTTCTCGACCGCGAACGGGAGCGCGGCGTCGGCCGCCACGTACGCGGGGTCCTTGCCGCCGAGCTCGAGACCGGCGTCGATGAATCGCTCCGCGGTCCTGCGGTAGACCTCGCGGCCGCCCGCCACCGAGCCGGTGAACGCGACGTGCGCGATGCGCGGATCGCCGATCAGGCGGGCGGTCGCCTCGTGGGTCAGCACGAGCGCGGTCACGAGCCCGTCGCCGCCGAACGCCTCCTCGAAGGCCCGGGCACACAGCGGGGTCTGCGCACTGTGCTTGAGCAGGACGGTGTTCCCGGCCAGCAGCGCGGGAACCACCACGTTCACCGGGATGATCAGCGGGTAGTTCCACGCGGCGAGGTTCAGGACGACGCCCCGGGGCTCGTGAACGATCCGCCGATGGAACCCCGGCTTGGCCGGCAGAACCTCCGGGGCGAGCGCCTCCGGGGCGATCGCGACCATGTGCTCCGCGCGGTCGAAGACGGTCTTCACCTCGTTGCGCGACTGGGCGATCGGCTTGCCCATCTGCCGGGTCACGTCGCGGGCGATCGACGCCGCGGCGGCCCGAAAGCGCTCCAGTCCGGCCTGCACGCGGGCGATCCGCTCGGGCAGGGGGACGCGCCGCCAGCGCCCGAACGCCGCGGCCGCCGCCGCCACCTTCCCCTCCAACCCGCTCCCCTCGTCGTACGCAAGCGTCGCGACGACCCCTTGATCGAACGGATTGACCACGGTGAGCGGCATGGGGCACCTCCGGCTACTCGGGGGTCACGTAGGCGGCCGTGATGCCGCCGTCGACGACGAAACTCGCCCCCGTGAGATACGAGGATTCGTCCGAGGCCAGGAAGAGCGCCGCCTTGGCCATCTCCTTCGCCTCGCCGAACCGGCCCATCGGGATGTGCACGAGCCGGCGCTGTTTCTTCGCCTCGGTGTCGAGGAACTTCATCAGGAGCTCGGTGCGCAGCGGACCCGGGCAGAGCGCGTTGACGCGGATCTTCTCGCGCGCGTGGATGACGGCGAGTTCCCGGGTGAGGGCGAGCACCGCCCCCTTGCTGGCGGTGTAGGCGATCTGCGGGGTGGCGGCCCCGAGCAAGGCGACGAACGAGGCGGTGTTGATGACCGCCCCCCCGCCCGCCCGCCGCAGCGCCGGAATCCCGTACTTGCACCCCAGAAAGACCCCTTTCGCGTTGACCGCCATGGTCCGGTCCCAGACCTCCTCGCCGGTGTTCACCGCGTCGTCGTCGGCGCCGATCATGATGCCGGCATTGTTGAAGAGGATGTCGAGCCGGCCGAACTCCTCCTCGGCGCTGCGGACCATCGCTTCGGCGTCGGCGGCCCGGGAGACGTCGGCATGCACGTACCGGCAGGTCCCGCCCGCCGCCTCGACCCGCCGCGCCGTTTCCCGCCCCGCGTCGTCCTGGACGTCGACGGCGAGGACTTTCGCCCCTTCCGCCGCGAACAGGAGCGCCGCCTCCCCGCCGATCCCGCCCGCCGCGCCCGTGATCAACGCCACCCGGTCCTTCAGTCGCATCGAAGCCTCCTCGATCCACGCATGGTCGCGCACGGGACGGGCCGCGCGCGTGGGCCCCGGTTTCGGCGAGGCGGCTTCGCGCGGCGCCGCCCGCGGCGCGCCCAACGCCCGCCGGCCGCCGCGCGCGCGCCGCGCGCCGTCGGAGTTCAGATCCGCTCGAAGTACCGCCGGCGCTCCCAGTCCGATACCACGTTGTCGTACGCCGCCTGCTCGGTGCGGAAGAAATGCGCGTAGTGCTTCACCACCGCTTCGCCGAAGACCGCCCGGGCGAAGCCGCCCTGCTCGAACCGCGCCGTGGCCTCGGCAAGTCCGACGGGGAGCAGCGCATGCCCGTCCGATTGATAGGCGTCCCCCTCGAACAGAGGGGGCGGTTCGAGATTCTTCTCGATTCCGTCGAGCCCCGAGGCCAGGGCGGCCGCGTACGTGAGGTAGGGATTGCAGTCCGCGCCGGGGATGCGGCATTCGATCCGCAGGCTCGCGCCTGCCCCGACGACCCGGAAGCCGGCGGTCCGATTGTCGTGGCACCAGGCCAGCCGGGTGGGCGCCCAGGAGCCCGCCCGATAGCGCTTGTACGAGTTGACCGTGGGTGCATAGAAGACCATCACGTCGGGGACGTGGGCGATCCAGCCCGCGAGGAATCCGCGGAACGCCCCGGTGCACCGGATCGGTCCGAGCGCATCGTCGCCGGCGAAGGCGTTTTTTCCCTCCTTGGCGAGCGACAGGTGGACGTGGCAGCTCGACCCCGCCTGACGCTCGGAGAATTTGGCCATGAAGGTGACGCTCATCCCCACCTGGTCGGCGACCTCCTTGAGGCACTGCTTGAAAAGCACGTGGCGGTCGGCCATGGCGAGGATCCCGGCGTAGCGGACGTTGATCTCGTGCTGCCCGAGCCCCCATTCCCCTTTCGAGTTCTCCACCGGGATTCCGGACCGGCTCAGATGGCGCCGGACCGGGGCGTTGAGCTTCTCGTGCCGGCTGCCGTGCAGCATGTGATAGTCCTCGAGATACCATCCCGCCTGCGGCACGTCCCGGTATCCCTGTTCCGCCGCGGCGCGGTACGAGGCGTCGAAGACGTAGTACTCGAGTTCCGACGCGGCAAAGACGTCGAACCCGAGCCGCGCGGCGCGCTCCACCTGCGCGCGCAGGATCGTGCGCGGCGCGACCGGGACCAGGCCGTGACCGCTGCGGTCGTGGACGTCGCAGATCACCAGCGCCGACTTCTCCAACCAGCTCGCGCGCCGCAGGGTGGCCAGATCGGGAACCAGGTGGAAGTCCCCGTAGCCGGACTCCCAGTTGGCGAAGGCGTAGCCCGGGACCGGCTCCATCTCCATGTCCACCGTGAGCAGATAGTCGCAGGCATGCGTACCGTGCGGCGCGACCGTGTCGAGGAAGAAGTGCGGATCGCAACGCTTGCCCATGAAGCGCCCATAGAGGTCGGTGAACATCACCAGAACGGTCTCGATCTCGCCCACGGCGACGGATCGGCGCAGGTCGTCGAGCGAGAGCATGCCTTCGGGTGCGGCCATCGGCGGGAGTCCTCCGTTCGCGAACGCGGATCGACGCGGGTCAGGGTGAGCGTACCTGTCGGGCCGCGGGGGATCAAGGATCGGGGGGAGACTCGAGCGCCCGGCAAAGACGCGGGAGCCCGGCTCGGGCCGGGATCGCGACGTCCCGCCCTCGGATTCCCGGGACGCCGCCGGAGAAGCGGCGCAGGTCCGGCGAGGGCCCGCCGGGCGCGAATCCGCGAGCGGAGACGCTTGCGCGGCGGGAGCGTCCGCAGTACAGTCGCTCGTTCTGGTCGCCATGCTCGCGCACCACATCCAGGATCGGGAAAGACGCTCGGGAGGGCATGACGGATGAGTGTAGATCCGCTTGCGAGCGTGCTGGGCTGGACCGGCAAGGCCGCGCTCGGGGTGTTTCTGATCTCCCTGCCGGTCCATCTGCTCCTCGCAAAGTGGCTCGGCACCTCGTTCATCCCGGCGATGATGCTCGTGAGTCTGGGGGCGTTTGCGTTCATGATCCTCGCGGTGGGCGCCCGCGCCATGATCCTGGCGGCGAAGGATGCCCAGCCCCGCCTGGCGGAACTGCTCGCCGCGGTGGGTGTGCTGTCGCTTTCGATGGCCGTGGTGCTGCCGGTCCGCGGGTCGGATGAGCCCGGCTGGGCGATCGAGCTCGTCCTTCGGAGCGGCTTTGCCGCGATCGTGGTCGCGTTCGGATCGCTGTACGGCTGGTCCGCCATTCGCCGGATGCAGGAGTCGCGCACCCTCGCGCGATTCCTCCTCCTGGCCGCGGGCTGGGCGGCCCTGCCGGGTCTGTTTGCGGCCATGGTCGGGGTCCTGCAACTCTGCCGGACCTTCGACTGGCACCCCCACCCCGTCCTCGTGACCGCCGCCTGCTCCATCACGATCCTTCCCGCGTGGTGGGTGGAGCGGAGGATCCGGAGTCGGTAACCGCCCAGGAATCAAACCCGGCACCCGGAGGAACGGAGACCCGTGCCGTCCGCACGCGCGGGCCCGGCGATGCGACGCTCGCGCCGCGCATCGAGCGCCCCCGTGCGTCGCCCGCCCCCGCGCGCTCCCGTCACTTCGAACGCGGCAGCTTCACGCGAATCCGGTCGGCGAGGACCGTGTCTCCGTACTTGTCGAGAAGCTTCTGCCAGATCGCCTGGATCGCCTCGGGCGGCGACTTCTTCGCCGCCAGCTCCGCGGCCTTCGCCTCGGCAGCGACGATCTCCTTCTCGCCCGCCAGCGCCTTCTGGAACGTCGGATCCTTCCCCCACGTCTTCGCGAGGCCGTCGATTCCCTCCGCTCCCGGCACGCCCTTCATCGACTTCCCGCACTTCTCCAGGAACTCGAGCGCTTCCCGCGGCCAGCCGGCCCGATGACGCTTCTCTGCGCGGGCAAGCGCCTTCGCGGGCGCCTGCTCGAGCGCTTCGACCAGCGCCGCCCCCGCGTCGCCGGCCTTCTTCGCCTCCGCCCACGCCTTCGCGTATTCCTCACGGGCCAGGGCAGCGGTCGCCGTCTTGAGCGCCGGGTCGAAAGGCGGGTCGTCCACCAGGGGCCGGGTCGCCTCGATCCGCTCGGGAAGCCACGTCACCGGATCGAACCAGTCCTCGAGCCCCGCGCTGACCGCCCGATATCCGTAATTGTGCGTAGGAGAGAAAGGCCCCGGATAGAGGCCGAAGTGCAGGTGCGCGAAGTGTCCGCCGTTCTCGATCGAGTAACTCAGCCCCATGGTGCCGATCAGCTGCCCGCAGACAACCTTGTCTCCCGGCTTCACGTACATCCGTCCGCCGCCGTGCATGTAGAGCGCCACGACGCTGGTCTTGCGTCCCGCGGGGTGCTCGATCACCGTCAGCGTCCCCATGTCGCCGTTCGAATGCACCATGCGCACGACCCCGTCCGCGATCGCGTAGTAGCCGCAACCGTCGATGCAGCCCGCGACGTCGAGACCCGTGTGGTACACGGTGCCGTTCTGGCGCAGATTGGCGAACGGCTGCAGCGAAACGCCCTTCACCTCCTCCGTTCCGAAGCCGAGCACCGGGGTGACCCAGCGGGTCGCCGCCGGCTGACCCTCCTGACCGGCGCCGCCCTGCACCAGGTTGGCCTTGAGCGACACGCCCGGAGCCGCCGTCCCCAGGTTGTGGAAGCCGTCGAGGAAGGGCGTGAGCATCAGACCGTCGTCGAGGGTCCGTACCACCTCGGTGTGCACGCGAATCGGCTCGAGCTTGCCGGCGATCCGCCGGGCCAGGGCCTCGAGCGCGCTGCGCACGTGCGGATCCGGCTCCGCCCGCTGACGCTCGGCCAGCGCCTCGGCGGGTTTACCCCCGGCGACCGACTTCGCCGCGGCGGCCTGCCAGAGCTCGATCAGGGTGATCGCCGCCTTCTCCCGCATGCGCGCCACCGGGTGCGCCAGCAACTCCCAGGCCGCCGGCAGGACGGACACGTCGCCCATTTCGGAGAGGACGTGGAGCGCCCGGTGTTTCAGCTTCCAGTCTTCGGTCGCCAGGTAGGCATGGAACAGCGCGGTCAACTCCGGATTGCGAAACCGCTTCGCCGCCTCGATCGACTCTTCGCCGCGCCGGGCGACGAAGTCGCGCGCCCGCGCCTCTCGATCCGCCGGCGGGGCTTTGACGAGGGCGGCCAGGTCGGCGCGCACGTTCTCGATCAACGCGGGGCCGGCGCCGCTGTTGACGTCGTCTCCCCACCCCTTCCCCGCCGCTCGCGAACCGACGGCGAACAGAAAGGCCAGGACCAGGATCGGCGTCCGCCGTGTCTTCATGAGGCAAGTCCCCTCCGCTTCCGTTCCCGGCCGGGCGAGCATCCCGACGGTCGGACGTTCCGTCCGGTCAGACCGGGACGGCGCCTCCCCCTTCGTCCCGCCCGGCGATTCCGGCCACATGCGAATCCGCCGGACCGGTCGGTACCGCCGATGTGCGATGATAGCGCGGTCTGGAGAGGGAGTCCACGGTCGCCCCCCCCCGCGACCGACCGCCCGTTCCGAAGCAGGACATCCCCCAACCGGGCGCAGTCCGGCTTGCTCGCCTCGGGAACGGATGCGTGCGAGGCGGCGGGCCCGCCGTTCGGAACCCCGCGAGGGCGTGACAACGCCGTCCCGCCCAAGTATCCTTGCCCCCGTCCCGTCCGCCGCGGGACCGGCGCTCCCCCGGTGCTCCGCCCGGGAGCGACATCGTGATCGGCGTACGGATGGGACGCGTGCGATGATCTGGACCCGCGAGCTGGCGCGGAACGTGCTCGAGCGCGCGCTTCGACTTTCCGGAGCGGATGAAACGGAAGTCCGGCTCGACGGCGGCGCCACCCACTTGACCCGGTTCGCGAACAACACCATTCACCAGAACATTTCGCACGAGGGGCGGACCCTTTCGGTGCGCTGCGTGTTGGGCATGCGCAGCGGCCGAGCCACGACGGACCGGCTGGACGACCAGGGCTTGCGGGACGTGGTGGCGGCGGCGACGGCGATCGCCCGGGAGACGCCCGAGGATCCGGACCTGCTCCCCGTGGCCGAGCCGCAGGGGTACACCGAGCGGCACCACCACGACCCAGCGACGGCCGGATGCCCGCCCGAGGCGCGCGCACGCCGGGCCGGGGCCGCGATCGAGGCCGCGCGAGCGGCGGGGACGGTCGCGGCGGGATTCGCCGCCACCGGCGAGTCGATCGAAGCGCTCGCCACGAGCCGCGGGTGTTTCGCCTTCTACCAGGCCACGCAGGCCGGCTTCTCGGTGACCATGACGGCGGAGGACTCCACCGGATGGGTCAACCAGACCGCGATCGCGCTGGAAGATCTGGAGGTCCCCGCGCTCGCCGGACGGGCCATCGAGAAGGCGCGCGCGGGCGCGCAGCCCCGGGACTGCCCCCCGGGCGAGTACACCGTCATCCTCGAACCGCCCGCCGTCTACGACCTCATGCTGTTCCTCCAGGACGGCTTCGGCGGCCGGCAAGTGCTGGAGAAGGAGAGTTTCCTCACCGACCGGTTGGGGGAGGCCGTCTTCGGGGGCGGGCTGGACCTGTGGGATGACGTGACCCATCCCCTTCAGGACGGGGCGTTTTTCGACGGCGAAGGAACGCCGCGACAGGTCGTCCGCTTGATCGATCGCGGCGTCGCCTGCGGCCTGGTCCACGACCGCGACTCCGCGCGAAAACTCGGGCTCGACCCCACCGGCCACGCCGGGCCCTACCCGGACCCGGTCGGGGCCGTGCCGGGAAACCTCGTCGTGGCGGGCGGATCGGCGAGTCTCGAGGATCTCATTCGTGGGACCGAAGACGGCATCCTGGTGAGCCGGTTCTGGTACACCCGAATGGTGGAGCCGATGCAGGTCGTGCTGACCGGGATGACGCGCGACGGCACCTTCCGCATCCAGGGGGGACGGGTCGTCCACGGCATCCGAAACCTCCGCTACCATCAGAGCGTGGTGGCGATGCTGAACCGGGTGACCGGGCTCGGCAAGTCGGTTCGCGTCGCCCCGCACGAGAGCCCGACCATGGTCCTCCCCGCGATGAAGGTGGAGGGGTTCCGCTTCATCTCGGCCGCGCGCCACTGACGACCGGCGGGCGGCCGCTGGGGCGATGCGGCCCGCTTGCGGTTGCCTCCCGGTCGCATCCGCATCGGCTCCCCTCGATCTTGCGCGCGTGCGCGCGCGCGGGTGCTGGAATTCCGACCCCGTTCCTGATGAAATCCCGGGCGCAGGGCGGGCACACCTTCTTCGACGGAGGACTCGACATGCCGTGCCTGGAAATCACGCTCCCCGCAAGCGACCCGGAGTCCCGGGCGCGCCTGGCGGAGGCGTTGACCGCCGCGTTCGTGCGCTCGACCGGCTTCGAACGGGAGATCTTCGGCATCCACTTCCGGGAGTATGCCCCCGGGGAAGCCGCGGTCGGCGGGCGCCTGTGCGGACTGGACGGACCCGCTTACCTGCATCTCCTGCTCTTCTGCCCGCGGTTGCGGCGCACGCAGAAGCAGCGGGTGGTGGCCGAGTTCACCGGCGCCTTCGAGGCGTGCCTCGGGACCGCCCGCGGCCGGCCGGTCGTGCACATCGCGGAACACCCCTACGACAATGTGGGGGTGGAGGGGAGCCTGCTCTCCGACCGATACGAGGCGTTGGCGCAACGCGACTTCTACTTCCCCCTCCCGCGGGACTGACGGCGGCCTCCGGACGATGCCTCCGGCGGCCCACGCGCGGGGGACCGGACCGGCCGGGGATCCGCTTCCGGTCCGGGGTGGGGAAAGCCCTTCGCCTCGACCTTCGCCCCTGCTCGAGATTCCATGCCGAGGATTGCGGCCTCGTGCGCTACCATGGGGGGGCGAATTCGCTTCGAACCGATTCTGGAGGTCACGCGATGCCGGCACGCGGAGGCACCCTCTCGGTCGCGTTTCATCTCACGCACGCCTGCAACCTTCGCTGCACCTACTGCTATACGGGGGAGAAGTTCGCCCGACGGATGGCGCCCGAGACCGCCGACCGGGGCGTGGATTTCGCTCTTGCGGAGGCGCGGCGGCAGGGGGCGGAGCACCTGGAAGTCGTGTTTTTCGGCGGCGAACCGCTCCTGGAGCCGGAACTGCTCTGCCGGGTGGCCGACCGCGCGACCGCAGGGGCGGGCGCCGGCGGGCTGCGAGTCTCCTTCAAGACGAGCACGAACGGCGTGCTGTTGACGGAACCGGTCCTGCGCGACCTGGCCCGGCGGCGGGTGTTCGTGTCGATCAGCCTGGACGGCGATCCGGCGATCCAGGACCGCCAGCGCCCCGACGCCGCCGGGCGGGGATCGGCGGCCCGATTGGGAGAGGCGATCGACCGCCTGCTGACCTGGAACCCGTGCGCGAACGTCACCTGCGTGCTCACCCCCGACGGCGGGGGCCGGGCGGATGCCTCGGTCGATTGGCTGTTCGAACGCGGCTTCCGGTACATCTCGACGACCCTCGACTACGGCGCGCCCTGGACCCGCGACGACCTCGACCGGCTGTCGGCGGCGTATCGTCGCATGGCCGACCGGTACGTGGAGCGGACGTTGGCGGGCGAGAAGGTGTATGTGAGCGCCCTCGACGAGCGCATCCGCACGTGGACGCGGGGTCCGCTCGACCGCAGCGAGCGGTGCGCCATGGGGGTCCGGCAATTCTCGGTCGCGCCTTCCGGACGCTTGTATCCGTGCGTGCAGTTCGTGCGCGAGGACCGCGACGACGAATGGGCCATCGGGAACGTCGCCTCGGGATTCGACGAGGGGAAGCGCCGGGGGTCGAGCTGCGAGGCCGAGGCGGAGAAGGCCGAGTGCGACGGCTGCGCCCTGTCGGCGCGCTGCTCGAGCTGGTGCGCGTGCGTGAACTGGCAGACGACGGGACGCGTCGACCGGGTGAGCCCGATCGTGTGCGAGCACGACCGGATCCTCCTGCCGATCGCCGACGACGCGGCGAGGCGGTTGTGGCGGGCGCGTTCGGGGGTCTTCCTGCACAAGATGTACAATCCGGCCTTCCCCCTGCTCTCCTTCGCGGAGACCCTGGTGATCCGGCACGAAGAGGTCGACGCGACTTCGGCCGCGACTCCCGATCCGGAAGCGAAGGGCGCGGGGGCCGAACCGGCGCGACCACGCTTGCGGTTCCGGCGGCGGGGCGCGCCCCTCGAGGTGAAGCCGGTTCGTCGCATGCGCACGCCCGGGTATCCGTCGCACGCCGATCCCGATCCGACGCGCCACCCCACGCCGGTCCCCTATCCATATGCCGCCTCCTTCCTCGCGGCTGCCGCGGCCGTCGGCCTCGGCGCGCTGTTCCAACCGGCTGCCGCCGAGGATCCGGAACCCGCGCCGGACAAGCCGCCGCACCCGTTCACCGTCGCCGAGAGCGGACTCCCCTTCCGCACGTCTCCCTTCGGCACCGGCGCGCCCTCCCGCCTGGACGAAGCCAAGGCGCGGGAGGTCATCTCGCGCGTCTTTGCCCAGGAAGGTTATCGGCTGTCGCGCGACGTCCCGTACGATCGGAACGGAGTCGCTTTCATCGCCGACGGATATGACGCGGAGAAGAAGGTCGGTTTCGTCTTTGCCACCCACAAGCGCCTGGACGCCGACGGCGTCCTCTCCTGGAACAACGAGGGCCAGCCGCCGCCCGAAGCCAAGGACCCGTCCCGGATCTCTCTGGGCGAAGCCAAGGCCCTCGAGGACCGCGCCGCGAGCGACCGGGAGTTCATCGCCGTCATCAGTCATTACGACCGGCGCTTCGAGTATCACGAGTGGAGCCAGGAGGTGGCGACGGCGCACGCCGAGATCAACGCCGTCGCGGATCCGGCGGTGCGCAAGGTGATGGAGCGGGCGCTCCGGGAACGCCAGGCGCGCGCGGCCCTCGAACGCCTGGAGCAGTGCGTCCGGGAGTACATCGCCTGGGCGCGCAGCCAGGGGGGATCGTAGCCATGCCGAGGCCGGATGAACCCGCATCCGACCCGGCCGTGGGGAGTGCCCCCGCGGAGCCGTCCCTCCCCTCTCCGGCTCGGGAAAGGGGCGGAAGGGGGGGCCTCGCGCTGGCCGGCTGGATCCTGGCGGCGACGGCGGCGCCGATCCTCGCGGCGATCCTCGTGCGCCTGTTCCGCCGCCCGCTCCAATCGTCGAGCGATCTCGGCGAGGTGGTGGGCGTGGGCAGCGTTTCCGGGATGCTGATCCTGCTGATCGCCGGCATCCGCTCCGGGCGTCTCGCCGGCTGGGTGCTCGGTCCGCCGCTCGGATTTGCGCTCGGCATCCTGGCCCAAAAAGCGGTCTATTGGCCCATCGTCGGCGGCTGGTCACCCCGCGATGCGGCGCTCCTGCCGATGTGGGGAGCGGGGGTCGGCCTGGCCGCAGGACTGGCGAGCGGATCGCGGCGGGCGATGGGTGTCCTGCTCCTCACGGCCACGGCGCTCCACTTCCTTGGATTGTGGGCGTGGCAGGCGGCGCCTGCCTCCTCCGCGCTGCAGCCCTTCCTGCAGGGGAATCTCCGCTGGCTGCTCGAGTCGCTCCCGTTCATCCCGGTGGCGATTGCCCTGGTCCTGGGCATGCCGAGACGACGGTAGCGGGGCGATTCCGTCCGGCCTCGACCGCTCCTCTACTTTCTCTTCGGATCCGTCCCCGCGGCGGGGGCCATCGCGCGCAAGAGAAGGGCGAAGCGAGGGTCGTCGTGCAGGGCGATCAGATCCGGATCCCGCGCCGCGGCGGCGGCGTCGGTCCACCCGGCGCGCGCGGCCGCCTCCAGGTGCGCCAGTGCGCGCTCGAGGTGCGCCCGGCGCTCGGCGTCGGGGAGCGGGCGGACCGGCGCCGCGGGGTCCGCGCGGCCCTGCGACCGCAACGCCTCGATGCACGCGGCGTTGTACCGCGCCGGGGCCAGCCGGCGACGCACCACCGGGTCGGCCTCCAGCCGCGCGCGACCCTCGCCCGCGGCCCGGAGCGCGGCTTCCCAGCGCTCGAAACCGCGCTCGAAGCAACCGTACGCGGCGGCGTACTCGTTCCGGTCCATGTGCGCGAACCCCATGGTCCAGTCCCTTCCCCACTCCGATTGCGTGGCGATCCGCTCCCCCTCCAAGAGGTCGAGGCGCCGCCGGGCGTCCGCCGCGAGCGCGGGGAAGGCGTCGATGCACTCCCGCAGGATCCGCGCCGCGTCGTCGAACCGGCCGGACAGAAGGCGGAGTTGGGCCAGACCGAAACAGGCCTCGCCCCGTCCGGCCGCGCGCGCGGCCTGGTGATCCTCCTCCGCCCGCGTCCGGCATTCGTCCCGGTCGCCGCCCCGGCTCGCGCGCGCCCGATCGAGCGCCAACCACGCGTTGCCGCGATTGTGGCGCGTCACCGCCTCCTCGCAGCCGTGCTCCAGCGCCCGGTCCAAATCCGCGATCGCCGCCTCCAGTTCCGCCCGCGGATCCTCCCCGCGCCCGCGAAGGCCCTCGGCCCGTCGCTGCCGCATTTCCGCGCGGAGAAACCAGGCCGGACCGTGCCCGGGCCGTTGCTCGACCACCTCGGTGACGGCCCGAAATGCCTGCTCTTCCCGGCGCGCGGCCTCCGCCGGATCGTGGTCCGGTTCGCGAGCGAGCCGGTCCAGGGCGATCGCGGTCAGGTAGAGCGCGTCGCCGGAGGCCGGTTCGGCGCGACGCACGAGGGCGAGGTCCTCGAGCGCCCGCTTCCACCCGTCCCGCCGTTCCGCCGGCGCCGGCAATCCCGCCGTCGCCTCGATGATCGCCAGGGCGCGCAGCCGGCGCGCGCTCCGATCGCCCGGCCAGCGCACGAGGGCGCGGTCGAAGGCATCGAGCGCGGGGCGCCCGCACGCCATGCGCGCCAGTCCGGTCAGTTTCCAAGCCGGCGCCGAATCCAGTCCTTCGAGAAGTCGCAGCGCGGCCTCGGCGCCGTCGGGGCGATCCGAGGCGTATGCGGCCATCGCGCGCCCCAGCGACACCACGTCGTGCAGACCGTCGGGAAGGTCGCGCGCCTCCAGGGACTCCAGGTGCGCCAGGTCCGCCAGCCCGGACTCCCGCAGGATCCGTTCTGCCGGCGTCTCCTCCGCGCGCCGGGCCCGGGAGACGCTCGTGTCGTCGATGACCGTCGATGGAACCCCTCTGCCGTTCAGCCAGCGCTGCACCCGGGCAATCCCGCGCAACGCCCAGGGTACCGGCGACTCCGGGGCGCGGGCGCACCCCTGAGCGAAGTCGGCATCGGCGCCCGGGCGCCCGGCAAGATCCCGCAGGGCGCCGCGCCAGGACCACACCACGCCCAGGTCCTCATCGACTCGCAACCGTTCGTCCATGCGGGCCAAGGCCTGTTCGATCAGCAACTCGCGGTCGTCCCGGGACAGCTCCAGGGAAAAGACGACCCCCTCCAGCGCGCCTGCTTCCGCCATCAGGTCTTGCAGGGCGCGACTTTCGCGCCCCTGGCGATGGCGACGCTCGGCGAGCGCCCACGCGGCGATCCCCGCCGCCAGGAGCATCACACCGGCGGCGGCGCGCCGCCGGCGAAGCCAGCGCCGCGCCCGCTCCCCCGGCGTGAGTCGTCGGGCGGCCACCGGCCTACCGGCCAGCCAGGCACGAAGTTCGGCGGCGAACTCGCGGCCGTCGGCGTAGCGCGCGGCGGGATTGCGCTCCAACGCGCGCGCGCAGACCGCCTCGAGGTCCGCATCGATCCCCGGCGCCCTCGCCGATGCGCGCGGCGCCTCCTCGCAAGCGATCCGCCGCACCACCTCCAGCGCCCGCGTCCCCGGAAACGGCAGTTCCCCGGTCAGCCGCTCGAACAACATCACCCCCAGCGACCAGACATCGCTGCGCGGTCCCGCGCGCCCGGCCTCCCCGCGCGCCTGCTCCGGCGACATGTACGACGGCGTCCCGAGGAGTTCGCCCTGCAACGTCAATCCCGGGCCCGCGCCCTCCCCCGCCGCGTCCATCTCCTTGGCCAACCCGAAGTCCGTCACCCGCGGCCGACCCTCCGCATCGACGATCACGTTTGCCGGCTTCAGGTCCCGGTGAGCGACTCCCTCCGCGTGAGCGTGCCCGACCGCCTCGGCCACTTGCGCCAGCCGCGACACGTCCTCCCGCAGGCCTGCCGCAGCCGACGGGCTCGGACCCTTCGCACCCGTCGCGAGGCAAGGCGCGAACAACGGTCGCCCTTCCACCCATTCCATGGTCAGATAGGGCACGCCGTCGACGATCCCGACGTCATGCACCGTGACGATTCCCGGGTGGCGCAGTCGCGCCGACAGTCGCGCCTCCCGGAGGAACCGCTCCCGCCCCACCGAATCCGCGGCCACCTCCGCGAGAACCTGTTTCAATGCCACGAATCGGCCGGCCGAGTCGTCCCAGGCCTTCCAGACCACCCCCATCCCGCCTCCCCCGAGCCGGTCGATCAGTCGGTAACGGCCGAAGGGAGTGCCGGCGGCGACGGGACGATCCGCTGCGCTCGGGGCGCCGGGCGATCCGCCGCCCCGCACCGTCTCGCCCGGCTCCGGGTTCGTGCGCGAGGCCGTCCCGGCCTCGCGGGCGGTGATCCCGCACGCCGGACACGTGCCGACGCCGGCGCCGGCGTCCATGGGTCGACCGCAGCAGGAGCACAACATGCCTGAATTCTCCGGTCGGAGCGGTCTCCGGCACAACGAAAACCGGGGACTCCCGGGCGATCCGGCCGCCTTCCCCCTTGTGACTCTCCGGAGACGAAGGATAAGATATCGGCCTCGCGCGGAAGAATCCGTCCTCTGCGGACGGATGTCCCCTCGAATTCCACCTCCGCGCCGCCGACCCGAAGGTGTGCCGGCCCCGTCTTCCGAAGACTTCCACGGGAGGAAGCACCATGGTGATACGGGCTCGATGCCGATCCGTCCGCCGAGGACGGGTCGAACTGATCCTGGCCACCCTCGTCCTCTGGGCCGGCGCGACCGCGGCACGCGCGGGGCAGGTGACCTTTCAGCGCCTGGAAGAAGTCGCCGGGAACATCCGGACCGTGCTGCGCGTGACGGTGCTCGAGGTCACGACGTCCCAGGAAAAGATGCGCCTCGAGGACGGCTCGGAAGGTCCCGTCCTCCGCGCGAAGTGGGAGTACCACTGCCGGGTCAAGGAGACCGTCTTCGGCGCCTGGGACCTCGAGAAGGGCGCTTCCGTCCTCCTGCGTCACACGTTGCAGGTCGGAATGAAGTACGACGAGAAAGGCAACACAATCGCTGGGGTGTCCTACCTCACGCCGCACTCCGGCATCGAAACGGAGCTCAGGACCGGGGACGAGTTTCTTGCCTGCCTGGCCTTCCCGGGAACGGAAACGGAACCCCAGACCCTCTACCGGGCCGAACCGATCGATCGCCAGGCGACGGTTCTGGCCGCGATCGCCGAGGCGCGGGCGTGGGCCCTGTTCCGGCAGAAGCACGAGGAGCAGATGAAGTCGGTCCTGGTCGCGGGCTTCGACGCGAAATCCGGCCGACTTGCGCTGCTGATCGACGCAGAGGGCCGGCCGGTCTTCCTGGTCGACCCGGCCGAGGGCTCGATCCGAACGGCAAAAACCCACCTGGTCGCCCCGATAAACCATCTCTACTTCGACGCGACCCATGTCATCCTGCGATTCAATGATGAGACTCCGCGGCCGATCCGGCTGAACTCGTTTCAGTAGCGCTCCCGGCGCGGGGGGATCGACGGCTGCGCCGGCGGCTTCGGCGGCACGACCCGGGCGGCCGGGGATCGCGCCCGGCGAAGAGAGGGCGCCGTCGGGGCGCCCCGAATGGGCAGACGGAGTTCCGTGGAGGCGCGGGGGACCGGCTCACGGGAACTTGAACTCGATTTCCAGCACGTACGCGCCGATCTTGTCGGGATCGGCGCTCGTCGCGAGGAGCGCGTATTCGCAGGACTCGGGAAGGATGGCTTCCAGGATTGCCGCGTCATTCCCTTCCGCGACGGGACGGGACGGCAGGCTCCCCTGGGTCGGCGGGACGAGGAGCAGGTACGGCCGGAAATCGCGCGAGGAGAGTCGGGCCACCAGGGTCATTCCCGCGTGTCCGAAGATGCGAGCGACGGCGAACCGGTGGTCGCCGTCGCGAGGGGAGCCTTCGTCCAGGCGTCCCTCGATCCGGCCGGGTTCGACCGGAGCCGCGGTCGCCAGGAGCCCGGCATGCTCCCGGCGGTCGTGCTGGGCGCGGCGGAGACCCGCGGAGAGCAGGTCCAGGTGCAGCTCCAGGCCGGGCTCCAGGGGGGCGCCCTCGGCGCGCGCGCGATCCAACTCGCGCTGGGCGTCGTCGTACCGATTCAGGTGGGAGTAGACGCGCGCCAGGAGCTGTGGCTCGACGGCGCTGCCGCCGGCGCGGGCCGATTCGAGCATCCCGGCCGCCCAGTCCCACACGCCGCGAAATGCGTACCACTCGCCCAGGGTCGCCAGCGCCCGGAGATCGCCCGCATCGCGGGCGAGGCGTTCGCGGGCCTCGACCAGGCGGGGGCCGAACTCTCGGTAGCGCGCGGGACGGGAGAAGTCCCGGACGCTGATCACTCCCTTCGTGCCTGCGGTGATCAGGCGACCGTCGCGCGCGAAGACGGCCGCCCCGGGATGCTGTCCCGCGGGCTCGCCCCCGAAGGTCTGCAGTTCCCGCCCGGTCGCGACGTCCCATCGACGCATCGCCCCGTCCCCTGCGGTCGTGACGAGCGCTCGACCGTCGGGAGTGTAGCAGACGGAGCCCAGCGGGCCGGAGTGCCCCCGCAACTCGCGCACCAGGCGTCCGGTCTCGGTCTCGAAGAGCCGCGCCACGTGGTCGGTGCAGGCGGTGGCGAGGCCGCGCAGGTCGGGCGCCAGGGAGATGCCCACCGTCATGCTTCCGTGTCCGGCATAGATGACCCGTTCCTGGGCCGAATCCAGGTCGATCATGCACACCTTGGCGTCGGAACCCGCCGAGAAGGCCCGCTTCCCGTCCGGATGGAAGACGACTCCTCCCACCCAGGTCTTGTGCACCGGCATGCACAGCACCTGGCGACGATCCTCCAGGTCCCACAGACGAACCCACCCGCGTTGGTCGCCCGTCAGCGCGCGCCGTCCGTCCGGCGAAACGTCGACGCACATCGCCATGCCTTCGTGACCGGGAAGGGCGGCCGTCTCCTTTCGCTCGACGAGATCCCACTGGCGCAAGACGCCGTCGTCGCCCACGGAGAGCGCCCCCCGACCGTCCGGGAGGCACGCGATGCCGCGCACCGTCGTCCGGACCCCGAGGGTCAAGAGCGGCAGACCGCCGTCCAGGTCCCAGAGGCGGAGCGTCCCGTCGTTCAGGCTCGACGACAGGATGCGCCGTCCGTCGGGGCTCGGTTCGGCGCAGCTCACCGAAACCCAATGCCCGCGCATCTCTCCGCGATCGTGATTCGTCGCCAGGTCCCAGATCCGCACGGAGCCGTCCTCGGACGTCGAGATCGCACGACGTCCGTCCGGAGTGAGCCCGACGTCCGTCACCGATCGCGTGTGGCCGTAGAGCGTGCGCACCTCGGCGCCTGCCGCAAGATCCCAGAGCTTCAACGTCAAATCGCTGCACGCGCTGACCGCGCGGCGACCGTCCGCGGAGACGGCGCCGCGCCACACGTAGGGACCGTGGCCGGTGAGCGACTGCAGCCGCCGGCGCGTGCGCCCGTCCCAGACGTCCACCGCGCCGCGCTCGTTCGTCGTTATCGCCCTCCGCCCGTCCGCCGACCAGGCGGCGCAAAAGACGTATCCGCGCGTGCCGTAGGCCTCGTGCACGACTTCCAGGGTCTCGGCATCGAGCCAGCGCACGGCATGGCCCATGTCCCCCGTCAGGATCCACTTTCCGTCGGGCGACCAGGCGGCGGCCGGGGACTCCATCCGCCCCGGCATCGCGGAGCGGACGAGCCGGCCGGTGGCGGTTTCGAAGATCGATACCGCCCGGTTCTTCGTGGAAATCACGAATCGCGCGCCGTCCGGGGCGAACGAGATCGCATTCACCCCCCCGCCCACGGGTTCGCCGTGCCAGCGCAATCGTCCGGTCGCGGCGTCCCACGCGGCCAGGCGCTGATCGCCGTGCGCGATCACCACGTGCGCCCCGTCCGGGGACCAGGCCGCGCGGATCACGTCCTTCCCCGCCCCGCCGAGATCACGCTCCTTGCGCCCGGTGCGAACGTCGAATACGGCGGGCCCATCCGCCGGACCGCCGGTGACGAACTTCATCCCGTCGGGGGACACCGCCAACGCCACCGTCGCGCCCTGGAATCCATCGATGACGAGGATCGCCGGCGAGTTGTTCCGGTAGGCCTCGACCAGCCCGTAGTCCGGCGCGTGCGTCGGCTCTTCGATCCGGAGGAACAACCGCCGCGCTTCGTCGTAGCGGGCGACGGCCTCGTTCCAGCGCCGCGCCAGAAGGAGGGCGTCGGCCTCGAGCAGCATGCCTTCCCCGAGCCGAACCACGGCCGCCCGCTCCAGCCGACGGGCTTCCACTTCGGCGTCCCGGGCCCGGGCGCGCGCCTGCTCCGCGCGGTCCCGCTCCCGCTCCGCATCCGCCCTCGCGCGCGTCACGTTGATCACGAAGAGCACGGTGGCGAGGATCAGGAGCAGCAGTCCCCCGGCTCCGGTGAGCACCACGCCCCGGTGACGCCGGGCGAACTTGATCAGCAGTTCCCACGGGGAGTACTCGACCGCGCTCAAGCGCCGTCCGCCGAGCCAGGCCTCGACGTCCTCCTTGAGCGCGGCGACGGCGGGATAGCGGGCTTCGGGATCCCGCGCCATCGCCTTCATCACCACCGCTTCGAGCTCGCGCGGAACCTCCCAGGGCGACCGGCTCCGCCGGCTCGGAGGCTGGAACCGCCCTTCCCCGACCTCGTGAAGGAGCTGGTAGACGTTGTCGACCTCGAACGGCCGCACGAGCGAGAGGATTTCGTAGAGGATCGCTCCGAGGCTGTAGACATCGCTGCGTTCGTCGAGCGAGTCGACCTTGCCGCGCGCCTGTTCGGGGGGCATGTACATCGGCGTGCCGATCACCTCGCCGTCCATCGTCCGCGCCACCCCGTCGGGATTGGCCGAGCGCTCGGTGACCAGAAGCCGGTTGCGTTGCGTCTCCGGCCGCCCCAGCACTTTGGCCAGGCCCCAGTCCATCACCACGACCTCGCCGAACTCCCCGACCATCACGTTGTCGGGCTTGAGATCCCGATGGATGACGCCGCGGGAGTGAGCATAGGCCACCGCCTCGCACACCTTGATGAAAACGTTGAGCAGCCACGGGAACGCCTTCTGCACGGCCTCCGCCGCACTCCCGCCGGCCGCCGGCTCCGTCGCCCCTGCCGAGGCGACGCCTTCCTCCCCGACCGGGACGGACGAAGTCCGGGGGCTCCGGATCGTGGCCGCCTGGGCGTCGAAGGGCGCGGACTCCGGCCCGCCCCCGCCCGGCCGAGTGGGCCGCGCGGCCGTCCGCTCGCCGCCGCCGTCCCCTGCCGTCTCGTCCGCCCCGGAACCGCGGAGAGGCGCGGGCCCCGTTGCAGGCCGCACCATACCGCTCTTGCCGTCGGCCAGGTCCCGCAGGACGTCCTTCAGGCTGCGCCCCCGCACCCGCTTCATCACCAGATACGGCCCGCTCCCGGCGTCCTGCCCGAGTTCGTGCACCGGCACGATGTTCGGATGCTCGAGCTGCCCCGTGACCTGCGCCTCCTCGACGAAGCGGCGAACGTCGTGCTCTTCCCCCGGCTTCAGCATCGTCTTGATCGCCACCTCCCGTCCGAGGCTCGGATCGAGAGCGGCCCAGACGACCCCCATGCCGCCGCGCCCGAGCGCCTCGCGACGCTGGTAGCGCAACGCGGCCGGGGCCGGCCGAAGCCCGACGGGGGTCGGATGCCGGGGAGTTCCGACGGCGGGGGCATGCGCCGGTGCGATCAGCGTGGCATCGTCGGGAGCGGGGGCCGGGGGGGAGGCCGGACGCGTCTCCGGAGCGGCTGCGGGCCGCCGGATCGTCACGGGAATCGCGTCTTCTCCCCCGGCCGGAAGCGGAGCCTCCCGCGCGGGCGCAGGCGAAACGGGCAAGGTCGGATCGTCGGACGAGGGGAGCGACATGGGAAGCACCCGAGCCGCGGCGTAAGGGTCCCCGACCGGAATGCCACCGGTCGGCCCGGGACCGGGGCAACGAACTCGGCGCCGACGAACGGTGCTGCCGACGCGGGTTTCCCCTCCCGGAACGGGGAGCGTACGCCCTCGGGAGAGGTTCGGTCAAGACCCGGGGTTCCCGCCGGTCGGAGGGATCGCCCCGGGGGTCGAAGGCCCGCGGGGGCGGACGAGCCTCGCGGCCAGGGATGCCCTCCGATCGGATCTGCTCCGGGCGGAGGTGGAGGCGCCTCCTGCGCCGGGCGATGGGATTCGGCGGCCCGGGATCCGAACCCGCACTTCGCGATCGCGGGAAGGACGTCGAGGCAGCGGTCGGGGGCGGAACACTCCCCTGTCATCGTCCGCTCACGGGCGGCCGAGTGTCGCCGGGCTCCGTTCCGCCCGCGGCCAGCGCCTCCCGGACTCTTCTTGCCAGCACGTCGACCGAAAACGGCTTCTCCAGAAGGGGCGCACCATCCTCGATCACCTCTCGGAGCGCCTGCGCGTCCGCGGTGTAGCCCGAGGCAAAGAGGACCTTGATCCCGGGTCGAATCTTCCGCACCGCCCCCGCCAGCTCCAACCCGGTCATCCCGGGCATCACGACATCCGTGAGCAGCAACTGGATCGGACCGGCCTCCGCACGGGCCATCCGCAGGGCATCCTCGGGCCCGGGCGCGACCAGCACGCGATGCCCGAGATGCGTCAGCACCTCCGTGAGGAGGAGCCGGACGGACTCGTCGTCCTCGGTCAACAGAATCGTCTCACCGCCACCCGCGGGAACGGAACGGGGCCCTTCCTGGGGCGGCTCCGGGACCCCGGCCTGCATCGGCAGGTCGATCCGGAAGGTGGTTCCTCTCCCGGGCTCGCTGGCGACGGAGATACGTCCCCCGTTCTGACGCACGATCCCGTACACGGTCGCGAGACCCAAGCCGGTTCCCTTGCCCTTCGGCTTGGTCGTAAAGAACGGATCGAAGATTCTCTCCCGGGTCTCGGGGTCCATTCCCACCCCGGTGTCGCTCACCCCCAGTCTCCAGTACCGGCCGGGAGTGACGCCGGGGTCCGCGCCGCAGTCTGCTGCGCACAGATCGACGCCCGCGGATTCGATGACGAGCGTCCCCCCCCGCGGCATCGCGTCCCGCGCGTTGACCGCAAGGTTCATGAGCACCTGTTCCAGATGGCTCGGATCCATTCGGATGGGCGCCAGGGCGACGCCGAGCCGGATCTCCAGCCGAACGTCCTCGCCGATCGACATCCGCAGCATCTCCCCGATGTCGCGGAGGACGGAGTTTGCATCCAGCAGCCTCGGCGCGGCAATCTGCTGCCGGCTGAAGGCGAGCAACTGCCGGGTCAATCCTGCCGCCCGGTCCCCCGCATTCCGAATCTGCTGGAGACAGTGGAGCCGCGATGATGGACTGCAATTCGGGTCCAGCGCCAGATCGCCGAATCCGTTGATCACGGACAGGACATTGTTGAAGTCGTGGGCGATCCCGCCGGCCAGTCGGCCCACCGCCTCCATCTTCTGCGCCTGCCGAAACTGCTCTTCGAGCCGTCGCCGCTCGCTGATGTCGACGAACGTCACCACCGCACCGAGGCACTCTCCGTTGGACAGGATCGGGTGTGACCAGCACTCCACCGGAACCGCGCTCCCATCCTTCCTCCACAGGACCTCGTCGCAGGAATGCGAGCCGCGCTTTTCGCGGAAGGCTCGATAGATCGGGCACTCTTCCACGGGATACGGGGATCCATCCGCACGTTTCGAGTGGATCAAGGCGTGCATGTTCCGGCCATGCAGTTCCGATGGATCGGCGTATCCGAGCAGCCGAAGACAGGCGGGATTGCAGAACGTGCAGCGGCCCTGCAAATCGATGCCGTAGATCGCTTCCCCGGTCGAATCGAGAATGAGCCGCAACTGTTCCTGGTGATCCCGCAGGGCGGTCTCGGCACGTTCCCGCCGGATGAACTGGCCGAGAAGGATCCCGATCTCCTCCAGCAGGGTCTCGGTCCCGGGCTGCGGACGCCAGTCGTTGCGGCTGAACAGCATCAAAACCGCGGGAGGTTGCCCCTCCGCGAGGATGGGCTGGGCGACCGCGCCGTGCAGGCCGATCCGCGCGGCTTCCTGCGCGCGCAGGAAGACCTTGTCGTGCGCAACCTCGGCGGCGTAGAGGGGACGTCCGAGGGCCCACGCCTGCCCCGGGAGGCCCTCACCGCGTCGGAAGCCCGTGGACTGCGTGCGGGCAACGAACCCGGCGAGATCCGGATCGTCCGGATGCCAGGCGCAGCGGCGGAGGAGACGGTCCCCGGAGGAACCGGGCATCCAGATTTCGCCCAGGTCCAGACCCAGGGACACGCACAGCTCACGCAAGAAACCCTGATAGGCCGCGGACGGGTCGACCGATTCCACGAGAATCCGACCGACGCTGAAACGCACGCGGAGCAATTCCTCGATGCGCTTGCGACGGGTCACATCCTCATGGGCGACGACGACTCGCACCCTGCCGCCACCAAGGCATCGAGTGAGGACGACCTCTTGCCAGGTCGAATCGAAGGGGCCTCCGCGAAGGTACTCGTAGAGCCAGTGGGCACGCTCCCCGGACAGGATCTCGCGGAGGACGGGAACCAGGAGCTTCGCCGTCGGTTCGGAGGGTCCGGTGTACGCGATGCAGGCCTGCGCATAATCGATCCCGGGGGCCCATTCCCGCCCGAACAGGTGCCCCGGCTCCTCGCAATTGCGCCACGACCCACTCACCGCCAGGATGCGCCCGGTTTCATCGAGAATGGCCACTCGCGCAGCGAGGGCGTCAAGCGTGGACTGCAGCAGCCCCAGTTGGTGGCGCGCCGACTCCTCCTCGAGACTCCGGCCGGAGGACTGAGATCGTTCGCGGGCCTGCGCTGCCGTAAGCGCGAGCAGCGCGGCCAGAACGGCTTCCTTTTCCACCCTCGTCAGTGCGAGCGCGCGCGACCGGCTGCCGTTCAGGTTGGCATGGATCCGCTCGATCAGGGCGTGCGCTTCCCAGGGCGCGCAAAGGAAGTCGTCGGCACCGGACTCCAAGCCCCGCAGGAGGTCGGAGGGCTCATCCGCCGTCCCCACGAGGATCACCCGCGCGGTATTCGACGGTATCGACTTGATCCCGCGGCAGAGGTCGCATCCGGTCATGCCGGGCAGAACGATTTCGGCGATCACGAGGTCGTGCGGGTCCTGATCGATCCTCGCGAGCGCCTCCCTGCCGTCGCCCAGGGCGGTGACCCGAAACCCTGCCGTCGCAAGGACCTGTCGAGACTCCTCCAATCGCGCCGGGCTGCCTTGGACGACCATGATTCGTTGCATGGAGCGGCTTCCTTTCACGTCGAATCGGGCCGCCGTGGGGGGATCGAGCCTGCAGCGACAGCCGATCCCCCAGGGAGAGGGATGGCGACCGCGAACGAATGGTGGGCGTGGGGGCGGGCCGATTCAACGCCCCACGCATGGAAGTGGATCAAGCCGCGCATCCCGCGCATGGTGGGTGACTCCCGTCCCAAGAACCGCGCGAACCGGAGCTCGCGCCTGGATCCAGGCCCGGCCCGGAGTGTGAACCGTGCGGGCGAGGCGCGTGGAAACCCAGATTGCTACACCGTAACGCGATCCCTAATCCGCCGTCAACCGGGGTTGCGGGAGATGGGAAAAGACCCTACGGGGGAGGGGAGAGAACGGAGGGAGACCCTCCCTTTCGCACCCCTTCGGAGGTTCAGCCACTCCCCTAATGCGTATGGGTGATTCTCTTCCCGCTCGGATCCCGCTTTGATCTTCGGGGCCCCCCCCTCGCCGTGCATCGTGGCCGGCGCCGCGCCGCCGATCGCCGGTAGGATCGCCCATGGAAAGAGGTCCAGTGGAACCGGCGACGCGGCCTGGCCCGGCATGCGTTTCCGGCCCCGCCCTCGCCGTGGTCAGCGACCCCGCGTCTTCCCGGAACGAATTCCGGTGAGCGGGCTTTCCCTGACATCAACCCTGATCGAGCTTCGTACCCTTCCCCATCCCGGCATCCGGGAGGAGAAACGAGGCCCGGGGGAAGATCCGGGGCCGCGCAGAGTCGGGCCGCGGCTCCCGCGTCCGCGATTCCCGGCCTGCGGCGGGGACCGCTGGCCGGCGGCGCGATCTCGAACTCCTTGAACCGACCGACCGCGGGCGGTACCTTGGACGGCGACCCTGCGACCCGGAGTGAGGTTTCTTCCGTCCTCACGCCGGAGGGTGCGCGAACCCGACGACTCCGGGACGTCCCTCCGGTCGACTGCACACCTCCCCCCGCCAACGATCTCCCCGTCGCGGGGAGCATCTCGACGGGCGGCGGCGTGGGTGGCGGAGTCGGAGTTGGAACCCGGTTCGCGCGGAGGAGCAGGCAAGGGGAGCGGGCCGACCCGGATCGTCGGGCTCGGCTCCGCCCGTTTGGGAGTGAGGAATTCGGTGAAGCGGACCCCGACCGGACGCAAGCCCTCGAAGAAGGCGGAAAAGCGGCCCAAGGCGCGCGTCGCCGCAAGCCCCCGGACGCCGATTCGCCTCGGCCCGGGCAGTGAAGTCCATCCCACGGCCGTGCTTGGCCACCCGACCGGCCGCGCGATCCCCACGCAGGACCTGGTGATCGGCCGGGACGCGCGCATCCGCGCGGGCACGATCGTCTACGTCGGAACCACGATCGGCGACGGGATCGAGACCGGGCATCACGTGGTGATCCGCGAGCAGAACTCCATCGGCCGGGACTTCCGGGTCTGGAACTCGACCACGATCGACTACGGATGCGTGATCGGCGACCGGGTCAAGATCCACTGCAACTGCTACATCGCGCAGTTCACCGTCCTGGAGGACGACGTCTTCCTGGCGCCGGGAGTGACGATCGCCAACGACCTGCACCCCGGCTGCGCGAAGTCCCGCGAATGCATGCGCGGCCCCACGCTGCACAAGGGTGTACAAGTCGGGGTGAACGCGACGATCCTGCCGTACGTGGTGATCGGAGAAGGCTCCCTGGTGGCCGCCGGGGCGGTCGTCCATCGGGACGTGCCCCCTCATTCGGTGGTGGCCGGGAACCCCGGGCGGGTGATTCGCCGGACCACCGACCTGACCTGCACCACGGGACTCCTGGAGACCCGACCCTACGTCGTGTGACCGTCGAGGAGACGCCGATGTCCGGAGAAGCCGACCTGCACGAGGTGTGGCGGAGTCACAAGAAGACGCGACTGCCGCGCGAATGCGAGGGACAGGAGGTCGAGGGGATCGACCTGATGATGCTCGACGCCGACGCCAACGCCTGCTTGTCGGACTGGTTCGCCACCGCAGGCGCGATGGACGACGAGCGGTGGCAGTTGCTCGAGCAGTGCATCGCGCAGGTGCAGGCGGTCCGCGCGGGGATGACCGGCGAGTCCGGCGACTACTTCGCCCGACTCGAGGGATTGTGCGCGCAGGTGCTGGCTCGCCGAAGTCCGGCGTAGCGCGGGAACGCTCCGCCCGGACCGGGGGCCGGCGAACCGTCCGCATTCGCGGGGCCGCCCATGCGCGGTTTTCGTGCCGTGCCGTGCGAGATGGGACCGGCTGCGGGCGGCGGGCTGCGATCCGGGGTCGCGGCGCGAGGCGGGCGGGCCGCCCCGCGGGAAGGGAACTCCGGGCCGGCTCCCGGGTCCTACCGCATCGCCTCGACGTACTTGCGCACGTACTTCCCCATCACGTCGACCTCGACGTTCACCCGCGCGCCCGCCCCTTTGGATCCCAGGGTCGTGTGGGCAAGCGTGTACGGAACGAGCGCGACGGTGAACGCATCCTTGCGGGCCTCCACCACCGTCAGCGAGATCCCGTCGACGGCGACGGAGCCCTTCTCCACCATCCCGTACGCGAGCTCGGCCGGGACTTCGATGGTGACGACGTGATCGGCTCCGCGCGTCTCCACCGAGCGGACGCGCCCGGTGCCGTCGATGTGGCCCTGCACCAGGTGTCCGCCGATCGGGTCTCCCATGCGGGCGGCCGGTTCGAGGTTGACGCGGTCCCCCGCGGCGCGGTCGCCCAGCGTGGTGCGCCGGAGGGTTTCTTCCACGGCGGTGAAGCGGACGGATTCTCCGGCGAGATCCGCGGCGGTCAGGCAAACGCCGTCCACGGCGATGCTGTCGCCGGGGCCGGTGCGCCCGGCCAGAGGGCCGATTCGCACGCGCAGTTCGCGGCCGCCGGGAACGTCGGTCACGGCGTCGATCACGCCGACATGGATCACGATCCCCGTAAACAATTCAACAACTCCATCTTCATGGTCCGAGGCCAGCGGTAGCGGCGCTGCGGCTCACGCTCCATCGCCTTCAGGCAGATCCGCTCGAGTCGCGGGTCGACGTCCGGATTCAGGGCCGAGGGCGGTTGGGGCGACTCGTTCATCACACGATCGATGATCTGCGCCGGATGGTCGCCCGCGAACGGGGGAAGCCCGGTCAGCATCTCGTAGAGGGTCGCGCCGAGCGCGTAGATGTCGGTCCGGCGCTTGCACCCGCCGGGCTGCCCGGCGGCCTGCTCGGGACTCATGTACGGCGGGGATCCCTCGATCATCCGCGCCGCCCGCCGGCTCCGGCTGATGCGGGAGGAACGCGTCACCGGGCAGGCCAGGCCGAAGTCGATCAGGACCGGGCGCTCGTTCTCCGAGGCCCGCAGGATGATGTTGGCGGGCTTCAGGTCCCGGTGCACGAACCCCATGCGGTGGATGTGTTCGACGGCGTTGACGATGGGGAGGAAGATGCGCCGGATTTCCTCCGCCGGCATCGGCCCGCGGTCGTGAATGTATCGGTCCAGCGGCAGACCCTGCACGATCTCCAACTCGATGTACGCGTGGCCTTCCGCGATCCCGTGGCTGTGGGCCTTCAGGATGTGCGGATGCCGGACGCGTTCGAGCAGCCAGGCCTCGGAGAGAAACTCCCTCACCTCGGCGGGGTCGGTGCTGACGAGGATCTTCACGCCGACCACGGGCGACCCCGGCTTGCGCGAGGAGGCGACGAACAGGCTCTGCCCGCCGCGTCGGATCTCGCCGGTGACCCGAAAGGGACCGAACCGCCGGGGGCCGTCGGAGCCCTCTCCCGGGCTCAGGATGAGGTCCGCGAGCACGTCGGTCGGCGTGGTCACGCGGGCCACGGCCACGCTCCCCCCGCTCTCCTCGGCGTGGGTGAGGTTCACCGTGTCGTTCGGCGAGGGCTCCTCCGCCTCGTCCTCGTCGGCGTCGACGAGGAGGGTCTTGCAGGCGGGGCAGTGGACGCGCTTCGGGGGCTTCGGTTCGGCGCGCGACTCGCCGGTCTCCGGGTCGGCGTCGCTCCACCAGACGTTGTAGTGGACGGTGCATCGATCGC
>CAZWCX010000021.1:0-28393 GCA_964632945.1 uncultured Planctomycetia bacterium | reverse complement strand
GCACATGATCCGCTTGTGGCGGCGACGCAGGGCGGATTCCACCTGGCGGGGCGTCAGCAGGCCCCGGCGCACCATGATTTCGCCCAGCCGCACGTGCTCGCCGGATTCCTGGAGGCGCGCCTGCTCACGCAAGCACTCATGGACCTGGTGCTCGTGGAGGAGTCCCTGGGAAACGACGGCGTTGCCGAACAGGACCTCGCGCAGGGGCAGACCGTCCCGCCGGGACCGCTGGCGCAGGCGACGCTCCTGCTCGAGCAGCAGCGTCTCCACCTGCTCGAGATTGAGGAGGCCGCGCTCGACCATGAGCATGCCGAGCTGGACGCGGACCTGCTGGCGGCGTTGGATTTTCAAGCACTCGTCGAGCTGCTTGGGGGTGACCCAACCGCGACGGATGGCCAGGCGGCCGAGGAGGAGGTGGAGTCCCGATGGGGTCATGTCGTGGGCCCCCGGGGCAGCGGCCGCGAAACGGTCGAAAACGGGCGGAAGTCCCCTCCCGCGACAGGGGAACGGGAGCGACCCGCGGACCGGCCGGGCCGATTCGCGTCCGGCCCGGGACCCCGGCCCGCGCCGGGATGCCCCCTTCGGCCTCGGATTATACGATCGGCGCCGCGCCGGCGGGAACGGATTTCCGCCCGGCCGGCGGACGCGCGGAGCAAGTCTTTTTTTTGGTTTCGCCGGAACCGGGGACCGGCGCCCGGGATCCGGCATTGACGCCCTCCCGCAGCCGACCTATAATCGGCCCAGGCCCCCCGATCGCGAGCCGCTGCCATGTCCCGAGTTTCGTCGCCTGCCGCCCTCATCCTCGCCGCTTTGCTGGCGGCGCGTGGAGCGCTCGCGGATCCGGAGCCACTCGACCCGCCTCACCCGCCGCCGGTCGCGCAATCCTCCGGCCCGGGGGACGCCCCGGCAGACCCGCGCGCCCTCGGCGTCGCCGACCTGCGCCTGCGCCTGTTCGGGGAGGTCGCCCCCGAAGCCCGCGTGATGGCCGCCGATGCCCTGTTCGAGCGCAGCGGACCGGAGGCGGCCGCGGTCCTGCGCGACGCGTTCAAGTCGGATCGCGAACCGGTCCTCCTCGCCGTCCTCGCCGCCGCAGCCGGGAACCGGGATGCGCGTTTCGCCCCCGAAATCGCCGCTCTCCTGGTGTCCACCCGGGAGCCGGTTCAGCAGGCCGCGCTCGCCGCGGTCGGGGAGATCTCCGACAAGGCGATGGTCCAGGCGCTGTCCCAGGTGCTCAAGGCGCAGACCAACGGCGTCGCGCTGCGCAAGCGGGTGATCCTGGCGCTCGGGCTCACGCGCAGCGCGCATGCCGTCCCGGTGCTGCTGCCCCTGCTCGAGGGGCACCCGGAGGAGATCACGGCCGAAACGCAAAAGGCGCTGCACGCGCTCACCTTCGCCCGCTTCCCGAGCCGGTCGGACTGGAACGCCTGGTGGGATCGGAACGGGGATCGCGGCCGCGAAAGGTGGCTGGAGGATGCCCTGCAGGCCGCCGCGGGCTCCGTCCCGACCGTCGACACCGACGTGCAGGCCCTGCAGGCCAAGGTCCGGGAGCTGAACGGGACGATCGTGCAGATCCGCCTCGAGGCCGCCCGCGCAAGCGGCAAGCCGGACGCCGAGGTCCAGCTGCTGCTGGGATTTCTCGAGAACCGGGAGTTCGCCGAGGTGCGGGACCGGGTGCTCGATGAGCTGTCCAAGGTCGGCCGGCAGAAATCGGCGGCCGCGCTGCCGGCGGTGATGCGCCTGCTCGAGGACCCCGACCGCCGCATCGTCCTGGCGGCGATCCGCTGCCTGGGCGAAATCGGCGACGCCCCCGCGGCCGATGCGGTCGGCCGGTTCCTCGCGCCCGTCCAGGAACAGGAGGCCCGTCGCGCCGCGGCGCGGTCGCTTGCGCGCATCGCCACGCCGAACGTCTTGCCGCTCCTCGTCGGCGCCCTCGACGAACCCGACCCTGCCGTCCTCCTCGGGGTGATCGAGGGGGTCAAGGTCGTGCGCGCGCGCACCGCCCTGCCCAAGCTCAAGACGATCCTCGCCGCGCGGCGCGACCAGCCCGCGGTGGTCAAGGGCATCCTCGACGCGCTCGGCGAGATCGGCGACCCCGAGGCGGTTCCGATCCTGGTCGAATTCCTGGCCGGAAGCCATCCGGAGGCGGATCACGCCGCGCGCTGGTCCGCCGCCAACAGCCTGGGCAAGCTCGGTCGCCCGGAGGCCTCCGGCGCGCTCGTCGCCCTCCTCGAGGATCAGTTCACCGACGTGCGCCAGACCGCCGTGGAGGCGCTCGGACGGATCGGCGACGCCGGCGCCAGCGAGGCCCTCGGCCGGACCGTGCGCCAGGACAAGGATCCGGTGGTGCGCGAACTCGCCGCCCAGTCCCTCGGCAAACTCGGCAACGCCGCCACCCTCGACGTCCTGCTGCCGGTGCTCGACGACACGGAGCCGCGCGTCGCCAAGGCCGCCTGGACCGCCATGCTCGCGCTCGCAGGGAAGTCGGTCCCGCTCCTCGAATCCCTGGTCGACAAGCTCTACGCCGCCAAACACCCGAAGGAGGCCGTCGATGTCCTGCGCCGGCTCGCCCCCGCGGCGTCGAGCGAGCCAGGACGCCTCACCCCTGCCCAGGCCGCCGTCCAACTCCGCCTCGGCAAGGCCCTGTTCGAGGCCAAGGAGTGGAAGGATGCGCAGCCGATCCTGGAGACCAGCGCCAAGTGGTGGCCCGAGAACCGCGAAGTGAAGACGCAGCTCGGCATCCTTTACCGCGAACTGGGGAATGCCGACGCCGCCTTCAAGATCTTCGGGGAATTGTTGGACGGCAGCGAGGCCGGCTCCGCGGACTGGTGGAGCATCAAGGTCGAGCGCTTGGCCGTACGCCTGCTCAAGAAGGAATTCGACACGGTCCTGGCCGAAGTCCAGCGCCTGCTCGCCGGCACGCCTCCGCCGCCGGAGGCCCTGCGCCCCCGCCTCGAGGAACTGCGCGCGATCGCCCTCAAGGCGGCCTCCGCCTCCCAGGAGCGCAAGGAGGAACTGAACCGGACCGTGCGCGACGTCGTCGCGCGCTCGCGCGGGGCCGCCGCCGAAGCCCTGCGCGCGCTGGCGCAGGAACTCGCGCGCATCGGCCGGGATGCGGTCCCCGTGTTGCTGTCCATCCTTGCCGACGGCGACCCCGCCGACTGGCCGGCGGCTTCCCATCACCTCGGCGTCCTGACCAACATTCAATCCCCGCTCACCCCGGAAACCCCGCTCGAACAGCGCGAACAGGCGATCCAGCAGTGGGCCCAGTGGCTCCAGGCGGGGAAGTAGGAGCGCCCCGGTCCGCATGACTCCGCGCCCACCCCTCCCCATCCCGGTCCCCGGCTCCCGCCCGGTCCGAACCGAGCTCGACAACGGCGCGACCGTGATCCTGCTCGAGGAGCATTCCTCCCCGATCGTCACGATCCAGACCTGGTTCCGCACCGGATCGATTCACGAGGGAAAACACCTCGGTTGCGGTCTTTCCCACTACGTCGAGCACATGCTGTTCAAGGGGACGCCGACCCGGCCGCCGGGCCAGTTCGCACGGGAAATCGCCGCGGCGGGCGGGCACACGAACGCCTACACGCATACGGAGCGGACCGTCTACCATGTCCACATCCGCTCCGAGTCGTTCGCGGCGGGACTCGCGGCCCTGGTGGATGCCGTGCGCAATCCGACCTTCGACGCCGGGGAGGCCGCGAAGGAGCGCGAGGTCATCCTGCACGAACTCAAGGACTACCTCGAACAGCCCCACCGCCTCCTCTGGTACGCATTCAACCGTACCGCCTACCGCGCCCATCCCGTGCGCTTCCCCATCGGCGGGTTCCCGGAGACCTTCGCCCGTCTGACCGTCCCGGACCTCGTGGAGTACCACCGGGAACGCTACATCCCGGACCATCTTCTCCTGGTCGCGGTCGGGGACTTCCGCGCCCCCGAAGCCCTGGAGGAAGTCCGGCGCGCCCTGGGCGACTGGCCCCGGAAGCCTCCGACGCCGGTCTGCGTTCCGGCCGAACCGGCGCAGTGCGGACGCCGCCTCGCGGTCGAGACGTTCCGCAACCGGGATACCCGCCTCCTGATGGGCTGGCACACGATCCCGGCCACCCACCCCGACCTGGTCCCTCTCGACGTCCTGGCGTACGTCCTCGGCATCGGACGGGCGTCGCGTCTCACGCGCGGGATCCGGAATCGACGGCGGCTCGTGCATGACATCGACGCGGGCTCCAGCGCGGGCGGGGAGAACGGCATGTTCCTCGTCACCGGCTCGCTGCCGCCGGACCACGAGGACGCGACGGTGGCGGCCGTGCTCGAGGAGGTCGGTCGCCTGCGTTCCGACCCCGTGGCCGAGGCCGAACTGGAGCAGGCGCGCAACAAGGTGGTCGCGAACTTCTACTACGACCGGCAGACGGTGGAGAGCCTGGCGCACGCGCTCGGCGTGTCCGAACTGACCTTCGGCAACCTCGATTTCGACGAGGAGTACGTGGCGGCGGTGCGCTCGGTGCGCGCGGAGGACTTGCTCCGGGTGGCGCGCACCTGGCTGGACGAGCGGAGTCTGACCGTGGCAGTCGTGCGGCCGAAGAAGCCCGCCCCGCCGGCGAGCGAACCCCCGGGCGGCGAGACCGGCGGTGCCGACGCTCCGACGACGGCGGCGGGCGACACGGACTCGCCCGCCGCTCCCCCGCCCCCCGGCCACCCGTCGCCGGCGGCGCCGACCGGAGTCTGCGAAACGCTCCCCGGCGGCGTCCGCCTCGTGGTGCTCGAGAATCACCGCCTGCCGATCGTCACCCTGTACGCAACCCTGTTCGCGGGCGTGCGGTACGAGAACGCGCGGGACAACGGCGTGAGCCAGGTGGTCGCCCAGCTGCTGACCCGGGGGACGGCGGGGCAAACGGCCGAAGAGATCGATTCCGCCGTGGAATCCGTCGGCGCCGCCCTCGAGGGGATCTCCGGCCGAAACACGCTCGCGCTCGCGGCGACGACGGTGGGCGATCACCTGCCCCGAATCCTCGGCCTCGCGGCGGAATGCCTCCGGCGACCCGCGTTCCCGGCCGAGCGGTTCGAGCAGGTCAAGACGGAATTGCGCAGCCGCATCCGCGCGCGTCAGGAGCGTCCATGGGACGCGAACCTCCTGCTCTTCCACCGCACGCTCTACGGGACGCACCCCTATGGCATGCCTCAGCAAGGGACCGAGGCCACCGTCGGCGCCCTGACGCAGGAGGATTGCCGCGCGTTTCATGGCCGCGTCCTCGACCCCGCGCGCCTGGTGGTGGCCGTGGCCGGTGACGTCCGGCGCGACGAAATCCGCGCGCGCGTGGAGGAGGCGTTCGCGGGCCTGGCCTCGCCTCCTTCCCCCGCACCGTCCCACGAACCGTTCCGCCCGCCGACCGCCGCGGTCGAGCGCACCCAGGACATCGGCAACGCCACGATGACCGCCGTGCTGCTGGGTTTCCCGACGGTCGACCTCTCCCACGCGGACCGCTGGGCGCTGGAAGTGCTTCACCAGGTCTTGTCCGCGATGGGCGGACGGATGTTCGTCCGCCTGCGCGACGAACTCGCCCTCGCCTATTCCGTGGGTTGCATGTCGGTCCCGCTCCTGGAGACCGGCTACTTCGGATTCTACGCCCTGACGCAGCCGGCCCAGGCGCAAACGGCCCTGGCGGAAATGAAGGCGGAAATCGACCGGCTGACCCAGGACGGGGTCGAGGAACGTGAATGGACCGACGCGCGCGCCGCGCTGGCCGGCGCGGATCTGAACGATTTCCAGACCAACGGGGCCCGGGCCCAATCGATGGCCCTCGACGAATTGTACGGCCTCGGTCACGCGCATCGCTTCTCGTACCGGGCGCGGATCGAGGGGGTGACGCGCGACGACCTCGTCCGGGTGGCGCGCACGTACTTCCGGCCCGAGCGCTCGGTGACGGCGATCACCGGCCCCGGTCGGTAGCCCGGAGCGGCGCGCGCGCGGGCGCGCTTTTCCGAATCGCCTTGACACCCGCGCCGAACCGGGGTATACTTAGTGTAGATCACACACTAAGTGAGGAGGGCCGGCGATGAAACCGACCACGCACACGGCCGGGGGGGGGCTGGACAATCCGCATCCCGGGATCCACACCGACCTCTATCAGCTGACCATGGCGGCGGCGTACTTCGCGCACGGGATGGACTTCACGAGTTCGTTCGAGCTGTCGGTGCGCCGGCTGCCGCGGGAGCGGGGCTACCTGATCGCCGCGGGCCTGGAGCAGGCGCTCGACTACACGCTCGGCCTGCGGTTCAGCGCTCCGGAAATCGCCTATCTTCGGTCGCTGCCGGTCTTGGCCGGACTGGACCCGAAGTTTTTCGAGATGCTGCGGGAGTTCCGCTTCACCGGCTCGATCAAGGCGGCCCCCGAGGGGACGGCGATCTTTCCGCACGAGCCGATCCTGCAGGTCACTGCGCCGGTGGTGCAGGCGCAGATCCTGGAGACCTACCTGCTCAGCATGATCAACTTCCAGACGCTGATCGCGACCAAGGCGGCGCGAACCGTCGAGGCGGCGCGGGGTCGATCGGTGGTCGAATTCGGTCTGCGCCGGGCGCACGGACCGGGAGCGGGCGACCTGGCCGCGCGCGCCTCCTACGTCGGGGGGTGCGCGGGCACGTCGAACGTGCTGGCCGGCATGCGCTACGGGATTCCGGTGGTGGGGACGGCGGCGCACTCCTGGACGCTGGCGAACCCGAGCGAAGAGGAGGCGTTCCGGCGCTATCACCAGACGTTTCCGCAACACGCGATCCTGCTGGTCGACACCTACGATACGCTGGCGGGAACCCGCCGCGCGATGGCGCTGGGAAAGGACCTGCGCGGCGTGCGGCTGGACAGCGGCGACCTGCTGGCGCTTTCGCGCGAAGTGCGCCGGATGCTCGACGAAGGAGGTCTGCGGGAGACCAAGGTGGTGATCAGCGGGGACCTCAACGAGTACAAGATCGACGAAATGCTCGCGCAGGGGGCCCCGGTGGACGTCTTCGGGGTCGGCACGGAACTGGTCACGTCCCGCGACGAGCCGGCGCTCGGCGGAGTGTACAAGCTGGTCGAAACGCTCGAAGGCGGGAAGCGGCGCTTCACCATGAAGTTCAGCACCGACAAGATCACGCTGCCGGCCCGGAAGCAGGTCTTCCGCCGTGCCGAAGGAGGCCGCGCCGTCGGGGACGTGATCGCGCTCGAGGACGAGGCGCTCGCCGGACGTCCGCTGCTCGTCCCGCAGGTCGCGGAAGGCCGCCGGTTGCATCCGGCGGAGCCCCTGGAGGTCATCCGGGCGCGCGCCCGCGAGGAGCTCGCGGCGCTGCCCGAGGGGTGCCGGCGCATCCGCCGGCCCGAGGCGTATCCGGTCGCGTGGAGCCCCGGACTGACGGCGCTGGTCGAGACGCTGCGACGCGAGAGCGACGCGGCCGCGGCCAATCATGCCTGAACCCAAGGAGAGAACCATGACCGCGCAACGAGTCGCCTTCTTCGACGTGGACACCCAGAAGGACTTCATGGAGCCGACCGGGGCGCTCTATGTGAAGGGCGCCGAGCGGTTGACGGAGAATCTGGCGGCGCTCACCGCGCACGCGCGGGCCAAGGGGATCCCGCAGGTCGCCTCCGCGGACGCCCATCCGCCCGACGATCCGGAGTTCAAGCAGTTCCCGCCGCATTGCCTCGCCGGGACGCCCGGCCAGCGGAAGATCCCGGAGACCGATCTCGGCGATGCGCCGGTGATCCCGTCCCGGACCGTGCCCGCGGGCGACCTCGACCGGGCCGCGCGGGCGAACCGCGCCCTCTTCGAGAAGGTCACGTTCGACGCCTTCACCAATCCCAACCTGGAGGGATTCCTCGCGCGGTTGGGCGCGGAGGAATTCGTGGTCTACGGCGTGGCCACCGACTATTGCGTGCGCGCCGCCGTGCTCGGCCTGCGCCGCCTCGGCTACCCGGTCCGTCTCGTCACGGACGCCGTCGCCGCGGTCGCGGAAGACACGGGGCGCAAAGCGATGGCGGAGATGCTCGCCGCCGGCGCACGCCCCGTGACCACCCGGGAGGTCCTGGCGTCCTGCTGATCGGCCGAACGCTTTTCCGCGGGACGGCCGGACGGCCGACCGCCCCGCCTTCGACGAGGAGATCCCGCATCCATGTCTCCCCGTAAGCGACCAGACCCGGTCCCCTCCCCGCGGGTCACCGTGGACATCATCATCTTCACAATCCGCGAGGACGATCTCCAGGTACTCCTCATCCGGCGCAAGTACCCCCCGTTCGCCGGATGTCATGCGATCCCGGGCGGATTCGTAACGCCGGAAGAGTCGCTCGAAGAGGCCGCGCGCCGGGAACTCCTCGAAGAGACCGGACTCCGCGACCTCTACCTGGAGCAACTGTACACGTTTGGGGATCCCGACCGGGATCCGCGGGGCCGGGTGATCACGGTCGCCTATTTCGCCCTCGTGCGCTCGGACGCGATCACCCCGCGCGCGGACACCGACGCCGCCGCGGCGGAATGGGTGTCGATGCGGTCGATTCCCCCGCTCGCCTTCGACCACGAACGCATCCTCGATCTCGCCCTTCAGCGCTTGCGCGCCAAGCTCGAGTACACGACCGTGGGCTTCCAGTTGCTGCCCCGGGAGTTCACCCTCACCGACCTCCAGCGGCTCTACGAGATCATCTACGGCCGGCCGCTCGACAAGCGCAATTTCCGCAAGAAGGTGCTGTCTCTCGGCATCCTGCGGACGCTGCCGCGCTCCCGCGCCGACGGTGCGCATCGTCCGGCCCGGCTGTACGCCTTCGCCGAGCGACGCCACGGCCTCCTCAAGGATCGCGGGATCGCCATCCCCTTCTGACCCCCCCCGCACTCCCTCATTGACCCCGGGTCGGATTGGGACTAGGATACACTGGCCTCGGGTCGACCCACTTCCATGAGGGGGCAAAGGAAGCGATGACCGACGGCGCGATGCCCTGGACCGGCAAGTGGCGGTCCAAGGACTTCCAACTCGGGCCGCAGACCGGACGCGGCGGCATGGCCGTGGTCCACAAGGCGGTGCATGGACCCAGCGGCGGCACCTACGCCATCAAGATCGTCTCCCCCCGCACGAAACGCGATCGCGAGCACCTCGAACGCGAGATCCCGCTCTCGCTCCGCGTGGTCTCCCCCCACGTCATCCGAACCTACGGCTCCGAGAAGGTCGGTCCGGACGTCTGGATCATCATGGAGTACGTGGAAGGCCGCTCCCTCAAAGACCTGCTCCTCGAGCGGTTCACCCAGCGCGACCGCTACCCGTTCTTTGCCGTCCCCGCCTACCTCGATCTGTTCCGATCGATCACCCTGGGGCTGCAGGCAATCCACCGGGCGGGCATCGTCCATTGCGACGTCAAGCCGGAGAACATCCTCCTCGCGGGCGAGAACGTACGCCTGCATGACTTCGGCATCGCCCGCGAGAATTTCAGTCCGCCCGACGAGATTTCCGGCACCATGACCTACATGGCCCCCGAACAGATCCGCCTTCAGCCGGTGGATCAGCGCACCGACTTCTACTCGCTGGGCGTGGTCATGTACGAATTGGCGGTGGGGATCGCCCCGTTCGTGCCGGAGGAGTGGGCGGAGATCCCGCGGGGCCTTGACCGCACTCGATTGACCATGGCCGAGCGCTGGAGCCTGCTGGACCGGTACCTCGAGTTGCGCGCCCGCGCCGCCTCCGCCGACGGCGGGAACGGCAGTTCCGGACGGGCTCAGGCCAGCCTCCTCGAGCAACACAAACACGCGGTTGCCCGACTCCCCGCCTCGTTCCCCTATCCCCCGGCGATCGGCAAGACCCTCTTGCGCTGCCTCGGCAAGGACCGGCGCGAGCGGTGGAACTCGGCGCAGGAGCTGCTGGAACAGATCGACGAATTGCGCACGTCGCGGCTCGACGAGTACTGACCCCGCGCCGCGACCCTATCCCCGGACCGCGATCCCCGCATACCCGACCACGGAATCGTAGTCCCCGCTGACGTCGCCGCTGGTGGCGTACTTCACCAGCGCAGCGCTCTTCGCCCCCGCCAGGCGCGCGACCGTGAGCAGGAGGACGGTCGGCGCGATCCCGCACATCGAGATCTCATGGCGGGACACCGTCTGCAGCAATCCCTCGGGATCGAGGGCCAGGATCCGGTCGATGGCGAGCCGGTCTTTCTCCTGCGCCGCGGATTGCGACTCGTAGTGCGTGAAATCGGAAGACGCCACCAGGAGCACCGGTTCCCCGTGGGCGACGATCGCCTGATGGAGCCCGCGGGCGGCCGTCTGCAGATCGGTCCACGAAAGGGATCCGATCACGCCGCAGACGACCTGCACGTCCGGGCGACGATGCAGGAGGAACGGGAGATGGACCTCCGCCCCGTGTTCGTTCAGATGGGCCCGCGTGTCGGCGCGGTAGATCGGCGCCGCCGCCAGGATCCGGCGGACCAGGGATTCCTCGACGGGCACGTCTCCGACCGGCAACCGCCAGCTCCCGCCCGGCCAGAGGGAGAAGCGGGCGCCGGCCCCGGTGTGATTGGGTCCGAACACGACGACGGTCCGGGGGACCTCGACGGTCGAGTAGACCTCGCCCGCCACGCCCCCGGAATAGACGTATCCCGCGTGCGGGGCCACCACGAGCAGGGCCGGCGCGGGCGACGGTCGGGCGGGCGTCAGTCGCGCGACTTCGGCCCGCAGTTTCTCCCCGGTGCCGGGATAGAATTGCCCGGCCACGGCCGGCTGGCGGATCATGAGGTCACCTCCCGTGGAGGGATCGCCCACCGCCCTCAGTGTACCATGGGCCGCGCCGGGAGCCAGCCGCGCCCGCGGGCGATGTACCCCATGAGTCGATAGACGAGCTTGGCGGCGACGAACTCGGAGACATGGGAACCCCGGATCGGTGCGACCTCCACCACGTCGAACCCGACCACCTCGCGCTCGGCACAGACGAGGCGCAAGACGTCCAGTGCTTCATACCAGCCCAGCCCACCGGGCTCGGGGGTGCCCGTGCCCGGGACCAGGGAAGGGTCGAGGCCGTCGATGTCGAAGGTGATGTAGACGCGACGGGAGAGGGCTCCCATCACCTTGCGCGGCAACTTCGGATCGTCCCGGTGCTGGTGCGCCAGGAAGGTCCGCACGCGGCCGCGGTCGACCCACGGCACTTCCCCTTCGCTGAAGTTCCGGATCCCCACCTGCACGATCGGCGCATGGTCGAGAATGCGCCGGGCGGCGCACGCGTGGCTGAAGCGGTCCCCCTGGTACTCTTCCCGGAGGTCCGCGTGGGCGTCGATCTGGAGGACCGACAGATCCGGGTAGCGCTTCGCCAACGGGGCGACGATCCCGGGGGTGATCGAGTGTTCTCCGCCCAGGACGACCAGCGCCTTCTCCGGATCGTGCACCTTGGCGACGTGGGCGCCCAGGGCGCGGCAAAACGGCTCGGGGCGCGTCTTTTTCACGAACGGCCGCAGGGTGTGGATCCCCACCGTCGAGGTGTCGCAGCCGAGTTCCTCGTCCCACAATTCGACCTGGCAGGAGGCCGTCCGAATCGCGTCCGGACCGGACCGCGTCCCGCCTCCGTAGCTGACCGAGGCCTCGTACGGGACCGGCAGCACCTGGAATCGGGCGCGGTCGCGGGCGGTGAGCGCGGGGGGGAGATCGAAATAGGGGGTGCGGGTGGAGGGTTTCCGGCTCGACATGGAGGCTCCCGGGGAAGTCGGGTCAGGAGGTGAAGCCGCGGACCGCCCACGTCGCCAGCAGAAGCCCGCAGGCCCCCCAAACGAGGCGGCCGGTCCAGATCGTGGCCGGCCGCCGCTGCCGCGCGACGGGGGAGATCAGCATCGCAATCCGGTACGGGATCTGGGCCAGGACGAACAGAAAGAACACCGGGCCGAGGGGGTGATGGTCGAACCCACTTTTCCAGTCGAGGTGTCCGAGGCTGATGAAGCTGCGCGTCAGTCCGCAGCCCGGGCAGGAAATGCCGACCCAGGAGCGCAGCACGCAGACCCCGGGCAGGGTGGAGTCTCCGGCGACGACCTGCTCCGGTCCACCGGGAACGCGGGTCACGCCCAGAACGGCCGACAGGACCACGAGCACCAAGGCGGCGACCAGGGCTGCCGCGTCGGAGGTGCGGGGTACCGCGGGGGCGCCCGCAGGCGCCCCGTCGAGACGTGCGTCTTTCATCGGCATCCCGCTCCGGAGAGTTCCGGAACGACAACGCCGGGCGGCGCCTCACGGAGCCGCCCGGCGGGAAAACACGAAACGCGCGGGAACGCGGGCCTCAGCCGGAACTAGTGGGGCTTCAACCTTGATTTCCCAGGTTGGTCCGGTCGCTTTTCGCGCCGGGCTTCGTTGCTCGTCGTCGGCGATGCACTGGGGCATCGCCTCCTCCTCGCGCCTCGCCGGGCGCGAAAATCACCTCGGCCGAACCTAGGATCTCAAGGAAGACCCACTAGGCGGGAGTGGCCATTCCCGACTTGCCGGCCTGTTCCGCATAGATCATGGCCAGCGCGATGTAGGCCACCGGGAGCGTCACGAACCACCCGACGCAGCACGCGAGCATACCCAGGATGCTGCAGACGATCAGCCACAGCAGGGGGGGGAAGATCGCCGTCTGCCAGTCCTTCTTCAGGAGATCGATGGAGTAGCTTAGGGACGCGTTGAAATCGCTCGGCTTCTGGTCGGCCATGTGCGCGTACGCCCAGACGGACAGGGGCAGGACGACGAGCATCCCCAGCCCGAGGGTGAGGGCGCTCACGACCATCCCGCCGAGGCCGAAGACCAGACCGAGGATGATGGTGGGGCCGGCGTTCTGGAACCCGACGAAGACGTCCCCGATCTCCACGGTCTGCTTGCGCGCCCCCTTGATGGCCATATACATGATCCCGACCATGGCGGGACCGGTGAGGATGACGGTTCCGGCGAGCACGCCGCCGATCAGGATCCCGACGATATAGGCGACCGCGTTCGGCTTGAAGATGTCCAGGGCCGCCTTGAATCGATCACCGAAGCCCATCGACACACCCCCCAAAAACTCGGATCGGTTGTGGTGCAGGGCCCCGCCGGACGACGGGCAGGGCCACGAAGGAAGGTTTCATCGCCCGCCGGCCTGCGGCGGACAAGAACGGCATTCTAAGGAGCCACCCGGTCGAGTCAAGAGAAAGGGCCGGGTGACGGTCGCGGCTGTCGGCGGTCGACTTCCGGGGTTACGATCCGGTCGCGAGGTACGCGGTCAGGCACTTTCCGCAGTAGCCATACTTGATCTTTCCGTCGGCGAGCTCGACCAGTTCGAGGGCGGTCTCACGACCGCAGCAGGGAACGCTGGCGGTGGCGGCGTCCACCGACTTGACGGTCTGGAACTTCGCGCGCACGGCGGTCTGGAAGCCGGCGAGCGTTTCGCGACCGAGGTCGACGATGCCGAGGATCGACGTTGCGGCGCCGCCGGACGCGACCGCCACGGGCTCGGGGGCGATGGAGTCGAGGAGCGACCCGGCGGACTTTCTCTCGGGGGACGGGACCGACCCCGCCGCCGAGCTGAGCAGGGCGTCGAAGGCGGACGGCCGGGAGCCCTCCTCCGCCTTGCGCGCGGCCTCCGCCGCCGCCTCGAGGTCTTCCCGTACCGTCGGCTCCGGAACCGGCGAGACGCCGGCCTCGGCACAGGCCTGGCACAGGTTGCCGCGGCTCTTCTTCACGCACCCGCGGCAATGACAGTGGCCGCATCCCTCGCACTTGTGGCCGATCCACGAATCGCTCGTCCCGCAGGCCGGACAGGTCCGCATCGGCTCGGGCTTGCGGAAGTGGTTCCAGTTCTCTCCCGCCATCTCCTGCAGATAGACGAGGTACTTGTCGCAGCGGTCGATCGCGAGGGAAATCTTGTAGGGATCACGCAGCTCGGCAAGCCGGGCGGACAGGGCTGCGCGCAGGCTTTCGGGGACGGCCGTCCGGAGGTCCAGCCCGGACAGGGTGGACAAGCGCTCGACCACCCGCAATTGCTTCTGGTCGAACTCCTTGCGGTCCTTCTGGGAGTGGCCGACGTAGAAGTTTCCGCCCTCGAGGATGTACGCGACCAGGAACACCATCAAAAGCGAATGCGGCAACACGTCCGCGCGGAAGGTCGCCTGGCCGATTTCGCCGTCGAGCGGCAGCAGACCCTCCTTGGCGTCGACGGCGAAGATCAGGTTCTTGTTCAACTCGAACGCGACGATGTCGTCCGGCTCGAGGATGAGGCCGCGCGTCTCGCCGCGGGTGGCCAGCTGGGTTTCGAAGACCCAGAGCAGGAACTCGTCGATGCCGCGAATCTCGCCGAAACAGCGGGCGAAGGTCTCCTCGTCGGCAACCTTCTTGAAGGCCTTCTTGATCGCCCGGCGGCGGACGCCGCACCAGGAACGCAGGGCCTCCCCGAGCCCCTCGACCCCGCGGGAGAGCTTGAGGTTGGCCAAGTAGCGCGAGGAGGGCGCGGCCTCCGGCGGGCTGCCGGCGTCGGACAGGAACGGCGGAGTTTCGTCCTTGAAGAACCAGGTGAGGTCGAACTCCTGCAGGAAGGTGCGCAGGTGCTCGGGCGAGTCGAACAAGCCCTTGAGCGCCTCCAGCAACCCCTCGTCGCGCTTGAGCGCGAGGCAGCGCAGGATCTCCTTGTTCGACATGCCACAGGACTTCAAGAACGGCTCGGTGGTCGTGGGGGCCATCGTGGATCCATCTCCCGAACGGTCTATTTCTTCACCTTGATCAGCCGGGCGGCGGTATCGTCCCGCTGCTTGCGGAATTCCGACCGGGGTCCGAGGCGGGCGCCGATCATGAGCAGCTCCAGCTGCTTCCACGGCTTGTCTGCATTGATTTCCAGCTTGTGCCGCACCGTCCCGACGATGTCTTCTTCCGGGACTTCGATGGAGAGCGACCCGTTCGAGAAGCGGGGCTTGGCGCCCGCCTTCAGTTTCGAACGGAGGCGGTCGATCTCCTCGAACAGCTTCGGCTCGCTGCGCGGGCTCATGATGGTGCGATCCTCGCGGATGGCGCCCATGTGCACCTGGGCCTCGGTGATCCGCCCCTCGGCGATCAGCCAGCCCATGCGCATCGCGCGCACCTCGAGGACGAGGGGGTACTCGTTGTAGGAGTCCAGGATCGCCCACAGGGCGGTGTCCATCGCCTCCTCCTTTTCCCCGCGCGCATAGAGGATGGAGGCGTACTCCGCGATGCGCTCGCCGAAGGCGAAATCGTCGATGGCGGCGGTGATGTCGACGTAGGCGCCGTCCAGATCGCCGCGCAGGCGCCGTGCGCGCGCGCGCAGCGTGCGGAAGTCGTACGAATGTTCGTCCAATTCGCGCTGCAGGTAGGAAGAGCAGATCCGCTCCGCCTCTTCGATCTTGCCGGCATCGAGGAGTTTCTCCGCCTTCTCGAAATCGGTCTCCTGGTCCCCCTCGGCGACGGTGGAGGCGGGCGGCGGGGGCTCGGGCGGTCGCTCGGTGCGCGCGATCGGCACGAGCCGGACGACGTAGGCGGGGATGTCGTCCCCGACTTCCTCGATCCGGTAGATGGTCGCCGCATACCGCCCGGTGCGCAGGCGCACGGTGCGTTCGGGGTCTTCCGCCATGGGGTGGCCTTCCCCCGGCAGGTCTTCGCCCGAGCCGACGAAAATCGATCCGCTGCGGACCTCGAGCCAGTACCCGGTCCGCTCCTCTTCCTTGAACTCGTTCTCATGGGTGGTCAGGCGGCCGGTGGTGACGCGCAGGCTGAAGACGCCGTCCGCGCCGGTGTGGACGGGGATGAGGTGGCCGCGGGACGCCTCCTGGTGCATGGAGCGGTCGTCCGCCCACCAACTGGCCTTGTCGCGCACGCGGTGACGCAGGCGGAAGGGGTCGCAGACGTGCAACAGGGGGGTATCCGTGGAGAGGGTGACCTGGATGTTGATGCTGGTAGGTCCACGACTTCCGGGCCCGGCCCCGGGTCTGGGTCGGGGTTTGGCCGGACCGCCGCGCGGGGTGCCGGTCGCTCGCCGGGTGCCCCCCCCGCGGGTGGGGGACTTGCCGTGACTCCGGGCACGAGTTGGGGTTGCCCGTTTCGTCGCCCGCTTGGACCGTTCCGCCATCCTTCTCTCTCCCCTCGGATACCCCCGGCAGGAATTGAACCTGCAACCCTCGGATTAGAAATCCGATGCTCTATCCAGTTGAGCTACGGGGGCGCCCACTGCGCGGCGCATCATATTAGCAGATTCGTACCCGGATTTCACCATTTTCGTTGACTCTTCCGGCAAGAAACCCGAAAATTCAAATTCACTCGTGTCGATTCGGTTGGTGCGCGCAACTCTTGGTCAGGAGGAGTCAATGAGGGCATCGTTTGGGTGTACCCTCATCCTCCTGGGACTGGCCCTGCTGTTTGGACCTGCCGCAACCTGGGCCCAGGACGGCAATACCACGACGGTCGAGCAGAAGGACAAGCCGGCTCCGGGACGGGATGAGGATCCGAAGGCGCTCGAGTCGGATGGCTGGGAGGCCCGTCCGCTCACGTTCAAACCCCACTCCCACCTCCCGTTCCCCTACGTGACCCCGGGGGAGAATTACAAGATCGAATTGTCGTCGGCGCCGGGCGAGACCTACCTGCCGTTCCCGCACGCGGGCAAGGACGGCGTGGTCGCCGGATTCGACGGCAATTACCTCGTCTTGGACACCAACGGGGATGACAAACTGGATACCAAGCTGAAGAGCAACGTGGACTCGGCCGTGTTGAGCCTGACCAACCCGGACGGCACGAAGCGTCCGTACGCGATCCGCGCCTACAAGGGGCGGGACGGCAGCTGGGGGATTCAGCGCAACGGCATGGCGCAGGGGACCGTGGGCAAGACCAAGGTCACCTTCATCGACGACGATTCCAACGGCTACTGGAACGATTACGGATCCGATGCGGTCGCGGTCGGCGAGGCCGGATACGCGGCGCCGCTGGGGACCGTCCTCAGCATTGAGGGCAAGCTCTACCAGATCCGGGTCGACAAGCAGGGCGGCCGGTTCTGGACCAAGGCGTACACGGAAGCGGCCGGCACGCTCGACATGAAGAAGAACTTCAAGGCCAACGGCGACCTCGCGTGGTGCGTGGTCGGCAACGGCGAGCACTTCTTCGACGCGGCCACCGCCGCCAAGGGCGGCATGCTGGTTCCCGCGGGGAACTACAATCTCGTGATCGGCGAACTGCGGCGGGGCAAGATGTCCTGTCGGATCCGCCAGGGCACGATGGAGGCGATCGCGGTCTCCTCGGGCCAGACGGCCGCTCCCACCTGGGGGATGGACGTCAAGATCGAGTTCACCTACGAGGTCAGCGGCGGCAAGGTCCAGATCCACTCCAGCGAGGTGCGGATCGTCGGGAGCGCGAAGGAGGAGTATCACACCTTCAAGCCCCAGGCGATCACCCCGCGGGTGCAGGTGAAGGACAAGAAGTCCGGAAAGGACGTGAACCGGGGCACCATGTGCTTGTCGTGAGGGGGCAACCCCGATGACTACTCCGGCGGAGTAGATAACGACGAGATCAAGGTGATGCTCAGCGAAGACCAGTACCAGCAGATGCTCGGCAAGATGGCGAGCGACTGGCAGTAGACGACGGCTGGAAACAAGACCGGGCGGGCCCGCGATCGGCCCGCCCGGTTCGTTTTCGGAGGGACCGGTCCGGTTGCCCGGAACCGGCCCCACGCGGGTCGGCGTGTGTGGGCGCCTCCCCGCGCTGGAAGGGAAGAACCCCCGGGCGCGAGACGCGCACCGGAGGGACCCTGAGACCGATGATATCCGGCTTTCGCGGCAGCGACAAGCCTGAGGTGGCGGGGCCGGGACGGCCGGTCCGGCCGGCCGGTTGGGGGGTTCAATCGGAAGACCCCGTCGGGCGAGCGAAACCATTGCGTCTGCGTCCTGCCCGCGGCTATCATGGGCTGCCCCGATTCGGGACGGGAACCGGATCGGCGCCGAGGAAACTATGCCGAACACGCAACCGCCTCTGGGCGGCCCCACCCAGCCCTCCCCCGGCTATGGGGAGGCGCCGACCGTCCCCCTGCCGCGCGTGGCCGGGGAGGTCGTGATGCCGGAGCCCGATCGGATGGACGGGAACACGGTCGGCCCGTACAAACTCGGCAAGCTGCTCGGGCGCGGCGGATTCGGCGCCGTCCATTTCGCCCGCCATGAGGGCCTGAACCGGCCGACCGCCCTGAAGCTCCTGTCGCCCCATTTCGCCGCGGACGACGCGTTCGTCCAGCGGTTCGTCCGCGAAGCGCGCGCGGCGGCGCGCCTGGAACACGTCGGCATCGTCCAGGTCTACGATGTCGGCGCCGCGGACGGATACCACTACATCGCGATGCAGTTCGTCGACGGCATCTCCCTGGAGCGCCTGCTGGAGAACCGCAAGAAGCTGCCCGCGACCGAGACGGTGTCGATCGCCAAGCGCATCGCCGCCGCGCTCGAATACGCCCATGCCAACGGAATCATCCATCGCGACATCAAGCCCGGCAACATCCTGATCAGCAAGGACAGCAAGATCAAGGTCGTCGACTTCGGCCTCGCCCGCGACCTCGTCGAGGCGGGCAGCGCCTCCGTGACGGGCCAGGTGCTCGGCACCCCGCACTTCATGCCCCCCGAGCAGGGGCGCGGCGAGAAGGTCGACGAGCGCAGCGATGTCTACGCGCTCGGCGCCACGATCTACGCGATGCTCACCGGCCGGGTGCCGTTCGAAGGGACCAATGCGATTTCCGTGATCATGAAGCATGCCACCGAAGCCGTGGTCCCGCCCATCCAGATGGACACGTCGATCCCCCGGCCGCTCTCGGACCTGGTGGTGGCGATGCTCGAAAAGGACGCGAGCCGCCGGCCGCAGAGGATGACCGACGTGCTCCAGGCGCTGGAGACGATGAAGGACCCGCGCGGCAGTGTCGCGATCCATCCGACTCATGTCGCCGGACGCCGCCCGGCCGCGCGCGCCGTCGGCCTCGCGGCGGGCGCCCTGCTTCTCCTGGTCGTGGGCGTGGCGGCCGGCGTCGGTCTGGCGCGCAAGGGACGACAGCCGCGGATCGACCTGGAGGCGGCGGTGGCGTTCTCCCGCGACCGCGCCGACCATCCGGAAGAGGTCGCCGCCCGCTATCGCGAGGTCGCACAGAAGCATGCCGGCAACCTCGAAGTGAACCTGAAGGCCTCGGTCCTCCTCTACCAGGCCCTCGCCGCGCAGGCGCGCAACGCCTTGCGGGCGGAGCCGCCCGATCTCGTGAGGCGGGAGAAGTTCGAGAAACAGGCCGAGGCGCTCCGGACGGAGCTGATCCGGACGTTGCAAACCAACGCGCAGGCACCCGTCGCCCGCGACGCCTGGACCACCTTCCTGACCGTGGAGGAGGAGGTCGTGCACGATCGCACCGAGGCGTTCCTCCACCGGCTCCGTCACGGCGAACCCGATGCGGCCAAGGCCTATCTGCACCCGGAATCGGCCGCAAGCACGTGGACGAACCTGCGGGCGATCTTTCAGCGGAAGTTGGAACGGGATACCCCGCTCCCCGAGGGCCTCATTCCGCAGATGACGGTCGAGGGCACCCACCGCTCCGGCGAGTGGGACAAGGTCGTCGGCCAGCTCGACGGCGCCGAGATGCGCGCGGAGATCGAAATGCGGCTGCCCCGCCTCCGGCCGGGGGCGGCCGGTCGGACCGTCTCCCACACCCTCGGCTGGGTGTTCCGGGACGGCAATTGGTTCCTGATTCAGGAACGTTGATCGGCGTCCTTTCGCCCCGCCCCGCTCCCGCCGCAACCGGCGATGGATCACGACCCGAAAGCGGCGCGGACCGGACCGCGTCCGCCGCGATCCGGCCCCCGGGGATCCCCCCCGTCCCGCCGAGGTTCAATCCTGGTTCGACAATTCCCCGGCCCGCTTCGCGAGACCCAGGAACTCCGCGCGGTACCCGCCGCGATCGTCGGCCAACCCGGCCTGCGCGAGCTCGATGGCCAGCGCCCAGCTCGCCTGCCCCCGATGCTCCGAATTCCGCAGCAACAGTCCCGTCATGGCGACGGCAGCCGCGAAATCATAGTCCGCGGAGGGTTCGCCGGCCTGCGCCGGGGGCGCGAACGGAACCTCGAACTTCGTGCTGACGTCCCCGTCCGGCTGCTTGTACCGCAATTTGACCGTGAACCACTCGTCGGTCGCGACCCCCGCGGCCGGCGGGCACGATCTCGTACAGCGCCGTGACCTGGTGGCCCGCCCCGATCTCGCCGGCGTCCTTGCGGTCGTCGTTGAAGTCCTGCGCCGCCAGCATGCGATTCTCGTAGCCGAGCAGACGATACCCGGCGACCTGCGCGGGATTGAACTCGACCTGAATCTTCACGTCCTTGGCGATCGTGATCAGGGTGCCGGCGGCCTGCTCGACGAGCACCTTGCGCGCTTCCGACAGCGAGTCGATGGTGTAGGCGTTCCCGTTTCCCTTGTCCGCCAGCTCCTGCATGCGCGCATCCGCGTAGTTGCCGCCCGCGAATCCCAGCACGGAGAGAAACACGCCGCTCTTGCGCTTGTCTTCGATCAGCCGCACCAGGTCCCCCGGGCTCGTCACCCCGACGTTGAAGTCCCCGTCGGTGCACAGGATCACCCGGTTGACCCCGTCCTTCACGAAGTGGTCCTCCGCGGTCCGGTACGCGAGCTGGATGCCCGCGCCGCCGTTGGTGGAGCCGCCCGCGCGCAGCCGGTCGAGCGCCCCGAGGATCGCCTCCTTGCGGTCCCCGGTCGTGCTCGGCAACACGAGGCCGGACGAACCCGCGTACACCACCATCGCCACCCGGTCGTTCTCGGTCAGGTGATCGACCAGCAGCTTCAGCGCGCGTTGCACCAGCGGAAGCTTCTTCTCTTCATTCATCGAACCGGAGACATCGATGAGGAAGACGAGATTCGACACCGGCCGATGCTCGAACGCGATCTCCCGGCCGCGCAGCCCGATCCGCACCAGGCGATGGTGGGGCTGCCAGGGGGCGGCATGGGCCTCGACGGCGACGGAGAAGGGATGCTCCCCCGCGGGCGCGGCGTAGTCATAGGTGAAGTAGTTGATCATCTCTTCGATGCGAACCGCGTCCGGCGGGGGCAGCCGTCCGGAGTGAAGGAACCGGCGCACATTGGCATAGGAAGCCGTGTCGACGTCGATCGAGAAGGTCGACAGCGCCTGGTCGGAGACCCGCTGGAACGGGTTTTCCGGCAGGTACGCGTACTCCTCGGCGTTCCAACTTGCGGGCGAATCGCTCCCCACCCCACTGCGCTCGAGGCGATCCTTCGACACCCGGCCACCGCCTTCAGCGCCTGGCCCAGGTGATGGCTCACGTTGGAAATCGTCAACCCCAGGCAGTCGGCCGTCTCCTGATACGAGAGGCCGTCCCACTGCCTCAATCGCACCACCTCCTGCTGCACTTCCGGAAGCCGGGCCACCGCCCCACGCACCCGCTCCCGTACTTCGCCGGCGAGCATCGGCTGTTCGGCCGCCTCCACGGCCGCTCCCGCCGCTTGGCGACGGGCTTCCTCGTGCTTGCGATCCATGCGCCTCTCCTTCCGCTGCATGTCCCAGCACACGCGACGCGTGACCTGAAGAAGCCAGGGAAACAGGGCCTGCACGTCGCGCATCTTCGGCCCTTCCCGCAGGAAACGCAGGAACGTCTCCTGAACCGCATCCTCCGCCCGATCGGCCGAACCCAGCAGCACGCGGGCGTAACGCAGGAGCGACGCCTCGTGCGCATCCAGGATCTCATTCAGGGCGATACGGTCCCCCTGCAGGTGCCGCTCGATCAACGATGGGTCCGACATGTCGATTCCCTTCGTGGCTCCCGGGGATAGACGCCGCACCCCGTCGGATTTCCAGGCGGAAACGAAAAGAAAAGGACCGCCCCACCGACCCGTTGCCGATGTAATCGCAAGGCATGACCAAGGCGGGCGTTATGCGCTTTTCGGGAAACCCGCCGCCGGCATGCGCAACGGACCTCCCGGCCCGTCGGAGCGCGGGGCTCACCCCCGAAATCGGTCCCGGGGGAGGAGCGGGTCGCCCGGAGCGCGAACTCGCCCCGGGACGCGCGCCGGGCTTCCGGTCTATCCCACGACGAATCGCGCCCGGCTGCCCTCGCGGCCGGTCGCGACCTCGAGGCGGGCATCGATCCACTCGCGCAGTTCGGGCACGTGCGAGATGACGCCGACCATCCGGCCGTCGCGTTGCAGATCGACCAGCGTGCGCATGGCCAATTCGAGCGCGTCCGGGTCGAGGGATCCGAAGCCCTCGTCCACGAAGATGGCGTCGAGTCGAATCCCCCCGGTGTGGCGCTGCACCACGTCGGCGAGACCGAGGCTGAAGGAGAGCGCGGCCAGGAACATCTCGCCGCCGGAGAGCGTCCGCACCGAGCGCGGTTCGCCGGTGTAGGTATCGACCACGACGAGATCGAGACCGCCGGAGCGCCGGCGGTCTTCGGTCTCGCGGGCCCGCTCGAGATGATAGCGATCGCGGCTCATTGCGTGCAGGCGGAGGGCGGCGGCCTCGGCGACCTCGTCGAGCAGGGCCCCCAGGACGAACCGCTGGAAGGTCACACGCGCCTCATTTTCGCCGCGCGCCGCGCTGGCGAGTCCGGCGACGCGGGCGAGTCGCTGCTCGAGGTCGCCGAGGGCGCGATCGAGTCCCTCCACGTCCGCGCGCAGGCGATCGATTTCGTCCCGCTCCCGGCGCAGTTCCGCCTCCACTCGAAGGGCGTCGTCGCGTGCCGCGCGGGTGGCATCCCAGCCGGCGCGCAGCGCCCCGACGTCCGGGCGGGACACGCCCTCCAGCGCCCGCTCCGCGGCGCGGAGCCTCCGCTCGGCGTCCGCGCGAGCGCGGTCGAATTCCTCGACCGCCTGCCGGAGCAGATCCCGGCTGGCGGCGGGGCGCCGCGCCGAGGCGAAGTCCTCGAGGTCGGAGAAGCCGGCGTCCGCGACCCTGGACTGGAAGGCCTCGCCCGCCTCCCGGGCCGCCGCCGCGGCCCGCTCGCGCGCCTCCACCGCTCCCTTGCGCTCGGATTCCGCGACGTGGAGCCGCCGCTCCTGGCGGGCCGACTCCTCCCGTGCGCGCGCCAGGGCGGCGTCGAGGAGATCCCGCTTCTCCTCGGCCGCGCGGATCGCCTCCTGCAGGGCATCCACGTCGCGCAATCCCTCGGGAACGTCCTGCTCGAGGGCGCGCAGCACGCCGGTCAACTGGCCGCACTCCTCGACCACGCGCACGAGTTCCAGATCCGCCAGTCCGGCCTCCTCTTCCGCCGCCTGCATCCGCTTGCGGATCTCGGTCTGCTGGGACTCGGCATCCAGCACCTGGCGGCGTCCCGACTGGGCGGTCTCCAGTTGCCGGCGGATTTCGCGGGCTGCCGCCTCCAGAGCCTCCGCGGTTTCCCCGGCGCGGGCGCCGAGGCTCTCGCGCATGCGCAGCGCCTCCGCCTCCATCCGTTCGACCGAGGCCCGGGCCTCGGCCTCCCGGCCGCGCGCGGCGGCGGCGGAGTCTTCCAGGTCCTGCAGCGTCCTCATGCGCGTCTCGAGGGTTTCCGGCCCCGCCGCGCCTTCCTCGGCGGCGGCGGGGGCCGGATGGTCGGTCGCCCCGCAGACCGGGCACGGCTTTCCCGCCTCGAGGGAGCGGGCCAACTCCGCCGCGCGGCCGCGGACCCAGCGCGCCGTCGCCTCCGCCATCGCCGCCCGTGCGGCGGACAGTCGCTCCTCCTCGACCTCGCGCAGACGGCTCGCCTGGCTCAGCGTCTTCTTCGCCGTACCGAGGGACCGTTCGCTCCGATCGAGACTCTTGCGATAGAACAGCAGGCGGGCGGCCTCGTCCAGCTTCAGTTCCAGGCCGGGGACCGACAGCATGGCCTCGCGCGCGCGCGACCGGCGCTGTTCCGCCTCCTGCACCTCGGTCCGGACCCCTTTGGCGCGCGCGCGCGCCTCGGCCAATCGCCCTTCGACCGTGACGCGCCGCTCCTGACACTGGGACAGCGCGAGGCGCGCCTTCTGCAACTCGCCGACCTTGCCCAGGCTGTCGCGCAGGCGCGTCGCCTCCTCACGGGCGGCGCTCCGGTCGGGTTCCCGCGCCTCCTCGGCTTCCAGGGCCGCGCGGGCCCGCGCCATGTCCTCCCCCGCCTTCTCCGCTTCGCGCACGCACTCCTGCTCGCGCTTGCCGAGTCGCTCGGTTTCCCGCCGCTTCTCCTGGACCCGTTCGAAGCCGTCTTCGAGCCGCGACGCCCGGTCCGCACGGTCCAACTCCCGGCGACGGACCTCGATCTTGCCGACCTCCCCGGCCAGGCGTTCCTGGTCCGCCTTCGCCGCCTCGTGTTCCACGAACCGCGCCTCGGCCGCTTCCCCGGCCTTGAGCGCCTGGTCGGCGGCCAGGAAGGTCGCATCCCGCGCCTGCACCGCGGCCGACGCCTCCGCCATTCGGCGGGCCAGATCCGCAAGGCGCGGGGCCAGGTCCTCCACGCGCTCGACCCCGGCCCGGCCGAGGAGCGTCTCCCGCCGCGCGCGCTGTTCTCCCAGCCCCTTTTCGGCCTCCGTCTGGCGCCGTTTCAGTTCCTCCTCGAGGGCGCGGCACCGATCGGTGCGGAAGAGGACGTGCAGGATCTCCTCCCGCTCCAGGGACGAGGAGGTCAGGAGCCGCCGGAACTCCCCCTGCGGGAGAAGCACGACCTGCCGGAACTGGTCCCCCTCGAACCCGAGCAGGCGCGCCACCTCCTGGGTGACCTGCTGGGGGCGGTCGGCCAGCACGCGGCCTTCCCCGGCGCCGGCCTCGGTGCGGTCCCAGAGGGTGGCCCGCCCCGGCTCGCGGACGTCGCCGCCGCCGCGCCTGCGTGGCCGCTTCTGCTCGGGGGAACGCTGGACGCGAAACCGGCGCGCGCCCAGCGCGAAGTCGTAGACGACCTCGGTCGTCGTCCCGGGGTCGGCCAGGTGCGAGCGCACGTCGCCGCTCTGCCGCAGGCCGCTGGTTTCCCCATAGAGGGCGAAGCAGATCGCGTCCAGGACGGTGGTCTTGCCCGCACCGGTGGGGCCGTGAATGAGGAAAAGCGAGCGTCCGGCGAGGTCGCCGAAGTCGAGGATCTGTTCCCCGGCGTAGGAGCCGAAGGCGCGGAGCAGGAGACGTTCGGGCTTCATGCCCCCTCCCGCGCGCGCACGGCCTGGGCCGCGTCCGCGACCTCGGCGGCTTCTTGGTCCGAGAGCGGACGACCGATCATCTGGTCGAAGAAGCGCGCAAACAGCACCTCCTCCGAAAGGGCGCGCAGGTCGATCGCCGGCCGCGCGGTCGCGCCGGGAAGGCCCGTCGCGCCCGCCGGCGCGGAGCGCACGTGGAGCACATTGGGGTACGCCTCGCGCAGGCGGCGCATCGGCTCCCAGACGGGGCCCGGATCCAGGAGCGTGATCTCGAGCCAGTCCTCGGTGCCCGGCGCGACGCGCGCGGCGGGAGCAAGCAGGTCGGCCAGGGTGCCGGATACGCGTCGCAGATCCCGCCGGGCCCCGAGGGGAACGGTACGCACCGAGGCTTCCCCGGACGGCGACAGCTCGATCCAGGCGACCGACTTGGCGTCGTCGGCCTCGGAGAAGGAGTACTTGAGGGGCGAGCCGGAATACCGCACCCGTTCGCTGCCGACGGACTGGGGTCGATGGAGGTGCCCGAGCGCGGCGTATTCGAAGCCCGCGAAGCAGGCGGGATCGACCGCGCCGGTCCCCCCGACGGCCAGGGGCCGCTCCGACTCGCATTCGCGGCCGCCGGCGACGAAAGCATGGGCGACGGCGAGCGCGCGTACGCCCCAGGCCTTGCGCGCGCGCACGGCGTCGAACCAGGCGCGCATCGCCTCGTCGTGCGACCTTGCGGCGCATCCCGGCAGCGCTTCCCGCACGCGCGCCGGCTCCGCATACGGGACCGCCCAGACGTGCACCGGACCGGCGCCGTCTTCGAATACGATCGGCCCGGCCGCCGCGATCAGGCGCCCGACGACGTGCAGCCGGCGCGCCTCCAGCAATCGCCGTCCGAAGGCGAGCCGCTCCGGACTGTCGTGGTTCCCCGCGATCGCGACCACCGGCACTCCCGCGCCGAGCACGAGTTCGCCCAGGACGTGGTCGAGCAGCTCGACGGCATCCGCCGGCGGCACCGCCCGGTCGTACACGTCGCCGGCGAGGAGGACGAGATCCGGACGTTCGCTCCGGACGAGTTCCAGGAGGCGCTCGAGCACCCACGCCTGGTCCTCGAGCATCGACACCTGATGGAGGACCCGGCCGAGATGCCAGTCGGCCGTGTGCAGGATCTTCATGGAGGTCCCGGCCCAGGAGGGAAGGCCCACGCCGGCTTCGCCCGCGCGGGTCGAGCGAAATGCTAACCGAAACCGGTCGGCGGCGCTACCGTTTGAACTTGCGGCGTCCCTTGATCCGGGCGAGACGGCGCGAAACGAGACGGCGAGCCGACTTGTCCTCGTCGGACGACGGCGTCTTATCACCCGCAGGGTCCTTCGCGCCGGCGGACTCGTCCCCTTCTTCCCCTTCCCCGGACCCGGCCGCGTCCGCGGCGTCGGCGCCCTCGTCGCCCGTCTCCTCGTCCACGGCATCTTCGCGGGAGAGGTCGTCGATCTCGTCGTTGACCGTGGAGGCGCCGGCAATCTCCTCGGCGCTCACCCCCGCGCCGGCGGCGGCCTGACCGCCCTCCGCGGCTTTTTCCGCCGGGGCCCCGGCGGCCGGCCCGGGCGCGGCCGCGTCCTCCTCCGCGTCCGCGCCCTCGCGCCGCCGCTGCGCCGGGCGCAGCTTCTCGCGCGAAGTCATGCGTCCCCCCAGGCGCGACCGGAGACGCCGCGGACCCAGACGGCCCGGGCGCGGCTTGGCCTCCGCCGTCCCGCCCGCGCCGGTCCCGGCGTCTTCGCCCGCGCCTTCCCCGGACGCCTCCTCCCCGGCCGATTCCGGAGCGGGACCGCCGCTCGACCCTTCGCGCACCGCCACGGAGGTGTCCCGGTCCCCGGGACGCTTCTCGAAAATTTCGGGAAAGTACTCGGCCACTTCCCGACGCAGCCGGCCCTTCGACTCGTATTCGACCAGGAACGAAACCGCTTCCTTGACCAGGATCTTGAGCGGTTGATGCACCAACTGCAGCCTTTTCATGATCGGCGCCAGGTGCGGGAAGTACTGCAGCGGGTCCTCGCTGACCAGCCGGCCGATGATCGAGCGCAAGACCAGCGGCGCGTTCCGGTGCTGCTCGTTCGCCACCCGCAACCCCTCGACGACATAGGGGACCAGCTTGCCGGCCTTGGCGGTCTTCCACACGCTCGCGTCGGAAGTGGCGAGATGGAAGAGCAGCAGGCCGTACGTGCGGAACTCCGCGAGCGCCGCCTCCCGCGCGGTGAATCGCGTAAATCCCTCGACGACGAACGCCGGCGCATTCCCGGGGTCGATCGCCGCCGCGTGACCGAGGCCTGCGACTTTGACGCGACCGTCGGAATGCAGCCAGATGTGGTCCGGGTGCAGGAAGGTGTGCGCCAGCCCCTTCTCGTGCAGATAGGCGAGCGCGCATCCGACCTGCAGCGCAATCCGCACCTGTCGGCCGAGGTCGAAGATCACGTGGTGCTCGAGCAGACGCGAGAGCGGCGCGCCGTCCACGTGTTCGGTGATCTGGTACTCGAACCCCTTCGACTCGCCCCGCCCGATCCCCTTGAGAAGGTTGGGGTGCAGGAACTCGTCCTGCAAGCGCGCCTCGCGCTGGAAATCGGCCCTCCGTTCCGGCCGCTCCGCACCCGCGCCGGGATGCAGGACGCGCACGAGGGTCCGCTCCTCCGCCCGGGTCGTGGAGGCGGAGTAGGTGGTCACGCCCGCCCCTTCGACCAGGATCTCGTGCAGTTGGAAGTCCTCGATGATGGGGGGACCGGACTCCTCCGGGAGCAATCGCGCCCGGGGCGCGGACGGGGTCCCGGCCGCCTCCCGCGGCGCGGTCCGGGCCCCGGCGCGGACGGCCTCGACCGCGCCGGCGGCGATCGGCTCGGCACCGCCGGGCGCCCGGGGAACGCCCGCCGGATGGGTGGATTCCGACTCCGCCGCCCGCCCTTCCGCGGCCGCCAGGCGCGCCTCGGCCGCGCGCCGCAACACCGCCGCCTGGGCCTCCACCACCTCCGGCGGCACCGTCTCCAGGACCTCCGCCAGGCGCTTGCGCGTGATGTACCCGCGCTTGAGGACGATGTCCTCCAGCGGCGCATCCCGCCCCGCCTTCTCCGCTTCCAGCTGGGCGTTCAGGCAGTCCGCGATCTGCTCCTGGCTCAGGATGAAAAGACGATACAACTCCGCGGCCAGCCAACGGTCGATTTCGCTGATCATCGGCGTCCGCCCACGGAGGTCCAGCCCGCATGACTCATGAAGCCGCGTCCGCGGCTTCGCGAAGAATCCGCCCGCGGGCTCCTGGCTGCGTCGGCAGCCGGGACCGCGGGGCG
>CAZWCX010000020.1:0-73942 GCA_964632945.1 uncultured Planctomycetia bacterium | reverse complement strand
GTTGAAGCCCCACTAGCCCGGATTATTCATGAAGCCGCGCCAGCGGCTTCGTGAAAAATCCGCCCGCGGGCTCCTGGCTGCGTCAGCAGCCAGGACCGCGGGGCGACCGGCGTGCGACACACTGTGTCGCACGCTGGGCGAGGCAGTCCTGCTCCGGCCGGCCTTCCAAGCCGGACGGAGCCGGATTGTTCGCGAACAGCGAAGCTGTCCGCGAATAATCCGGGCTAGGGCTTGGTCGGCGCCGGCGGTGCGCCCGCCCCGTCCCCTTCCCCGCGTCCCCATTCGTTGCGTTCGACCACGGGCAGCTGAAGCGCCCGCTCCCGGTCGAGTTCGAGCGAACCCACGTGCAGCGAGAGCGGCGACTGCACCCACTTGTAGATCGAGCGGGTGAACAGCGAGGCGAATTTCTCCGCCCAGGTTCGCAGTCGGGCGGCGTCGAGGTCCGGGAAGATGGCGGGCAGGGCGCGCGCCGTTTCCTCCGGCGAGAGTTTCTCGCCCGCATAGAGGTGCAGGCACGCGTCCAGCACCGGGAAAGGCATGAGTTCCTCCTCCCCGGACTGGTTGCTGGCCAGCTCGGGTCCGGCCATCGTGCCGAGTACCTCGCGGATGCCGGCGAAGCCGAAGCGCGCGTGAAGTCGTTCGAGCAGGGCAATGACCACGGTCTTGGGCACGTTCGCGATCACCGACAGGGCCCCTTCGAGGTCCCCGCCCACCGTGGTGTAGCCGAGCGACTTCTCGCTCATGTTGCCCGTCTGCAGGAAGAGCGCCCCCGAGGTGTTGGCCCAGTTCCACATGCGGCTGCCGCGCAGGCGCGCCTGGATGTTCTGGAGAGTCACCGGGGACGCCTCACGTCCGTCGGCGAGCATCGTCTTGACCGCTTCCGCTTCGCGCTGGAAGGCTTCCTCGATCGGGACGACGACGAGCGGAACGCCCAGGTCCTCGCAGATCCGGGCCGCCGCGTTGCGCGTTCCATCGCTCGAGTATCGGCTCGGCATGTAGAAGGCCGTGATCATGGAACGCGCCTTTTCCCGCAGCGCCTCCCCATCCGCTCCGGGGTGCATCCGCTGCACGGCGCGCCAGGTGATCAGCAGGGTGAGCAGCGAGTCACGGCCGCCCGAGAGCGCAATCCCGAAGGACCGGAAGGCGCCGGTCTTCTCCCAGTAATCCTGCGTCCCGAGGGCCAGCGCCTCGAACAGGTCGTCGAGCACTTCTTCCCGGGCGGAGCGGGTCGCCGGTTCCGCCGAGGGGAGGAAGAACGTCGCGCCGGCGGCAGGCGCCGGGTAGGAAAGGCGGGAACGGTCGGCGGTGAGGGCGAACGACCGCACGACCGGCACCGCCGCCTGGCGGGTGCGGAACGCTTCGCAATCGACCCGCCAGGTGGTGTTCTCGCGGCGCAGGCGGATCGTCCGGTCGAGGTCGACGACGCAGGTCGCCAGACCCTCCCGAAACCGCGGGGCATCGAGCATCATGCGGCCGTTCTGGAACACGTATCCCCCGCCGTCGAAGATGAGCCCGTCCTGCGCTCCCACGGCGTTCGCATAGAGCAGCGTCGCCTGGTTGTCGCTCGACCGGGTGGCCAGCATCTCCCGACGGGTGGCCACGACTCCCACGCGGTAGGGGGACGCGGACAGATTTACGACCAGTTCCGCACCGGAGTAGCAGCGTCGGCGCATCGGGCCGTCCGGAGACCAACCGTCTTCGCACACCTCTGCGGCCAGGGTGCCGAACTCGAAGGAGAAGATCCGGTCCCCAAGCAGGACGCCCCCGGCATCCAGGGTCATGCCGGGCGTGCCGTGCGAGAGCGTGCGCGCTTCATAGAAAACGTTGTAGGTCGGGAGCTTCTCCTTCGGAATGAAGCCGAGAATCGAACCGCGGTGCACGAGCGCGGCGACGTTGAAGATCTCTCCGCCGACCGCCACGATCAGGCCGACGACGAAGACCGTGCGCATTTGCGCGGTATCGCGGGCAAACCGCTCCAGCTCGGTGCGCTGGGACGCCACGTAGGCGCGCCACTGGACGAGGTCCTCGGGCGGATAGCCGCCGACCGTCTGCTCGGGGAAGCAGGCGACCGTGACGTCCTCGGCGGCGGCGGCGCGCGCCAACCGCAGGACGCGATCCGTGTTCGCTCGCACCGCCCCCACGGTGGAATTGACATTGGCAATCGCGATCTTGATCAGTCGCATCGGGTCATCGCCCTCCTCGCGATCCGAGGGTACCCCGAATCCCCAATCGGGTCAACGGAAGGCGACCTCCGGGGGGGGGCGGAGGCGGCAGAGGATTGCGGGTTGACGGGTGACGCCGCATGCGGTATCGGGTAAGGACTGCGCCCCCCTCCTCCTGGCGGAGCCCCCCGATGAAACCGAATTCGATCGCCCTTCTGCTCCTCGCCCTCGCCCTCCCGGCGGGCGGGTGCGGCAAGCACGAACCCGCGCCCGGCGCCTCGCGCATCGTCATCCGATTCCTCGACGCACCGGAGCCGGGAGGAGGCTGGGAGGAAGTGATCGCGCGCTTCGAGGCCGCGCACCCTCACATCGACGTGGAACGGATCGAAGGGCCGTCCGCGACCGACGCGCGCGAAAACCAGTATTCCACGGCCTTCCTCGGCGGAGACTCCCCGTACGACCTGGTGTGGATGGACGTGATCTGGGTGCCCAAGTTCGCCGCCCAGGGGTGGCTCCTTCCGCTCGACGGCCGATTGAGCCCGGCGGAACTCGAGGAGCTGTTGCCCGGCGACGTCCGGGGGTCGATTTACGACGGCAAGCTCTATCGCATCCCCATCCGTTCCGACGCGGGGATGCTTTACTTTCGGACCGACCTGGTGAGTTCGCCGCCGGAGACCTTCGATGACCTGGTCGCGCGCGCCCGCGCGGCGCACTCGCCGCCGGAGCGGTGGGGATTCGTGTTCCAGGGGCTGCAGTACGAAGGGCTCGTGTGCAGTTTCCTGGAGGTGTTGTGGGGGCACGGAGGCGATGTCCTGGACGAGCGCGGGGAGGTCGTTCTCGACCGCCCCGAAGGTGTGCGCGCGCTGTCCTGGATGGTCGGCCTCGTCAAGGACCTGGTCCCCGAGGGAGTGACGACCTACAAGGAAGAGGAAACCCGGCGGTTGTTCCAGGAAGGGCGCGCGGTCTTCCTGCGCAACTGGCCATACGTGTGGAATAAGGTCCAGGAGGACGGATCCTCCATCCGGGGCAGGGTCGGGATCGCGCCGATGGTCCATGCACCGGGACACGCCTCCGCCGCCGTGCTCGGCGGGTGGGGCTTTGGGGTTTCGAAACAGTCGAAGAACCCCGAGGCGGCCTGGGAGTTCATCCGGTTCGTGGCCCGGCCCGAGCAGCAAAAAGTCCTCCACTTCCGTCTGGGAGCGATCCCGACGCGCAAGGCCCTCTTCCGCGACCCGGAGGTGCTCGCGGGCAGCCCGCACTACCCGCAGCTTTACGCCGTACTCCTGCGGGCGCGTCCGCGGCCGGTGCATCCGGCCTATGCCGAAATCTCGGACGCGCTCCAGGTTCACGTGAGCGCGGCGCTGGTGGGCCGGGAGTCCCCCGAGGAGGCGCTCCGGGCTGCGGCGGTCGAGGTGCGTCGGATCCTGGGCCGGTGAGGCGCGCCGCGTGGATGCTGCCGGCGGCCCTGCTGCTGGGCGGGTGGCTCGGCTATCCCCTCGTCGTCACGTTCACGCGCGGAATCGGCGGCGTGGGGCGGGTGTTGAGCGACCCCGAATTCGCCCGCGTGGCGCTGCAGACGGCGGCGTTCGCCTTCGTCTCCGTTCCCCTCGAACTCCTTCTCGGTCTCGGCTTCGCCGTGCTGCTTCACCGGCTGGCCCCGGGACGGGGCAGCGCGGCGGCGAGGGCGTCGGTCCTGCTTCCCTGGACTCTCCCGACCGCGGTCATGGCGATGGCCTGGGCATGGATCTTCAACGACCAGTACGGTATCGCCAACGAAGTCCTCGTCCGGCTGGGGGCGCTCGACGCCGGCCTGCCCTGGCTCGGTCGACCGGGAACGGCCTTCGCCGCGCTCGTGTTCGCAGACCTGTGGAAAACGACACCCTTCGTCGTCATCGTCCTCCTGGCCGGTCTGCAGGGCATCCCGGCCGAACTTCACGAGGCGCTGGCGGTGGACGGCGCCGGACCCGTGCGCCGGTTCTTCTGGATCACGCTCCCGCTCCTGCGTCCGTCCCTCGCCGTCGCGGTCACCTTCCGTCTCATCCACGCACTCGGGATCTTCGACCTCGTCTGGGTCCTCACCGGCGGTGGGCCGGCGGGTTCCACGCGCACGCTGACGCTCTATATCTACGACCAGGTCTTCCGCTACCTGCGGCCGGACGATGCCGCCGCCGCCACGCTCGTCTCGGTCCTGCTGGTCTTCGCGGTGTCGGCCGGGACGGGTGCGCTCATCCGCGGGAGGGCTCGACCGTGAAACGCCTCCTGCTCGCGGGGGCCGTCGGCGCCATGGCCCTGTTCAGCACCGCGCCGTTCCTGTGGTCCGTGTCGACCTCGCTCAAGCCGGAGTCCGAGGTCACCGCGATCCCCCCGACCCTCCTGCCGGCACGTCCGAGCGTGCAGAGCTATCGCGGCGTATTCGAGCAGCGCCCTTTCGCGCGTTATCTGCTCAACAGCGTCGGGGTGGCTGCCCTGGCGACCCTGCTGACGCTTTTCGCCGCCGCGCCGGCCGCGTATTCGCTGGCGCGCCTCTGCCCGCCGGGGACCGCCTACTGGCGGGCCGGAATCCTCGGCTTCGCCCTCCTCCCGCCCGCGGTGCTGCTGGCGCCCCTCTATTCCCTCGCCCGGGGCCTCGGTCTGCTCGACTCGCTGGCCGGGTTGGCCGCCGTCCATGCGGCCTTGCACCTTCCCTTCGCCGTGTGGATGCTCGAAGCCGCGTTCCGCGACCTCCCCGTCGACCTCGAGGATGCCGCGCGCATCGACGGGTTCTCGCGGGTCGGGATGCTGACCCGCATCGTGCTCCCGCTGTCCGCCCCTGCGCTCGGGGCCGCCGCCATCCTCGTCTTCATCTTCTCGTGGAACGAGTTCGTGATCGCGCTCACGTTCCTTTCCCGCGACGAACTCCGCACCGTCCCGGTCGGCATCGCCATGCTGACGGGCGCAACGACCTATGAGGTGCCGTGGGGGCAGATTTCCGCGGCCGTGGTCTTGACGACGCTGCCGGTGGTCGTCGCGATTCTCGCGTTCCAGCGCTGGATCGTCGGCGGGCTCACCGCCGGCGCAGTGAAAGGATGAGCCGATGGCGTCGCTGAGCCTGCGCGGATTGAGCAAATCCTTCGGCGGCGGACTCGCCGCCGTGCGCGAGGTCTCGCTCGACGTCCGTGACGGGGAAACCGTGGCCGTCCTGGGTCCGTCCGGGTGCGGCAAGTCCACGCTGCTGCGTCTGGTCGCCGGACTCGAACGCCCCGATGCGGGGTCGATCCGTATCGGCGACCGGTCGGTCGACGGACTCGAACCGCGAGACCGGGACGTGGCCATGGTGTTCCAGTCGTACGCCCTCTATCCCCACTTCACCGTGTTCGACAACGTGGCGGCCGCCCTCCGCCTGCGGGGGATGACGGCCGAGGTCGTTCGGGAGAAGGTCGAGGCCGCGGCACGGAGTCTCGGCATCGATGGCCTGCTCTCGCGCCGTCCCGGCGAATTGTCCGGAGGGGAGCGCCAGCGGGTCGCCGTGGCGCGGGCGATCGTGCGCGAGCCTGCGGTCTTCCTCCTCGACGAGCCGCTGTCGAACCTCGACGCCCTCTTGCGTGAGCGTGCGCGCGCGGAACTCAAGGCCCTGTTCCGACGCGTCCGCGGGACGGTCGTCTACGTGACCCACGACCAGGTGGAAGCGATGACCCTCTCGGATCGGGTCGCCGTCCTGCGCGCGGGGCGGCTCGAGCAATGCGGCACCCCCGAGGAAGTCTATTCCCGGCCGGCCACCGTCTTCGTCGCGGAGTTCGTGGGTACCCCGCGGATGAACCTGCTCCCCGGACCGGCCGTCGGCATTGCCGCGGCGAGCATCGGAATCCGGCCGGAGGACGTGCAGGTGGGGGACACCGGCCCGATGACCCTGGAGGTCGTTCTCCGCGAGTCCCTGGGATCCCAACAGCTGCTCACCCTGCGCTCCGGCGACCTGGAATTGCGCGCGCTGCTGCCATCGGCGCGAAACGTGCCGGAGCGGGCGGCCGTCACCCTCGACCCCGCCCGCATCCACCGGTTCGACGCGGATGGAAACCGGCTGGAATAGGGAGCGCAGGTCAGGCCCGTCCCTCGCGAATCCAGAGCAGCGCCCCGAAGCGACCGCTCCGGTCCCCATCGCGCCGGTAGGAGTAGAGCAGGTCCGGGCGGCACCTGGTGCAGATTCCCGCGAGGTCGATGTTCTCACGGCGGACCCCCGACTCTTCGAGCTGCGCGCGCGTGGTGGACCAGAGGTCCAGGGTCGTGCGTCCGTCGTGGACGACGAGGAAGCGGTCGCCGTGCTCCCGCCGCCAGGGGTCGACGATGTCCGGTCGGACCTCGTAGCAGCAGGGTCCGATCGAGGGTCCGATCGCGGCGACGAGGTCCTCGGAGGCCGTGCCGAAGGAGCGTCGCAGACGCGCCACTGCGGCGGGGAGAATCCGGCCGAAGGCGCCCTGCCGGGAGGAATGCACGTTGGCGATGGCGTGTCGCACCGGGTCGTAGAGGAGGACAAGGACGCAGTCGGCGGAGAGGGTCAGGGTCGGCACCCCGGGAATGTTCGTGACCAGGCCGTCGGCATCTTCGGGAGTCACCCCTCCGACGTGCTGCGGGCGCAAATCGAGAACGATGGGGCTAAGCACCTGCCGTGGGATGGTCAGGCGGGTGAAGTCCGCGCCGACCGCGTCGCAGAGTCGGCGACGATTCTCCAGGGCGCGCTCGCGCGCATCCCCGGTCATGGCCGTCAGGTTGAGGCTCGCGTGGGTCCCCTCGCTCACGCCGCCCAGACGGGTCGAGAAGGCATGACCGATCCCGGGAAACCGATCCAGGAGGGTCGAGCGGAGGACGGTGATCGCGCCGTGGGATAGGAGTTCCATCGCCCCGAGCGTAGCGGGCCGGGCGCTGCGGCGCAATCGAAACCGCCCGGTGCGGGGGGGGGGACCCGGGGGCGGTTCGGGGGGCTGCATCCGGCCGAACGGATGGGAAGCCGAGGCCTCCGGGGCGCGACGGCTGGCGCCGGGCGGGCGGGAAGAGGAGCCCGATCCATCGGGGAGCGACGAGGATTCCGGATCGCGTCCAGAAATCGAGCCGGAGCCGCGTCGGGGCAGTGTTTCCCGCTGGACCGGCGGGCGGGAGGCCGGTACAATCCTCGCTCTTCGCGGCACGGGGTGGGCATGGCGCACGACCTGGTGGGGACGATCGTCTGGCTGGCGGTGCTGTCGGCGGGCCTGTCCTGGTGCGTTTGGGTCCATCGTCGCGGCTGGTCTCCGCATTCGGTTCGCGACGCCCTCCACGTCGGCACCAGCATCTGGGTGTTCGGTTGGCCGTTCTGGCAGGGGATCTCGGCCCCGACGGCGATCGTCGTCGGCGCGGTTGCAAGCTCTCTCGCCTTCCCGGCCATTGCGGCCCGAGCGCGCTCTCTGGACGCGTTCGTCGCCAGCGTCACCGCCGGCGAGGAGCGATGGACCGGGATCGTCTTCTACGTCCTCTCCTACGCGATCTGGACCCCCGTCGGTCTTCTGACCCGTCCGCTGCCCGCCGCCGCCGCCCTGCTCGCCCTCGCGTGGGGGGACGGCCTGGGAGGGCTCGCGGGCCGGAAGTGGGGCCGTCTCTCCTACCCGGTGCTGGGCGGCAAGCGCAAGACCCTGGAGGGATCGCTCGCGGTCGCCCTGCTTTCCGGCCTTGCGGTGTGCGTGGCCGCGGCTTGGTTCCAGGCCCCGGTCCCGGCCGGCGTGGTGCTGTTCACGGCCGCGGCGGCGGCCGTGGTGGAGGGAATCGCACCACGCGCCACCGACAACCTCGCGTTGCCCGCGGTGGTCGCGGGGTGCCTGTTCGCCATGGCGTGAGGCGCGGATGACCTCCTACGGAGACTCCGCGTCGCGCACGCCGAAAACCTCGACCTCCCGTTGCTTGCCCTTCCGTTGGATCCGGCCGATCGGTTCGCAGCCGGAGCGGGCCGGCTTCGCGAGGGCCTGGACGAACGCGGCCGAGGCCAGGATCGGGTACTCCGGTCGATCGCGGGTGTCGAAGGGGACGGCGGGGCAGGGGGATTCCCGGCGGCTTCCAGACGGGATCGGGCCCGCGCGCTACCAGACCGCCCCGTGTTCCTGGAGCAAGTCGGCGACCGTGGAATGACGATTGCGGATCGCGTCCGCGAGCGGCGTGGTGCCGCGGCGGTCGCGGGCATTCACGTGCGCCCCGCGGGCCAGAAGCAGGCGTGCCGCTTCGAGATGGCCTCCCGCGGCCGCCAGGTGCAGGGGCGTGCGGCCATCGTAGTCCGGGCGGTTGACGTCCGCCCCGGCCGCGGCGAGTTGTTGGATCGACTCCGCCTCTCCCTGCGCCGCGGCCGAGCAGAGCAGGACCGGGACCAGCGTCCCCTGGAGGGCGCCCGGGGGGCCCTGCGCCAGCAGGGCCTGGGTGTCGCCGATGTGCTTCGCCAGGATCCGCACGAGGTCGCGGTCCCGGTGCGTGAACCGGTCCTCGTGCGGCTCCGTCAGTTCTCCGCGCAGATTGACGGCGGCCAGGCGCTTCACCTCGGTGGGCGGGAGGTCCTGGCCGAGGAGGAAGGCCAACTTCGTGAGCGCCGCCTCGCTGGTCATGTCGGAGCCGACGGCGACCCCGGCTTCCACCAGGGCGGTTCCCGCCGCATAGGCGGGCGTAACCGTCCCCCGGTGACATTGCGTGCAGTTCACCACCACCACCCCGCGCTGCGTCGCCGCGCGCAGCGCGTCGAGGAAGTCCTGCCGTCGGTCCGGTGCGTTGCCGGTCCCGTAGGTTTCGAGCACCAGGCCTGCCAGCGGCGGTTGGAGGAAGTTGGAGAGGATCTGGGCGGTGATCCCGGGGAAAATTCGCAACGCGGCGACGTTTCGGCTCATCCGCGTATGGACCCGGAGCGGCCCCGCCGGCGGTCGCGCGATCCGTTCCCAATGCACCTCGATCTCGGTTCCCACCGTGGCCAGCGGCGGGTGGTTTCCGGAGGCGAACGCCTGGAAGCCGCTCGCGTCCATCTTCTGCGTGCGGTTGCCGCGCAGGAGGTGCTGACCGAAAAACAGCCCGACCTCGGGGATCTCGTAGTGTCCCGCCAGCGTCAGCGCGCCGAGGAGGTTGTCGACCGCGTCACTGCGCGGTTGGTCGAGGGGGATCTGCGCCCCCGTGAGAATCACCGGCTTGGCGAGATTTTCGAGCATGAACGAGAGCGCCGAGGCCGTGTAGGCCATGGTGTCGGTGCCGTGGAGGACGACGAAGGCGTCGTGATCCGCGTAGTGGCGCTCGACATCCAGGGCGATGCGCGCCCAGTCCTCGGGCCCCATGTTGGATGAGTCGAGGAGCGGGTCGTACTCCTTGATCGTGTAATGGACCCGCCGGCCGTGCCGGGATGGGGGGGTGGTGAAGGCCGGCAGGGTCGGATCGTGGAAGGGGGGCAATCGCTCCAAAGACCGGGCCAGGTGGCCCGGGGCGGGAACGTATCCTCGGGGGCCCGCCCTCATTCCGATGGTGCCGCCGGTGTAGAGGACGAGGACGCGGGCCGGTTCGCGTTCCATGGGGGTCGCTCGCAACGTCCGCCCGCCCGGGACGCCGGACGGGCGGATGCGCAGATTCTACCGGGAGACTCCCCCCGCGCGGGAACAAAAACGCGTCAGGCGGGTTCCACCAGGCCCGGGGAACTCGCGTTCGACCCGCGCCAGGAGAACACGCCGCACCAGTCGACCCGGGCCGTGACCCGCATCAACGCCGCGAGCGTGAGCACCGACCCGATCGCCACCGTCAAGCCCGTGGTCCCTTCGAGAAAGAAACTGTACGAGAACAGGACCAGGAAGAACATCTGCGCGGCCGTGGAGATCCCGCTGGGATAGTTCGACCCCAGCGCGGCCCGCAGGTAGGTCGTCACCAGCAGCACGGACGCCGCCGATGCGATGGCGAACGAGGCATGCACGTCCAGATGATCGACCAGGTAGGCCAGGAGGAGATGGAACGTGAAGAACCCCGCAGTCACGAACAGGTAGTGCATCGGGTGGATGTCGACGCCGCGCACGATGCCGATCGTCCCTACCGTGACGAAGAAAAACAGGAGGCAGACCGGGGCGAAGAAGGTGATTCGCGAGGCCAGCGGTCCCGGATTGAGTTTTTCCGGGACCACCACCCCGATGTCCTGGGTGGTGAGCAGGTCGGAGGCGCGCCAGGTCATGGCGGCCCCGTCCGCATCCACGCGGACGTCCATCGGGGAAAGTGCGCCCTCGGGGTAGTCGATCCGCTCGAAGTCCGTGCGCACTGCGAGGTCGAGATCGCGCACGCGTCCCGCCCGGCCCGCGGCGCGAAAGCGCCACTCCCCCAATCCGCGCGTCGTGTAGGCGATACGGAACTCCCGCGATTCCCCCGGGGCGAGGTCCAAGCCCAACCGGATTCCCGTTCGCGTGTCGACCGGAGTCTGCATCCGCGCACCACCGACGCGCAGCTCGAAACCGTCGTACGTTCCCCCGGGAGTGGGGAAGCGGAACATCACGTCCAGGCGGCGCGGTTCGACCTCCTCGTTGGCGATCGTCCAGGCCGACTCGAACCGGCATACGTACGTCGGGTACCACACCAACCCCTTGCGCCGGTGGTCCGCCCGGAGGTCGACCTTCGCCTCGCATCGGACCGGGGCCACCGCCCTGGGCTCCTCCTCTCCCGGCATCGGGATGGTGACCGAAGGCGCCTCCTGGACGAGGGGTTCTCCCCAGAGCGACTCCACACGCCCGGTGAGCCGTTCGCTGGCGCCGTGGGAGCGGTACTCGGTCAGAAACCCCAACGCGCCCCATCCGGCGCAGCCCAGCAGGTAGATCAGCACGATGGCGAAGAGACGCAGCAGGCGCATGGTCTTCTCCTTTCCCTGAGTCCGTCGTTCCCGGGAAAGAATAGCCCACCGCCATGGAGAATCGATGGAGCCCGTGAGGAATCCGTGTGGAGGTTGAGGAAATCAACGGGCGCCGTGTCGCCGGAGGAGCAGTTGGACGGCGGGGAGATCGGATGCCAGATGCATCGGGGTGAGACCGTCATGGGCCTGCACATTGGGATCCGCCCCCGCTTCCAGCAGGACGCGAACCACCGCGGGATTCCGGGGATGGTAGCTGCGACGAAGGGCCGTCAGGAGCGGGGTATCGCCGTTTTTGGACGGCGCATCGATCGGAACGCCCCGCTCGATCAGGAAAGTCACCGTCTCCGCTCTGCCGCTCCGGACGGCCGGGTGCAAGGGCGTCTCCCCCGTGTCGCCGGTCCGGCCCGGATCCGCACCGCGTTCGAGCAGCAGTCGGGTCAGGGAATCACTGGCGAAGATGGCCTGGTGGAACAGGGGCTCTCCGCTGCTGCTCACCTGGTTGACGTCGGCTCCTTGGTCTAGCAGGGCCCGGACCAGGTCTTCGCAGTTCATCATCAACGCGTACTCCTGCGGAGTGCGGCGCATCAAGTCGACAACGTCCACCTTGGCGCCCGCGCGCAGAAGTCGCCGCCCCAGGTCGGCATGTCCGCGAGCGGCGGCGTGGTGGAGCAAGGTCCGCCGATAGGCGCCGGGTTCGTGGAGGAGTTCGGGATCCGTTGCGACGGCCTGCATCACGAATTCCGTCCGCCCCATGACTGCGGCAATCTCCGCGGTCATCGGCCACCCCTGCGCGACCAACCATTCCGCGATCTCCATCCTCCCGGTGTGCAAAGCCGCCCATTCGAGCGGGGTGTGCCCCTCCGAGTTTCGAACGTCGAGGCGCGCCCCGGCGACGGCCAGGCGCACGGCAATTCCTGTCTTCTCCACCAGGTGCATCACCGAGTTCCCCTCCGGGTCGAGGGCATGGACATCTGCTCCGTGATCCAGCAGGATCTGGACGAACTCCTCGCCGGCGAATACCGCCGCGTGAAGTGGGACGGTGAAACGCACGAGGCTTCGATCCAGAGTCTCGTTCGCGTCTTCTCCTCGCGACAGCAGCAGGCGGACGGTTTCCGGCGAGCACCCGGGGGGCTCATCCGTCATGGGCCGCATCATGGCAAGCGCGGCGTGCAGGACCGAGGTCGGCATTTTCAGCGACCCACCCTCGCCCCGGTTGGCATCGATGAGGGCCTGCGTCTTGGCCCCGAGATCGAGCAACAGGCGGACGATGTCGGTCTGGCCCCGATACGCGGCCAGGAACAGACGGGGCCAATCCGGGCCGGGGAGATCCTCTTGGAGGAGTGCGGGTTCGGCCTTCATGCGGGTGGCGATGGAGCCGAGGATCCGCTCCCGCAGTTCCGGGGGCAGGGTCGCCCACTCCGGCGTGGCCGGGATGAGCGCCGGATCGCCGTCCCTCTGCACCTGCGCTACCCACGAGGGGAGTTGCGGATTCGGCGGATCCGCCTGGGCGCCGACGCCGGCGACCGTCGCCACGAAAGCGAGGAACGCGAGCCCGATGAGGCGAAATCGATGAAGACCGTGCCGGACGTTCGATTCCATTCGTCCTCCCGGGCAAACGGGGTTGCGGAGATCCGATCTCGGCCCGCCACGCGAAGTCGAGCGGGGGCCGCGTGAGGTCATGACGACGAACCTCGGGGTCGCACGGATCCGGGACGATCAGGTCGGTTCGATTCCGCCGTGGGGGGGGATGCGAAGCACGGCGCGGGCTCCCCCTCCCGGCCGGTTGCCGAGGGCCACGGTCCCTCCGTGCAGGCTGGCGACTTCTCGGGTGATGGTCAATCCGAGACCCGTGCTCTTGCGGCCCGTCTCGGGGCGCGCGAGCGAGTAGAAGCGGTCGAAGACCTTGTCGAGGGCGTATTCGGGAATGCCGGGTCCGGAGTCCTCGATGGACCACTCGACGACCGGACCTTCCGCGCCGGCGGCGACCTGAAGAGTGCTGCCCGGGGGCGCAAACTCCGCCGCGTTCCGGACCAGGTTCTCGAGGGCATGCACCAGGAGAAATCGCTCGCCGCGTACCCGGAGTCCCTCGCGCATCGATCGCTCGACGGTGAGGCGCTTCGACTCGAGGGCGTCGCGGGTCCCAGCCAGAGCCTCATCGAGGAGGACCGCGGCGTCCAGGTCCTCCGCGTCGCGCAGGGTCCGGCGCCGCTCCACGGACGCCAGCCGCAGGAGCCGATCGACGAGCGCGCCGAGCCGTTCCGCCTCGTGCCGGATCGTGCCGGCGAAGCGGGCGCGACGGTCCGCGGGCAGGTCGTCCTCGAGGAGTTCCGCGGCGCCGCGGATGGCCGAGAGCGGCGCCTTCATCTCGTGGGTCAGGGTCTGCACGTATTCCTCGACGTATTGGCGGCCCTCCAGGGCCTCGCGCATCGACTCGAAGGCGTCGCCGAGCGCGCCGATTTCGCTGCGGCCGAGGTCGGGCAGCGGGACGCGCCGCCCGTCCCGGACGTCCTGCGCATGGCGTCGGAGGCGTTCGATCGGGCGGGTAATCCAGGTGGTGAGCAGGAACGCGAGTCCGAGCACGGCCGCCGCGGCGCCCAGTCCCGCCGAACTGACCCGGCGCTTGGCCGAGCGCAGCAGCGTGCCGATGCTCTCCGCGGATTTGGCGACCGTGAGGACGCCGGCGGTCGCGCCCCCCGCGCGCACCGGAGCGGCGACGTGCAGCACCGCGGTGCCGGTCGGGTCGGTCGCATCCAGCGGTGAGGTGCGCGCCCCGTACTCCCCCCGCAAGGTGCGCACGACGTCGTTCCAGCGCGAGTGGTCCTTTCCCTCCTCCGCGCCGTCCTCGGAGTCGAAGACGACCCGTCCCGCGAGGTCCACCACGGTGACCCGGAGTTCCATCCGGTTCTTGAGGTGGCTGTAGATCCGCGCCTGAAACCGCCGGGCGCGAGCCTCGTCGAAGGCGTGCCGCAGCGGCGCGAGATCCAGCGTACTCGATGCGCCCGGCGGCACGGCCGAGGCGGCCAGGATCGTCGCCGCATCCACCATGGATTCCTCCATGATCCCCAGGGAGTGGGGGCGGAGTTCGTCCAGGACCCAGTCGACGGAGACGTAGAATCCCGCCGAGACGAGGACGAAGACGGCCAGGACGACGCGCGTGCGGATGGTCACCACGTTTCCCTCATCGAATAGCCGAGACCGCGATGCGTCTGGATCGGATCGAGGTCGGAGCGGGCCCGCCGCAGCTTGGCGCGCAGCATCTTCACATGGGAGTCGACCGTCCGTTCCAGGCTGGCATCCGGTTCGTCCCAGGCCAGGTCGAGCAACTGAGAGCGGGAGTAGACTCGCCCCGGGCGCCGGAGGAAGACCAGGAGCAGGCGATACTCCAACCGCGACAGTTCCAGCGGCGTGCCGAAGTAGGTGATCCGGCAACGTTCCTCGTCGATGGAGAAGGGGGATGCGTCCTGCGCACGAGCCGACGTTGCCGTCGTGCGCGGCCCGGGATCGACCCCCTCGGGGTTGGCGGGCGCCTCAACCGGCGGCGGGGGTTCCCCCCTCCGCGCGTCCGCATGCGCGTCCGAGTCGTCTCCCCGCGCGGCCGGTCGGACCCGGCGCAAGACCGCCTTGACCCGTGCCGCGAGCTCGCGGGGGCTGAACGGCTTTGCCAGGTAATCGTCCGCGCCGAGTTCCAGGCCCACCACGCGGTCGACCTCCTCGGAGCGCGCGGTCAGGAAGAGGATCGGGACGTCGCTGCGGGCGCGGACTTCCCGGCAAAAGTCGAACCCGCTGCCGTCGGGGAGGCCGACATCCAGGACGATGAAGCTGACAGGCGCCCCGCCCAGCCGGCGGCGCGCCTCGCCGAGCGTGGCCGCGCGCGCAATCTCGAAGCCTTCCCGCTCGAGTGCGTACGCGGCGGCGTCGGCGATGCCGGGCTCGTCCTCCACGAGAAGGACCGTGCGGCGAGGAATGTCCGCCATGATCGCGGCTCGCTCCGAGGAGGTGGGAAGACGCGGGGCGCACACCGGAGCGTCAGCGTATCCGGGCGACGCGCGGCGCGTCAATCGCGGGCTGGCGACGGAGCGCCGGAGGCCCCCGGTCGATCCGGCGGAGGGAGGGTGGCCCGGATCTTGCCGGTCGACGGCAGCCGGTGATACCATCGGTTCGACATGAATCAACCCTCCGAACTTCACGCCGCGCCGTCTTCCCCCTTCACGCACCCCGGGCGCCCGCGCCTGATCGGGGTCGGAGCGCTCGTGGCCACGGTCCTGCTCCTGTTCGGGTTCGAATGGATCGGATCGGGAACACCCGGCACCGGAGCCTCCCTGGGGCGCACGAGCGAAATCCTCCGCGACGTGTCGCGGTTGCTGGGAGTCGGGCTGTCGGCGACGGTCGCCCTCTGCGCCATTGCGATTCCGCTCACCGCGAACGTCTATACCCCCAAATTGATCGATCTCTTCGTCGCCGACCGGGGGACTCGCATCGTCCTTTCGTACTTCGTGCTGGCGAACGTGTTCGTGCTGTGGAACAAGTTCGTGATCGAGTCGCCCGGGTTTTCCGGCGATCCCCGCACGCGCGTGCTCCTCTGCCTGCTCTCCGGTGCGGCCGGCGCCCTGATCATCATTCCGTACACGTACTACGTCCTGCGCTTCCTGGTGCCCGCCAACATCGTGTTTCGGCTCGGACAGCGAGTGGTGGACGGCATGGAGCGGGCGCGCGGAGGTTCGGATCCGGAAGTCATCCAGGAAGCGTGCGCCGGGGCGGTGCAGCACGTGCAGTTCCTCGGGGACATCGCCTTGCGGTCTGTGGACCGGTACGACCGGGAGACCGTCGACCACGTTCTGCGGACCTTCCGCTCCCTGTTCGACCACTACATCCGGGTCAAGCCCCACCTTCCCGACGAGTGGTTCCGAGTCGATTCCGGCCGGATGCACGGGATGGGACCCGAGGTGGCGGCGGCCGTCGAGCGCCATCGGGCGGTGATCGAAGCGGCGCTCCTCGGCGACCTGCTCCGGATCCTGCCCCTGGCCATGGAGCGGTTGCCGGAGACCGTCGCGGTCGTGGCCTCCCTGTCGCGGCACTTCGCGGTCGAGTCGGCGCGTCAGGGGGACGCGGGGGCCCGCGAAATGACGATTCTCTACTTCAATACCTTCCTCCGCGTCGCCCTCCAGGCGCGCCGGAATCAGGCGTTCTACCGCTTCGTCTACCAGTACCGCCTCGTCGCCCAGGCCCTGCTCGAGCTCCAGCCCGAGCGGGCGGCGCGCGTCGCCTTCTATCTCGACTACTACGGCCACCAGGCGGCGCGGATGGGCATCCCCTACCTGCTGAACGTGGTGGCGTACGACCTCGCGGAGATCGTCGACCAGGCCTACCGGATGAAGGTGCCGAACCGCGCGGAGATCCTGAACCTGTTCATCTCCCTCGACCGGGACGAGACCTCCCTGGCCGAACTCGGCGGGGTGGTCAAGGCCCACATCATCCTGGCCGCGAAGATGCGCGCAGCGGGGGAGAAGGAGGTCGACCGCCGCCTGGTGCGCGAGCTTGCCAAGATCCGGCGCGAGACGGTCGAAACGGCATTCCAGGAGGTTCAAGAGGCGCGGGAGGAGACGTTTTGGGAGGTCGCGGACCGTCGCCGCCACCTCGATCACGTCGACGCCTCGCTGCGTCCGGCGATCGACGACCTGCGCGTGGAAGTGCGCGCGCTGGCGGAGTCGGGGGCCGGAATCGCGGGACCCTGACCGCGCGGTTCCCGGGTCAGATCGCCGTGAAGAGGGGCTGCTCGCCGGGGGGAAGCCGGCGCAGGACGTCCCGGGCCACCCGCACGGCGCGTTCGAAGAACCGCGGCTCGAACCCCGTCGCCATCGGCAGGCCCGCGCGCGCAAGGCCGTCCAGGGTGAGCCATCGAAAGGCCCGGTGCTCGGACGAGAGCCGGACTTCGCCTTCCTCGGCCAGACCGACATAATCGAGGCCGACGGTCCGATGGGGGCCGATGTCCCCGTACCAGGTGTTGAAGACCATGAACCGGGAACAGGAGAGGCCGGTTTCTTCGCGCAGTTCCCGGACCACGGTGGCATTGGGGGACTCGGGCGGCTCGCACCGTCCCCCCGGCGGCGCCCAGCCCGGGGGGTTCGTGGCGCGCTCGAGCACGAGGAAGCGGTCCTCCGCGTCGAGCAGGATGAGGGCGACGGCGATTCGGTAGCCCGGCCCTGCGGGCGCCGTCACGAGGCACCGCCGGCGCCCGCCGGGCCCGGCGCGGCGAGATAGGCGTCGAGGACCCGCGCGAACTTGCGTTGCGCCCCGCGCTGCACCGGCGGCAGCCAGCCGAACACCCGGCCGCGCCAGCCGAGCGCCATCGACATCCACTTGTGGAGGTCGAAGCGGTCCGTGTGCCGGACGATCCGTCCGTCCCGAAACTCGAACTCGGCCCGAATGACATTGTGGACGGGGCGGCCGGTGAGGGAGAACGTGTACCAGGCCTCCCAGCGCGCTCGTCCCGCGCGATCGTCCGCGGCGACGTCGCCGAACTCGATGCGCAGGTCGGCGCCCCGCTCGCAGAGCATTCGCCACATCCCGACGGCGCGGGCTCCGCGCAGGCCGGGAAAGGCGGGGTCGGAGAATTCAACGTCGGGATGGTAGCAATCGGCCATGGCCGACGCGTCGCGGCGTTGGAAGGCCGCGTAGAAGCGGCGGATCAGGTCTTCGTGGGGATGCATGCCGTCGGCCTCAGCGCTTCCCGTGTTCCTGCCACCACGCGCGGGCCGCTTCCACGCCCGACGGATTCTGGCCCCACCCCGTGTCGAGAATCGTTCCCATCGCCGCCGCCGCGTTCGGTGCGACGGCACGGTCGTCCAGCAGACCGGCCAGAGCGGGGATCGCCTCCTGGTCCTTGAACCGACTGCAGGCGTAGGCGGCGCCCGCCCGGACGCCGGCGTCGGGATCCGCGAGCAGGCGTCGCGCGGCGCCGGCCTGTTCGCGGGCACCGAGTTTTCCGAGCGCGAGGACCGCGCTGTGCTTGACCGTCGCCGAGGGGTCGGCCAGCAGCCCGGCCAGTCCTTCCGCGCCCGCCGCATGGCCCAGGTCCCCCAGGGCGGCCGCCGCCGCGGCGCGCACCCCCTCCGCCGCGTCTCCCAGGAGTTTTGCAATCGCCGCCGCCGAGCCCGTCTGCTTCGCGTCGGCCAGCGTTCGACACGCCCGCGCGCGCGCCGCCGGATCCGCCGAGGCGAGATCGGCGCGCGCCGCGGCGAACCCTTCGAGTCGCTTCACATGAATCGCGGCCATCTCCTGAACCTTCGGATCGGCATCCTCGAGCCGCGCCCGCAGCGGCTCGATTCCGGCGGGATCGCCCAGGAAGCCGAGCGCCTGGACCGCCGTAAATCGCACTTCCATTCGCGGATCCGCGAGCCACGGCACGACGGCCGCGACCGATGACCCGTCCCCGACCTCCCCGATGGCGCGGATCGCGGCGATTCGCAGCGACGGATAGCGCTTCCGGCCCTCGTGCGCGGACGGCTCCGCATCCAGCGCGGCGATCCCGGAATCGACCAGGGCCGCGAGAATGCCCGCCACCCGGGTCCCCCGCGCGTCCCGCCCGGTCCGCTGCAGTCCGAACACCCGGTCGACCTTCGATTCGGGTGTTCCCGGACCCCACAGGAGCACGACCGCCTCTTCGAGTTCCGTGTCGCCCCCGGCGAGGGCCGAGGCGCGGACGTACGGGTCCTCGGCGCGCGCGGGAATCAAAAAGGCCGCGAGGAGGGTCAGGGTCGCGAGCGGGGTTGCCTTCACGGCGGGTCTCCTTCCAGCCAGACCGGGGTCGATCGGACCGAAGCTACTCTGTCACGGGCGCCGACGGCCTGCAAGCAATCGCCGGCGCGGCGGCCGTCTCGGGGGAGGGGCGCACTCGCCGTCACTTCTTGATCTTGTCCTCGAATTCCTTCTTGAACTTGTCGACCTTGGGGCGCACCACGGCGCGGCAATACCCCTGATTCGGATTGCGGGCAAAAAAGTCCTGGTGCTTCTCTTCCGCCTCGTAAAAGACCTTGAACGGGACGATCTCGGTGACGATGGGATTCTGGAACGCCTTCGACTCGTCCAGGTCCTTCTTCTTCTTTGCGGCCGCGTCCCGCTGCGTGTCGTCATGGTAGAGGATGATCGAGCGGTATTGCGTGCCCAGATCATTCCCCTGGCGGTTCAGCGTCGTCGGATCGTGGGTCTTGAAGAAGACCTCGAGGATCTCCCCGTAGGTCACCTTCTCCGGATCGAAGACGATCTGACACACTTCCGCGTGGCCGGTGATCCCCGCGCACACGGCCTCGTAGGTGGGGTTCTCCGTCGTTCCGCCCGCGTACCCGGAGACGACGCGCTTCACCCCGGCGAGATTCTGATACACCGCCTCGACGCACCAGAAACAACCGCCGCCGAGCGTTGCGGTGCGCAGGTGCTTCGCGTCGGCCTCGACCTTTTCGTCCGGAGGCATCTCCACGGGTTTCTCCTCGGCGCGGCCGGTGACGGCGAGGAGCGCCAGGAGCAGAGTCCAGTACATGCGGTGCGGGATCGCGGCTTTGCCGAACATGGCGTATCTCCTGGAGGAACATGAGCCGGCCGACGGGAGCGGGTGAGCTTCTCCTACTTGTAGTCTTCAGGGAATCGCGCTCGCGATGCCGCCTCGACGGCGCGGCGGTTGTCCTTGAGCCACGCCTTCCATTGGTCGGACCGTTCGCGCGTGTAAGGCTTTCCGGACATCCGTTGCAGCGCCACGCAGACCCACTTCGAATTGTTCCCGGCGAGCGCGGTTACCAGGGCGGGAGCGCCCGGCAGCCCGATCTTCCCGATCGCCTCCATCGCGGCATCGCGGTCGGGGTTGTCGTCGGGTACTTCGGAGCAGAGGGAGGCCAACCAGGGCACGGCGGCGGGGTCGCCGATCTCGCCGAGGAGGCGGGCGGCCATGCGGAGATTCTCGCCGCGCAGACGGGCGCCGACTTCGAGGAGCGCGGGCACGCCCACCTTGCGGCGGAGGACCAGGAAGGAGCGCGCCCGGGTCGAGACTCCGGGGTCCATGTGGTAGTAGAGTTCGATGGCGCAGCGCGCGGCCTGGGCGTCCTTGACCGGGAAGCACCAGTCGAGCGCGGCATGGGCCTGCTCGGAGGGCATCTTCTCGGAGACGCGTCGGCGCAGGGAGCGGAGGACGGCGCCCCGGTCGAGTCGGTGCAGCGCATAGTGCAGGTGGCGGACGGCTCCGGGGGGCGCGGGTTTCATCAGCAGGTCGAGCAACGGCTCCAGCGCGGCGGAATGCTTGAGTTGCCCGATCGCCCGAACGGCCCGGATCTGCAGCGTCGCATCCGCCCCCTTGAGATCCTCGAGGTAGACCTTGCCGTGCTTCGCGTTCGGGTCGGAGTAGGCCTCGGGCAGTGCCTCCCCGCTGGACTCGAAGACCGGAGGTTCGACCGGGGTGTCTTCGCCGGCCCCGTCGGGAAGGATTCGACGCAGCCGCTCCCGCGTCACGGCCTCGAGTCCCTTCGCCGTCCAGACCTCGACGCTGCCGTCGCGAAGGATGGACACGCGGCCGGCAACCGTGGAGCCGTCGGAGAGTTCCACCGTATCGGCCCCGAGCGCCGGCACGCACAGGAACAGGGCCGCGGCCACAAGACGATTCGACGCGCCCATGGTGGATTCCTCCCGAACGCCCCTGGCCATGCGGACCGGGCTGGTCCGATTCCGGCATCGTAGGGTGTGGGTCCCACTCCGTCAAGGCGTCCGGTCGGGGTCGTCCGCACCGTTCGCGTTCGGGGTTCCGGGCGAAGCGGGGAGGGTTCCGGGGCCGGGGTTGCTCCCGTGCCGGTGCAGCGGCGGCTTCACGGACCGGGGTGGGGAGATCGGCGCTGGGCGGCGCGAATCGACCCCATCAGGACGATGGATACTCCTGGAAGAACTTCACGATCAGAGACGTCGCCCGATCTGGGTAGGCATGGCCGCCGTCGTGCACGTACGTGACGACCGGCGTGCCACCCGCCGAGGGGTAGAGCGTGCACGAGCCGCGCCAGGGCCTGCCCTGCTCTTCGCAGCCATTGCGCGCGCGCGCGGCGGCCATCATTCGTTCCTGCGACTCGATCGGGACGACCCGATCCGCCGTTCCCGCCAGGTGAAACACCGGGAGAGGTATGCGGGCGACCTCGGCGAGCCGCGCGCGTCCCCCCGAAGAGGGGGCCAGGGCGGCGAGCACCTCGGCGCGCTCGGCCCAGAGGAGGTAGGTGAACCCGCCTCCGTTCGAGTGCCCCGTCGCGTAGACGCGGCGCGCGTCGATCCCGTACTTCTCTTTCATCGCGGCGAGCATGACGTCGAAGAACGCGAGGTCCCGGTCCCCCAAGTCCCCGGGGACCTTTTGCCATCCGGGCTTCTTCCCTTCCGGATCGGTCATCCCCGGCGTGGGCAGTCCCTGCGGATAGACGACGACGGCCTCCGGCCACTCTTCGTGGAACCGGAACTTTCCCGCCGCGCTCTTCATCGTGCCGCCGTGCCCGTGGAACGAGAAGACGAGCGGCGGCGGCGATGCGGTCGCCTGCACGGGGGCGTAGACCAGGGCCTGGCGGACTTCTCCGTCGACCCGCCATTTCATCTCGACGGGAGCGGCGGAGAGCCAGAGGACCCAGAGGGCGGCGTGGAAGGTGCTCATGCCCCTGGAAACCCGGAACTCGCGGGCGGGTTCCGCCGAATCCCGCCTCCGGCGTCGATTTATCGGCGGCGGTCGAACGTGTCGGATCCGAGGTGCAATGCAGATTTCCGAAACCCCCCGGGCGCGTGCTGCGGTACTCTGTCCGCATGAAGAGACTCGCTTGCCCCGCCGTCCTGCTCCTCTTGCTGCTCCCCGCGATCACGCTCGCGGAAGGACCGTACGTTCCCGATCGAGAGTGGGAAGCGATCCCGCCGGTCGAGGCGGGCATGGACCCGAGGCTTCTCGAAGAGGCACTGGCGTTCGCCGGCGAGCGGAACTCGCACGGCCTCGTCGTGGTGCGCGGCGGCCGCATCGTGGCGGAACGGTACTGGAACGGCTGGAGCCGGCAGACGGTTCGGGACATGTACTCCGCGCAGAAGAGCGTGGACAGCGTGCTGGTCGGCATCGCCCACGAACGCGGGTTCATTCCGGACCTGGACGAGAGCGCGTCGACCTGGTTCCACGAATGGAAGGGGACGGAGAAAGAGAAGATTACGGTCCGCCACCTGCTCACGATGACCTCGGGGCTTCACTCTTCCGTGCGCTCCGACATGATCGAACACATGCGCGCGAAGGACAAGACCGGATTCGCGCTCGACCTTCCCCTGGATTACGACCCGGGAACCCGCTGGGCGTATTGCAATCCGGCGTATGGACTGGTCGGCACCCTGATCCACCGGGCGACGAAGAAGACGCGCGACGAGTTCGCACAGGAGGTGCTGTTCCGGCGGATCGGCATGCTGCAATCGCGCTGCGCGATGATGTCCGTCACGGAGAACTCGGAGCGATTGACCCATCACGGCCTGGAGACGACCTGTCGGGACATGGCCCGGTTCGGCCTCCTGATCCTGCGGGGGGGGCGCTGGGGGAAGGAGCAGATCGTCTCGTCCCGGTACGTCGACATGGCCACGAGGCCCTCCGGCAGCGACAACGGCGCGTACGGCTACTTGTGGTGGCTGAACGGGAGCGCAAGCCACCGAACCCCCTATCTGGATCGAACCCGGAAGGGGATGCTGTTCCCCGACGCCCCGACGGACACGGTCGCCGCCCTCGGCGCGAAGGACAGCAAGATCTACGTCATTCGCAGTCTCGATCTGGTCATCACCCGCCTGGGCGAGTCGGGGTCGCCGGGCCGCGCGGCGGCGATGAGCGATTTCGACAACCCGCTGCTGCAGAAGATCTGCGCGGCGGTGAAGCGGTGACGCGGGTGTCCTGAAGCGACGGGGGACGAAGGTTCCCGTCCGGGGCGCCCCGGGCGGAGCGAGGGAGATGTTCCCCCGACCCCCGGTTCGCGAGCCGGCCGCTCGGTGGCCTGCGCGCGCCGGGCGTCCCCGGATCCGGCACGTCGGCCGGGACGCCCTGGACTTTCCGCCGCTGCGGGGTCGCGGGTGCTCCCGGATGCGAACCCCAGGGTCCGGCCTCTTCCCTGCCGCCTTTCGATCGCCCGGAAGTGGATGCAACTTCTTGGAACCTCTTTGACACCAGCATCCAGAATCTGGTAACGTCTCTGCCGACGCTGATTCCTCCCCCCCGACGCAATCGGAACCCATCCACCCGCCTGGGGTACAGGCTGTCCCCGAGTCCAAATTCCAGGAACAAGGATGGCCCCCGAAGTCCTCCATCACCGCTACCGGGTCTTGCGCCACCTCGGCGATGGCGGGATGGCGAACGTCTACCTCGTCGAGGACCAGGTCCGGGACGGACGGTTGATGGCGCTCAAGCGGCTCCGTCCCGGTCTGGTCGATGAGGACTCCGCCCGCCACCTGAAGGCGGAGTTCGAGAACCTGACCCGCCTGACCCATCCCCACCTGGCCGAGGTCTATGACATGGGGGTGGTCGAGACGTCGGACACGTACTTCTTCACGCAGGAATTCGTCAACGGCTGCAATTTCTTCGAGGCGACCCGGGGGCTCGCCCCGAATCAGTTGTACGCGCTGGTGACCCAGATCTGTCGGGTGCTGGAGTACATTCACTCGCGCGGCCTGGTCCATCACGACCTCAAGCCCACGAACATCATGGTCACGAACGAGGAGGCCGCGCGCGCCGCGTACGACATCGGCAAGGACGATCTCCTCACCATCCTGGCCTCACCATTCGCCTACAACACGATCAAGCTGCTCGACTTCGGCCTGGCGGGGAATTTTACGGCGGATCGTGGCCGCAACAAGGTCAAAGGCTCGGTCCACTACATCGCTCCCGAAGTGGCGCGGGGCGACCGCGCGGATGCGCGCGCGGATCTCTACTCGCTCGGCGTCACGCTCTACCACGTCGCCAGCGGCCAGGTCCCGTTCGACGCGGGCACGTCGCTGCTGATCCTCAAGAAGCACCTCGAGGATGCGCCGCCGCCGCCGAGCGCAGTGAATCCACGCATCAGCGCGGGATTCGAGCAGATCATCCTGCGATTGATGGCCAAGGACCCGAAGGACCGGTTCGAGCGCGCGGCGGACGTGATCCTGGCGATCAGCCGGATCGCCGGGCGCGAGTTCGAGGTCGAGACGCGGGAGACGAAACGCGGCTATGTGCTGTCGGCGAAATTCGTAGGGCGTGAGAAGGAATTCTCATTGCTCAAGACCGGCCTCGAGGACGTGGCGGCGAAGAAGCACATCAACCTGCCGGCGTTCACGCTGATCGCGGGCGAGGCGGGGATCGGGAAATCGCGGCTCTTGCGCGAGTTCCGCATCCACTGCCAGTTGCAGGGGATCGCGTTCGCCGAGGGGACCGGGTACGAGCGGACGGCGCGCGCTTACGGGCCGTTCGTGGAGGTGCTGAAGCAGGTGATCCGACTGGGGCCGGGAAAGGACCGTCTCTCCCGGTTCGGTCCGGAGCTGGTGAAGCTTCTGCCCGAACTGGCGGCCGAGCAGCGGTTGAAACCGTCCGCGAAGTTGGAGCCGCGCGAGGAGCACCTGCGCCTGATCGACAATCTCGCGTCGTTTCTGCTCGACGTCGCGCGCGATCGTCCACTCGTCGTGTGCTTGAACGATCTTCACCTGGCCGACCAGGGGACGCTGGAGGTGATGCGGTACCTGGCCGCGAACCTGCAGCTCAAGCGCGCGCGCCTGGCGGCGGGCGACGAGGGTTTGGAGTCGCTGCCCCGGCTGCATCTCATCGGCACGAGCCGTCTCGAGGAGGAGGGGCCGCTGGCGGCGGTCCTGCGCGAGATGGAGGCCGAATGCCCGGTGCAGATGATTCGACTGGCGCGCTTCGGCGTGGACGGGGTGCGGGAGCTGGTGGGGGGGATGTTCGGCGAGGTGAAGGGGCTGGACGCGTTCGCCGATCGCATCACGGCCGAGACCGGCGGCAACCCGTTCTTCGTCCAGGAAGTCATGATGACGCTGGTGGAGAAGGGGGTGGTCGCGCATGAGCGCGGCCGCTGGGAGATGGGGGCGGTCGACAAGGGTCAGCTCGAGATTCCGCGCACGATCGAGGAGGTGGTGCACCGGCGTCTGTCCGGGCTGACGGGCGACGAGGCGGCGGTGCTGCACGCGCTCGCGGCGATCGAGCGGCCGGCGGACGCCGACCTGATCGGGGCGGTCGCGGACGTGAAGAGCCCTGCGCTCGGGGAGTGCCTGCGTGCGCTCGAGCGCAAGGGGTTCGTGCAACGCGAGGAGACGGACGGCGGCTCCGGGTCCGCTCGCTCGGCCAAGGGGCTGCATCGGCCGGCGCACGCCACCATTCAGAAGGTGGTGTACGGCCAGCTCGGGGAGGACGCCCGCCGGCGCCTGCACCGGCGCATGGGCGAGTATCTCGAGCGCGAGTCGAGCGCGTCGCGCAGCCACGTCGAGGAACTGGCGCGCCACTTCCTGCGCGCGGGCGAGCCCGAGCGCGGGATCAAGTACGGCCTCGAGGCGGGCCGCGAACTGATGCGCCTCTACGCCAACGACCAGGCCCTGGCGCTCTTCAACGGGCTGCTCGGCATCGACGGACTGCCGGGCGAAAAGGTGGCCGAGGTCGCGGCGCTCGCGGGCGAAATCTACCGGGTGGTCGGTCGCTTCGACGACGCGCTCGCCAAGTTCGAGGTCGCCGTTCAGCGACTCCCGGAGGGGGACCCCCGGCGCGGCCAGGTCCACGCGCACATGGCGCACATCTACCAGATCAAGGGGGACAACGACCGCTTCTCCGACCACGTCGCGCGCGCGAAGGAGATCTTCACCAACGCCGGCGACCGGCGCGGCCTCGGCGTGGTCTACAGCACGCTCGGGGAGATCTTCTACGCCCGCACCGAGTACGACAAGGCGCTCCGCTACGCGAACGTCTCGATCGGCATCGCCGAAGGGATCGGGGACAAGAACCTGCTCTGCCGCGCCCTCGGCAACGTCGGGCTCTTCTATCGGATGTGGGCGCAGTACGAGGAGGCGATCCGCTTCTTCCAGAAGGGGATCAAGACCGCCGAAGAGGCGGGAAACAAGGACGAACTGGCGCGCGCCTACGGCAACATGGGGGTCATCCACCGCGCGCGCGGCGAATACGACGAGGCGGCCCGATTCGTCGAGCGGCAGATGTCCACCGCCGTCGAGATCGGCGACAAGCGCCGCATGGCCAACGCGCACGCCAATTTCGCCGGCATCGCGATGGGCAAGGGGGACCTCGACGAGGGGATGCGCCATTATGAAAAGGCCCTGCGCATCGCCGAGGAGATCCGGGACAAGGGCGGGGTCGGCCACGCCCTCGCGGGCGTCGGCCTCATCCAGGTCCTGCGCGCCGAATACGACCAGGCCATGCCGTGCCTGAAGCGCGCGGCCCAGATCGCCATGGAAGTCTCCGACCGCTGGCTGCTCGGTTCCTGTCTGGGCGCCACGGGTATCCTGCACTACTCCCAGGGGGACTACGGCGAGTCCAAGGACTGCCTCGCCCGCAGCCTCGAGATCTTCGAGGAAGGCGGGATCATGGACGGCATCCTCGACGTCTCGCACTACCTGTGCCGGCTCTACCTGACGATGGGGGACTCCGCGAGCGCCCGCGCGGTGGCCGAGCGCGCGCTGACGATTTCGCAAAGCCGGGGCATGCGGTCGCACCAGGCGCGCTACCTCGGCTGCATGGCGACGGTCGACCGCCGCATGGGGAACGCGGACGCCGCGCTCGTCAACCTGGAGGCCGCCGACAAGGTCCCCGCGGAGGCGCGGGCCCGCGACGAGCGCGCGTATCACCTGTCCGAGCGCGCCTTCGTCCATCTCGCGCGCGAGGAATTCGACCTTGCACTGGAAAGCGCCCGGCAGGCGGTGGAGCTCGCCAGCAAGATCGGCATGCGCGCCCTGCTCGCGCGCGCCTACCTGGTCCAGGGAATGGTCCTGGTCCGCCGATCCCGCGACCCGGAGACGCTGGAAGACGCCCGCGAGTCGCTCGATCGCGCGCGCGAACTCGCCCAGTCGGTGAAAAACCCGGAATTCCTCTGGCAGGCGCACACCGGGCTCGCCGAGGTCCTGCGCAAGCGCAACCACCCGCTCAAGGCGGGCTTCCACGCGGAGGAGGTGCGCAAGGTCTTTGCCCAGGTCGCCGCCAAACTGCCCGAAGAGTACCGCGAGGCGTACGCCCGCGACCCCCGGCGCAAGGCGGCCGTCGAACTCGCGGCCAAAATCGACACCGAGGTGCAGTCGCGCAAGGACGAGACCACCACGCTCGCCGCCGACTTCACCTCCGCCGGGGCCGACCGCTGGTTCGCCAACCTGGTCCGCGACCACGCCGGTTCGCCGGTGGGGAAGGACTTCTCGCAGCTCGTGCGCCTGGTCGAGGTCGGCCGCCGGATCGGCGCGGAACAGGATCCGCGCAAGGTCCTCGAGTACATCATCGACACCGCGATCGAGATCACCGGGGCCGACCGCGGCTTCCTCATTCTGCGGGGCGCCGGCGGCGCCACCGGCGGGCGCCTCCAGTTCGAGGTCTCGCGCAACCTGGGCAGTCGCGACATCGACGATCCGGCGACCAAGATCTCCAAGGGGATCGCCGAACGTGTGATCGAGACCGGCGAGATCCTGCTCACGCCGAACGCCCAGACCGACAAGCGCCTCGCTCCGCTCGGCGACGTCGCCGGACTGCGCGTGCGCTCGATCATCTGCGTCCCGATCCGCATGCGCGGGGCGATCGCCGGGGCGCTCTACCTCGACAGCCTGTTCACCGAAAAGGCCTTCGCCGAGCGCGAGGCCGCGCTCCTCCTGGTCATGACCGACCACGCCGCGGTCGCCCTCGACAACGCGCGACTGCACCAGCAGATGGTCTTCGACCGCGTGAGCGGCGCCTTCGTTCCGGCCTACGTGGACGGCATCCTCGAGCGCGAACTCGACCGCTGCCGGCGCTACAGCCGCCTGGTCTCGATCCTGCGCGTCGACCTGGACCGCTTCCAGGTGATCAACGACTTCCACGGCGCCGAAGCGGGCAACGACATCCTGCGCGAGGTCTGCGGCATCCTGCGCAAGGGGATCCGCAACGTCGACGTCCTCGGCCGCGGCGCAGGCGACGAGTTCGATGTCGTCCTGCCCGAGACCGAACGCGTGGAGGCCGTCCGTCTGGCCAACCGCCTGCGCACCGAAATCGCCACCTGGCCCTTCCAGGCCGCGGGCCGCGACGTCAACGTCACCGTCAGCGTCGGCGTCCTGACCTGCCCGACCGACGCGCAGACGTTGACTTCCACACGCGAACGCCTGAACGAGGCGGTCTACAACGCCAAACGCAACGGCCGCAACTGCGTCTTCACCTTCGAGGCCGGCGTCGAGAGCGAACGCGAAGTCCAGCGCAAGGTCGCCCAGGACGCCGACCTCGACCAGCTCGTCGTCTCCCGCGACGGCATCACCGTCCTCGGCATGCTCATGAAGGTCATCAACGCCGGCCTCGACCTCGACAAGGTCCTCGAACTGACCATGCGCATGATGCTCCAGGTCACTCGCGCCGAGCGCGGCTTCATCATGCTGCGCGGCGTCGACGGCAAGCTGAAACCCGTCACTGCGCTCAACTTCAACGACGAGGAGATCCGCTCTCCGCAGTTCGAGTTCTCGAGCACCATCGTCGAGCAGGTCGCGCGCACCGGCGAGCCCGCGGTCGTCACCGACGCGCTGGCCGAAAGCCAGTTCCGCGGCCAGGACTCGATCATGGACCTGCAGATCCGCTCGATCCTGTCGGTGCCGATCCACCTCGAAGGCGAGACCATCGGCGTCGTCTACATGGATAATCTGGCCGGGAACAAGCGCTTCACCGAGGAGGACCGGGAGCTGCTCGCCCAGTTCGCCGACAAGATCGCCGCCCCGATCGAAAACTCGCGCCTGTACGCGCGCCAGAAGGAGGAGGCCGACTTCCTCAAGCGCACGCTCACCACCAGCCTGGAGCAGCTGCGCACGAAGTACTCCTACGGCAACATCGTCGGCCGCTCCAAGGCGATGCAGGAACTGTTCAAGGTCCTCGACAAGATCACCGAGACCCACTTCCCCGTGATCATCCACGGCGAAAGCGGCACCGGAAAGGAACTGGTCGCCAAGGCGATCCACTTCAACGGCCCCCGCAAGGACAAGCCGTTCGTCGCGGAAAACTGCGGCGCGCTGCCGGAATCGCTGCTCGAAAGCGAGCTCTTCGGCCACGTCAAGGGCTCGTTCACCGGCGCGGACAAAGACAAGGAGGGGTTGTTCGCATTCGCCAACGGCGGCACCCTCTTCCTCGACGAGATCGGCGAGATGGGCCTGGAGATGCAGAAGAAGCTCCTGCGCGTGCTCCAGGAGGGCGAGATCCGTCCGGTCGGCGGAAAGAAGTCGATCAAGGTGGACGTCCGCATCATCGCCGCGACCCACCGGGACCTGAAGAAGATGGTGGAGGAGGGGACGTTCCGCGAGGACCTCTACTACCGCCTGAACGTCTTCACGCTGCGGCTGCCGCCGCTGCGGGAGCGCCGGGACGACCTGCCGCTGCTGATCGAGCACTTCCTGGAGAAGTACGCCGCGGAGAGCGGCACGCCGAAAAAGGAAGTCGCGCGCGACGCCATGCGGCGGATCGTCGACTTCGAGTGGCCGGGGAACATCCGGCAATTGGAAAATGAGGTGAAGCGGGCACTCGCCTTCGCCGGCGAGGCGATCACGCTCGAGGACATCAGCCCCGAGATCGCGAACTATCGACCCGCCGGAGCGGGGGTCGGAGCGGACGGCGGCGGCCGCCGGCGGGGCGGCTCGAGCGCGGCCATCGACATGAAGGGAATGGTCTCGATCCGCGACAAGACCTTCGACCAGATCGTGGCGGACGTGTACAAGGCCGTGCTCGACGAAGCCGGCGGAAGCGTGGAAAAGGCCGCGCAGCGACTCGGCCTCGCGCGCAGCACGTTCTACTACCGGCTCAAGGAGGCCGGCATCTCGGTGAAGAAGGGAAAGGGGTAGGAAGCGCCGCTCGCCCGGTCGGCGACGGGAAGGACCGGCCTCCCGCGCCGGCCCGGCCTCAGCGCCGTTCGGCGTCGGTCCCGGAATCGCCCTCTCGCGCGGTCGTCGGCTCGCCGTCCGCGGACGGGGAGACGATCTCGCGAACGGGGGTGCCGCTGCCGGCGGGAGCATCCGGCCCGGCGGCCTCCGGCGCGGCCGGGAGGGCCCGGGAATCGCGCCAGGCGGTCACCGCCTCGTCGAGTTCGGCGCGATCCGGCGGCTCCGCGCCGTCGAACCGCCGAACCGTGCAATCGACCATCTCCGCCAGTTGTTCGGCGATGCGGGGAAGTTCGGGTTCCCCCTGCCCGCCCGGATGGGAGTCGGTCAGGATCTTCGTGCGGGACCCGTCGTCGAGGAGCGCCTGCAACTGCCACATCTGCGTCGGCCGTATGCCGTCCAGGGTCCAGCGGTGAACATGGAGTTCCACCACCCGGGAAAACCGGAGCCAGTCCGGAACCGACCATACCGTCCGCCCTCTGATCCGCAGGGAGCGGTCGATCGTCCCGCGGGTCGGATCGACCGAAAGACGTTCATCGATCCCCGCGAGCAGGGCGATCAGCACCGGGATCAGCAAGAGCGCGGTCGGGCCCACCACGCCGTCCACCGGCAGGCCCAGGAGCATCATCAGCCCGGCGATCCCGACCACGGTGGTGAAGGAGATCGCGTCCAGGGGAGTGAAGGACCGGTACCTTGGGTTCACCTTCACTTCGAACGGGCCGACCGACTTCAGGGCGGGCGAGGGGGCGGGCTGGCGGCAACTTCGGCTCCCGCAGCCATAGATGGAACAGCGCTTGTTGAACCGCCAGCACGACAGGTGGTGCGGAGTGCCGCACTGGCAGCACTCCACCACCGCGCGTCCGTGAAGCGGTTCGCCGCAGACCTGGCAGGCGGGGGCCTCGCGTGGCACGAGGGGTTTGGCCTCTCCGGGCTTCCCGTCGTTCATGCCTTCTCCTGGAGCGCGGTCGCGCATCCGTCCACGCACGCCCCCTGGGTCGTCCGATCGCCCCTGCGCGCATCCGGTGCTCGTACACCGCCGGCGCCCGACTCTGGGTGCGCTCCAGAGCCTCCTCCGGAAAGGCCAGGGCTCTGACTTCGCTTCGGGCGTCGACCGTGAGGCGCACCGGGTCGAGTTCCCGAGCGAGGATGCCGCGTTCATGCGGGAGCGCCACGCCTCACGCAGCCTGCTCCGAGCAGCGTATCGGCCGCAGCCTGCCATGGTCAAGGGCGGATCGAATTCCGGTCGTCCGCGATCCCGGCGCAGGAGTCACGGGCACGCAAGTTGTCCGGGACCAGCGGATCGAGGTCGTAAACCCGAACGCCCTGTCCTCCCGCCGGCCCACGAGAGCGCGGCGTCTGGGTGGCCATCGGCCCGATCCGGCCGCGGCGGGAGGAGCGCTCTCCCGCGGTCTCGCTACCGATCGGGAGGCGTGACCGTCATCCGGGAGAGGGAGACTCGGGTGACGAGCGGCCGCAGCCCCGCCTCGCGCGCCTCCCGGTAGACGCGGGCGGCGTTCTCCTCGGCGATGCAGTAGTCGACGGAGAAGACCGGCAGGCCCCGGTCTAGGTACTTCCGAAGCTGCCGCAGCCGGCTCCGCGTGCTCCATTCATCCTCGTGGCGCTCGCGGAGGTCTCCCGCCTCCGGATCGTCCCACTCGGCATCCCCCGCGCCGTGGAACCAGGTGTCTTCCACGGCCAGGGCGTCGATGACGGATGCGTAACGCTCCGGATCGGTGTCGAGGAGATACGGCGCATTCTGCGGGATGACCAGGAAATCGGGCGTTACCGCTCGGCCGGCCTCGCGGATCCGCTGGATGAAGTCGATCATCGCCGTCGGGGCATCGACCCGCTCCCGTTCTGCGGCTTCCCGGACGTGTTCGTCGTCATAGGCCTCGACCCAGTCGAGGTACACCCCGTCAAAGCCGAGGCGGGCGAGCGTGGCGACCATGCCGGCATCGCCCAGCCAGAGATCCTGCCAGGGCCTGCGCCAGTAGGCGACCGGGTAGTTGCCGCTCCAGCCGTCGGGATCGACCGTGAGCAGAAAGTCGGGCTCGCCGGGCTTCCCTTTGCCGGGGGCTCGCCAGTCGCTCTTCCAGTAATCGCGATAGTCTTCCGCCTGCCCGACATCGATGTAGGCGAGGAGGAGGCGCGTCCTTCCCGCGGGGGTGGTTCGAAGTTTGCGGAGCATGGCGGTCGTGGGGGTGCGGCTCTCACGGAGGTTGTGGCCGGGCTCGAGCACGAGGAGCGGGTACTCCGAACGCTCGAGCGCGGGGACGGCGCCGGGCTCGTCCAGCCCCTGGATCTGGTACATCCAGGTGCGGGCCGCGGCGAGCCGCCCGACCCGGTCTTGCTTCGCGTGGCCGGTCGGTTGGTCTTCCGCCGAAGCCCAGCCCCCCCCCACGATCGCGACCCACAGCGCGAACGTCGCGATTTTCCGAGGCACTCGACTCCTCGACATCGGAAGCCACCTCGTGGTCGAAACAGGCTCACACGGGCGCCGCGTGAAGCTCGGCGCGGATCATCGCGGCGTGGCCGGCGCGGACTCCTGCTCCTCCCGCACGCGCTTGGCTGCGAACACCCCGTTGGGCTGCACGAACAGGATCTGGATCGGTGCGCCCGCGGCGTCGAGCTCGAAGCGGACATGGAACCCCTCGAGCGTGCGGATGCGGAACTCGGTCCCGCGGACGGGAAGGAGTTCGTAGGTCGGCTGGCCCGGGAGGGTCACGGTGAGCGTCGATTCCCCGCGGAGCGATACCGTGGCCGACAGGGTCGGAATGAGTTCGGACCGGTAGGATCCCAGGAGCGTGCGGAGGAAGGCGGGATCCGAGAGCCGCGCGGGCGGGCGGCGCCGGAAGACGATTTCGGGCACGAGGGGCTCGAGCGGGGCGGAGAGCCGGTCCACGTTCCCCTGCAAGTTCGTGAGAAATTGCATCATCAAGGTCTGCTGCGCGAGCGCGGCTTCCTGGGGGACGGCGCGGAAAGTCTCGAAGTGCCAATGCTCGAGCGCGAGGGGGATGCCGTGGAACTCGGCGGCCAGGGTGTTCCCCTCCACGCGCACGCGCATGACGCCGTAGGCCGGATGTTCGTATTCGGCGGCGTACTCCTCGAGGGGGTGCGCGGGTTTCGTGCCGGGCTTGCGTTCCTGTTCGAGGAGCGACTGGCTCTGCGTGCCGGCCTGCTCCGACCCCGCCTTGCGTTGGAGCATGCGGGCGCACCAGTCGATCGGCTCGAGCCCGAGGGCGAGGTCGAGCGCGGTGAACGCGAGGCCGGACGGCAGGCTCGTGCGGCCGTGGTTGCTGAGAATCGCGACCCCGACCCGGGCGGAGGGGATCAGGGCGATGTCGGCGGTGAATCCGTCGATGTTGCCGCCGTGTTCGACCATCTCACGGCCGCGGTAGAGCGAGGTGATCCAGCCCAGCGCGTAGGCGTGATGGGAGATCTCCGGATCGCCGGGGGCCCGGGGGATGAGCATCTGCGATTGGTGGGTCTCGCGCAGGACCGTGGAGGAAACCACCCGTTTCCCGTCGACCTCGCCGTCGCCGAGCTGGAGTCTCAGCCACTGCGCCATGTCCCGGGCGCACGAGTTGATCGATCCCGCCGGACCGACCGCCGAGATGTTGCGGAACGGAACCGGGACGGTTTGCTTCTCCTGCTCCACGTAGGGCCGGGCATGGTCCTCCGACTTCTGCGAGTCCTCCACAGAGAAGTTGCTGCGGGTCATGCCGAGGGGCTGGAAGATGCGGGTCCGTACCAGGTCTTCCCAGGACATCCCCGCGCGCTCTCCGGCCAGGTGGCCGGCGGCCATGAACATCAGGTTTTGATACTGCCACCGCGCGCGCAGGTCGGCGCTCGGTTCCAGCCAGCGCAGGCTCTTGACCAATTCGGCGCGATCCCCGGGGGCGTTGTACCAGACCAGGTCGTGCCGGGGCAGCCCGGAGCGGTGGCAAAGCAGGTCGCGGGCGGTGATGCGCTCCTCGGCCGCGCGGTCGTGGAGCCGGAAGCCGGGGAGGACGTCGCGGACCTTGGCGTCCCAGTCCAGCCGACCGTCATCGACCAAGAGCCCGACGGAGAGGGCCGTGAAGGCCTTGGTGCACGACCCGATGGCGAACAGGGTCTCCGCGGTGGCCGGTTGCTTCTTCTCGACGTCGCGCAGCCCGAATCCCTCGCACAGAACGACGACGTCGTCCTTCACCAGGGCGATCGACACCGCGGGGACGCCGAAGTCGGCGAGGGCGCGGCGAACGAGGCCGCGGAACTCCTCCAGCTTTCCGGCCAGGTCCTGGCGCGGATCGACCGGTCGCTCCAGGCGGAACGGAAATTCGGCTCCCCCTTGCGTGAACTTCCCCTCGATGACGCCGCCATCCGCGACGAGCGATCCGCGGAAGGTCGGATCGCCCGGGATCCCGGCGATCGCGAAGGCGACGGACGCCCCCTCGACCTTCACGCCGGCGAGCGCGAGCCCCTTCGCCCCCTGCTGCGGGATGTCGATGGTCCCGGACCAGCCGCCGCCGGAGTCGGCCGCGAGATCGACGAGCACGCGCAGCTCGGCGCCGGGAGTGCGGATGGCGCCCTCCCAACGGCCGGCGGCGGCCACGGGTTCGGCCCCCGCCACGGTCGCGAGGAAGGTCAAGAGGAGCGTCAGGAGGGCGGGGGAAAGACGGCTCATCGGCGAAAGGTCCTCCGTCGAACGGGGAATCCGGCCTCGGTGAGGCGGGGTGCCGGCTCAACCGCTCCCTCCGCGACCGGGCCCATGATGACAGGGGATCGGGATCGGGGGAAGGAAGATCGGTCCATTCGGATGGGAAGCCCTCCGGCCCGAGTCACCGTCGGCGGCGAACCGGGCGCGGGGGCAGCCCCCAATACGCCCCGGTTGCTCGATCCGCGTCGGGATGCTACTCTCCCGAGGCGCGGGGGGGGCCCCGCGAACGCGTCTTGGCTGATCGTCCGACTCCGGTTCGCGGAGTCGCCGATCGGCAACCGAGGGCAGCGCGCCTGGTCCGCGCGGAGGAAACCCGTGATCGCCGGCCCCTGGGGGCGCCTCTTCGGGGACAATCCGCTCTATCGCCCTCGCTCGTATCGTCGTACGGCCGGGTATCGATGGAGCCTGGGAATCGCGCTCACCCTGGGCGTAGTGTACTACTGCGGTCTTGCGGTCGAACTGGGCGGCTCGTTGCGTGGGACCTTCCTGATCGGCCTGCTGTCGAGCCACGTCCTGATTCTGGCCTTGATCACCCAGGCCTTGACCCCCGTGCTGACCGCCCTCGCACTGCAGGAGGAAAAGGATCGGGGCACGCTCGATTCGTTGCTGGTGAGTCCGTTCCCCAGAGGACCGATGCTGGCAGGGATCGCCGGCACGCGTCTGGATCCCGTCCTCTGGCTCCTGCTCCTCCTGTTGCCCGGGTTCCTCCTGCTGGCCTCCCAGTCCGGTGCCTACGCTGCGTCGACGTGGGTCGGCCTGTCCCGGAATCCGGCAGGGGCCTGGTCGCCGCAAGCGACGATGGCCGCGATTCACGTGCTCGGAGTTTTGGGCCAGTTCGCCTTCGGCGCCGCCGCCGGACTTTGGGCGGCGGGTCGGACCCGGTCGAGCGGCGGCGCGATTGCTCTGGCGCTCGCGCTTGGTCTCGTCGGCCTGCCGTTCCTCGGTTGTCTGACTCGCGCCTCGTTGCTCCCGATCCTGATGGTCGATGGCGGTCTGGGAATCGGCGGGGGGTTGGTCTTCTCCACGGGGATCACGTGCCTGCTGGAGTGGACCGTGGCCTGGTGGTTGTTCCGGAGTGCGGTGATTCGACTCGAAGCCCGCGAACCGGGGGAGTGACTTGCCGTCCTCCTGCCGAAGCCGATCGTTGCGAACCGGCCATTCTCGGTGTACCGTGTCGGACAGGGCCCTCGAGGGCCCGGTCCTGCACTCCTCTCCGCGGAGTCGCCCGATGAAGACCCTCGTCCTCCTGCGTCACGGCGAGAGCCAGTGGAACAAGGAAAACCGCTTTACCGGCTGGACCGACGTGAGGCTTTCCCCCAAGGGGGTCGACGAGGCGCGCGCGGCCGGGCAGACGCTGCGAAAGGAGGGGTTTGCCTTCGACGTCGCGTATACGTCGGTCCTCACCCGCGCCATCCAGACGCTGTGGATCGCGCTCGAGGAAATGGACCGCATGTGGATTCCGATCCACAATTCCTGGAGGCTCAACGAACGGCACTATGGCGCCTTGCAGGGGTTGAACAAGGCCGAGACCGCGGCGAAGCACGGCGAGGATCAGGTGAAGATCTGGCGGCGCAGCTACGACATCCCGCCGCCGGCGCTCACGCCCGAGGATCCCCGCTATCCGGGGCACGATCCCCGCTACGCGGGGCTGTCCGCGCAGGATCTCCCGCGCACCGAGTCCCTGAAGGATACCGTTGCGCGCTTCCTCCCGTATTGGCATGAGACGATCGCTCCCGCCGTGCGTTCGGGACAGCGGGTGATCCTGGCGGCCCACGGCAACAGTCTGCGCGCCCTCGTCAAGTACCTCGACGGCGTCTCCGATGCCGACATCGTCGAACTCAACATTCCCACGGGAATTCCGCTCGTGTACGAGCTGAACGACGACCTGACGCCTCGCGGACATCGCTATCTGGGCGATGCGGCCGCCATCGCGGCGGCGGCCAAGGCGGTCGCCGCTCAGGGGAAGAAGCAGTAGGGGAGAAGACCGTCGTGGGCAAGCCGAAGAGCCGAGGGAACATCACCGCCCGGAGCCACGAGGAGTACCTGCAGAAGATCGCCCCGTCGATGGAGCCGACGATGCGGACCGTCCTCGCCCTGCTCCGGCGCAATCTGCCGGACTGGCGCGAGAGCGTGAATTGGGGGATCGCCACCTTCGATTGGGCGGGGAAGCCGCTCGCCGGCATCGCCGCCCGGAAGGGGTTCTACAGCCTCTATGTCCCCGAGGCCGATCTCGTGGCGAAGTACGCGCCCAAGCTCGGCAAGGTCACCTCCCGGGTGGGCTGCATCCGCTTTACCGACTGGGCGGGTGTGAATGCGCTCGAGCTCAAGAGGTTGATCGCCGCCCTCCGACTGCGCGCGGAGCGGGGGGGCGCCCCGACCGCGCCGGCCCCGAAGGCGCGCGCGACCCGGCGGACGGCGGGCCGCAAATCGACCCCGTCCCGTTGACTCCTCCTTCGCCGTCGGAGTCCGACGGCGCCTTCCCGGACCCCGGTGGAGACGCCCGGTGGAAGTTTTCCGGCCACTCTCCGCGTCCGCCGTCCGGGCCCATGTCTCCGCCGGCGCCTGGGTGCTCGTCCTTGCCCTCGTCTTCGGGTGCACGTCCGCCCATCGGACGCCGGGGCTGCCGGATCTCCAGGCGTCGTATCGGCGCGCGATCGCGGACGCCGAGGTCGCGGAGCCGGAAGAGGTCTGTCGGACGCTGACCGCCGTCACCCCGGACCATCCCGCGCTGCAGTGGCGGGACCGCGCCGGGGCCCGTCGAGTCCTGGCCGTGACCTGGACTTCCTGGGACGGCTATGACCGCGAGATCGGTCGCGAGATGGAACTCGGCCGGGAAGTCTGGGTGACGCTGGTCCCGGAACTGAGCCATTTCTGCCGGTCCCGGCCCGAGTCCGGGGAGGCGCTGACGCTGCGAGTCGAGCAGTTGTTGGGCCTCCCGCCCGGGGTGGGAAAGTCACGGTTCGTGGAATTGTGGGTTGCGCCGGGGGACCTCTTCCGGCCCGCGCCGGATCCCGAGATCGACGACCGCGTGGCGGAATGGGACGTGCGCCGGGCTTCCGTCGGTCCGGCGGCGCGGCCCGGACACTTCGAGTGGTTCGAGCGTCTGCGGGGATCTTCGTACGGGGAGAATGGATACCCCTGGACGCGGCTCGGCTACACGTACGACTGGGGGAACCCGGCGGGGGAAGTGGGCCTGAGCGAGTTCGTGGTTCGGGCCGGCGCGACGGTCGGCGTGGAAGCGGTCACCCCGACCCAGGAATATTTGGGACGACATCGTCCCCGTCGACGGTGAGCGCCGCACGCGTGCGACCTGCCCCGGCCGCCGCGACGGTCGGAAGAGGTTGCGCGCGGTCGGTTCGATGCCGGCCCCGATGCCGCGGCGCGGGGGGGGCGGTCCGGATGGAGGTCGGGTAGGGAAGGCGTTGCCGGGCGGTTTCGCGTGCGAGTCGGAGGTGCGGAATGTCGGGCTTCCTTGCGGAATCGATCCTCGTCCTGCTGGTCCTGTCGCTCTACCCCCTCCTTCGCGCCGCCCTTCGTGCCATGCGTGTCGACCCGAATCGGCGCGTTCCCCTCCTGCTCGCGGGTCTGATCGCCGGCGTCTTCTTCCAGATCCTCTTCGTCGGCGCGATCGCGGTCTCCGGCCGGTTCTGACCGCTCGCCCGTTGCCCGGGATGCGCGTCCCCGCCGCGCGACGAACCACCCGGCGAGTGGGGCGATCGGTTCGTGGTCCCCGAGTCCGTCGGTCCACGCGGGAATCGTTCCCGCCGCAGGGGTGGAGAAGACGGCGAAGGCCACGAGCAGGGGAAGGGTCCGGGTCAGGGTGCTCATGCCCGTTGTACCGGCATCCGGGGAAAACAGTACGGGTCGGGTCTTCCGCATCGGGGGCGGACGGCGGTCCGGGGCGAGCGCCGCCCGCGCGAGTCCCCCATGGCGGGCCGCGATGTCCGATCCGGTGGGTCAATCCACCGACCCGAGCCAGCCTCGCCGGACCATGCTCTTCCCCGCCTCCAGCGCTGGAATGATCGACAGCGCGGCCGGCAGCAGGACGACCCAGTCGGCGAGGGGCAAGGAAACCGTGCCGAAGGGGGCCTGCAGGGCCGGCACGTAGAGGATCAGCGCGAGCAGGACGATTTCCCAACCGATCGCCCGATTGAGCCACCGGTTGGCGAAGGGACGATTCGTGATCGATTCGCGCTCGGACCGAAAGCCGTAGGCCTTGAAGAACTGGATGAGGACGAGCGAAATGAACGCCATCGACATGGCTTCGGGGAGGGGGCGACCCGAAGCGAGGGCCCAGGCGAACAGGGAGACATTGACGATCGCGGACCAGGCGCCGCCGATCAGCATCAGCACGATGATCGGCGGGGAGAGAATCTGGGAGCCGGGGCGCCGCGGCGGCCGGCGCATCAATCCCGGTGCATGCGGGTCGACGGCGAGCGCCAGCGCCGGCAGCCCATCGGTGGCCAGATTGACGTACAGGATCTGCACGGCGCTGAGGGGCAACGGCAGTCCCAGGAGAAGGGCCGCCACCATCAGGGCGATCTCGCCGATGTTGGAGGACAGGAGATACATGAGGTACTTGCGGATGTTGTCCAGGATCGCGCGCCCTTCCTCGATGGCGGCGACGATGGTGGCGAAGTTGTCGTCGGTGAGCGTCATCGAGGCCGCCTCCTTGGCCACGTCCGTGCCGGCGACGCCCATGGCGATCCCGATGTCCGCCCGCTTGAGGGCGGGCGCGTCGTTCACGCCGTCTCCGGTCATGGCTACCACGTGGTTCCGGCGCTGCAGGGCCTCGACCACCCGGAGCTTGTCGGCGGGGGAGACGCGCGCATAGACGTCGATCCGGTCCACCCGGCGATCGAGAGCGCCCTCGTCCAATTCGGCAAGCTCCGCGCCGGTGACGATTTCGCCTTCCCGCAGGAGTCCGAGTTCGGTTGCAATCGCCTTCGCCGTCAGTGGATGGTCACCCGTGATCATCACCGGGCGGATACCGGCGAGGTGGCAGGTGCGGATGGCCTCCGCGGCCTCCGGGCGCGGAGCGTCGTTCAAGCCGGCCAGGCCCAGGAACAGCATTCCCGTTTCGGCGTCCGCGAGGGAGGTTCCGTCCTTGCGGGCGACCGCCAGGACGCGGAGGGATCGCGCGGCCATGTCCTGGGCCGTCTCCAGGATGGTGGCCCGCCGTGAATCGTCGAGCGGGGTCTCCCCGCCGGCGTCCCGTACGCGCAGGCAGGAGGCCAGCATCTCCTCCGGGGCGCCCTTGCCGAAGGCGGTCTGCGTTCCGTCCCGCGCGTGCAGCGTCGTCATCCGTTTCCGCTCGGGGCAGAACGCGATTTCCTCCACGCGCGGATGGGCGGCCTCGAGATCGGCCTTGGCCAGACCCGCCTTGGCGGCGGCCACCACCAACGCCGCCTCGGTTGGATCCCCCTGCGCCAGCCACCGTCCGTCCTCCCCGCGCTTCATCTCCGCGTCCGTGCAAAGCGCGGCGGCCGTGAGGAATTCCTGCAGCGCTCCCGGCGCTTCCGCGGGGACGTCACCCTGGAGGAGTTTCCCGGCCGGGTCGTAACCGGCCCCGGTCACGCTGATTCGCTCCCCGGCGACGTACAGTTCCCGGACCGTCATTTCCCCGGTCGTCAACGTGCCCGTCTTGTCCGTGCCGATGACGGTCGTGCTGCCCAGCGTCTCCACCGTCGGCAACCGGCGAATCAAGGCATTCCGCCGGGCCATCCGCTGGGACCCGATCGCCAACGAAACGGTGACGACCGCCGGCAGTGCCTCCGGAACGACGGCCACGGCGAGGGCGATGCCGAAGACGATCATTTCCGTCCACGGCAGTCCGCGCGCGCCGCCCAGCAGGACGACCAGCGCCACCGTGGCCAGGGCCGCCTGCACGAGGCGGCGTCCGATCCGGGCCAGGTTCTGCTCGAGGGGGGTCTTGGTCGCCTGCACCGTCTCCAGGAGGGTCCGGATTCGGCCGATTTCGGTGTGGCCGGCCGTCGTCACCACGATCGCGCGTCCGCGGCCGTGAGTCACCGCGGTGGAGCGAAAAACGAGGTTGGTCCGATCGCCGAGGACGGCCGTCGCATCCGCGAGGGGCTCCACGCCCTTGTCGACGGGGACGGACTCCCCGGTCAAGGGAGCCTCGTTGACCTGCAGGTGAACGGCCTCGATCAGGCGCGCGTCGGCGGATACGACATCCCCGGCGGCGAGCAGGAGGATGTCTCCCGGCACCACCTCGCGGCTGGGAATCTGCGCCGCCTCCCCGTCGCGGACCACCGTGGCGAGGGGCGCCGACAGGCGGCGCAGCGCCTCGATGGCGCGCTCCGCGCGGTACTCCTGAACGAACCCCAGCACGACGGAAAAGACGGTGATCGCCGCGATCGCCGCGGCCTCGAGCGTCTCGCCCAGGAGAAGGGAAAGGACGATGGCGACCAGCAGGATGAGGATGAGGACGTTCTCGAACTGGGCGAGCAGAAGTCGCCAGGCGGGGACCGATTCGGCCGCCTCCAGTTCATTCCACCCGAAGGTGCGCCGTCGCTCGCCGGCATCGTCGGAGGAGAGTCCGCGGGAGGCGTCGCTGCGCATCCGCCGGACCACGACGTCCGCGGCTTCCACGAACGCCGGCGGCTCTTCGGTCCCGACATGGGCCGGTTGGGACGCGGGTGACTGCGGATGGACGCGCGTCATTGGACACCGCTCCTCGTGAATGGCATACGCGACCGATCCATTCCCCACCCGACCTCATTATAGCCGAGGGCCGTGCGGAGGGAAGGGCGTCCGGCGCAGTCCCGCCCGAGCCTTCGCGGGAGGATGGCGTCACGCCCGAACGCCCCGAATCGATTCGCCTGACCGGGCCGCGAGGCGATTTCCCGCCGCCCCGACGCGGGCGGTGAAAGGGCCTCGCTCTTGCCGTCGCTCGCCCGGGGCGCGGCCCCCCCCCGGGACCGTCCCGCGCGCACGGGAGAGCGACTCCGAAGAATCGCCTATGGTACGACCATGCGAAAATGAGGTACGATTCCCGGTACGGCGCAAGGCGGGAATCATGGATTCCAGCCCCCTTTCCTTTCCACTCAGCAGAGAAATCGCATGTTGGTGCCCGCCGCTCCGCCGAATGAGGCGGATCGAATCGCGGTCCTGCATTCGCTGGGAATTCTCGACAGCGGGCCGGAAGAGCGGTTCGACCGCGTCACCCGCCTCGCCCAACAACTGTTTCGCGTCCCGATCGCGCTGATCACGCTCATCGACGCGGCTCGCCAGTGGTTCAAGTCGCGGCAGGGGTTGGAGGTCGACTCGACGCCCCGTGACGTGTCGTTTTGCGGTCACGCGATTCTCTCCGATCGGATTCTCGTCGTGCCGGATGCGCGTGCCGACTCCCGCTTCTCGGACAACCCCCTGGTGCAAGGGCCGCCCGGAATCCGGTTCTATGCCGGTCGCCCCCTGGCGGGACCGGACGGGATGCGCCTCGGCGCGCTCTGCATTCTGGATCGCACCCCCCGACGTTTCACCGAGGAGGATGAGCGGATCCTGAATGATCTCGGGGCGCTGGCGGAATCGGAACTCCGTTCCGCCGAGATGCTCCGGGCGCTGAAGCTGTTCCACGAACAGGAGAGGCGCCTCCGGGACTTCATGGAGAACGCCAACGACCTGATCCAGAGCGTGGGACCGGATGGACGGATCCGATTCGCCAATCGGAAGTGGCGCGAACTGCTCGGCTATGCGGACCACGAAATCGGCAATCTGAATATCTTCGATCTGGTCGATCCCGAGTATCGCGCCCACTGCGAGGCGATGTTCCGGCGCGTCGTGCAGGGCGAAAGTCTCAGCGACGTGGAAACCGTACTGGTCGCCCGGGATGGCCGGCGCCTGGAGTTGTCGGGAAGCGTCAACGGCCAGTTCGAGAATGACCGCCTGGTCGCGACCCGCGGGATCTTTCGCGACGTGACCGATCAGAAGAAAGCCGAGCGGGAGCTGCGGGCCTTCAATGCCATCCTCAGTCACGCCCTCGAAGGGATCTCCCGGCTGGATGCGGCCGGCAGTTATGTGACGGTCAACCCTGCGTATGCGAACATTGCCGGGTACCGGCCGGAAGAACTGATCGGACGTCCATGGCAGCAGACGGTTGACCCGGACGACCTCGAACGGATGCAGGAGGCCTACGGCCAGATGATCTCGACGGGGAGGGTCGAGATCGATGCACGCGGGCGGCGCAAGGACGGTTCGGAGTTTTTCAAGCAGCTCGTCATGGTCGCGGATCGGGATGCCGAGGGAACCTTCCAGGGCCACTATTGTTTCATGAAGGACATTACGGAGCGGATCCAGGCCGAGCGGGAGGTGCGCCGGCTTTCGACCGTGGATCCGCTGACGAGTCTCTACAACCGTCGGTTTCTGACCGAACGGGCCGACGAAGAACTGGCGCGGTCGCGGCGATACGGCACCACGGTTTCGACCGTCATGATCGACCTGGACCGGTTCAAGGAGATCAACGATCGGTACGGGCATGATCGGGGAGACGCCGTCCTCGTGGAAGTCGCGCAGGTGATTCGCCAGCGGTTGCGGGCATGCGACATCGGCGCGCGCTTCGGCGGGGACGAGATCATTCTCCTGCTGCCCGAGACCTCGCTGGAGAAGGCGTGCGCCCTGGCCGATGACCTCCGCCGCCGCATTGCCGAGATCGCCTTGCCCTCGAGCGGGGGGGACGTGATCCGGGTCACGTGCAGCGTCGGCGTGTCCGAATTGGATGCGACGACCCGGGACCTGCAGGGGCTCCTCTCGCGCGCCGATCGTGCCCTGTACGCCGCCAAGGCCGGCGGGCGGAACCGGGTGGAGTTGTAGGCGGCCCGGGGTCCGGACGCCGTGCCGGCGTCGGCGGGCCGCGCGGACCTTGCCGATCCGCGGCCTTGCCCGCGCGCCCCGATCCCGCTTCTCGGCGGCCGGGAAGACCGCGGAACGCTACGTCGGCGCGACCGGTTCGATCCGCTCCACGCGGGGCGGGAGGACGACGGTCTTTCCCACCCGGAGCCGCAGGCCGGGAACGACGACCCGCAGGGCGATCAGGCCGCCGGCGTCCGCGGGGACGGACCCGTCGAAGTCGAAATCGCCGAGGGAGGCCGCGGGGACCTCGATCGTTTCACCGGCGGTCAGCAACGGAAACAGGTCGAGCTTCTCGCACAGCCAATTCAACATCGATTCCGGCAGGAGGCGATCCCCTCCGGCTGCGGCGGCCGGGTTCTCCCCCGGCGTCGCTCCCTGCCGCGCCACCTGCAAGTCCCGAAGGAGGTCCCGTTCCAGGAGGCTGCGCAGCCATTCCCCGCGCAACGTGTCGCAGGCGGCGGCGCCGATCCCGTGCGCGGCGGCGCGCAGTTCGGCGCCGATCGCGACCAGATCGGCGTGCGCTCGATCCAGGCGCACCAGGATCTCCCGGATCCGCTGCGAGTCGACGGAACTCGCCGGCGCGCGGGATGCGGCGGGCGACCGTGGCGGGCGCGAGGGCTTTGCGAGCTTGCGCGTGACCTTCGCGGGACGGACCCCGCCCGCGGCCTTCCGTGCGGTCTTCCCGCGCGGCGAACGCGCCGGACGGCGGGCGCGCCGGGACGCGGATCCGCGTCGCGCGGAAGTTCCCCGGCGCCCGGCGATGCGCCGGCCCGATTGGGCTGATTTCGCCATTGGCCTGTTCCTCCCGGGTCAGAATCCGCTGTCCGGTCCGGCGATCCGCATGCGATGGTCTCCGCCGTACAGTTCGTTGAGCCCGGCGTCCGAGGCGCGACCGGCGGCGTCCCGCGCCTGATCGTACTCGCCGAGTTTGTAGTGCAATCGGGCGGCTTCCTTCCAATTCTGCGGACGCTCCGGTCGCTCCAACAGCCGACGCTCGACGATCCGCAGTGCTTCGCGATACTCCCGCACGGCCGCTTCCTCGTCCCGTCCCGCGCGCAGGCGGTCCCCCAGGCGCTCGTGAAGATACGAGAGGTCCGGCGCGAGCGAGAGCGCCGCGCGAAGCATGGCCACCGCTTCGTCCCCGCGGCCGTTGTCGTCGAGCACCACGCCATAGTTGCCCAGCATGATCGGATCCCGAGGCGCAAGCCGGGCCGCCATTTCGGCGAAGTACATCTCCGCCGCCGCATCCTCGGTGTGGCCGTAGATCAGGGACAGCGCATTGGCCGTGTCGGCATCGTGGGAGCCGCCGGCAACGCAATCGAAGATCGCCAGTTCCGCCTCGGCCAGATCTCCCGCGTGATAGAGAAGCAGCGCTTCCCGCACCGCCATCCCGCGCGGAACCGATCCGTGCCGGCTCAGATGGTCACGCATCTCCTTCCGATGCCTCTGGACCGCCTGACCCGCCACGTCGGGCTCCCGGAGGGTCCAGGGGTCGTCGAGGGAGGGGGCCGAGCGGAACTCGCCGCCCGAGAGGCTGAACCACCAGTGCAAGACCTTGTCGCGGTCGATGCTCAGCTTGATCCGGACGATCTCCCCCTTGCGCACGCCGTCGGGCAACGGCAGGCGCACGCACCCCGACCGCCGCTGTTCATGGCGGCCCGTATAGAAGGGGACGAGCATCTCGCGCTGGCCGGCCTGCGGGACGAAGAAGTCTTCCGGGTGCGCATGGATGCCCAGTTCGGGAAACGGCAGCGGCGTGCCGCTCTCGACCAGGCAGACCGGTTGTTCCCCGAGCGTCAGAATGCCCACATCTTCCGCGACCACGGGCCGGATCAGTTCGACCTTTCGAGCGTGTTTCCAATAGCAGGCCAGGGCGGCGCCCCGGGCCACGGAGGTGTCGAGGTCGGGGGTCTCCACGATGCGGGTTTGCGCAAATCGGCCGTCCGCCTCGGCCAGGATCCCCAGCAGGCCCGCTTGGACATGAGGGTTCCGGCAGCTCCCGCCGTGGAGTACGAGCACGTCGAGATCGCCCGGACCGAGACCCGCCTTGTCGAGGGTCTCGAGGATCGGCAGGACCAGCGAGTGACGAACGCGTTCGTCGCCCCACGTCGCGGGATCCGGGGAGGGCGCGGTCAGGAACGGGGACATCACCTGGTCGAACTGGGCCTTGGTGATCTTGAATTTTCCCTCGATCGGCGCCGGGAGGCCTTCGTCGGTGAACGTCCCGTCGGACTTCACGATTTCGCTCAGGTCTGCGGACAGCCGGGAGAGAGGTCTCCCTGCACTGACGTCCCGGGCGATCCGCTTGCAGATGCCTTCCTTGAGCCCCCGGGCGACCGTGGGTGTCAGGGTGTCCTCGACCGCCTGGCGCACGTCCGCGCGCAACCCGGTCCGCAGGATCCCCAGCTGCTCTTCGACCTGAGGCCAGACGACGCGCGCCATCACCTGCCGATCGACATCATTCCCGCCGTTGCGCCGATATCGGGAGATCGCCAGCGTTTCCGCGGTAAGTCCGCTCGAGCAGGATGAGTCGTATGCGCACCGGACCAGACAGAGGTCCAGGGTTCCGCCGCCGTAATCGAACACGAGGACGTGGGTCGGCTTTCCCGGCGCGAGCACGGCGCAGGAGCGCGGGTCGTTGAGGAGATCGAGCAGGGCGGCGATCGGTTCATCGATCAGCTCGACGCGGTCGGCGACGAGCCCGGCCCGCACGGCGGCTTCGAGGGTCTGGCGGCGCGCCTCGGCGTTGAGCGAGGCGGGGACCGTGATGACGGTGCGGACCGCGCCCGGGCTGGCTCCCGGAAGTCGGGGCGTGACCTCCCGCAGCAACCGCGCGAACACCGCCTCGGCCACCTTCTCGGGCATGTTGCACTCCGGCGCGGCCGCGTACGGGTAGATGCGGAACGAGCCGAGGTCGGACTTCACCGATTCGAAGAGGTCGCGACCGCGGCGGAGAAGGGGAGACTTCTTGCGGCGTCCGAAGCGCTGGAAGAACTCCCAGCCGACGAGAAATCCTTTGGCGCGCCGATCGTCGAACCGCGTGGAAAGGAGCGTCGGCATCCGGTTGGTGGCGACGTTCCCCGCCTCGTCCAGGGGGATGGGAACCGTCTGTACGGGAATGACCTTTTGGTCTGCGTAGCGGGGATCATGGTAGACGTGGGCGACCGACGAGTTCGAAGTCCCGAAGTCGATCCCGAGGAAGAGCGGCGAATCTTCCATGGCGGTCCCTTCGCGTTCGCACCGGCATTCGGACGGGAGGAAGTGTAGCGGACCCGAGTGACAGGGGAGGTCCCACAAGCCCGAAATCCCGGGGCCGAAAAAATTTTCCGCCCTGCGGGACCTATCCTGTCCATCCGTTGTCGTAGTCTCCGCCCACCGGCGCGCCGGGGGCTCCCGGGGAATCGGCCGTCGCCCGCTGCCGGTGCGCCGCGGCAGGAAGCCGCGGGGGTGGGAGGTTCGGAATCGCCCTTCGTCTGTCGATTGGAGGAGACACCCATGCCCGCACCCCGTCGATACGGACCCGTTCTCGTGGCGCTGCTCGTCCTGCTCGCCGGATGGGCGATCGTGGGAGCAGAGGAGGATCCGGCCCCCCTTGCTGCCGGGCGTCCCACGGCCGAAGAGTTCGACCGGTTGTGGCTGCGCGTCGAGCAACTCGAGGCGCGGATCGAGCGATGGGAACGGACGGGTCGGGTCGACGCCCCGGCGGTCCGCCCCGGATCCGAGCCAAGGCCGGACCCCGGGGCGGATTCCGGGATGAGCCATCCGTGCGGCGCGCCGACGAAGACGACCGGCGCCCCGTGCCGTCGGATGGTCAAGGGCGGCGGTCGGTGCTGGCAGCATCGATAGGAGGTCGTATGGACGCGCGAATGCGGCAGCTGATGATGGCCGTCTTCCTGGCTCTTTCCGCGGGCGTTTCAATCGTGACACTTCGGCACGACGACGCGCAGCGCCGGGCGCCATGCGACGGTCGGGGGGGGACGCGATCGCCGGAAGCGGCCCCGGAGGACGGCGCGCGCCCCGGCCGGTCGATCGGGTCGGGCGGACGCCGCTCGGTGCGCCCGGGCGAGGGGCGCCGCCGAACGACGCCGGCGGGGGGCGTTGCCACGGCGCCGGTCGGGAGCGGATCGGCGACGGCGGCCGGGGAGACACGGCCGGTCACGCCCCTCCCTCCGGGAAGAGACCGTCAGCGGCAACGCGGGCTGGAATCGGATCCCAGTCCGCTTGCGGAGGGGCCCGATGCGTTCGGGTGGGGGGGCGTTCCCCGCGCGGTCGCGCCCTGGTCCGGGGAGCGGCGATCGGATGGGGACGCGCACGTCTCTCCGAAGGACCTCGTGTCGATGCTGTTTCGTCGCTTGCGTCGCCGGGAAGCGGCCTTGCCGTCCGGCGCCCCGTTCGTGGAACCTCGGGTGATCGGGGCGATCGCCGGACTGATCCGGGTGCACCCCGAGTGTGCGGCGCAGGTGGCCGGTGAGGTGGAGGGGGTCCGGGACCTTGCGGAAGCGGTAGCCCTGGGCCGGGTGCTGAGGAGCGTGGGGAACCCGCAAGCGGAATGCGTGCTGATGCGCCTGGCCGGGGCGGCGCTCCACCCGGACAGCGCGCTCGGGCCCCCGGCGCTCCTCGCCGTGGTGATCGGGCTCGGCGGCATGGCGTCCGACCAGGCCCTCACGACCCTGGTGCGCCTCGGTCGCGCCTTTCCCGGGCCACCGGTGACCCCGGCGGTTCTGGATTCGCTGCAGTGGATGAGCCGAACCGCGGGGGAAGACCTCCGCGGGGCGGCTCGAAATGCCTGGCAAACGTTGGCCCTCGAGGCGGGAGATTCGGGATGGATGACAGGAGGGGTTCGGCGATGAGAATCGGGGTCCGGGCGTGGTACACCGCCGCCGCGTGCGGGTGGCTTGGGGCTTGTCTCGGGGTGTTGGCGCCGCAGGAGGCGCGGGCGCAGGCCCCGTCGGGCCCCAATGCCGCGATGGACGGGGGCGGCGGCAACCTCACGATTGCCGCGGATCAGGCGATGGAGGGGGAGTACTTCAACATCGACACGTTTACGATTTCAACCGGCGTGACGGTGACGGTGACGGGCGACGCGCCCTCGACGGGGAATCGACTGGTCATTCGCGCGCGGGTGATCGTGATCGACGGGGCGGTTCGCGGAGACGGCGCCGGGGGCGCCGGCGGGATCGGCGGTCCTCCCACGGTGCCATCGACGAACGGGAGTGGAGCGGGCGGAGGCACGGGGGCCGCTGCCAATAGCCGGGACGGTGGCGGTGGTGGGGGGCATGGCGGAGCGGGGGGGCATGGCGCCGGCGCCACGGGCCCCGGCGGTCCCGCCCACGACAATCCGGCGCCGCCGGTGTTTGCCGCCGCGGCCAACACCCCCGCGGCTCCGCCCCCCGATCAGGACCTCAACCCCGGTTCCGGAGGCGGCGGCGGTGGCGGAGACCTCCCCGGAGCGACGGGCGGGGATGGGGGCGCGGGTGGGGCGAGCCTGCTGCTGATCGCCCAGGAATCGTTGTTCGTGAACGGGACGCTGTCGATGAACGGCGCGGGCGGCAATGCGGGGATTGCGCCTGCGGACGGGACCGGCGCGGGCGGTGGGGGTGGAGGCTCGGGCGGGGGGATCCTGCTGTGCGCGCCGGACTTGCGATTCGGGGCGGCGGCGATCGTGCGCGCGGACGGTGGTGCGGGCGCCGGCGGCGTCTCCGGGGCGGGACCCAGCATCGATCCCTCGGGCGGCGGCGCGGGCGGAGGCGGGGGCCGGATCAAGATTCTTCGCGACACCGTCACCGGGATCCTGCCGCCGGTGCCGTCCGGAGGGGCCGGCGGCGCTCCGGGCCCCGATCCAGGCGGTCCGCCGGGGGCATCCGGCGGCGCGGGAACGCTCCTCGACCGGGCGGTCAATTTCCACCCCGCGCAGCCGGTCAATCTTGGCCCCGCACCCGGGGCGCTCATGGCGACTTCGACACCGACCCTGTCCTCCTCCGCCTTCGCGGATCCGAATGGAGCCGCCGGTCCTCCGGCCTTCGATCTCCACACGGCCAGTCAATGGCGGGTCCGGGCGGCGGGATCTCCCGCGGACTGGTCGGTGACGGTGTTCGACTCCGGCGTGACCGGCGGCGACCTCACGCGGGTGACGATTCCCGCGCTTCCCGACGGCACGTACTTCTGGCAGGTTCGCTATCGCGATGGCGGGAGTGCGGCCGCGGGAGTCGACCTGTTCAGCCGCGAGTATCCTTCCGGGCGCGCGGAGGCGATTCGAGACTACTCGGCGGAAACCGATTTCACGATCGATACCACGGCCGGAGCGGCTCCGGTACCTCAGTCTCCGGTGGGCGGCGTGAACGTCGGCGCGGTCGAATTCGTGGACTTCGTCTGGTCGGCGGCGGCGGATCCGAACGGGATCCTGAACTACGACCTGCAGGTCTCGGCGTCGGCCCTGTTCGACACGGTGCTCTTCCAGCTCACGGTGGAGGAGCCTCACGTGCGCGCGGCCGTGAGGTCGTTCGGCACCGGGAACTTGTTCTGGAGGATTCGGGCGCGGGATACGCTGGGAAACGCGACGGCCTTCTCCGCCGCGCAGGCATTCACCGTCGCGCCCATTTCGCGAAGAAAGAAGCGGGGGAGAGCGTGCTTCGTGGGAGCCCTGACGACCCCTCCCGCCGGTGAGCACCCGACCTCGGCGCCACGACCGCGCCGATGACCCGGAGGACCGTCCCCGCCGGCCGGGGCCTCCCTCGCGTGCTGCCCCAGCCGTCCTCGACCCCGTGGGTTCCTCGGATGCCGATGAGCGCCGGTGAGCGCCTGGCGTACGATTCTGTCCGGCGGATCCGGCCGCCGCGGCCGGAGTCGCGTGCTCGGGGACGGTCGGAACCCGTTGCGGCCCTTGATCCACCGCCGAATCACGCCGTCGGCGGGCCGGCGGGCGTTCACTTGCGTCCTCCTGCGCGTCTTCAACCAGGAAGATGCTCATGGATGCCCCCGCACCGATCACGGCCCGCGCCGCCACCGGCGTACTCGATCTGACGGCCGAAGCCGATGCCCCGTCCGGCCTGGACCGGCCGGGCGGCGCCTTCATCGATACGGTTCTGCTCGACGCGATTCGGCGAGACGCCAGCGACCTACACCTCGAGTGGTTCCCCGCAGGCGTGCGCATTCGGTATCGGATCGACGGGGTCCTGCGGCTTCCGGGGGTCGAGTCATCGCTCCTGCGGCCGGAGCGGGCTTGCGTTGGGACGGAAGAAAGGTCAAACTAGCATGCGGACGGGGGCGGATCGCTGCGTCTCGCGACGTCCGGATCGCGGACCGGCGCTCCGACCTCCCCGGGGCCGTGGGTCGGTCCCCCGACGGACACGCGGCGGCCCGCGCGTGGGCCGCCGACGCAGGCGCAGGGCGCGATGTCCTCCTCGCCCGGAGGTTCTCGATGCTCGAGAAACCGGACCACGGCGAGTTTCGCATCCGCGTGGGAAACGAGGAGGCGTTGATCCAGCTCGCCATCCAGGAGGCCTCCAAGAACATGGAGCGGCCGGGCGAATACTGGCTGCGGATGAAGGGGGCCGTGGACGTGGACGGAAAGTCCGAGGAGTACCAGCGCATTTACCATGTCGACATGTTCGACTTGACGCTCGAGATCACCGAGGAATGGGACGGCGTGGAAACGGCGCGCCGGACGATGACGATCCAGATCGAGGGGCATCAAGAGTGACGGGATGGCCCCGCCGCACTTCGAATGCGGGGAAAAGCCCTCCCCGTCTCCCGAAGGCGGGTCGGGGGTCGGGCCTCGGTTGCCGTCACCCGTCGATGGGAGAACGCGGTCGCGATGCCGCAGGACGCCACACCCCCGGCGCCCGCCGGGTCGCCTGACTCGTCTGCGGGTGTCAACCCCACGGTCCTCCGGACGCCGTCGGGGGGACCGGTCGAAACCGCCCTTGCCGCGGCCCCGGCGGTCCCTCCGCCGTCCCCCTCCACGGCGCCGGCTCCGCCATCGATCGGAGCCTATGAGATTCTGGGAGAGCTCGGCTCGGGCGCGATGGGAGTGGTCTATCTCGCCCGCCAGCGCGACCTCAACCGGACCGTCGCCCTCAAGGTGCTGCGCGCCCGGGGTCCTGCCGACGCGGAGGGGGTGCAGCGGTTCCACCGCGAGGCGCAGGCCGCGGCGCGTCTGCATCATCCCGGAATCGTGGCCATTCATGACGTGGGCCAGGATGGGGATCTCCACTACTACTCGATGGACTATATCATCGGAGAGACGGTCGATGACCTGGCGCGACGCGGACGGCCCACCCCCCGCCGCGCCCTCGAACTGATTCACGAAGTCGCCCTCGCGCTCGCCTACGCCCACGCCGAAGGGGTGGTCCACCGCGACCTCAAGCCCCAGAACCTGCTGCTGACCGGGGACGGCCGGGTCCTCATCACCGACTTCGGGCTCGCCAAGGACCTCTCGCGCGAATCGTTGCTCACGCTGGAGGGAACCTTGCTCGGCACCCCAGCCTACATGCCGCCGGAACAGGCGCTGGGTCGCCTCGAGCAGGTGGACGCGCGCAGTGACGTGTATTCCCTCGGGGCCGTGCTCTACACGCTTCTGACCGGTCGGCCGCCGTTCGTCGGACCGACGCCGCGGGTGCTGCACGACGTCGTGCACACCCTCCCGGAGGCGCCGCGCCGGCTCCACGCGGATGTGAGCGCCGACGTCGAGACCCTGTGCCTCAAGTGCCTGGAGAAGGACCCGGCGCGCCGCTACCCCTCCGCGGAGGCCCTCGCGGACGACACTCTTCGCTTCCTGGAAGGGCTGCCGATCGCCGCGCGCCCGCCCTCTTTCCTGGGACGGGTCGCGCGGGTTGCGCGCCGGAAGCTGCCTCTCACCGCGGCGGTGGGCGCGCTGGTGCTCACCGTGAGTGCGGGGGTGCTCTATTACTCGGTCCTGGAAGTGGAGCATGCGGCGAAGCTCGACCGGGAGGCGAGACGACTCGACACCCTGCACGGACGCTACCGCGAGGTGCTGCACGAGTGGAACGCATGCGGGACGGAACCGATCGACACCTGGGCGGCTCGCGCAGCCCGATTGCGTGAAGAGCTGGACCGGATCGTCGCCGAGGCTCCGGACCTGTGGGACGCCCGCCAGACGCGCGCCGTGGTTGCGGAGGCTCTCGGCGACTTGGGGACCGCCGGGCAGGATCTGGACATCCTCGTGGCGCGCGACCCGGACACCGATCGGACGCTGTATCGGATCCAGGCGTACGCGGACCGCCTGTTGGAGCGCGGCTATGCGCGCGAGTGCGAAGACCGGGTGGCCGCGGGCCGGGAGGCGGCCCGGCGGCTCTCCGCCCGGCCGGCGCACGGGTTCGCCCTCGCCTCGCGGGTTCGCGCGTCGCTCCGCGCCGGCGACGCGGAAGGCGCTCTCGTCGCGGCGCGCGCGCTGCTCGCGGAGCAGGAGGCGCGACCGGAGGTGTTGTACGTGTACGTCCGCGCCCTGCTTCTGGCCGGGGTCCCCGACCTTCGGGAGGCGCTGGACACCAGCGAGCGGCTCCTGCTTGGATCTCCCCGCGGCGCCGCGGCGTTTTCGGTCCGCGCCGAGGTCCTGTTGGCGGCGGGAAAGGCGGAGGAGGCGGCGGAAGCCCTGGACGTCGCGCTCCGACTCCAACTGCATCCGGCCGCCCGAGACATTCGCATGCTGGGCGAGGCCGGGTTCCGGTTGCGCTGCTGGCACGGGCAGGACCCCACAACGCGGCTCGCGACCTGGGCGGAACGGCTTCCGGACGAGGCGAGTCTCTGGGCTCACCTGGCGTCGGCCCACCGCGCGGCGGGGCGGGTGCGGGAGGCCGAGGCCGCGCTCGCGCGCGCATGGGCGGCCGGGCCCGAAGACCCGGCGACCCTGGCGGAGGCGGTCGCGGCCGGGCGGGGGACGGACCCTGATTTGACGGCTCGCGCCTGCGCGGCGCTCGTCCGCCCGGTGGATCGCGAGGGCACTTCCCCCGAAGCGGGGGCGGAACGGATCCGGCTCGCGGACGCGCTGGCGGACGCGGGACGAGCCGGCGAGGCCGCGGAGGCCGTCGCCCGGGCGTCGAGCGAACGTCGCGAGGACGGCCTCCTCGCCCTCATCGGCGGCCGGCTGGCTCTCCGGCTCGGTCGGAGCGACGAAGCCGCAGCGTTCCTCGGGCGGGCGATCGCCTCCCGGCCGCGCGATGGCGAAGCCTGGTTCGCATCGGGAATTCTGCATGCGCGCGCGGGTCGTGTGGACGAGGCCGAGCGCTGTCTCGCCGCCGCCGCCCGCCTGGACCAAGCCCGGCCCGAGCCGGCGGTGGCGCTCGGATTCGTCATGATCGCGGCGGGACGCGAGGGCCCGGCGGTCGAGGCCTTCACGGAAGCCGCCCGGCGGTACGCCCCGCCCGCGCTGGGCGAGCGCTGGGAGGCCTGGCAGCGGGGCGAACACGGGCTCCCTCTTGCCCCCGTGGAGGAAGCCGGCCCGGTCGGGACGAGGGTGGCCGCCTGCGCGCCGGCCGTCGCGCACAGACTGATCGAAGAGTCCGTCGCGGCCCTTGCCGGGAAAGATCCCGGGCCCGCCCGGGCGCGCGCCGCCGCCGCTGCGCTCGTGCATCCGGACTCTCCGCAGGCCTGGCTTGCGCTTGCCCGCGCCCATGAACGATGCGGTCAAATCGTCGAAGCCGGACTGTGCCTGCGGCAGGCGGTCAAGCACGGAGTCGAGCTTCGGCTCCTCGAGCCGGAGCCGCGGCTCCGTCGTCTCCTGCCCCGCCCCGAGAACCGTTGAATTGCATCCCGGCCTGCACTACTCTATGCGGTGGCATCCCGGGCCCCGCCACGGAGGAATCGCCTCATGCGCGCGCTGCCGCTCGTCCTGGCCGTCGCTCTCGCCGGCTGTTCCGCCGCGCCGGACGGGAGGACCTCGTACCTGACGGGATCGGGCGGGTCCTCCTCCGCCTACGAGGCGTACCGGGCGTCGCGGGGTGCGACTTCCCCCGCCCCCCGATCCGCCACCACCCCCGCGCCGGAGGCGGCGCCGCCCGACCGGCGACCGACCCCCGAGGCGCCTCCCGCGGCCGCGACCGTGACCGCCGCCCCCGAACCCGCGGGGGCCGCGACGACGCCGGCGGAGGCGCGCTCGCGGCGGGGATCCCCCCCGTCCGATCCGCCCCGCGCAGCGGGCCGGGACGAACCGGTCGGCCCCGTCTTCGAAGCGCCCGACGGACGCAAGTTCGCCGAGCTGCCCCCGTCCGGCTGGCAGTGCAACGCCTGCCGAAAGACGTACAACGTCGAGGGGTGGTGCTGCGGCCGCCCCCTGCGCAAGACCCCCTAGCGCGGATGATACGCGAACCCCTTCGCGGTTCGCGAACCATCCGGCTCCGGCCGACCGGGAAGGCGGTCCGGAGCAGGACTGCCTCGCCCAGCCTGCGACACCGTGTGTCGCACGCCGGTCGCCCCGCGGTCCTGGCTGCGGACGCAGCCAGGAGCCCGCGGGCGGATGCTTCCCGAAGCCGCCGACGCGGCTTCATGACTAATCCGGGCTGGCGGGCGGTGTTCCACTCGCGTTACCGCGCCTTTCGGCGGGCCGTCAGGCCCCTTGTTCGCCTGTCCCAGCGCCGGTACAATAAACGCAACCGGTGGGGGATGGTAGGAGGGCCGCCATGACCAAGTCCCGCATCCTGGTCGTGGACGACGCAGAAGACACGCTGCTGATCTGCGCTGCCACGCTCGAGAAACTCGCCAATGCCGAGGTCGTTCTCGAAACGCAGAGCCGACGGGCGGCCAAACGCCTCGAAGCGGAGAGCTTCGACCTGCTCCTGACCGACATGTGCATGCCGGAAATGGACGGGGTGGAATTGCTCAAAGTGGCCCGGAAGTTCCACCCGGATCTTTCGGTCGTCGTGATTACCGCCTACCCCAAGGTCGAAACGGCAGTCGACTGCCTCAAGCTCGGGGCCTCGGACTACGTCACCAAGCCCCTGCTTCCCGACGATCTGCTGGCCACCGTCCGGCGTCTTCTCGACGGGCGGAGGTTGCGCGAGGAGAACGAACTGCTCCAGCGCCAGATCGGCCGCAATGGTCCGAGCGAGCAGATCGTGGGCCGGAGCCCCTCCGTCCTCACCGTCATGGACACGATCCAGAAAGTGGCCGAGACCGACGTCGACGTGTTGATCGTCGGCGAGACGGGGACCGGAAAGGAACTCGTGGCGCGACGAATCCATGCCCTGAGCGCGCGCTCCGGACAGCGTTTCGTGCCCGCCGATTGCGCGGCGATTCCGGAGAATCTGCTGGAGAGCGAGTTCTTCGGTCATGAGCGCGGCGCCTTCACCGGGGCAACCAGCCGAAGCATGGGGTTGCTCGAGTTCGCGGATAATGGGACGTTGTTCCTCGACGAGATCGCCGAGTTGCCGTTGCCGATGCAGGCCAAGCTGCTGCGCACCCTGCAGGAACGGCGGTTTCGTCGCGTCGGGGGGCACGAGGAAATCACCGTCGACGTTCGCGTCCTGGCCGCCACCAATCGCGACCTCGCCGAGGAGATGCGGGAAAAGCGCTTTCGGGAGGATTTGTATTACCGGATCCACGTCGCGCGAATCACGCTCCCGCCGTTGCGCGAACGGCCGGAGGACATTCCCCTGCTGGTGCAGCACTTCGTCGAGCGCTACTCCCGCGAAATGGGGAAGGGGGTGGTGCAGGTGGATCCGGAGATGCTCGAAATCCTCTGTCGCTACCCCTGGCCGGGGAATGTGCGGGAACTTCAAAACGTGATCGGTCGGACCATGGCCCTGACACGGCACCCCATGCTCACGCCCGAGGATCTGCCCGAGGATGTCGTGCTCAAGGCCGGGGAACCCGGGGCGGCCGATCGCAGCGGCTTCTTCGCGCTCCGCTCCCAGCGCGTGGCCGCGTTCGAGAAGGAATACCTGAGCGCGCTGCTGCGCTCCTATGAGGGGGAGGTGACGGCGGCGGCGCGCGAGGCCAAGATTCCGCGCGGGACCCTCTATCGCCTGCTGAAGAAACACGAGATCAACCCGGAGCAGTTCCGCGGCTGAGGGGCCGCGGTCGCGCCCCGCCCCGCCGGGCTTCTCCGGCCGGTCGGGATCGGACCCCCAGCGGCCCGACGTCACGACGGATCGGATGCCGGGACCGTCGCGCGCAGGCGCATCGTGAAGAGAGGCACCCGCAACTGGCGGAGCACGGACTCCACGATGCTGCCGAGGAGCAGGCGCCGGATGCCGCGACGTCCGTGCGTGGACATCGCCACCAGGTGGATCGTTCCGGAATTCGCCCGGTCCAGGATCCCTTCGGTCGGGGACGCGCGGACGACCGTCTGCTCCACTTCGAGCCCGTCCTCCCGCAGCCGGTCGCCCATCCCGCGCAGGTAGTCGCCCGCTCCCAACGTCGCGTGGTCGAACGCACCTTCCATCACCCCCTCGTCCCCATGCAGGACGGGAATGAACTCGATCACGCGCAACAGTTCGATCCGGCCCTTGACCCGCCGGCAAAGATAACGGGCGTACGGGAGGATCGATTCCGCCTCCATGGTGCCGTCCAGCGGCACCAGGATGCGGGGTATACCGCCCGGACGCGCGGATTCGGCCGCCGCCGGAAGATTGCCCCCGCCGCGGATCATCAACAGCGGGACCGGCGACTTCCGCAGGACCGACTCTGCCGTGCTGCCCCGCACCAATCGGCCGAGCCCGGATCGGCCGCGCGTCGCGATCGCAATCAAACTCGCGCGCGACTGCGTGGCATGCTCCAGGATCTTCGCGGGCGTGGGGCCGAACCGCACGTCCACGCGGGCATGAATGCCCCGCTCCTCGAGATTGTGCGCCATCCGATCCAGGTACTCCTTGGCGGCATGCCCGCTCGAGGTGACGGTCGGCGCCGCGGTGGCGAGGCGCGTGGACTCCGGATCCACCACCGTGAGCAGATCGAGTTCCAGGTTCGGGGAATGGAAGTACTTGAGCGCCTCGGGAATCACCGCCTCGGCGTGCGGCGTGCCGTTCAGCGGGATGACGATTCGTTCAAACATGGGATGCCTCCTGCAGGATCCACACTCGCCTTGGCGCCGTTCCCTCCCTGTCCGGGGAATCGCCTCCTCTTCCCCGTTCGGCCGATCCGCGAACGAAGCCGAGGGGTCCCCGCTCCGCGTCGGAGGATCCTGGTTCCAACTCGTCTCGCGCCGCCGCACGGCACAGAAGATGAAGGGCAGCAACCCACGTGCCGACTTCGGCACGGTCGTGGCGTTCTAGCGGGAACCCCCCGGCGGTCCAGCCGCGCCGCCGCATCCTCTCCCGTGAGAATGGGAGGGCGACGCCGGCGGCGCCCGGGCGCAAAGTCCCTTCGGCCCCCGGCCGGCAAGATCGCCCCGAGCAAATCTGTCACAATGGTGGGATCTCGGAGCGGCAATGTCGCACGAGCGAGACGCCCGTCGTCCTGGCCACCCGCTCGCCGGTGCGATTCTCGGTCTGGAGAGTCACCGTGATTGCGCCGGTCCAAACCACTTGGGTCATCTGCGCGAGGCGCTGTCACCTCCGCCGATCACAGGTTTCTCCCGGCGTAGAATTTGCGAGTCGCAGTAGTGCAGCAGTTCCGAAACCGGAGTACTTTGCCCCTCCGAGCCGGGGCAGAGGGAAGGAGAGTCCATGTATCGAAGAATCCTGGTCCCGCTGGACGGCTCCCGGTATGCGGAAAATGCCTTGCCGTTTGCGGAGCGGTTGGCGCACCTGTTTGAGGCGGAGGTCCACCTGCTGCGAGTGGCGGAATCGGTCGCGGCGGGGGCAGGCGTGGACTTGAAGTTGTCCAGCGAAGAGGAGACCGCGCAGTATCTCGAGACCCTCCGCCGAATTCTGGAATCGCGGGGCGGACGGGTGCGCTGGGACATGGCGGCCGGACCGGCGCACGAGGCGATCGAAACCTACGTGCGCGGCACCGCGATCGACCTGGTGGCCATGGCGACCCACGGCGCCAGCGGCCGTCCGGGGCACGGATTCGGCAGCGTGGCGCACAAGTGTCTCCGCGTCCTCTCGACCCCCATGTTCCTGGTTCGCATCCAGGAGGGCGGGGTGCCGGACGTGTCGCTGCCGCCGGGGAAGTTCGAACGCATCCTGATCCCTCTCGACGGGTCGCCGACCGCAGAGGTGATCCTGAAGGAAGTCGGCGAATTCCTGCGTCGCTGTGATGCCGAGGTGCGCCTCCTCCATGTCGTGCCGATGAACACGATCCTGCGCACACGCTTCGGCGGTCCGGCGAAGAAACTGACGGAAGAGGGAAAGGTCTACCTGGACCGGTTGACCGCCACACTGAAGGAGCGGGGCGTGCGGGCCGGAGAGCCTGTCCTGCGGCAGGGTGAGCCCTCGGTCGAGATCCAGAAGGCGGCCGCGGAATGGCGGGCGGATCTGGTGGCCATGACCACGCACGGTCGCAGCGGTTTCCGGGCCTTGTTCTTCGGCGGGACGACGGAGAAGGTGCTCCACTCCGTGCCGTCCCCCCTGCTGCTCGTGCGCGTGCGCGAGTGACGATCTCCGCGGCGGCGCCGGGACTTCGGTTCCGCGCCGGCGGACCTTGGGGTTTTGGACCTGCATCGGTCCCTGTTTTGAGGTGAGCCTCGATGACCACGGCCGCGACGCGGATCCGAAGGGTGCTGGTGGTGGAAGATGACCTGGCTACGGCCATGGTGCATTCTCATATCCTGAAGAGCGTCGGCTACGCGGTAAACATCGCCGAGAGCGGGGAGCAGGCGCTGCAACGCGTGGAGACCCTCAAACCCGACGTGATTCTGATGGACATCCTGCTCCCCGGCCGGAACGGCATCGAAATCGCCCGCGAGCTCTCCCAGCGCGCCGCCACCGCCCGCATTCCGGTGGTCATGATCACGGGCGCGAGTTCGTTTCCGGTCGGCAGCGGGTTGGACGGGCTGGAGACGGTCTGTCGTTACCTGTACAAGCCGGCCCACGAACGGACCCTGGTCGAAGGCGTGGAAGAGGCGCTGCGCTGGCAGCCGCAAGGAGAAGCCTGATGCGTATCCTGGTGATCGACGACGAGAAGGACACCCTTACGCTCCTGCGGGGGCTGTTGGGGCGGCGCGGACACCATGTGACCACCGCGGCGACCGCCGGGGAAGCCATGGTGTACGTCCAGATGGCCCGGTTCGATCTCGTCCTTCTGGACATCATGATGCCCGGAATCGATGGGCATGAGTTCGCGAAGTGGATTACCAGCCACTGGGACACCTCCGACATTCCGATCGTGGTAATCTCGGGACGGAAGGACCCGGAGACCAAATCGCGGGCCCGGATGAACGGTTGCCTGGCCTATCTGGAAAAGCCGTTCTCGCTCGAAGAGCTGCTGGAGGTCATCGGTCAGATCGAAGGGGGGCAGATCCAGCCGTGTGTCCTGCCGTCCTGATGCGCACGGCGGGTCGCGCCCGGCCGCCGCCTTGACATCGGCGTGGGCGTCGGCTACGGTGACCGATGGAACGGATTCAGCCCGGTCCGTGGGGGCGGGAGCCTCCTCCCGCGCAATCCGGCGCGGGCAAGTTCGAGGTCCGGGTTCAGGCTCCCCGGGAGAGCGAAGTCGCCCCGGGTCTGGCTGTGAGGTACGATCATGTACGACGTCTCGCCTCGTTCCGCCACCGACGATTCCGCCATCGAACGGCTTCGGCGTCTGGGGGGAGAAAAACTCCTTCAGCAGTTGATCGACCTGTTTGTTCGCCAGACGCCCGAACGGATCGCGCGCGCCCGCGCGGGGGGGGCAACGGGGGACGGAGCCGCCGTTCGGATGCCGATGCACGCGCTGAAATCCAGCAGCGGACAGCTGGGGGCCATGGCGATGATGGCGCTCTGTGAGCGGTTGGAGGAAATGGGGGAGGCGAATCGGCTCGGCGACGTGAACGCCCGGCTGGACGAATTGGAGGCGGAGTACGCGCGGGTCAAGTCCTGGCTCGAGGCGGCCCGTTGACCGAGGCAGATTCCGGTTCTCCCTGGTCGGAGGTTGAAGTGAAGAAAGCGATTGCGGTGGTGGAGGATAATGCGGACAATCGCTTGCTGTTGCGCGCCATCCTGGATGACCAATTCGATGTTCGGGAGTATGAAAACGGCCAGGAGGCGCTCGAGGGGCTCCAGCGAGCCATGCCCGACCTGGTGCTCCTGGACATCTCGCTTCCGACCATGGATGGAGTCGAAGTGCTTTCGCACATTCGGGCGCACGATCGTCTCAAGTCGCTGCCGGTCATCGCGTTGACCGCGCATGCGATGGCGGGGGACCGGGAGAAGTTTCTGCAAGCCGGCTTCGACGACTATCTGACCAAGCCGATCCTGGACGAAATGGCGCTGCTTGGCGCGATCACGCGGCGACTCCGGTAGCCGTGAACGGGACGGTGCCTGCGGCGGCTCCGGGATCCGCATGAGGAGAAGCGCCATCGACTCTGCGCCCCTTTCCTTCTCCGAGCGCTATGCCCATGCGCTGCGCCGCAGCCTCGCTGCGGCGGAGAGGGCTCATGGTGCGGAGGAGGCGGCCGCGCTGGGGCCGGAAGCGCTGCAGCACGGCCTCGGGTTGGGCGATCTCCTGGCGGTACACCGCGCCGGGTTGGCCGAGGCGTTGGCGGAGCGCGGCGATGCCGGGACTTCCCTCGCCGCGCGCGCGGCGGATTTCCTCGCCGCCGCCATTTCGGCCTTCGACCTTCGCCTGCGCGAAGCGCTTGAGCGTGAGACTTCCCTCCGCCGTCTGAATGAAGTGCTCAAGCGCCAGACGGAGTCCCTCAAGATGTCGGCCGAACGGGCCGCCGACGTCGACAACGCCCGGAGTTCGTTCGTCGCGAATCTGAGCCACGAACTGCGCACCCCCCTGAGCTCGATCATCGGCTTCTCCCGCCTGCTGCTCAAGAAAGGCGCGCCCATCCTGGGCGAACAGGACGCGACCTATGTCGGTCGTGTCCACGAAAATGCCCTTCACCTGCTTAACCTGGTGAACCAGATCCTCGACCTCTCCAAGATCGAGTCCGGCCATCTCGAACTCAGGATCGCGCCCGTCTCCCTTCAGACGCTGGTGAAGGAGACGATGGCGCAGATGGAGTCGCAGGTCGGCGAACGCGAGGTCCGCCTGGTTGCGGAGCTCCCCTCGGAGGCGCTGCCGATTCAAACCGATGCCGACCGACTCAAGCAGGTGCTGGTCAATCTCATCGGCAACGCGATCAAGTTCACCCCGCGTGGATCGGTGGTCGTGCGAGTCGAGGTCGATCCGTCGACGCGGCGTCCCGTGCGGATCGACGTGGCCGATACCGGCGTGGGGATGGCGCGCGCCCAGGTCGCGGCGCTGTTCGAACCGTTTCAAAACGATCCGGGGCGTCCGCGGGCGGCGGAGGGGGCCGGGCTGGGACTGGCGATCTCCCGTTCGCTTTGCGATCGCATGGGGTTTCGAATCGACGCGGCGAGTGAACCGGGAAAGGGCTCCACCTTCAGCGTCCACCTCGGGTGGCCGATCCGGGTCGCCCCGGCGGGCGCGGAACGGCCCGGTTCGGAGTCCCGCTCCCACCCCGCGGGGACCCGTCCGGTCCCCGCCGGATTCCGGTCCCCGCGGATCCTGGTCATCGACGACGAGTCCCACTCCCGACTCCTGCTCACCCGCTGGGTCCAAGGGGCCGGATTCGAAACCATTCATGCCACTTCCGGGGAGCAGGGTCTGCGGCTGGCGCGGGAACAACGCCCGGATCTCATCCTCCTGGACCTGATGATGCCGCGCATCTGTGCCTGGGACGTGCTGCGGGCGCTGCGCGCGGATCCGGAGTCGCGCGACCTTCCGGTCGTCGTGGTCAGCGTCGTGGCGAGGGAAAATCGGGGCATCGTGCTCGGCGCGGTCGACTTCCTGGACGAGCCGGTCACGCGCCGCGACGTGCGCGCCCTGCTGCAGCGTTCGTTCGGATCCCCCGCCCCTCTCGCCCTGCTGATCGAGGAGGACGAGGACGACCGCCGGCTGATGGCGGAATACCTGGAAGAGGCCGGGGCGCGACTGTTGGCCGTCGATTCCTGCGCGGAGGCGATGGAGCGTATGCGGCTGGTCACGCCCGACCTGGTCATCGTCGGTCTGGCCGCGCCGGTGCGGGAGGGTCTTCCGTTCGTCGACGCGATCCGGCGCGAGACCCGTCTGCGGCGGCTTCCCGTGGTCCTGGTCAGCGACCGGGAGGAAGTGCGCGCGGACCTGGGGAGAGTCGAGGCCGAGAGTATCCCCGCGTACCAGAGCTGGGAGAAGGTCGAGCGCGATCTCGAGCAGGCCCTGCGCGATCTGGATCTCCGGGCCAGAGAGGAGCGACGGTCGTGAGCCACGGGATGCTCGCGGGCTCCCGGGCCCTCCCGGAGACCCTGCGACAGGAAATCCAGGACCGGCTTGGGTACGTCCCGGCCCTGCTCACCGCTCCCGGCACCTCCGCGGAGATGGCGGCGGTCCTCTGGCGGCAGGAGCGCGCCGGGTACTGGGATTCCCCGATCCCGCCCCGGTTGCGGGAACTGGTCTGCACCCGCCTGTCGCGTGCCTGTCCCGTGTCCTACGCCCTGGTTCACCACCTTTGCGCCCTGCGCGCGCTCGGGGTGCCGGGCCGGGAGATCTTCACCTTGCTGCGCGAGCCCGGGCCCACGGGGGAAGCGGACGCCGAGGCGGCGGTGGAGCGGCTCTCGATCAGCCCAGGGTCGATGGCCGATTGGCCGGCCCCCGGCGGCGAGATGGAAGCGGACCTGCTTTGGCTGACGGAATTGCTCTACCTGCAGCCGGCGGGCGCGGAACGCGCCCGCACCGAATTGGCGCGGGTCCTCGGCTCCCGGAAGTATGAGGCCTGGGCCTGCCTGCTGCAACACCTCCGTGCCTGCCATCAATGGTCCGAAATGCACCCGCAGGTGTCCGCCGAGTCGGAGCCCAACGTGCGCGCGACCCTCACGCCGTTGCTCGAGGAGGAGCCGCGGCTCGCCGGTTTCATCCAGCACTACGCCGAGGCCTATCTCCGCGGTCCCGTCGGCCTGCGCGAACGACTCGCCATCGAGACCACGCGGCGCAAGCGCGCGGTCGCCGAGCTGGACCAGTTCTTCATGCTCGCCGTCGACCTCTTTTTCATCGGCGGACTGGACGGCCAGTTCCGGCGGGTCAATCCGGCCTGGGAGAAGGTTACGGGATTCACGCGCGCCGAGTTGCAGTCGATCTCATTCCTGCACCTGACCCATGAGGAGGAGCGCGCGGCCGCGGAAGATCTGGTGCGCCGGCTGGGCGCGGGCGAGTCGGTGATCTCCTTCCAGGCGCGGCTTCGCACCAAGGACGGCGGTTGGCGCTGGTTTCTGTGGAGCGCGGGTCCGTCCCCGGAAGACCAGGTCTTCTACGCGGTCGGACATGACATCACCGACCGCAAGGCGGCGGATGAGCTGCTGAAGGCCAAGACCGCGGCCGAGGAGGCCAATCGGGCCAAGAGCCGGTTCCTGGCCAACGTGAGTCACGAATTGCGCACTCCCCTCAATTCGGTAATCGGCTTCGCCAACGTCCTGCGCAAGAACAAGGAGGGCCGTCTCGGCGACCAGGATCTCACCTACACCGAGAAGATCCGCGACAACGGCAGCCGCCTGCTGGCGATGATCGACAAGATCCTCGACTTGTCGCGCATCGAAGCCGGCCGGGTCGACGTCTCGACCCGATCGGTCTCGGTCGGGGCGCTGGTGCGCGACGTTCTCGACCTGCTGGAACTCCCGGCCCGGTCGCGGGGCGTGGAACTGGCCGCGGAGATTCCGGATGGGCTGTCGCCGCTGGAAACGGACCCCGTGAAATTGCGGCAGGTCCTCCTCCACGTCATCGACCACGCGCTCAAGGGCTCGCGGCCGGGCCGGATCCTGGTCCGCGTCGGCGCGGGCGGGGACGGCGGGCGTCCCGCGACGATCGAAGTCATCCACCCGGGCGCGCACATCCCGCGCGACGCGCCGGGCTCGATGTTCGATCTCTTCCACACCCCCAGCACCGACGGCGCCCCCGGGCTCGGCCCCGGGCTCGAGCTCACCCTGTCCCGCGCACTCTGCCACCTCCTCGGTTGCCGGATCGACGCCCGCGACGTGCCGGAGGAGGGGACCGTCTATCGCATCGAACTCGAGCCCGGAGCCGCGCCCTGGCGGCCGTTCTCCGTCCCGGAGTCCCCCGCGTAGCCCGGATCCATGACGAACCGCTTCGCGGTTCGCGAACCATCCGGCTCCGGCCGACCATGAAGGCCGTCCAGAGCAGGACTGCCTCGCCCGACGTGCGACACCGTGTCACCCGCCGGTCGCCCCGCGGTCCCGGCTGCTGACGCCGCCAGCGGAGCCCGCGGGCGGATTCTGCCCGATGCCGCAGACGCGGCTTCATGAATATCCGGGCCAGCGGCCGGTTCCGTCCACGCGATCGTTGACGCGTTGCGGCCGCGCAGGTATGGTGGCGGGCTTGTTCCTTCGGGTCGCTCCCCGGGAGAAGGCGGGCGGATGGTCCAGACGCGCGAATATTCGTACAAGCTCACGCTCCTGCTGAGCGACGCGGTCGCCCTGTCGGTGGCCTATCTGGCCGCCGTCCAACTCCGGTACGGTTGGCTGGTCGATCAGTTCACCAAGCGGGAGTCGCCCGAATTCGTGGCGACCTACCTTCACCTCATGCCCCTCGTGGTCGGTTCCTGGCTGGTCATCCACAAGATGTGCGGCTGCTACGGGGCGAAACTGCGGGGATTCGAGGAGGCCGTCGCCCTCTTCAAGGCGACCCTCTACGGCACCCTCTTCCTGCTCGCCATGTACGGGCTCGCGCGCGGATTCGAATTCTCGCGCGCCGTCCTCGTCTTCTACGCGCCGCTGGCGTTCGTGATCACCAAGTCGGTTCGGCCGGGGGTGCGGAGGCTGCGCGCGCGCATTCTCCGGCGCACCGACAGCATGATCCGTCTGGTGGTGGTCACCAACGGGGAGGTGGGGGAGAAGCTGGCTCGCGAGATCCGCGCGCGGGACATCGGCTACGACCTGCGCGGCGTGCTCGTCTCTTCCACCATGCCCGCGGAAACCCGCGCGCTGATCGAGAAGCGGAACTCCGTCGTGGGCGACGACCGCGACCTCGACCGCCTCATCGGGGAGCAAGACCTCGACGAGGTGTGGATCGCCCTGGAGGGAGAGCGACGCGAGCGGGTCAAGGACCTCGTCGACGTGTGCTTGCGCCGGAAGATCTCTTTCAAGATCGTCCCGGACGTTTACGAGCTGATGCTCGACTGGGTCAAGCTGGACAGCCTGGGCGGCGTCCCGTTGATCGGCATGCGACGGTCCAACATCACCGGCCTGAACGTGCTCCTCAAGCGGGTCATGGATGTGGCGGTCGGCGCCGTCTGCCTCGCGATCTTCGCCCTGCCGATGCTGGTCATCGCGGTCGCGATCAAGCTGACTTCGCGGGGTCCCGTCCTCTTCCTGCAGAAGCGCATCGGCCAGAACGGCCGGAAGTTCGTCTTCCTCAAGTTCCGCTCCATGTATCCGAAGATCAAGCGCAAGGAGCACAAGGCCTTCACCGAGGCCTGGATTCAGGGCGGCGGGGCGCCCGCGGGTTCGGCTGCGGCGGCGGCTGCGGCGGAGACGGCCACGGAAAAGCAGGTGTTCAAGATGACCCGCGACCCCCGCATCACGCCGATCGGCCGGTTCATCCGCAAGTACAGCCTCGACGAACTGCCGCAGTTCCTGAATGTCCTGAAGGGGGACATGAGCGTCATCGGTCCCCGGCCCGGGCTGGCGTACGAGCTCGAGAAGTACTCCGATTGGCATCGCCGCCGTCTCGAGGTCAAGCCCGGGATCACGGGTCTCTGGCAGGTGAGCGGCCGGAACCTGCTCTCGTTCGACGAGATGGTGAAACTCGACATCCACTACATCGAGAACTGGTCGCTGCTCCAGGATGTCCGGATTCTGTTCAAGACGGTGTGGGTGATGTTCTTCGGCAAGGCGTTCTGACCCGGATCGGGCGGGCGCCGCCGTCGTGCGGGTCCGCCGTCCTTTCCCGCGGGACCCGCGCGGTCCCCCTTCCCCCCGTTGCGGATCGATCTGCCCATGCGAACCAAGACGGCCCTGGTCGGGTACGGATACTGGGGCCCGAACATCCTGCGCAACCTGGTCGAGAATCCCCACTGCGAGGTCGTCGCCGTTTGCGACCTGAACGAAAAGCAGCTCGCCCGCGTGACCGCGCGACACCCGCACATCCGCCTCATGCGCAGCCTGGAGGAGGTCCTGGCCTCGGACGCCGAGGCCGTGTACGTGGCCACCCCCATCTCCACCCACTTTCCGATCGCCCGGGCGGTCTTGCGCGCGGGGAAACACGTGTTCGTGGAGAAGCCGCTGACCTCGTCGACTGCGGACGCGGAGGCGCTGATCGCGGAGGCCGAAAGCGCCCAGCGGCACCTGATGGTCGGCCATACCTTCGAGTACAATCCCGCGGTCTGGCGGATCCGCGACATCGTGAAGAACGGCGATCTCGGCAAGATCTTCTACATCTCGTGCAAGCGGGTCAACCTGGGGATCCACCAGAAGGACGTGAGCGTGATCTGGGACCTCGCCCCGCACGACTTCTCCATTCTGTTCTACATCCTGCAGGAATGGCCGGTGTGGATCTCCGCGACGGGTCGCGCGTGCATCCAGAAGGGGATTCCCGACGTCGCCTTCGTCTGCATGGAGTTTCCCTCCGGGGTCGTGGCGCACGTGGAGTTGAGCTGGCTGTCGCCGAGCAAGCTGCGCAACACCACGATCGTCGGCAGCCAGCAGATGCTGGTCTACGACGACACCCAGAACGTGGAGAAGGTGAAGATCTTCAACCACGGAGTCCACTACAAGGACCCGGAGACGTTCGGGGAGTTTCAGCTCTCCTACCGCACCGGGGACATCCTGTCCCCGAAGATCGACAACCGGGAGCCGTTGGGGCTCGAGATCGACCACTTCCTCTCGTGCATCCGCGAGGGAAAGGCGCCCCAGACCGACGGGCGCAGCGGTCTGCGGGTCGTGCGCGCGCTGGAGTGCGCGGAGGCGTCCCTGCGCAACGAGGGGCATGCGATCCTCCTGGAGGGCGGCACGCCCCGGTGGGGCAAGGCGTGAGCCCGCGCCTTCGGGTTGCGCTGCTGGTCGCCCTGTCGGTCGCCGTGCGCCTGGGGCTCGCGGCCGTGACGCAGGCGATTCACAGCGACGGGCCCGAATACGTGCGCGTGGCCGAGCGCTACGCCGCGGGGGACTTCGACGGGGCGCTCGCGCATCCCTACCATCCCCTCTATCCGCTCCTCCTCGCGCTCGCGCGCGCCGTCGTCGCCGACTGGGAGTGGGCGGGGATGCTGGTCTCCGCGCTCCTCGGCGGGGCGGCGGTGGTTCCGCTCTGGCTCTCCGCGCGCCGGGTCTTCGGCGAGGACGGTGCGACCGCCGCCGGATTGCTCTTCGCGCTCCATCCGTATGCCGCGGAACTGTCGGCCGCGGTTCTCACCACGGGGACGTACCTGTTCTTCGCCTTGTGGGCGATGGAGCTGGCCGACCGGGCCGTGCGCGGGGGGAGCGCGACGTGGACGTTCGCCGCGGGGATTTGCGCCGGGGCGGCGTACTTGACCCGCCCCGACGGACTGCTCCTCTACCCGGCGGCCGGAATCGCCGTGTCCGTCGCCCTGATCCTCGGGCGCGGGGTGCCGGGGTTTTCCCGCCGCTTCCTGCTGCACGCCGGAGCCCTCGCAACCGCCTTCGTCCTGGTTGCGTTCCCCTACCAGCTTGCGCTTCGCGAGGCTGCCGGGCACTGGGTGTGGACGGGGAAGATGTCCTCCACGCAGTTGCTCCCGCGGGTGATCGAGGAGTTTCACGTCGACACCATCCCGAGCGACCACCAGCAGCGCATCCAGGCGTGGTTCGCGACCCCCGTCCTCCAACGCGTGCCGGTCGCGGCGGCGCGGCTCGCCTGGGAGACGACGCGGGCGTTGCACCTGCCCGCCCTGCTCCTTCCCCTCGGTCTCTGGGCCTGGTGGCGCCGCCGGGCCGGCGACCGATGGCGCTCGGGCGGCGCCCTGCTGGTCTTCCCGCTCGTGCTCCTTTCCGCGCTCCTCTACTTCTCCGTCACCCAAGGTCGCGAGAGCAAACGGTACACCACGCCGATCGCCGCGCTGCTCCTGGTCTGGTCGGGAGGCGGGGCCGTCGCCCTCGCCGGGCTCCTGACCCGTCGTTCCCGCGGGGAGGCCGACCCGAGCCCGGCGGTCCGGGACACCCTCGGCACGCCCCCGCCCTCCGCCGACGCGGCCTCCCCGACGGCGCGCGCCCTCGCCGGCGTCCTCTCTGTCGCGGCCGTCCTCCTCGCCGTCTTCGCCCTGCGCGTCCCCGGCAAGGAGAAAGCGGGCGAACGATTGGCGGGCGTCTGGATCCGCGCCCGGGCCGCCGCCGCCGTTCCCCGCATCCTCACTCGCATGGATCGGGTCGTGTTCTACGCCGGCGGGGAATACCTTGCGGTCACCTCCAACCACCGTCTCGACGGCGATTCCCTCGTGCGCCGGATCCGGGCGGAACAGGTCCAGTACGTGGTCATCGACTACCACATCGATTCCGTGTTCCCCGAGTTCGATGCCTGGATGGAAAATGCGGGAAAGGATCATCTGCGGCTGGTATATGAGACTTCGAAGTTGACAGCCCGTCCGGACCGCAAGGATAATATTCTCGTGTACGAAGTCTTGCCCCGGCACTGAGCCGGCGGTCCCATCGGCGGTCCTCCCAGCCCTTCAGGGCCTTCCCATGTCCCCCTCCGACACCAATGCCCCCGGCACCGGCGCCGCTCCCGACGATGAATCGGCGGGTCCGGGCTCCACGTCGGCGGGGACGGTCGCCTCCGCCGGCAGCGGCGTCGGCCCGGTCCACGGCCACGGCCATCCTCACGGCCATCCCCACGGCCATCGCGGCATCGGAAACGAGCTGCGCCACCACCTGCCGTACTCCATCGTCAGCGTCGTCGGCGCCATGGGGATCATGGCCATCCTGAGCAAAGTGCTCCGGGGCGAAGATCTTCATTTCCTCTTCCATGTCTTCCACCCCGCCCATCTGCTCCTGAGCGCCACGGCCACGACGGCGATGTTCTGGATCCACGACCGCAAACCCGTCAAGGCGATCCTCATCGGCACCCTGGCTTCCCTGCCGCTCTGCGGCTTGAGCGACATCTTCGTCCCGTTCCTCGGCGGATTGCTCCTCAAGATTCCCATGGAGTTCCACTTCTGCCTCATCGAGGAACCCTGGATCGTCTATCCCTTCGTCGCGGTCGGGGTCGCCACCGGACTGGCGGCCGGGGAGTACGTACACCGCAGCACCATCTACTCGCACGCGGGCCACGTCGCCGTCAGCAGCATGGCCTCGATCCTCTACCTGCTCAGCTACGGGATGACCCACTGGGTCTCCTGGATCGGGGTGATCCTGATCATCCTCCTCGTCGCCGTCATGGTACCCTGTTGTCTGAGCGATATCGTGCTGCCGCTCCTGTTCGTGCGCGAGAAGCGGTGCGAGCACATCAAGGACCTGGACGAATTCTGATCCGCGGACCCGTCGAGGGAGGAGCGTGCCGACCATGCCCACCTGTCCCTTCAAAACCAAGTTCATCATCAACCCCAAGGCGGGCGGCGGCAAGGCCGGCTGGGAGTGGCCCAAGGTGGCCGACTTCCTGACCCCCATCGTCGGCAAACCCGATGTCGAGTTCACGACCGGTCCCGGACTCGCCACCATCCTCACCCGCCGGTTCCTCGAGGACCACTATCAGCTGATCGTCGCGGTCGGCGGCGACGGCACGGTGAACGAGGTGGTCAACGGCTTCTTCGAGAACGAGTCCCAGCTGAACCCCGAGGCGATCCTGGGCATCCTGCCGATCGGAAGCGGATCCGACTTCACCCGTTCGCTCGGTTATCCGCCCGAATGGGAGAAGGCCGCCGAGAAACTCGGCACCGACGCCTGCGCCATCATGGACGTGGGCCGCATCAAGTGCCTGGGGATGCGCGGGGAGGAGTACGACCGCTACTTCGCCAACGTGGTCGACTTCGGGCTGGGCAGCCAGATGCTGGCGTCGGTCAAGAACCAGTCGAAGCTGTTCGGCTCCAAGGTCCAGTTTTTCCTCGGCGCGGCGAAGGCGCTGATGAGCTTCAAGAACGACCGCATTCGCTACCGCATCGACGATGGCCAGGAGACGGAGAAGGTCGTCAATTCGATGGTCATCGCCAACGGCCAGTTCTTCGGCGCGGGCAAATGGGTGGCGCCCCACGCCCGCCTCGACGACGGCCGCCTCGACGTCGTCATCATGGACAAGATGGAGCAGATGGAAGCGGTGAAGAAGATGCAGCTGCTCGACACCGGCGCCCATCTCGGCACCCCGGGGGTGACCTATACGCAGGCGTCGACCGTCTACGTGGACAGCCCGGACCCGATCATGATCGACATGGACGGGAATCCGCTTGGGCGACTTCCTTGCACCGTCTCGGTGATCCAACAGGTCGTCAGGGTGAAGATCTAGCCCGGAGGAGTCGCAAACCGCTTCGCGGTTCGCGAACCCTACGGCTCCGGCCGGCCAGGAAGGCCGCCCGGAGCCGGACTGCCTCGTCCAGCGTGCGACCCCGTGTGTCGCACGCCGGTCGCCCCGGGGGAAGGCCCCCGGCTCGCCCGACGTTTCGCCCGGCGCTCTCCTACGGGAACGGACGCCCGTCCACACGGATCTCCGTCTTCGCCCCGGCCGTCCCGATCGCGAGAGACCGGTACTCGGGCAGGTCGTGCGTCCGGCCCCCCAGGATCAATCGGCGCCGGTCGATCACCACGTCCTCCCCCTGCCACTGGAGCGAGATCCGTCCGTTGTCGACCACGACCGAGCGGACCGGTCCGGTGATCTCGATCGTGCGGCCATCCTGGCGAATGACCGCGCGCCCGGGCTCCACGTGAAGCTGCGTGTTCGCCGCCGCGCAGCCGGCGACAAGCGCCAGCGCCGACGCGACCAACCATCCCCACCGCATTCGAACCTCCCGTTGCCTGCGAACCCCTCTGCCGCCGGCCTCGCCCCGGCGATCGGCTTCCCGTCGCGGGGCGACCCTCCCCCGGGCTCCGCGTCCTCGAAGTCCCATCCCGGGCCATTGCGGGGCCCCCGCGCCGAAGCGGATCGGACCAGCGTCCTTCGCTTGCGCACGCACGGGACGTGGGCAATGATGACCGGTCCCCGGACACGCATCGCCCCCTGCACACGGTAGCAGATTGTCACACTTCAGGGCATGGGCGTCTCGCAGATTTGACAATTTCGTGCAACCTTCGTTCTCCCATTGTCTTGCGGCGATTGTCCGGGTCGTCGGATTCTCGTGCAGAAGGAAGCCGCGTCGTGGCCGCGAGAATCGTTCGGATCCCGGAGTCGTGCGGAGTCCGCAGTCACCCGCCCGGGCAGGACTTGCGTGGGCCCCACTCGGCGGGTCCTGGCCCGGCCTTTGCATATACGGTGATGCCGAGGCCGGATCAGGGGAGATGGAATGCGTCCGATTCATGCCGCCCGGGCTCCGCCGACGGTTTCCGATCCACCGTTCGCGCGCGTGGCGCGCGGAACGACCCTGAAACTGTGGGATGGAGGTGGACCCATGCAACGGCTTTGGACCCTGCCGGCAATCGCCGGAGTATTGCTGGCCATGATCGCGGGATCCGGTCTTGCGCAGGAAACGATCCTCGTGCGAGTCGGCGGGGATTCCGCCTTGTGGCCGATTCTGGAAGACGCCATTCACGAATACTCCACCAAGCACCCGGGAGTGAAGTTCGAAATGAACGCCACCGATTCGACGCAGGCGTACCAGGCGCTGGCCGACGGGGCGATTCACGTCGCCATGACCACCCGCGAACCTGACGTAAAGGAACGCGACCTCGCCAAGGATCTGGTGCTGAATCGGATCGGGATGGAGGCCTTGGCTTTCGCCGTGCATCCGAGCTCGCCCATGCACAAGATCACCCGCGATCAGGTGCGGGACCTGTTCATGGGGAAGATCGAGAATTGGAAGGACCTGGGAGGATTGGACCGGAAGATCCACCGCTCGTGCCGGATCGACGGACCGGCGCGGTGGTATTGGCTTCTGGACAGCTGCGGACTGGAGACGGATCCCCAGCGGGATGAGGGACAAGACCCGGATCGGGCCTTCGTTCGCCAGAAGGGGGAGACGGACTCTCGGGAAGTGTCCGTCCGGCTCCTTGAAGTCGATCGGGATCCGTTGGAGTTCCCCGTTCGTGATGAAACCGCGATCGCCTGCGTCCCGTTGAGCCGAACCACCCTCTCCGCCCATGAGGAAGGGACCATCCGGCTGCTCGAATTGCAGGGCGTGGTTCCCACCGAAGAGAATGTACGTCTGGGCATCTACCCGTTCCAGCGTCCCCTGAACGTGGCGACTCTGGAGAGCGCTCCCGACGTGGTTCGCGATTTCGCGAACTACCTGGCGGGCCCGGATGGGCAGAGGATCGTGGCGCGTTATCACGCCATCCCGGCCCAGCCCCGCGGGCCGTAGGCAGGATCGTCTCGGGGTGTCCCAGGTGGACCGGGGTCCGTCGGGCCGCGCGCCGGATGGAGTTCGGAAGAACCCGTTCGGCCGCGCGGGACCCCGCGCCCCCCACACGCGGGTTCCCGCCCGGTTCGCGGAGATTGCCGGAGACGTGCCGATCCGCGTTCGGGCCCCGAGATCGGGACGGGCTGTTGATCGCGGTCTGCGTGGGAACCACAGGTCGCGGAATCGGACCCCACTCGACCGCGATCCGTAGTGCCGTGATCGCGGGATAGGGAGCCACTCTCGCCAGCGCTCCCTCGTCAATTCCTCGCCCACCGCCGGGCTCACATCCTCTTCCCTGAAGCCGACCGATTTCGGCTACACTCCTGTCGCCGCACAAAAAAGAGGCCCGGGACTCTACCCCCGGGCCTCCAAGTTGGCGGTCGGGCGAACCCGACACATCCAGCGATGGGTGCAGTATCCCCGACCGCGTGCCGGCTGTCCAGCGTGATTCGGCTACGCCGCTCGGCCCGTGCTGCCTACCGGCCGTCAGTTCCGATGCCGCAACTGCCAGGTTCTCGCCTGCGTTTGCCGCAAGTGCGACCGGGGCCAGTGCGATTGCGGCCCGGACTGCGCCGCAATCGGCCGGCAGAAGTCGTTGCGTGCGGCAGGCGATCGCCATCAGCACACGCCGGCCGGGGCCCGTAACCACGCCGCCCGCCAGGCTCGGTATCGCAATGTCAGCGCGACCCATGGCCGGGTCCTGCCCCTTGCCGGCACGACGTTTCGTGTCACGGACACCGGCCCAGTTCCGTGTCCTTGATCCGGTCGGCACGACCGAA
>CAZWCX010000019.1:0-73993 GCA_964632945.1 uncultured Planctomycetia bacterium | reverse complement strand
GGGGGTGGTCCGGGGGTGCGGGTCGGGCCGGGTGGTGGGCGTGGGGGGGGTGCGGTCCCGGAGGTGCGCGTCGCGGGTGGGGCCCGACGGCCCCGCGCGGGCGCCGCCGGCGCGACCTCGTGCTACTTGAGCCCGGAACAGGCCGCCGGACGCGCGAGCGAAATCGACGAGCGCAGCGACGTCTACCAGGTCGGCACGATCCTCTACGGGATGTTGACCGGCCCGAAGACTCCCGCGGCGCGCGGAACCGCCCCCCTGGAGCGCCGAACTGGCTCGGGGCGAGACGGCCCGGCAGCGGGGCGACACGGCGGAGGCAAGGGAAGCGTACGAGAGGATCATCGCGGCCGTCCCGGCTGGCAGCGAGTCCGACCCGAAGACCCGCGATGCGCTCATCACGGCGCACTACCGGCTCGCCGGAATCTTCTCGCGTTCGAGCACGGACGCCGCCGTCGGGGGAGCGGCGGCCGCTCCCCCGTCGGGCGAGGACCCCGCCCCCCTCCACGACGCCGCTTTCTTCCACCTGCGACGGGCGCAGGCCCTGGGCTGGAAAGACCGCGAGGGTTTGGAAGCCGATGCGGACTTCTTCCCCTTGCACGGCGATCCGCGTTGGCGGGAAGTGCTGGAGGAAGGGAAGAAGTAGCCCGCCTCGGCCGCTCGTCCGCCGCCGGACCAAGGAGCGATCCGGCTCCCGCGTTCCGCCGGACCCACCGCGACGAGGTCCGCGTTTCCGGATTCCGCACGGTGTCCCGCCTCGCACTCCCCAATCTCGGCCTAGCCCTGCTCGTAGGCCTGCCTCAGTGCCGCAAGGTCGAGCTTTTTCATTTGCAGCAGGGCGTTCATGACCCGTTCCGTCTTCCGACGGTCCGGATCCTGAAGCATCGCCCCCAGGGCGCTGGGGACCACCTGCCAGGAGACGCCGTACCGGTCCTTCAACCAGCCGCACTGCTGGGCGTGCGGGTCGCCGCCGGCCGAGAGTTTCTCCCAATACTCGTCGACTTCCTCCTGCGACGCGCAATCGACCTGGAACGAAATCGCCTCGTTGAATCGGAACATCGGCCCGCCGTTGAGCGCGAGGAACGGTCGACCGTCCAATTGAAACTCGACCGTCATCACCGATCCCGCCGACTTGCCGTGAATCTCTTTTCCGGCGTCGGTGTAGCGTGAGATGCGCAGAATCCGCGAGTTTCTGAAAATGGAGACATAGTGTTGTGCGGCCTCCTCGGCCTGAGTGTCGAACCACAGATTCGGAATGATGGCCGGCATCTACGCCTCCTTCCCGGGAAAGTCGCCGGTTCCCGTGGCGCGCCGGATCGGCGTTGCGCACGCCCGGGAATCGATCGGCGCCGGCGAAGAGCCCCGGATCGCCCATCCCGTGCCTGCGACTGCGGGGGATGCTCCGCGAACCGCCCAGCGCACCCCTGTTGCCCCCCGTACCACGCGGACGCCCGCGCGTTCCAGGCTTTCATGGACTCCCCACGAGTTCTCGCTGAGTCGCGCCGCCGCCTCCCCGGCTCCCGCCCGCCCCCGGCGGCACGGCCGCGATCCCGCGCCCTGGCACCGGCGAGCCCGGTGGGACCTTGACGCATCCGCCGGCACCGCTACACTCGTAGACTGCGTCTACCCCGACCCTCCCTGGAGGCGTTCCGCGCGTGCAGGAAGACCCCACCATTCCCGCCGGCGCTCCCGGGGCGTCCTCTTCCGAGCCTTCCCACCTCCTGCCGCCGGATCCGGTCGGCGCCCTCGGCGGGTGTCGGCCTCTGCGCGTGCTCGGCGAGGGGGGCATGGGCGTCGTCTACCTCGCACGTCAGGAGAAATTCGATCGCCTCGTGGCTTTGAAGGTGATGAAGCCGCTGGACGCCTCCGCCCGGGCTCGCTTCCGCCGCGAGGCGAAACTCGCGGGGGCCCTCGCCCACCCGAACGCGGTCCAGGTCTACGATGTGGGCGAGGAGGGCGGACGGCTGTACCTGATCCTGGAGTACGTCGAAGGCGAGTCGCTGTTCGAACGCATCCGGCGCGAGGGACCGCTCCCGGAGCGGCAAGCCGTGTCGCTGGTCCTGCAGATCGCGCACGTGCTGCAACTCGCGCACGAAAAGGGGATCATCCATCGGGATGTGAAACCGGCCAACATCCTGCTGCATCGCCATGGGATCCCCAAGCTGTGCGACCTGGGCCTGGCCCGACCCGTGGATGCGTGCGACGCCGATTCGCTCACGCAGTCGGGCGTGGTGCTCGGGTCGGTGGCGTACATGAGTCCCGAACAGATGGCGGACCCGCGTCGGGCCGACGCCCGCGCCGACATCTACTCGTTGGGTGCAACCCTCTACCACCTGCTGACGGGACGCGCGCCGTTCGCGGCGGACAGCATCGTGGCGATGGCCTGCCGACATGCCCAGGATCCGCGGCCGGATCCGCGCGCGGTCGTGCCGGGCGTGTCGGAGCGGACCGTCGCGGCATACCGCCGGATGATGGCGATCGACGCGCACACGCGCTACGCCACGATGGCCGAAGTCGTGGCGGCGCTGGAACCGATCGCGACCGGGGGCGCGGATGCAGTGCCGCGGTCGGACTTGCGGGAACCGACCGGCGTTTCGAACGCGAAACCGTCGGCCGATCCGATCGCCGCGGGGGCGCCTGCCGGGTCCCCAGCGCCGGGCGCACAACGCGGGAAACGGATCGCAATTGCGGCGGCGATCCTGGTCCTCACGGTCGCGCTCGCGTGGGGCCTGTTGCGCAACACGGGCCGGATCGGAACCCCGGAGTCCGGCGGCCCGGCGAACCGCGAGGGCGCGACCTCGGGAACGGGGCCGGCGGAGGGACCGACCCGGCCTACGCCGGTTCGGGACTGGGCCGGGGAGACGGAGACTTCCCCCGACGGCCGGGTGACCATCCGATACGAGTTCGCGGATGCCCGGGAAGGGACGGACTGGGAAGCGATGCCCGTCGAAGGGGGGGCATCGGCCCGTGTGGAGGTTCGGGACGGCGCACTATTCGTGTCGGGCGGTACACCGGCCGTCGCGCGCTTCCGTCCCCCACTGCGCGCAGAACGCGTTCGCGTGGTCGCCACGTGCCTCCCGGGAGATTGGACCAACCACATCAACGTCTACCTGAATACGCAGTGGCAAGGGAACTGGGAAGGCAACGGGGGCGCTGCGTGCATCCACCGGAGCGACGGGCTGCTGTTCTGCCTCGACGGCCGCGTGGAGGCGGAGGGCCTCCCCCCGCCCTGCGTGGCCGGGCGTTCGTACGACCACACGATCGATCTCGACGAAGAGGGAAACCTGGTCTGGACGATCGACGGAGAGGTCGTGCACCGCGCCCACGCCGCCGGAATTGCGGGACGCTCCGGCTGGATCCTGCTGGGGGCGTACGAGGCCGAAGTCCGGATCGACCGGGTCGAGATCACGGGGATCCGGATGTCGACCACAGACTCCGGCCGCTAGGGTCCGGGCGACGCCCCACCTCCTTCGTATCGGACCACCGGCCGGTCCCCCGCTCGCGCCGCCTTCGAACGAAACGACACCCGACCCTGCTCGCGACAAACCTCTCGTGTTGCCACGACATTCCCCCGACTCGGCTCTCGCGGCTTCCTCCAGCGCGATGCCCGGGCGACTTCGGAGCGACGCTCACTTCCGGTCGAAGATCAGGTCGCACCGTCCTCCCGCCCCCTGCGAAGCCGCACGCACCTGCACCCAGTAGAGACCGTCCGCGGGGCAGGCGAACTCGACGAGCGACGGCCCTCCGCCGCCCCCGTTCGCGCCCTCCGCAAGGAGCGTACCGGCGTCGTCCTCGACGTAGAGGACCGTGTCCGTCGTCCCCGCCGTCGCGTCCGGTACCGCATTCGCGGTGCGGATCATGTAGGTGGTCCCGCCGCGCAGCCGGAGCCCCTGCTCGAACTGGCCGGCAACGCGCGTTCGTCGCTCCGCCGTGCTCCACGGCCAGGAGAAGGGCTGCCCGGTCAGTCGAAAGGCCGGCGACTCCTCCGCGTAGGTCGTAACCCGAAGTGCGGTGTAGGCGCCCGACCCCGGCACGGAGGCTGCGACCACGATCGTGTACGTCCCGCTCGCGCGCGGGACGAAGGCAACCCGGCTGGCGTACGGGTAGGATGCGCTCTGCGTGCCGTCGTCGTCCGAAGCGACGAACTCCCCTGCGGGATCGCGCACGTAGACGATCGTGTCGGTGGACGGCCCGCCCATGAAGGTCCCGGTCTCGATCACCGTGACCACGCCCGCGACGAGGTCGATGGCGTACGGTGTGCCGCCCTCCCACGGCGTGGCGTACGCCGGGTTCCAGGCAAACGGGACCCAGTTGCCGTTGCCGGGGGAGGCGAACTCGCGGATCACGGTCCCGACCGGCAGCGGATCGGTTGCCCAAGTCGAGCGATACGGCGCGCCGGCCTCGTGGAAGAGGACGTCGCAGCGACCGATCTTTCCCGACTCCGCCGCCCGCAGCAGGATCCGATAGAGGCCGTCCGCGGACGGCGTGAACTCGATCCGGCTGGTCCGCACTCCGGGCGCACGGTCGTCGTTCTCCGCCACCGCCTGGCCGGTTTCGTCCACCAGCCACACGCGCGTGTCGTCGGTCGGCGTCGAGGGGAACCCGCCGCCCAGGTACGGCACGGTCGGAAGCTGGTAGCCGCTTCCTTCGGCCTTCGCGTTGATCGTCTCGATCACGTACGATTTGCCGGCGATCAGGCGAACGGCGTTTCGCATCTGCAGCGTGTCGCTGCCGTCGGGCGGAGCCTCCCCCGGCTTCCAGAAGAAGGGCTGGCGTGTCCATTGGAACGGCGGAGTCTCCGTCGCATGGACCGAGACGCGCAGGGTGCAGCGACCGTAGGTGCCGGGACGCTTTGCGCACAGGTGCAGCACGTACGTGTCGGTCGCCTCGGGCGTGTAGACGAGTCGGCTGCGGCCGTCCCCTGCCCCATCGTCATCCTGGGCGACGAAGTACGGGTACAGGTATGTTGCCCGGCGCAGGTGGAGGACCGGATCCACGGATCCCTGGTCCGCCGGCCGGGACGGATCGGGGACCGGATCGAGCGTCTCCACGAGATAGGTCTTCCCGGCCTCGAGCGCCAGATTCAGCGTCGGCGCGCCCGACAGCTGCGAGTAGAGGTCGGTGTACGGATTGTTCCACGCGAACGGCTGGTCCGGATGGGTGGCTACGATCTCCACTCCCGGAGCGGGTCCGGGCTCGCCTGCGGGCGGTTCGCCGCCGGGGGGAACGCCGGGGTCCGGTACGGTTCCCCCTCCGCTTTCGTCCCCGGCGGGGGGCGGATCGGTCGGGACCGGCGCAGGGTCCTCCACCGGCGGCGGCGTGGGCTCCGCCCCGACGTCGTCGGGAGGCGACACGACCGACCAGTACATCGTGACGCCGGGGAGTTCGAGGTTCCCGAGCGCATCCGTCGCGCGCACCTGCAGGACATGCCCGCCGAGGGAGAGGTCCGTCAGAGTGATCGGGGAGACCGCCGGTGTCCAGGGACCGCCGTCCAGCATGACCTGGAAAGTGCACCCGGACTCGCCGGCTTCGAACCGGAACGTCGCGGTCGTCTCCGTCGTGATTGCGGACGGTGTCTCGAGGAAGATCGTGCTGGGGCCGGTGGTGTCGACCGTCCAGGTCCACTGCGCGACGGTCGGATCCGCCAGCCCGGCGGCGTCGACGGCATACGCGACGAAGACGTGCGTCCCCTCCGCAGCCCACACCGTCACCGAACCGGAGGTGTTGTAGTCCCAAGGGCCGTCATCGACGCGGAAGTAGAAGGATGACCCGGGCTTGCTGGAGGCGAGAGAGAAGAGGACGGACTCGGCCGCCGTGGGATCGGCCGGTCCGGCCGTGATCGACGTTTCGGGAGGGGTCGTGTCGGCCACGACCGTCCACTCCACGACCACCGGCGTCGGGTCGATGTTGCCGACCGCGTCCACGGCGTGGACCGCATACCGGTGCGCGCCCAGCGTGAGGTTGCTCAGGGTCTCGCCCGGGCCGATCTCGGACCACGCGCCGTCGAAGATGCGGACGAACCGGGCACCGGGCTCGCTGGCCCCGAACGACATCGTCGCCGTCCGGGAGCTCGTCGTGGCGGGCGGACCCGAAAGCAACCAAGTGTCGGGTGGACTGACGTCGAGGAAGACTCCCGGCGCCGAGATCCGCGGCGCCACGCTGAGATCGTCGATGAACCAGCCGAGGAACTGGTTCGCCTGGCCGTCCACGCTGTCGAAGGAGAACTCGATCGAGATCCTCCCCCACTGCGGGTCCAACGGGATTTCATGGGTGTGCCAGGTCTTCATGGTCGGTCCGCACTGGAGCGTCCCCCACAGGTGCCGCTCGAGGTGTTTTTTCAGCACGCCCGAATCGGCGCCCCACACCCGGACGATGCGCCGGTCGCGGAACTCCGCAAATGACTCGGTCTCGTACAGGCACCAGAAGCGCAGGACCGGCTCGCGCATCCCTCCCACGTGGATCTTCGGGGATTCGATCTGCATCCAACTTCGACCGCCGCTATCGTAGTCGATCGGTCCCACGCGGTTGAAGTTGAGCGTGGCGGGGGCGCTGACCTGGGTCCAGTCCCCGTCGATCGCCCACCGCGGATACCCCGAAATGGTTCCGCTTGGACCGAAGCCCTTCCAGTTGCTCACGTCGCTGTTCGAGTAGTCGTAGATCGAGCCCGAAGGGGTAGGCCGATTGAACCCATTGAAGTAGGGCCCGTCGACCGTCTCGCCCATTCCGGGTTTGGGGAGGACCCCGAGGTCGTCCACGAACCACCCAGAGTAACCGTTGTAGAGGTTGTCGACCGAATCGAATTCCAGCGTGATGCGCACGGCCGTCACGCTCGCAGGAATCTGGATCTGATGGAAATGCCAGGTCCCCATGGCCGCGCAGGGTCCACCGGTCCCGCCGAGGCTGCCGCGCAGTTGGACGCTGGCATTCGGAGCGGATTGCGGATCGGAGGCTCGTTCGTCATAGTGAAACCGCACCCAGCGCTTGTCGTACGACGTCCCCGTGGTCTCGGTCTGATAGTTGCAATGGAAGCGCAGGACCGGATCGGCCCATCCGACCAGGGAAATCACGGGGGACGTGACCGAGCCGCGGCTCGTGCCTCCCGAATCGTACGAGTTTCCGTTGTTGAAGTTGAGGGACGCCGGCGGACTGAAGGCCCCGGAACCGAAGCCCGCGGGGGTTCCGTCGGCGGCCCAGCCGACGCCCGAGCCCGCCGGCGCTCCCGCGATCCAGCCTTGCAGACCGTCGTTGAAATCGAAGTAGGAACGGCTCTGGGACTGCGCGAACGCCGGCCACGCAACGAGGAGGGCGGCAAGGCAGGCAAGCCAGCGGGGGAGGACTCTCATGGCGAACGCTCCTGTCGAATCGGCGACGGACGCCTGAACTCATCAGGCGCATGGCCGACGGGAAGATCCCGTCACCTGGATGTGGGACCCGAATGAGGGCGGGTTCTTACCACGGATGCGAGGGACGGGGGAGCAGGGAGGGAGGGCGGACCGTCAGACCGGACGGAGCCGGCGGGTGCGCGAACGGCGAAGCGGTGCGTGAATTTTCCGTGCTAGTCGGTCGACGCGGGGGTTCCGCCGTCCGACGTCGACGCGTGCGCCCCCGGGCCGGACGGAGGCGGCGCCACGCCGGGTCCGCCACTCGCGGAATCCCCGCGTTCGCCGACGCCGGACCCCGCCCCCGCGGCGGCCGCCGCGTCCGGGGCATGGCCGCCGTGCGTGCCGTCGGCCGTCCCGCCACCGGAACCGGGGCCGCCGCCCGGCGCAGCCTCTCCGTGCGGATGCTCCAGTTGGTCGAGCGCGCCATTGAGCTCCGCCACCAGGTGATGGTGCGTCCCTTCGGAAATCGTCCCGCGCCGGACGGCTTCCGCGAGCGCCGCCTTCTGCGCCAGGACGACCCGCCGCTGCACCCGCAACTCCTGAGCCTGCTGCAGCCGGCCGTGCGCCTCGATCATCCGGCTGACCTCCGCCAGCACCCGCTGCTTCTCGCTGCGGACGCGCTCGGTCACCCGGTCGAGCACCGAGCGGGCATATTGGCCCTCATGCCCCATATCCTCGAGGGAGCGAATCGCGGCCTTGAGCGAGGTGGCGCGGCCCAGCCCTTCCTCGAATTCCTTCTCTTCCGCGGAGGACTCGCTCAACCCGAAGCCCTTGATCAGCCGCGCGGCCAGGAACCCCTGCAGGACCAGCGAGTAGAGCACGACCCCGTACACGACCGAGAGCAGCAGGCTGCGGCCGGCGAAGTCGGGCGCCAGGCCGAGCGCCAGCGCCATCGGCACGCTGCCGCGAATGCCGCACAGGTTCATCGTGTGCAGCCAGCGGCGGTCGTACCCCAGCCCCAGCGCCTTGAGCCCGGCCCCGAAGCCGTACACGCACAGCGCCCGGGAGACGATCATCAGCAGGATCGTCGTCAGGATGATCCACTTGTTGACGAAGATGTCCTCGACGACGAGCTGGATCCCCACCAGGAGGAACACCAGCGAGTTGACGATGAAGGCCGCGACTTCCCAGAACGAGTGCAGGCTCACACGCGTGGTCGGAGACATGGCGAACAGCCGCCCGTAGTTGCCGATGATCAGCCCGGCGGCGGCGGTCGCCAGGACGCCCGACATGTGGAAGCGCTCCGCCAGCTGGAAGGAGCCGTAGGCGAGGACCAGCGACAACGTGACCTCGAGCAGGTGGTCGTCGAGCCGCTGGTGCAGCCGGTAGGCGGCATACCCGCACAGGAGCCCGATGCCGAGGCCGCCCGCAGCGACATAGCCGAAGTGGAGCAGGCTCTGCTTGAGGTCGAACGCGGTCTCGACTCCGGGCACGGCCTTCTGGGCGATCTCCAGAATCACCATGAAAAGCACGACCGCCACGCCGTCGTTGAAGACCGACTCGCCTTCGACAATCAGCGACAGCCGGCGGTTCACGCCGAGTTCCTTGAAGATCGCCAGGACGCTGACCGGATCGGTTGCGCCCAGCATGGCGCCGAGGAGGAGGGCGGTCCAGATGGGCACGCCGAAGAGCCCGCTCACACCGAAGCCGATCGCGAACATGGTCACGAGCGTACCGAGCACCGCCATGAGGGCGATGATGAGCCAGTGCTCCTTCATCATCTCGAGGTCCATGTTGAGCGCCCCCTCGAACAACAACGGGGGCAGGAAGATCATGATGATCAGGTCCTTGCTCAGGTGGACCTCGTGAAAGATGTGGCTGATGCCGATGCCGAGGCCGACGAGGACGAGGGCGACGGTATACGGCAGGTGGATGTACTTGGTCGCGATGGCGACGACGGAGGCGATGAGGAGGAGTTCGATGACCAGGACGGCTTCGAGCATGGGGCCTCCGGAGGCGGGAGGGGGGAAAGGCGCGCCCCGGCCGGAGGGCGCGCCCGGATTCTAGCGGCCCCCCCTTGAGGGGCAACCTTTTTCGGCGAATCGGATTGATTCCGCTCACGTGGCGCCGTATAATGCAGCATCCCCTTGTTGTGCCGGAGGATGGGTTGACTTCGCCGGGTTCGACCGCGGGGCTCGCCGCGGAAATCGGCGCCGCCAATGCGAGCGCGCCGGAGTTTTTCCGAACCGTCTACCGGCTCGTGGCCCAGATCCCGAGGGGTCGGGTATCCACCTACGGGGACGTTGCCCGGGCCGCGGGGAAGCCGGGGGCCGCCCGTGCCGTGGGGAACGCGATGAATCGCAACCGCGACTGCGCGCGGGTGCCGTGACACCGGGTGGTGGCCTCCGGAGGAGGCCTCGGTGGATTCGCCCTCGAGCCGGGGTTGAAAGTCCGCCGACTGGCCGCCGAAGGGGTCGTCGTCAACGACGGTCGGATCGCCGGGTTCTCGGCCGTTCGCTTCACCGGCTTCCGGGAACCGAAATGACGCGAACCGCGGGGAGGCCCCCGCGGACGAGTCTGCAGGGGGGATGACCGGACACACGGGAAGGAGACATGGAGACGTTCCTCGATCAACGTGCCCTGGTGCTGAACCGCTCCTGGGTGGCCATCGACACCACGACCGTCCGCCGGGCCATCGTGTGGATCTATCGCGGGATCGCGCGGGCGGTCAATCCGGAGACGTACGAGGCCCACGACTTCCAGGCCTGGGCCGACCTCTCCATCGTGCGCGATCAACCGACGATCCGCACGATCAATCTCAAGATCCGGGTCCCCGAGGTCATCCTGCTTCAGATGTACAATGACGTCCCGCGCAAGGAGGTGGTGTTCTCGCGCCGCAACATCTACAAGCGCGACCGGTACACCTGCCAGTATTGCGGGGCCCGCCCCGGCAGCGAGGAACTCTCCATCGACCATGTCCTGCCGCGCGCCCAGGGGGGTCGCTCCACGTGGACGAATTGCGTCCTGGCGTGCGTGGAGTGCAACAAGCGCAAGGCGAACCGGACTCCCATCGAGGCCGGGATGCACCTGCTCAAGCCGCCGATCCGCCCGCCGTGGACTCCGCTGGTCAGCGTCCGTCTGGGCACGCTGCGAGCCAGCTGGGAGCGCTTCCTGAGCGAGAAGTACTGGAACACCGAACTGGTGGACTAGGGCGGATGAAGACCTACCGGGTGAAGCTCGTCTTCGACTTCGACGCCGTGGACGACGTGGAGGCGCGCCGGCGCGTGCAGCAATTGCTGGCGGACCTCAAGGGAGGCGTGCTCGCCGGTCCCGACTGCGGGCTGCGCCCCTCGCGGGCGAACTGCGTTCAGGACGGGGACCGGTCGGGTCGGAACATCCTGCGGCCGGAAGAGGCGGAATTCCGTTAGGACGCCCCGGCGGCTGCGGGACCGACGGACGCCCGGCGCGTAGCGCACTTCGGGCATCGCTCCCCCCGCGCGAGCCGCCGCCGCGAGACCGGCACAGGGCGCGTGGGGCGGATCGCGGACCGACTGTCCCGCCTTTTTCGCCGCCCCGGGGGTCGCTTTCCTGCCGTCGGCTATTCGCGCGGGAAGAGGTCGTCGCTCAGGCCCGAGTCGACTCTTGCGTCGACGTATTCGGTGGCTTCCTCGGGCTCGTCTCCGATCGCGCGAACGACGCGCTTGGGCAGCCAATAGGAGCCGACCTTGGCGTACTCCCAGCGGATACGGATCGGGCCGTTGGGGGTGGCGCCCTTCATCTCTTTCACGAAGAAATGCCCGTCGGTCTCGTCGACGGTGATCGAGGTCAGTTCGGTGCGGTGGGACTTTCCGGCCACGACCGATTCGGTGATGCGCCGGACGAGCCGGAGATCGGCATCAAACCAGTAGTGCATGATCATCCCGGCGTCGGGGGATCCGCGACGGGGGGCGAGGACGAGGTGGGTCAGGGCGCCGTCTTCCTCGACGCGGATCTCGCTTTCCTTCACCTGCTCGATGAGGCCGCGCGGGACGAGGTCGTGCACCAGGTCGGCGAGCTGACCCTCGATCGCCGCGGCGCGGGGCGCGAGGGCCGCGGGCGGATCCACGAGTCGCGCGGCTGCGCGGTCGGGGGTTTTCCAGTAGAGGAGGATCCGCGTCCCCTGCAGCGAGGCGGCCAGACGGGCGCTCCGCACCTCGACCTGGAGATCGCGCAGGCCGGCGGCGGCCGGGTGATAATACTTTTCCACGACGCGGCGGACGATGTCGGGGATGGAATCGTCCTGCGCGGAGACACGCGGGACGCCCACTCCGGCGCACAGGAGGCCCAGGATCAGCGCGCCGACCGTCCGGGCGGAACGGAACATCATCGCGAGACCTCTCTTCCTAGGGCGTCGAGCCCACCACCCGCTCGAGCGCGGGACGGATCCAGCCGATGAACGCGGCGATCTGTTCGACTCCGGCTTCGGTCGCGAAGCGGGTGGCGCCGGGCGCCTCCAGGTGGAGGACGGTGCGCACCGCCCCCTGGAGGGGGACGGGGAACGCGATCCGGCAGCGCCCCGCGGTGGCGGCGCCGGGACCCGCGCACGGCGCCACGCTCTCGTTGGCGCGCTCGGGCCGACCGCTGCGCAGAGCGAGGGCGGACAGCGTGCGCGCCGCCTCGAGGTCGCGATCTTCCATGAGCGGAGGAGCGCCCGAGCCGCACCCTTCCGGACTCGCCCAGGCCTCTTCGACCACCGTTCCCGCCGCGTCGGCGCGGAACAGCACCCCGCGCACGGCGTCGGCCGCCTCGGTCACGCCGTCGGTGAAGCGCTGCCAGACGTCCTGCGGCGTCGCTTCCGTCAGCAACCCGTGCATCAGTTCGAGCAGGCTGCGCACGTTGGTGGCGTCGTCGGCGAAATGCCCGGTCATGACCCCGGCGAGCCGATCGGCGCGGGGATTCCCGCCGCTTTCACCCGGGGTCCAGATCTCCACGCAGGAATTCCCGCGGCGGGCCGCCGAGTGCAGCGCCTGGTCCGCGTGCAGCAGGACCTCCCAGGCCGAGCGTCCGTGCGCGGGATACGAGGCGATCCCGATCGCCAGGCGCGTCAGCAGGCACCGCTCCCGGTGGTCGCGCGAACGCGCCTCGTCCGTCTGCCGCGAGGTCGGGATCGAGGGCGCGGTGCGGCGAATGCGATCGGCCACCTGCAGGGCTTCCGCGGTGTCCGTGTTGGGAAGCGCGATCGCGAAATCATCGCCGCCATAGCGCGCGAGCACGTCGGATCGGCGGCTGAGCCGGCGCAGGGCGCGGGCCACGCGCGCAATCAACTCGTCGCCGCGCGCCCGCCCGAAGGCCGCGTTGATCTCGCGCAATCCGGTGATGTCCACGAGCAGCACCGTCACCGGAAGGCGATCGGACTGTGCCTGTTCGAACAGGTCCTCCAGCGCGAGCGAAAAACGGTCGCGCGTCAGCAGTCCGGAGAGGCGGTCGGTGGTCGCTTGATTGAGCCAGCGGGCATTGAGCAGCACCGTGGAGAGGCAGCCCGCCGCGAAATGGCCCAGGCGCGCGACCCGATCCGCGATCTCCTCGGAGGCGGCGGGCACTCGATCGAGGTAGAGGAGCGCCATGGGCTCCCCATGCGGGATGCGGGCGATCGAGATGCGCCGGCGCTCGGGGATGTACGGCGCCTGCGCGCGGGGCGGAAAGGCCACCGGAACGGCAATCCCCCACGACCGCGACTCCGCGTCGAGGGCTCGCCAGGCAGGCCGCCGCGTGCGCCAGGCCTCGGCGACCTGGGCGCGCAGGCCGTCCGGCGGCTCCGCGCCTTCCGGAAAGCCGATCGAATGCACGACCTCCAGATCGCCTTCCTCCGGGGCGAAGAGAAGCCCGTGACCGGTCCCGGCGAGGTGCGAGGCCGCCCGCAACACGCTTTCCAGCGTGAGCCGGTAATCGACCGTGACGGTGAGCAACTGCGCATGCATCTGCTCGAGTTCGCGCAGCGAATCGAGCACGCTCGTGTGGTCGCCGGGCGGGGCCTCGGCCGGGGTCTCCGGCGTCGGCAGCGGGGCGAATTCCGCTTCCGTCGACCGCGCCGCATCCTGTTCGTCCCGCAGCGTTTCCCCCGCGCTTCCTGCCATGGCCGGGACCCTCTCCAAGCACGTAACGGTGGAAATGCCGCCCGCGCGGCAGTATCCTGGCTTTTTCGTCGGGGCCGAACGCTCGGCAGCGCCGCCCCGAACCACCCCCATCCCGGAGCGGAAGGATGATCGGCAGGAATTCGTTGTTTCTGGCCCTGCTCGGACTTGCGCTCGGCGCAGCGCCGGCCGCGACGCAGGAACCCGCGCCGGGCGGCCCGCTGCTCTACACGGTCGCGCCGGGGGACACCGTCGATCGCATCGCGCGGGATCATAGCATCCCCGCGGAAACACTGGCAAGCAACAGTTTCCTCAAGCCCGGCGCCACGCTCGTGCCGGGCCAAAAACTCCTGCTGCTGCGCGAGGCGATCGACTTCTCGCCGCTCGGCGAAGAGTTCGTGCCGCCGGCGCTCATCGAGGACGCCGTCGAGGACGACCTGGACGGGGATCCGGAGCCGGAAATCGCCATCCTCGGTTCCTCCTGGGAACGCGACCACCATCAGCAGTTGATTTTCGTGGAGCGCCGCCAGCAGCGCTGGAAGGCCGCGGTGGTCTACCAGGTGCGTCAGAAGGAAGAGCCCTGCCGGATGACCCTCTCACGGCTGATTGCGGGCCGACCGCAGGTGGTCGTCTCCGGGCGCGAGGGCACGATCGAACAGGGCGCCAAGGAGCTCTACACGATCATCATCGCCTGGGACGGCACCGAGGGGATCGAATTGTTCCGCGAACTGGAGTATCAATCGTTCGAAGGCTGGGGCACCGACGAGGCCCGGCGCCTGGAGTCGGAGTTCGCCATGGCCGACCGGGACGGCGACGGGGCCACGGAGATCGAACGCGTGGTCTCGTTCCGCGTGCGCGCCCTGGAAGGCGGCAAACCGGGCGCGATTCGGTACGAGGATCGCTCGAAGGAGAGCTTCCGCTGGGATCCCCGGCAGAAATCCTTCTACGCGGTGGAGCAGGAAGTGGCGAAACTCGACACGCCGAACCGCGCCATCCTCCTGCGCGCGATCGAGCGCCTCGGCGGGGCCGGCGCGCGCGCCCCGGCCACGGCGATCGAACGCTTCCTCGATCACGAGTCGCTCGACATCCAGCGCGCGGCCGCGCGCGCCCTGGGGAACATCGGCAGCCGGGCCTCGGTCGACCGGCTCGTCAAGAAACTCCGCTCGATCCCGCCGTCCGACCTCTGCTGCGACCTGCTCGAGTCGCTGGGGCAGATCGGGGACCGACGGGCGGAAGAGGCGATCCGCTTCTTCATGGAACACAAGTTCCCGCACGTCCGCGGCTATGCCCGGGTTGCCGCCTCGCAACTCGGCATCGCCATCCCGATCGGCGAACTGGTCGCCTGCCTCGACGAGGAACCCGACCACCTGAAGGCCCTGGTCGTGCAGGAACTGACGCGCCGCACGGAAGTGAATTTCGGCACCGACTGGACCACCTGGAAGGACTTCGGCGACACGGTCGCCCGGTGGCGCGCCTGGTGGAAGGAGAACGCAGACCGGTATTGAAGCCGCGGGCCCGCGACTCGCCGCTCCACAGATTGACACGCCCCGGCGCCGCTGCTAGTCTGTCCCGTCCACCCGCGACCCGCGGTCTTTCATCGGGGTTCATTCATGCCGACGCGCACCCTCGTCACCAGCGCCCTGCCGTACGCCAACGGGCCGATCCACTTCGGCCACGTGGCCGGGGCCTACTTGCCGGCCGACATCTACGTGCGCTTCCTCCGCCTGCGCCGCGAGGAAACGCTGTTCATCTGCGGTACCGACGAGCACGGCACCCCCATCACGGTGAACGCGGAGAAGCAGGGCGTGCCGCCGAAGCAGTTCGTCGACCAGTGGCACGAGGTCATCGGTCGCACGTTCGAGAAATTGGACATTCGCTTCGACAACTTTTCGCAGACCTCGCTGCCGGAGCACTACGCGCTCTCCACGCAGTTCTTCCGCAACCTGCTCGCGCGGAATTTCATCTTCTCCGACACACGGGCGCAGCAGCACTGCCCCCGCTGCCAGCGCGGCCTTCCCGACCGGTTCGTCACCGGCACCTGCTACCGGCCCGAGTGCGGGTACACCGAGGCGCGCGGGGACGAATGCCCCAAGTGCGGCTTCAATCTCGACGCCACCAAGCTCATCGATCCCCGCTGCCGGACCTGCGGCGCGCCCGCGGAAGTGCGCGACTCGCTGCACTGGTACCTCGACCTGCCGAAGCTGCGCGAGCGGCTGGAGCCGTGGCTCGCGGAGAAGCAGGGCCGCTGGAAGCCGAACGTGCTGGGCGAGGTGAAGAAGTTCCTCGACGGCCTCGAGGCCCGAGCCATCACCCGGGACCTCGATTGGGGCGTCCCCGTGCCGCTGCCCGAGGGCAAGGGGAAGGTCCTTTACGTGTGGTTCGACGCCCCCATCGGCTACATCTCGTCGACCATCGAATGGGCGGGCCGGCAGGGCAAGCCGGATGCCTGGAAGGAATGGTGGCTCGACCGCGATCGCGTCCGCCTCGTCCACTTCATCGGCAAGGACAACATCAGCTTCCACACCGTGATCTGGCCCGGCATGCTGCTCGGCCAGCCGGAACCCTACGTCCTGCCGCACGACGTGCCCGCCAACGAGTTCTACAACCTCGAGGGCCGTAAATTCTCGACCTCGGACGGCTGGTTCATCGACATCGAGGAGTTCCTCGGCCGCTACCCGGCCGACACCCTGCGCTGGACGATCGCCCGCGGCGCGCCGGAGACGCGGGACAGCGAATTCACCTGGAAGGATTTCCAGGCCAAGGTGAACGCCGAACTGCTGGGCAATTTCGGCAACCTGGCCTCCCGGCTGCTGAAGTTCGTCCAGGAGCGGTTCGACGGCCGGATCCCGGCCGCGCAGGCGGCGCAGGGAGCGCCGGAGCAGGAGGCGGTCGCCAAGGCCCTGCAGGCGTTCGCCGCGCTCGGCCAGGACCTGGAGCGCTACGGCGTACGCGCCGGCGCGGAACGCCTGCTCGAGATCGGCGACGCCGGGAACAAGTTGATCGAACAGCGCGAACCATGGAAGACCGCCAAAAGCGCCCCCGACCTTTGCGCCACCGCCCTGAATACGACGGCGCGGATCCTCGAACTCCTCGCCGTCGGCCTGACGCCCTATTGTCCAAACCTCGCCGGTCGCCTGTGGACCCAACTCGGCCTCGCCGGCTCGCCGCACGATCGCGGCTGGCAAGCGGCGCCGGCCCTCCCGGACCCCGGACAGCGCCCCATCGGCGCACTGGAGCACCTCATGAAGCGCATCGACGACTCGGAAGTCAAAAAAGGCGTGGGCGCGCTCGAATCGCGCGCCGCCTCCATCTCCGAAGAGAAGGCCGGGAAGGCCGGCGGAGCTCCGGCGCCGGGCACCCCCCCGTCGGTCCCCGCCGCGACCGCGGCGCCCACCCATCCGCCCGGATCCCCGGCCGCCGCCGTTCCGGCGTCCCCCGGTCCCGCCGCGCCCGCGATCCCTGCGTCCAGCGCACCCGCCGCTCCGGCGACCGCCCCCGCGCCCGCCCACGCCGCCGCGACGGGACCCAAGCCCGAGGTCTCCTACGACGAGTTCGCCAAACTCGAATTGGTCGCCGCCAGGGTCATCTCGGCATCGGTGGTGAAAGGCGCCGATCGCCTCTACCAGCTCGAGCTCGAAGTCGACGGGGGCGCCCGTCGGACCGTCCTTTCCGGCATCCGCCCCTGGTACACCATCGAGCAGTTGGTCGGGCGATCCGTGGTCTACTTCGCGAACCTGGCCCCCAAGAAGATCCGCGGGGTCATGTCCCACGGCATGATCCTGGCCGCCCACGGGGCGGATGGAGCGGCCGTGCTGCTCAAGCCGGAGGGCGACGTCCCCCCGGGTTCGAAGGTAAGCTGACCCGCGCTCCCTCGCACGCGAAGAACCCACCGTGCCGGAGATCGGACGCCGCCGGCAGAATCCGCCCGGCGCGGCGCGGGGCGCGCCCTCCGCGTGCCGGGCGGCGGCACATGCCGCGCGCTCGCATCCCCTCACCAGGTCCGCTCCGGCATCCGGGCCGCCGTGCCGGACCTCGAGGGTGAACGTCGCGTTGCGTTTCGGATGACGCGCGCGATACCCCGCGCCCGTGCCGCCCCGAGCGAGAGAAAAGTCCCGCTTGGCTCGAACCCCAGCCTGCGCTGCACTGGCTTCGCTGCGCAGAAGGATGCCGCGCTGGTGGCGATCCACGTCGGCGGCGCGCAGGCGGACGGCTGGATCCACCCGTTCGGGCTTGCGGGAATCTCGTTCGTCTTCGCATCCCCTGAAGGAATGCAGTCCGCGCTCGTGTCACCGAACAAGAGCGGCGGCATGGCAGTGAATCCGACCGGACCGTTCGTACAGGCGGTCTTCCCGATTCCGGACGACGTGCTGGACCTCCCGGAAGCCGTGGTCGCGGCGCGCAAACACGGATACGCCGACCCGGTCGTGAACGCGGTTCTGCAAAGTTGGCCCGGGAACTCCGGACGGCCGGTTTGGTGCACCTGGACGTTCGGCAAGGACCCCGACATCCACCGGCTGGTCGTCCTCGACGCCCACACCGGAGAGCGGACCCCCCATCCGATCACGCTCGGGCTGCCGGCGGCAGCGGCGGCCGATGCGGAACTGAAAAAGGGCAAGGAGTTCCCCGCGGAGGCGCCGAAGACGTTCGAATTCTATCGTGGCGAGGCGAACGCCTGGGCGGCGCGCTGGAATCCGGGCGCCATGCTGTATCGGGCCGAATTCAAGGGATCGTATTCCGGCGGACGATTTCGGATCGAGTGGGGACATTTGAACTACTTCCATGCGGGAGACCCGGAAGACTCGTTCTCCGTGGGCGTGAACGCCGCCCGGCTCACCGCCACGGGGAGTCGGTATGGCGCGAGGACGGTCCAGCTACGCCCCGTCCCGGGAACCTTCCTCCATCCCGACGAGGCGCTCGAGCGATTGTGGAAATTGAATCCGTTCGTGCCGACGCACGAGATCTGGCTCCAGCTCGCGTACACGGGCGCCCAGTACCCGGGATCGTACAATCACTCCGAATCGGGACCGGCCGGGGACCTCGACGCGAGGACGACGGTTTCGGGATTCGGCAGCATGGACATCGCCCTCGCCGACGGCGGCCAGAAGACCCCCCCGAATCGCTGGGTCTGGCGCATGCTCGCGTGCCGGGTCGGTCACCTTCGAGGAGGAAAGGCGGACACCTCCACCCATCACCTCGAGTACATCTACATCGACGCCGTGACGGGAGAGCCCCTGTCCCCGGCGGGAACCCCGGCGGATCGGCATCGTTGACGAGAATCGTCGAGTTCGGCGCGCCCTTCCGCACCGCGACTCCGCGCCCCCCGCCCCAACCATCTCGCCGGGCGGTCAAGGAGCCCGCGGGTCTTCCACCACGTTTCGGGCGCCGGAAAAATGGAGAATCGGTCGAGGCGGAGCGCCCAGGGCTCGCGGTTATCCACAAGCCCACCCCTACCCACACCCTGATTCCCCGCGGATTCCACGTTCGAGGGGCTCTCCGGTCCGCCCACAACCGCATGACAAGAAGCGAGTTAGGCCACGCATCGCGGCGGTTCTCCACATCCCGGAGGAGTGCCGGGCGCCCCGTCCACAGGCCCCGAGGGTCTATCCACAGCTTTTCCACAATGTTCCAAGGAGCGGCTTGACCCCTCCCCCGGACGTTGCTACCCTGTCCGGCAAAGTGGAGTCCAGCATGGGACCGAACATCCCGGGGATCCAGATTCTCGAGAAACTCGCCGAGGGCGGGTCTGCTTTCATTTACACCGCGCAGGACCTGCTGACCAAGGAGCCGCGCGCGGTCAAGGTGCTCAAGCCGGAGGCCCGGGCGGATGGGAAACTCCAGAAGGCCTTCCGTTCGGAAGCCTTGCTGCTCCAGACCCTGGATCACGAAAACCTGATCAAGCTCTACTCCGCCGGCGCGGTGGGTCCGGACGAGTACATGGTTCTGGAACTCTTCACCGGCAGCAACGTCAAGCGCCTCCTCCAGCAAAAGAGCCCGGATCTCCCCCGCCTGGCGCTGGACCTCTTCCAGGGGGCGGCCGACGCCCTCTGCTACCTGCACCTGAACGGGATCATCCACAAGGACGTGAAGCCGGAGAATCTGCTGGTGGACCCGTCGACCGGACGGGTGAAGCTGATCGATCTCTCCATCGCCGAAAAGCCGAACCGGCTCACGACCTCCTTCAACCTCTTCCGGAAAACCACCGTCCAGGGTACCCCGTCGTACATGTCACCCGAACAGATCCAAGGCAAGCCCCTGGACCACCGGACGGACGTCTATTCGCTCGGGGCGACCATGAATGAGGTGTATACCGGCAGCCCGCCGTTCTCGGGACGATCCCAGGAGGAGATTCTCCAAAAGCACCTCAAGGAGCCCTTCCGATGGCCGCGGACGCCGGGGATGGCGGTCCCGGAGGAGATCCACCGCCTGATCGTGACGATGCTGGACAAGGACCCGATGCGGCGGCCGGACATGAACATCGTCCTGCGCCGGATCGCGGAGGTGAAGACGGCCCAGGCCCGCCTGCGGCCGGGCCCTCGGGCGACCGGGGTTCCCGGCAGCCCCAACGTGACGCCCGCGCCGGCTCCCGGCACGGAACCGGGCGCGCCGGTACGGGAAGTCCGGCTCACCGTCAAGGACGCGCGACTCACCTTCATCCGGGTCCGGGAATCGCGGCTCTCCGGGGTCAAGGAGGGGCTGGACGGGTTCCTGCACAATCTGAGCCGGGCCGGGCTGGGGTTCGACACCGCGATCCCTCCGCAGATGGACGAGGAGCTCGACATCGTCCTGGTCGTCCCGCCCATCAACAAGGCGATCCGCGTTTCGGGGGTCGTCAAGTGGGTGAGCCCGGACAGCGCCTCGGGTCTGAACACCGTCGGCGTCTTCCTGCCCAAACCGCCCCCCGACTACACCGACCAGCTCTCTCAGTTGCGCTCCGCGCTCGCGGAACTGCCGGCCGCCACGTCGCAACCTGAGGCCCAGGCAAAACCTCCGGGCGATGGGTAACTTCCCCCTCCCGCTCGCGCCGACCCCCCGCCGCAAATCTCTCTTGCGCAAGCCTCTGCAATTGCGGTAATATCCTCCGCTACGTTGGTTGACGAGCCTCGTCTGCCTTGGGTGATGCATGAGTTCGACGCAAGACCCCCTCCCGGCCCCGGTGGCCGATCCGTCCCGCTTCCGGCGCTCCGAGGCCGAATTGCGGGACCTGCTGGCGCAGCGCGTCCTGGTGTTCGACGGCGCCATGGGGACGATGATCCACACCCTCAACCCGACCGCGGAAGACTTCGGCGGGGAGCCGTATCACGGCTGCAATGAGGCGCTCTGCCTCACCCGTCCGGACCTGATCCGGGGGATTCACGAAGGGTACCTTCAGGCCGGGGCGGACATCCTGGAGACCAACACGTTCGGCGGGACTCCGATCGTGCTGGGCGAATTCGGTCTGGCGCACCGGGCCTACGACATCAACCTCGCGGCCGCGCGGGTGGCGCGGCAGGCGGCGGCCCGCTACTCTTCGACCGCCCGACCGCGATTCGTCGCCGGCTCGCTGGGTCCGACCACCAAGACGATCTCCGTCACCGGCGGGATTTCGTTCGACGCCCTGGCGGCCCACTACCGGGAACAGGTGCGCGGCCTGGTGGACGGGGGCGTCGACCTGCTGCTGATCGAGACCTGCCTGGACACGCTCAACCTGAAGGCGGCGGCGCTGGCCGCGCGGCGCTACCTGGCCGAATGCGGGATCCGGATGCCGATCCTGATCTCCGGCACGATCGAGCCGATGGGGACGATGTTGGCCGGGCAACCCGTCGAAGCGCTGTACGCCTCGGTGGAGCACTTCGAGCCGCTGTCGGTCGGGCTGAACTGTTCCACGGGGCCGGAGTTCATGACCAACCATGTGCGCGCGCTTTCGGAGCTCGCGCGGACGTTCGTCTCGTGTTATCCGAACGCCGGGCTCCCGGACGAGGAAGGGCGGTTCAACGAATCCCCGGAGTTGATTGCGACCAAGCTCGAGCGGTTCGTGGTCAACGGCTGGTTGAACTTCGTGGGCGGATGCTGCGGCACCACACCCGAGCACATCCGGTTGATTGCGGACATGGCGGCGGGCAAGGCGCCCCGGCAGATTCCCTCGGGCCGGCGCCTCATGGTGTCGGGCACGGAATTCCTGGTGCTGGAAGAGGACAACCGCCCGGTGATCGTCGGCGAGCGGACCAACTCGATCGGCAGCCGCAAGTTCAAGGACCTGATCGCCAAGGGGAAGGTCGAAGAGGCGGCCGAGATCGGCCGCAAACAGGTGAAGGCCGGCGCGCAGGTCGTCGACGTATGCCTCGCGAACCCCGACCGCGACGAAGCCGCGGACATGGACGCGTTCCTGCCGCTGCTCGTGCGCAAGGTGAAGGCGCCGATCATGATCGACTCGACCGACGCCCGCGTGATCGAGCGCGCGCTCAAGCACTGCCAGGGGAAGTCGATCATCAACTCCATCAACCTGGAGGACGGCGAGGAGCGTTTCGCCGAGGTCTGCCCGCTGGCGCGCGACTACGGCGCGGCGCTGGTCGTGGGCTGCATCGACGAGGACAAGGAGCAGGGGATGGCGGTCACCGTCGAGCGCAAGCTCGCCGTGGCCCGGCGGTCGTTCGATCTGCTCACCCGGAAGTACGGCATCGCGGCGACCGACATCATTTTCGACCCGTTGGTGTTCCCGTGCGCGAGCGGGGACGCCAACTATGTCGGGTCGGCGGCCCGGACGATCGAGGGGATCACGGCGATCAAGGACGCCCTTCCGGAAGTGCGAACGATCCTGGGGATCTCGAACGTGTCGTTCGGCCTCCCCGAGGCCTCACGAGAGGTGCTGAACAGCGTCTTCCTCTATCACTGCACGCGCGCGGGCCTCGACTTCGCCATCGTGAATTCCGAGAAGCTCGCCCGGTATGCCTCGATCCCACCCCGCGAGCGCGAGGCGGCGGAGGACCTGCTCTACGACCGCCGCGCGGATGCGATCGACGCCTTCGCGAGCCTGTTCCGCGACGCCGCCCGCCGCAAGGCGGCGCCGATCGACGTCACCGCGCACCTCCCGGTCGAAGAGCGCATCGCGCGGCGGGTCGTGGAGGGGACGAAGGAGGGCCTGCTCGAGAATCTCGACCTCGCCCTGCAGAAGTACACACCCCTGGAGGTGATCAACGGCCCGCTGATGGCCGGGATGGACGAGGTCGGCCGCCTGTTCGGGGCCAACGAACTGATCGTGGCGGAAGTCCTGCAGAGCGCCGAGGTGATGAAGGCGGCGATCGCCCATCTGGAACGCTTCATGGACAAGGCGGACACCTCCGTGAAGGCGACGTTCCTCCTCGCCACCGTGAAGGGGGACGTCCACGACATCGGCAAGAATCTGGTGGAAATCATCTTCTCCAACAACGGGTACCGGGTGATCAACCTCGGGATCAAGTGTTTGAGCGAGACGCTGATCCAGGCGTACAAGCAGCACAAGGTGGACGCGATCGGGCTGAGCGGTCTGCTGGTGAAGTCGGCGCAGCAGATGGTGACGACCGCCGGGGACCTGCGGAATGCGGGGATCTCGGTCCCCCTCTTCGTCGGCGGCGCCGCGCTGACCAAGAAGTTCACCTATACGAAAATCGCGGCGGAGTACGACGGGTTGACGGTCTACGCCAAGGACGCGATGGAAGGCCTGGACCTGGCCAACCGTCTCACCGACCCGGTCCGGCGGCCCGAACTCGAGGCGCGCCTGCGCGAGGAGATTTCCCGCCTGCAGGGCCAGTCGGCGGCCCGGGCCGACGCGACTCCGGCGGCGTGCACGCCCCGCCATGCCCCCGCGAAGCTCAATCAGGCGTTCGAGCGCAACGCCCCGCCGGACCTCAAGCGGCATGTCCTGCGCGACTTCCGGCTCGATGAGATTCACCCCTACCTGAATCCGCAAATGCTTTTCAGCAAGCATCTCGGGCTGCGCGGGAACTTCCAGCAGGCGGTGGAGGCGAAAGACGAGAAGGCCCTGCGGCTGCGCGACACGGTCGCGTACGTGCAGGACGCCTGCCAAGCCTACGGCTGGATGAAGGCGCATGCCGTCTGGCGGTTTTTCCCCGCGCGCGGGGACGGCAACGATCTCGTGCTCTACTCCCCGGACGGACGCAACGAGATCCACCGCTTCACCTTCGCCCGGCAAACGCGCGGCGACGGACTCTGCCTCGCCGACTACTGCACGCCCGTGGGCGATCCCCGCCCCGACTACGTGGCCCTCTTCCTCACCACCTGCGGCGACGGCCTGCGCGAGCACGTGGAGCGGTTCAAGACGTCCGGCGAGTATGTGAAGTGCCATGTGCTGCAGGCCCTCGCCATCGAGAGCGCCGAGGCGTTCGCCGAACTTCTGCACACCCGCCTGCGGGCGATGTGGGGATTCCCCGACCCGCCCGAGTTGACCATGCAACAGCGGTTCCAGGCGCACTACCGCGGACTTCGGGTTTCGTTCGGGTACCCGTCCTGCCCGCGCCTGGAGGACCAGGAGGCGCTGTTCCGTCTGCTGCAGCCCGCCGACATCGGCGTGCGGCTCACGGAGGGGTTCATGATGGAACCGGAGGCCAGCGTGAGCGCGCTGGTCTTCCAGCACCCGGACGCGAAGTACTTCGGGGTGGACGGCGACGGGCTGCGGGAGCTGGAGGGGGCGATTTCCGCGCGGAGGAGCCGATGATGCGCGCGACGATTGAGCTCGGGTTCCTTCTCCTCGCGTTCGCGGTTGCGGCGTCCGCGGAGCCGCGGCGCTGGGAGTTCCCCGCCGACCTCCGCCACGCCGATTGGACCCAGGAAGGACCCGGCGGCCGGTCGAAGTCCGCTCAGGACTTCCCGCTCTGGCGTCGGGCCTCCAGGTCCTCCCAGCGCTGGTAGAGCACGCGCACGCGTTCCCGGGCGGCGTCGAACGCCTTGTGCGCGGCCCCCAGGCGGACATAATCGTGCTGGATCCCGGGGTCCGCCGCCTCCGCCTCGAGCCGACGTTCTTCCGCTTCCGCTGCCAGGATGGTCTCCTCGATCGTCTCGAGTTCGCGTTTTTCCTGGTAGGTGAGTTTCGCCGCGGGCGCCGCCTCCGCCGCGGCCTCCCGCGATCCGCCCGTCCGCCGCGGCGGCGGGGCCGTGGCCTCGAGCGCCCGCGCCCGACGACCGGCCGCCTCCCACTGGGACAGGTCGGCGAAGTGCCGCGCGCCGCCGAACCCGTCGAGCGCCAGGATCCCCGTCGCCAATCGCTCGAGCATGAAGCGATCATGGGTGACCAGGACGAGCGCGCCGGGAAACCCTTCCAGGCTCTCCTCCAGAACCTCCAGCGAGTCGATGTCGAGGTCGTTGGTCGGTTCGTCGAGGACGAGCACGTCGGCCGACTGCTGCATCAGACGCGAGATCCGAATGCGCGCCTGCTCTCCGCCGGAAAGCTCGCGCACGCGCTGAATCAGGCGGTCGGGTGAAAACAGGAAACGCCGGGCCCAGGAGGTCACGTGGATCTTGCGGCCCTGCCAGAACAGTTCGTCGCTCCCGGGCGAAAGCGCCTCGCGCAGGGTGAGATCCAGGTCCAGGTCCGCGCGATGCTGGGTGAAGGTGACGACCTGCAGCCGGTCCGCGAGCGTCACGGTCCCGGCATCCGGCTCGAGGCCGCCGGTGAGGACGCGCAGGAGCGTGGTCTTGCCGCTGCCGTTCGGCCCGATCAGTCCGAGGCGCATGCCGGGGGAGAGCGTGACGTCGAGGTTGCGGAAGAGCGGCCGTCCGCCCAGGGCCTTGCCGATTCCCTTTGCCGCCACCAGCTTGACCGTCTGTCGGCCGGTGGCGACGAAGTCGATTCCGGCGCCCCCGACCGGCGCGTTGCGCGCGCGCAGTTCGACCAACTCGGCCTGGCGCTCGGCGGCGCCCTCCTGAATGCTCTTGGGCTGGCACCGCTGCGCCTTGGCGCCGCGTTTCAGCCACTGGATGTCCCGGCGCACCTTCCCGGCCAGGGCCCGTTCCTCCTGGGCCTGGGTATCGAGGAAGTCGGCGCGTCGGCCGAGGAACTTCTCGTAGTCGCCGTCCACCCGGAAGATCCCGCCCGCGTAGGCCCGGGACAGTTCCACGATGCGCGTGCAGACGGCGTCCAGGAAGTAGCGGTCGTGGGTCACGCACACGCTGGCGAACCGCGCGGAACGCAGGAGGTCCTCGAGCCAGAGGATTCCCTCCAGATCGAGGTGGTTCGTGGGCTCGTCGAGGAGCAGCAGCTCGGGCTCATCGACCAGGCCGCGGGCGATCGAGAGTCTCCGACGCCAACCGCCCGACAGGCGCTCGACCGGAATCTCCGCGTCCTCGAATCCGGCCTTGCCCAAGGTAACGTGGGCGCGCGTGTCGCGCTCGTGAGCCTCCACGCGCCGGTCGACGGCGGCCGCCACCACTTCGAGCGCGGTCGCCCCGACCGGGAAGGAGTCTTCCTGCGGCACGTAGGCCACGCGCGCGCCGCGCCGGAGCGCCACGGTCCCGGCGTCCGGCGCCTCGAGCCCCGCCAGCACCTTGAGAAAGGTCGATTTGCCCGCTCCATTCGGGCCAATCAGGCCGATCCGATCGCCGTCGTCGACCCCGAAGGAGGTGTCCGCGAACAGGGGCCGACGGTCGAAGGCCTTGGTGAGGTCCTGGCAGGCGAGCAATACGGCCATGGCTGCGATCCGTCCCGGGGCGCCGGACGGCAGCCGGCGCCCCCGGGCGGCTACTTCCCCTTTCGGCCGGCGGACACGAGGTCCGCGGCGATCGCCAGCACTTCGCGCGTGTAGGCCGTGCTGCCGAACGGCGGCCGGCGGGTCTCCTCCGCGGCGCCGCCGTTTTCCGCCCGGGCCTCCTCCTCCGAAGTGATCTCCTTGCGCATGGCCCGCAGGATCTCCTCATTGAAAACCAGGTCCTTCTGCGCCCGGCGGGCGAACACGGCATCGCGGATCCGGCGCTGCTCCCGCAACTCCTCTTTCTCCTCCTGACGGAGGAGCGACTGCGCGCGCACCGATTGAATGTTCTCCGGCGACAGGGTCTTCATGGGAGTGAAGCGGCCGGCGGGCACCTGATCGAATTCCAGGGCGTAGTTGAGGGAGGACTCGCTGAAGTCGTCGTGGTCGGTCCACGAGGGGAGCACGATGTCGCTGGCCACGCCCCGCACCTGCGTACTCGCGCCGCCCGGGCGGTAGAACTTCTGCATCGTCAGCTTGATCGCGCCCGCGGCCTCGGCCGAGGGCAGGAACTCCCCGAGCGGGAGGATCCGTTGCACCGTCCCCTTTCCGTGCGATTGCGCGTCGCCGATGATCAGGCCGCGGCCGTAGTCCTGGATCGCCCCCGCGACGATTTCCGAGGCGCTCGCCGTGAAGCGGCTGACCACCACCATCAGCGCCCCCCCCCATTCCACGCCCGGCTCCTCGTCCGGGTGTGGGATGATCCGCCCGCGCGCATCCTTCACCAGGACCATCGGGCCCTTGTCGATGAACAGGCCCGCGATCCCGATCGCCTCGTTCAGGAGACCGCCGCCGTTGGTCCGCAGGTCCAGGACCACGACATCCACGTTGCGAGCCTTGAAATCGCGCAGGATCGCCCGCACATCCTCCGTGGCGGTGCGGACCGGGGCGGACCCGAAACGGGGATCCGCGTCCGCCGCATAGAACGAGGGCAGGTCGATGACGCCGACCTGGACCTGCCGGTCCCCCGCGGGGACGCCGACGACTTCCCCCTTCGCGCCGCGATCCTTGAGCTCGATCTTGCGGCGGGCCAGAACGTACGTTTCGCGCTTCTGCGAATGGGCCGGGATCACTTCCAGGCGCACGAGCGTGCCGGCCTTTCCGCGCACCAGCTTGACCACGTCGCGCAGCCGCATCTCCACGACGTCGACCACCTCGCCCGCCTCGCCTTGGCCGACCGCCACGATCCGGTCCCCCGGCTTGAGCCGTCCATCCAGGTCGGCCGCGCCGCCGGGGACGATCTCGCGGATCTCACAGGTCCCGTCCTCGCTGGTCAGCACCGCGCCGATCCCCTCCAGGGAGAGCTCGAGGCCGATCTCGAAGTCCTGCAGCGCGTAGGCGGACATGTACGTCGTGTGCGGGTCGAATCCGCTCGTGAGCGCGTTCAGGAACATCTCCACCAGTTCCGCGTCCGGCAGCCTGTGCCACTCCCGCGCCACGGTCCGATAGCGACGCTCGATCCGCTTGCGCGCATCCTCCTCGGAGCTGCCGTCCACGATCAGCGAGAGGAGCTCGTACTTGATGCGCGTCCGCCAGCGCTCCTTCGCCTCCTCATCCGTCTTCGGCCACGGCGCGGCCTTCGCGTCCGTGATCACGCGGTCCTGCTTCGCCCAGTCGTGGGCGGATCGTGCATACTCCATCGCCCACGCGATCCGCGTCTCCAGCCGCGCCAGGAATCGGCGGTAGACCAGGTAGGCGAAGTCGAGATCCCCCTCGAGGATCAAGTCGTCGAGCAGGGTCTCGAAGCCCGCAAAATCCCGCACGTCGCCGTCGAGGAAGTACAGCTTCATCGGGTCGAACGCATCGAGGAAGCCGCGATAGAAGCGGCGGGAAATCTTGTCGTCGACGACGTCGCGGGAGAGGTGGCCTTCCTGCAGGACCTGGCAAACCGCGACCGCCGCGATCCGGTCGGACGCGACGGGTTCGGTGGGCTCGGCGGCGAGCCGGCCCCCGAACGGAAGAAGGATCAGGAGAAGGCCGGCCAGGATCCGGCGGGACAGGGGTCGATTCATGCGCGAAACTCCGATTGCGTTGCCCCCCCGGGAACCCCAGATTACCCCGCGGGCAAGCGCCGCGTCAACGCCGATGGAAGGCGCGCGCCCCCAGGTCCCGGCAGTCCGGCACGCGTCGCAATCCGCGGGGATCGCGCCCCCCGCTACCGGGCGGTCCCGGCGCGGCGATCGAGCTCGGCGAGCGCCGCTTCCGTGGAGGCGACCAGCGAGGGATCGTTCTTCTTCTGGCGCATGCGCAGCGCCATGCGGAAGCACTCCCGCGCCTCCTTGAGATTGCCCATCTCGGCCAGGCACTTTCCGAAGTGCTGCAACGCCAGGTCTTTCACCCCGACCACCCCGAGGCGATCGCAGAGCTTGACCGCTTCCCGGAACAGCGGCTCGGCGGCGTCGTGCTGGCCCAGATACTGACGCACCGTGGCCACGCGGACCATGCCGCGAACCTTCTCGTCATCCGATCCCGTGGCGAGACAAAGCACGTAGTGGCGCTGGGCGAAGACCTGTGCACGCTCGAGGTCGCCGAGGACGCGCAGGCGCTCGGTGAGACGCCCGGAGATCCGCAGTGCGCCGGCCTGGTCGTTTCCGGCGCACAGCGACTCGAACGAGGCCGCCAATTCCGCAACCTCCTTCTCCAATGCCGCACGGTCGTCCACGTGATCGCGCAGGAACGGCTCCATTCCCTCTCCTCCGGAATCGCCCGTCTGACCGCCCCGCCCCGCCCCCGCCCGGCCGGCGACGCGCGGCGCGGGCGCATTGAACACCATCGGAGGGACTTCTGGCAAGGGACTCCCGCCCCTACGCCCCCCCGGGCGTACACCGTCACTTTCGGGGGAAGACTTCCACATCGAATACACCGGTGCGCACCTGGCCGGCCACTTTCACCTGGACCCAGACCCGGTAGCGCCCCGGGCGCGGGAATTCGTAAGGGAAGGCGACCTCCCCCGCGGGCCCGACCCGTGCGCCCGGATGCTCTCCGTGCGGAGGCGGAAGACGTGGACCCTCTTACCTTGGTCCGGCACCAGCGGTCCGTGGCGATGCACCTCCCGGTCATCCAGCCCGAGCCGCAGGATCCTGCGGTCGCCCGATTCCCGCACCCCCGCGGTGACCCGGGTCGGCCCGTAGATGCGATTGGAGCGGTGATCCGCATCGACCGCTTCCCACCAGGCGACCAGCCCGTACAGCGCCGCGGCGATGACGACGGCGGCGACCGCCATCGCCCACCGGCCGGCGCGAAGGCGCGCCGCATCCGGCGACACCCCCGGGCAGCACGCTTTCCCGGACCGCCGCGCCGGCAACCGAGATCGCCCCGGCGACCGGCAATGCGCCGAGCCCCAGGAGCACGGCCCCGAGCCATTCGGGGAGATCGATGCGTCCGGTCGCCAGGACATTCACCGGGACCACCGCCGTCCCGGCCCCCGGATCGCGATCCCCGCAAGAGCGTAGTGGCTCCCACCGCCCCGGTCAAGGGCACGCGGGAGATCCGTCTTCCCGTCCGGGGATCCTGACGCGGCCGACGCCCGGGACGGCGGCTGAATCCGCCCGCTTCCTCCGGCGACGCAAGGTGTTGCGGCGCAATCCCTTGATTTTCCCGATCCCCCCCCTAGAATGGAGGATAGCCCGCTCGGGATTCTGGGAGCGCGACTGTGGCCACGGAAGACAAGACCCCGCTGTGGAAGACGGCACTCAAGCTCCTGGTTTTTTCCGGGGTCATGATCGGGCTGCCGGTCTACTTCTCCACCGACGGATTCCTGACCTGGCTCTATGAGAAGGCCTACAAGGACAACTGGAAGAATGCCGCCACGGTGACCTACAACTGCGCGGGGTACTACCGTCTCACCCTGCGGAGCAAGCGGGCCGCGGAGGTGTACGAGAAATTCTTCAACCGCTGGCCGGAGCACGACCTGGCTCCGGACGCCGCCTATAACACCGCATCCGCATTACGCGAACATGCCAACGACTTGGATCTGACGGCAAAGGGAAGCCCGGAGATGGTGCAGATGAAACAGGAGTACCGGGCGAAGGCCGAATTATGGTTCGACTGGTTCGCCGCCAACTATCCCGGGCATCTGAAGGCGGAGACGGCCCGAAAGGCGGCCCAACAATTGCGTGACGGCTATTGAGGCCGGTCGATCGGCCCGACGCCGGCCGCCTCCCCATCGCGGACCGCGGGAGAATCGTCCCCTTGCCGGCCGCGTTCGGGCCGTCCCGCGTGCGGGTATACGATTGGTGAGAAAGGCGGGTGACCACGAATGAAGAAACTGCTCAAAGTCGCCGTGCCGCTGCTGATTCTGATCGGGGTCCCCCTCTACCTGTGCAGCGACTCGTTCCTGGGCTGGCTGGTGACGAAGGCGCAGAACGACAATTGGTCGGATGCGCAGGGTTGGACGTACAAGGTGGCGAATTTCTACCGCCTGACCGGACGCGAGGAGCGGGCGGCGGACGTGCTGGAGGGGTATCAGAAGAAGTGGCCGGACCCTGCCCAGACTCCCGACGAGGCGCTGCTCGCCAATGTGCGCTACACCCACGCCAACGTCCTGCGCGAGTGCTTCGCCGATCTGGAAAAAACGGCGGCCGGAGACCCGGCGAAGATCGCCAAGCGGGACGACTACCGCGAGCGGGCGCGCGTCAAGTTCGAGGAGTTCACGATCTACCATCCGAATGACCCGCGGAAACCGGCCGCCGAACGGGCGGCGCTCGATCTGCGCTGAAGGCGTCGCCACGCCCGCGAGCCGCGCGCGGGTGGGATCCCGAATCGGATGCGGCGTGACACGGGTGAGGAGCCATTCATGCGATACATCGACCCCCACATCCACATGTTCTCGCGCACGGTCGACGACTACGCCGCGATCGCCCGCGCGGGGTGCGTGGCGGTGATCGAGCCGGCGTTCTGGCTGGGCAGCGACCGCAAGTACGCCGAGAGCTTCTGGGACTACTTCGACCACATCATCGACTTCGAGCGTGCGCGCGCCGCGAAGTACGGCGTGGCCCACTTCTGCACCATGGCCATCAACCCGAAAGAGGCCAACGACCGTCCGATGGCGCTCAAGGTCATCTCCCGACTCGAGGAGTTCCTGAAGCGCGCCTCGGTGGTCGGCGTCGGGGAGATCGGGTTCGACAAGATCACGGACGTCGAGGAGGAACTGCTTCGACTCCAGCTCGAGATCGCCCGGAAGACACGCTCGCCGATCATCATTCATACCCCGCACGTCCAGAAGCCCAAGGGGACGGAGCGGACCTGCCGGGTCATCGAGGAGATGAAGATCGACCGCAATCTGGTGCTCATGGATCACAACACGGAGGAGACGATCGAGATGTCGCGGTCGCTCGGGGTCTGGTGCGGACACTCGCTCTACCCGGTGACCAAGATGAGCCCGCCGCGCATGGTGGCGCTCCTGCAGAAGTACGGCACCGACCGGATGATCGTAAACAGCGCCGCGGACTGGGGGCCGAGCGACCCGCTGGCGATCCCCAAGACGATCGACCTGCTTTGGCAGGCCGGCTTCAACGAGGCGCAGATCAAGAAGACCGTCTGGGACAACCCGTTCGAGTTCTTCGCCCAGAGTGAGCAGTTCCGCATCCCCGGCGTCAACGCGTAGGACGACCGGGCCGGGCGGAAGACCGCAACGAAAGTCGGCTTGCTCTCGTCAACGCCCAGGGCGCGGGGGCCGGGGATGCCGTTCCGGGAGTGACACGTGACCGCAAAGGCTCGCATGCCCGAAGATCCGCTCGAGCCGAAGCGACCGATCCTTCCGGCGATCGTCTCCGGCACGATCGCGGCGGGGGCGGCATTTCTGGTCGTGAACATCACCGCCGTGGCGCAGTCTCCCGGCGCCACGATCGCGCAGGAATGGGCGGAAGGACCGATCCTTTCCGCGGCCCTTGAATCGCCGGTGATCATGCTTCTTTTGGCGGTCGGGGCCGGCGTGGAATCGTTCCTGCTCTGGGGGTGCATCCAGACCTTCTCCTTGACGCGGCTCGGCTCGACGTTCGAGATCATCCAACTGGAGAAGATGCTGGACGAGAAGCGGTACTCCGAGGCGTTGAGTTTCTGCGAGACCCGGGGCCGCTATTACACGCGGCTGGTCGCCGCCGCTCTGGGGGCGATGCACCGGGGGCGGGATGCCATGGACCTGGCGGTGGATACCGCGCAGGCGAGCGAGGAACGGGACGGGATGGATCGCATCCACGATGTCGGCACGCTGGCGAGCCTGATCCTGCTGGTCGGCCTGCTGGGTCTCTGCCTGGGCGCGGTGGACTCTCTGACCGCGCTGGTGGAAGACCGCTCGCGCCACCTCCTGCTGGCCCGCTCTGCGTTCGTCCCGCCGGCCTTCGCCTGCACGGTGGCTCTGCCGGCCTATCTCATGGAGGCCATGTACCGGCGGAAACTGCCCCAGATCCACGCCCGCGTGCGCCACGAGTCGGGTCGGATCATCGGGAAGATTGAACTGTAGACGCGCCCGCGCGGGTCGGCGCCGGGCCGGGCTCGGTCCCGCCGGCGGGCGGCGCCCCGTCGGGCGTCCGGGGCCCGGGGGACGGCCAAGGGACAAGCGAGGAGTCAGCCGTGGGGATCTTCAAGGCATACGACATCCGCGGGATCTATCCGACGGAACTGGATGAGGCGAAGGCCGAACGCATCGGCGCCGCGTTCGCGCGGCTCCTGGGGGCGCGACGCGTGGCGGTCGGCCGGGACGTGCGCGCATCCGCCCCCTCGGTCGGCGCCGCGTTGATCCGCGGGATCGTCTCGACCGGATGCGCCGTCATCGACCTCGGCCTCTGCGACACGCCTGCGGTCTATTTCGCCGTCGGGCACCTCGGCCTGGACGGCGGAGTGATGACGACCGCGTCGCACAATCCGCCGCAGTACATCGGCTTCAAAATGTGCCGCGCCCAGGCCGTGCCGATCAGCGAGACGACGGGAATCCGGGACATCGAACAGGCGGTCGCCAAGCCGCCCCTGTCGCCGGTCGCCGCCGGCGGCACGGTCGAGTCCGCGGACCTGAAGACGGCCTACCGCGACCACATCCGGCGATTCCTGGTCCGACCGCGGGCGCTCCATCTGGTCGTGGACGCGGCCAGTGGGGGAGTCGGTCCGATCTTCGATGCCGTGTTCGAGGGATACCACGGCAAAATCACGCGCCTCTTCTTCGAACCCGACGGGTCCTTCCCCCACCACGAACCCAACCCGCTCAAGGATGAGAACGTCGAGGCGTTGGTCCGCACCGTCCGTGAGCAGAAGGGAGATCTCGGGATCGCCTTCGACGGGGACGCCGACCGCTGCATCTTCTTCGACGAATCGGGGCAGCGGATCCCCTCCGATCTGATGAACGCCTTCCTCGCCCGTCACGCGCTGCGCGAACATCCCGGCAGCGCCGTCGTCCACGACCTGCGGTCGAGCCGGGTGGTCCGGGAGGAGGTCGAGCGGGCCGGCGGCCGCGCCATCCGCGAACGGGTCGGCCACTCGTTCATCAAGGACACCATGCGGCGAGAGAAGGCGATCCTCGGCGGCGAGGTCGCGGGGCACTACTACTTTCGGGACAATTACTTCGCCGACTCGGGAATGATCGCCCTCTGCGCCGCGTTGAGCGCAATCTCGGACGAGGGAAAACCGGCCTCGCAGTGTATCGCCCCCCTGCGGCGCTACCCCGCCACCGGCGAGGTGAATTTCCACGTCGAAGACAAGGACCGGGTCCTGCAGGAGCTGATGAAGCGGTTCTCGGACGGCCACATCGATCAACTGGACGGCGTGACGGTGGAGTACCCGACCTGGTGGTTCAACGTGCGCAAGTCGAACACCGAACCGTTGTTGCGCCTCAACATGGAGGCGAACACCGCCGCCGTCCTGGAGGAAGCCAGGCGGCGGGTCGTGGAAACGATCGGAGGCACGCCGGAGTGAGGCGATGAGGCGGAAGCGAAGGGGGTGGCCGGCGACGGCGGTCCTGCTGGCCGCGGTCCTGACCGGTTGCGCGGATCCGCTCCCTCCGGAATCCTTGGGCACCGGCCTTCCCGCGGCGGAATCGCCGGCGTCCAGCGACGGCGCCCGGCCGGCCTCCCGTCCGCGGGATGTCTGCGATCGCTGCCTGGCGCGCGGCGGCCCGGCGCACCAATGCGGCGTGACCCTCTATTGCGTGCACTGCGAACTCGACGTCGGTCTCGGACACGTCTGCAACGTCACCTCCCTCTGCGTCCGATGCCGGACGGAAGCGGCCCCGGGACACGAGTGCGGAGTGACGCACTACTGCCGGGTCTGCCGTCATGAGGTCGGTCGCAACCACGCGGTCGACGCCGAGGGCCGCTGCATCTCGAAGCTGTGCCCGTCCTGCAAGCTCGACGTCGGTCGCGGCCATCGCTGCGGCAAGACCTATTTCTGCCCGCGCTGTGAACGCGAGGTCCCCGACAACCACCTGTGCGACTTGAGCCGAACCTGTGAGACGTGCGGAGTCGCCGCCACCCGAAGGGCCTTCTGCCCGACCTGCTTCTCCGAACTCGGGGACAGCGGGTTGGCAGGAACCACCCTTCACTGCCCCTCGTGCGACGCCCCGGTACGCGCCCGCACCCACGAGTGCGGACGCACGCAGTATTGCCCGAAGTGCCGCAAGGAGGCACCCACCGGGGTTCATGCCCACTGAGGCGATCCGCCCGGCGCGGCGCATCCCACGCGGACGGGCGCGTCAGTACGCCTTCTCGCCCTTCGCCACGTTCGCCAGGATGAACGCCCGCAGCCGCTCGACGTCCTCATCCTTGACCTCGGTGAACGCGATCCCGACGTTGTTCATGCTGATCCCGACGATCGGCTTGCAGCGAACCACCTTTCCGCGCGCGTAGATCTTGGCCTGCCCGGGCACCTGGATCTCCAGCTTCAGAAGCGTTTTCTCGGCCAGCGCCTCGGGAGTGCGGAGCGACAACCCGCTCGGACTGATGTCCTGCGTCGAGGCGTTGCGCATCCCCTTGAAGAAACCGTCGGTCGTTTTCTTGTACTGCACCGCGAGGGGCTTCTTGAGGCGAACGTCCGAGCGCTGCAGGGCGATCTCGCCGGACAGCGACACCTCGGCGGTCGCGAGCGCCTTGATGACATCCTCGCGGCGGAACGGGTAGGCAATGGCCGCGATGGCGCCCGCCTTGAGCGCCGTCACCCGCAACATCTTCGTGCCCACATCGCAGATCACCACCGGGCGTGCCTTGGTGTCCGTCTCGAGCAGGCGCCGGATGATCCCGATCCCCCCCTCGCCGGGACGATCCCGATGGCCGGGGGCATTGGCGTAGAGCGCGACAAGCGGGGCGCGCCAGCCGTCGTACTTCTCGAGAGCCTCGTCGCCGCACGCGGCTTCGCCCGCGAGCACGTACTTGGTGCCCACCAGGTTGCCGCGAAACTCATTGCGCATGTCCTCTTCGGCAATGATGGCAACCCGAACGGTGTTGGCGGTCATGCGAAGACTCCCGTTCCTCTGCGTTCCGCGCCTACCCTAGCGGGCCGCACCGGGCATGCGCAAGGGAAACCAGGGGGCCGCCGAACCCGCGACCGGGCGCGAGCGGTGATTTGGCTTGCAGGCCTCCCCCCGCACGCCTACAATGAGCCGAATCGACGGGGTCGGCACGCAATCGCAACTCTCGACCGCACCTTCGGTTCCGACGGAACGGCGCATTCGGACCTGCGCTGCTGGGGAGCACCATGAGCATCGAATTCAACTGCGAATGCGGCCGCGAAGTCCGCGTCAAGCCCGAACTGGCCGGCAAGCGCATCCGTTGCCCCGGGTGCGGCAATCCGCTGAAGGTGCCGGCGTCCGAGAGCGCGGACGAGCCGGGAAGCGGCGCTCGCAGCGGCAAGTCGGAGAAGTCCAAGGAGGATACCCGGCGGCGCGGGAAGTCGAGCCGGGCCGGCGGCATACCCGCGGTGAAACCCGCGGAGGCCGGCGATGACGAACTGCTGCCGACCCGCCAGGAGGAGTCCGAGGGCGCGAAGTCGCGCACCAAGTCCAAGAGCAAGGAGGGGACGCGCTCGGTCCGGACGCCCGCCAAGAAAACGGAAGGGCTGCTCTCCCCGTTGCCGGACCAGGGGAAGACGACGGGAAAGAAGACCTTTCCGTGCCCGGGATGCGGAGCGGCGCTCTACGTCGGCGACATCCTGTGCATCACGTGCGGGATGGACCTGTCCACCGGTCAGTGGGTGCTGCCCGAGCCGCAGACCTCGATCAAGTCGAGCATGGCGAAGTTGATTGCCGGCTTGCTGATCGGGGGCGGATTGCTGGGCGTCGGCATTTGGTACCTGGTGAAATCCGATCCCAACCTGTCGGGCAACACCCCCCCCAAGGTCGCGTTGGCATCGGGGAACTACGGGGGGCCGCCGGTGGATCCGGCCGACCTCCCGATCGTCCAGGATGTGGAGCAGAATGTCGGGGGGGGGCTGGAGTCGCTGGCCGCCCTCCTGAAGGACCGGAAGCAGGCCGCGCTGTCGGCCCTTGCGGTGCTGGCCGGGCGGACCGACTTGCCCGTATCCACGCGCACGAAGGCGATCAAGGGCATCGCCCTGCTCGCGCGGCGCGGGTACACCTCGGGCGAGGGTCTCTCGGCCCTGGACACGGCGTTCGGCGATCCCGACCTGATGATTCGCTCGGCCGTGATGGAGGCGTTGCATCTCTACGCGGATCCGCGGGCGGTGACGGCCCTGGACCCGGAATTCGAGGCTCCCGGAAGCGTGATCCCCGCCGCCTCGGTCCTTCCCGAGCCGATGACGGGCGCCCAGGGAGTGATTCAGCGCGCGATCGGGGATCCCGCCGATCCGCTCTATTTCCCCGCGATGCAGAAGATGATGCTGCTCGGCCACTCCGCGTTCGCCGGCACGCTGGTGGAGATGGTGCGCGCCGGAGCCGCCGATCCGGCTGCCGCAGGCCGAGGGATGGAGGCGCTGCGCACGGTCACCGGGCGGACCTTCGCCACCCCGGAAGAATGGGCGGCCTGGTGGGACCAGAATTCGGGGAAGGTCGTCAACCAATGGCTGGTCGACGCCCTGACCGCACCCGATAATGCGGACCATTCCCTGGCCCACCAGCAGTTGCTGGTCTTCAACGGTCCGGCGGGAATCGCCTCGCCCGAGGCGGACACCCCGGAAGCCTGGAAGACGTGCGCGGAGGCCTGGAGCGCCTGGCTGTCGGCGAACCGCCGCTGGTAGCCCCTTTCCCCGATCGCTCGCGATTTCCCCGCTATCGCTGGAAGATGGGCAGGTACTCGTTCGGCAGCTGCAGGATCAGGCACGCCATGGCCGTGGCATAGGTCGGGCCGACGTCATCCTCCCAGCTCCCGTCCCCCTTCTTCTGATGGCGCAGGATCTCTTCCCGCAGGTACTTGAAGTAGTCGTTCCAGTACCGCGGCCCCCCCTGGTAGAGCGCCTGGGCTGCGTAGTAGTGTCCGTAATAGAAGTGGTATTCGCCCATCCGCAGATCTCGGGTGTGCAGGCGCAGGTACTCGAGGCCGCGCTTCGCCTCGGTCGCGTCGTACAGCCCTCCGCTGAAGAGGGAGGTCACGCCGGCGGCGGTGAGGGCGAACGTGAAGCGGGTCTGGTGGGTGGGCAGGTCCTGGTAGGCGAAGCTGCCGTCCCGGCTCTTGCGTCCGCAGCGTTTCACGTATTCCATGGCCTTGGCGATGCAGTTCGCATCGACGGTGATGCCGACGTTGCGCGCCGCGCGCAGCCCCTGGAGGGTGGAGACGGTGATGGATAGATCGGCATCCCGTGCGAACGGCTGGTAGCGCCATCCTCCCTCCGGATTCTGGCTGCGCACGATGATCCCGACGGCGCGGCGCAGCGCGTCGGCCACGTCCGGACGCGGGCTCATCCCGTATACTTCGCCCAGGAACATCGTGCAGAACGCGTGCTCATACATGCGCGTTCCGTTGGCGGTGATGTACCCATCCATGCGCACCTTGGCGGCCTCGAGGATGAAGTCCAGGGCCTTGGCCACCTGAACGCCGTACCGGCCGCGACCGGGGACGTTCCCGTGGGCCAGGAAGGCCATCCCGGCGAGCGCCGTCACGCCGACGTGGTGGTGCTCATCCTTGCCCATGTAGTTGTCGTTCAGCTTGTAGCCGACGCGGCAACTCCAGGATCCGTCGTCGTTCTGTCGCGCCGCAAGCCAGGCCAATCCACGCTCGACGGCCAGTTTCGACTCTTCGGTCACGCCGGAGACGTCGTCCGCGCGAGGCGACGAAACGGCGGCCGCGATCAACAGCGCGCCCAGCGCGAGGGCGGCGCCCCGGATCCTGGGAGTTCGCATGATTCGTTCGCTCCTGCTCTTCGGGTCGCGGACATTATATCGTTTCGCGCGGCCCCCGCGAAAGGGCGGATCTTCGGTGGGTCCTCATTCCCCGACGAAGACGAACAACTGTCCGCCGTGAACGAACGCGAACACCCCGTTCTCGGCGGTCATGACCGGGGTTCCCTGGGCTACCGAGTCCGGGGTCAGTTCCTGCAGATGGGTGCCGTCGGACCGATTGATGACCGCCGACACCGGAGACCATCGGCCTCCCATCTGTTCGAGGACGGCGCCGTTGAGGATGAAACTCTGCGCGCTCAGGATCGGATTGACGAGCTGCATGGATCCCTTGCCCACCCGCGGCGCCATCCACTGGCGCTGTCCGTCCTGCAACGAGAAGGCGCTCACGTAAATCCGGTCCCGCGCCGTGCGTTCGCGGAAGATCACATAGACTGCGTTCTCGTCGATCGCCGCGTGAGCGGGGAAATCGCCGTCCGACGCCTTGGTGTACAGAAGCCGCTTCCCGGACGCGGGATCGAGGACGACCAGGACCGGTTGGTGGAGGTTGCTGTCGGATCGTTCCACGAACGCGATGACGTTCTGGTTGGTCAGCAGCGTGTCCGGCGCGATCAGCCCGGTCTCCTGTTGCCAGGCCCGCTTTCCGGTGGCGACGTCCCAGCAGGAAAGCGCGTTGCGCGAGGTCATCGCCACCAGCTGCGAGGGTCCCGGCTGGACCAGGCGGAGATAGCGGCCGGGCAGGCTGATCGTCGATACCTGTGTTCCCTTTTCCCGGTCCAGCACCGTCAGGTCTTTGGGCGAGGTCGGTACGATCACGAATTCCTCGCCGACGAAGAACCCCTCGAGCAGATCGCCGCGGTACGGGAAGCTCCACATCTCCCGCCCGGAGGCCGCGTCGAGGGCGAGCAGGCGCATGACGTCGCGGCTCACGCGGTTGTGGACGCTGAGGAAGAGCAACCCCTCCCCGATCTTGAGGTCCTGCGTATAGAACTCGTCGAGTTCGATTCGCCACTGCTCGCGTCCGTCCTTGACCGAAAGGGCGAACAGCGTGGTCGGCCCCGCGAGGACGAGATTCTGGTCGAAGAACACGCACTTGGAGGCCAGCTGCGCCTTCTCGGTCTGGGCGCGCCACACTTCCTCTCCGGTGTTCCAGCGGAAGGCGCGGACCACTCCGCGCGAGGCCACGAAGACGAGGTCGGTCGCCTCCCGCGGCATCGGCCCGCCGGGTGTCAGCAGGCACAAGTCGCTCGAGCCGACGTCCGACCAGATCCAGGCCTGACGCAGGGGCGCGCCGAGTTCGCGGCGGCGTCCCGCGCCCGCGATCTGCTGGTACTCCGGCCGCCGGAGACGCTGCTGGACGAACTCACGGGCGGTGATCATGCCCGCGTCGCCCGAGATACGCGCATCGGGGAACTTGCGGATCAGCTGCATCAGATAGGTGCGCGCCGAAGTGAAGGTGCCGCGCTTCTCGTGGCTGATGACCAGGAGTCGGTACGCCTCCGGCAAGAGGGTCGACTGCCGGTACTCGAGGAGGAGGCCCATCTGTTCCAGGGCGTCCGAGATCAATTCCGCCCGGTAGAGGATCTCCGCGGAGCGCAGGAGCGCCGTCTCCGCGGCGACACTGTTGGGGAAGCGGCGCACGACCCGCGCATGGTCGTCGACCAGACCGCTGCGGTCCGCCGCGGCCAGGAGCGAACGCGCCTGCTCCTCGAAGGGGGCGTACGGCGCCCTCCCGACGGCATTCAGAATGACCTGGATGTGGTCCCGGGCGTACTCCCGGGCCGTGCCGCGCGCGTAAGGCACGTCCGGATGGCGGTCGATCACCCCCTGGAGTTCCACGATCGACTCGGCATGCGAATCCGCCTCGTGGAGCAGCGCCGCCACGGTGAAGGCGATTTCGACCACCGCGGCGTCGTCCCGCGCCCAGGTCTTCGCCCGCGCGAAATGCTCCAGGGACTCCTTGCGATTTCGGCGGTCCCAGGCCTGGCGCCCGAGGTCGATGTACATGCGGTACAGGGCCTGGCGCGCGTTGTCCGCCGCCAGGATCGCCGCCCGGTCGGCGCGCTTTTCGCCCAACCGGATCGCCTCCTCGAAGGACTTCGTCGCCTCCTGCCAGCGATCCGCCTTCTGGTGGCTCAGCCCCACGCGATAACGAAGGTAGGGGTCGTCGGGATTTTTGGCCAATTCCTCCGCAATCTGTCGCTCGATGCTCTCCATCGAGAAGAACGAGATGATCATGCGCGGCGTCGCGCTCAACAGCACGTTGTCCGCGATGAGCACGTTCCCGGCGTCCCGCTCGTACCACTTGAAGGCGGCCTGTTCCCGCCCTTCGGGGTTGAGCCGGTGCAGCTTGAAGCGGGTCGGCACGTACACGTGTTCGCGCGTGCAGGCGCCACGACCGAGGATCCGGTCATTGGACTCCGGGGGCCTCCAGGTCCACCGCTTGCGACCGGTCCCGAGGTCGAGGGCGATGACGGTCTCCCCGGACAGGATCAGGGTCTCGCGCAGGATGCCGAGGAGGAATCGCTCCTGGTCCACGCCCGCCTGTCGCGCCTCGTACTGGTTGCGGATGCGTGACCACAGCTCCCGGCCTGTTTCCACGTCGTACGCGTAGAGGTAGGGTGAATCGGTCGGCGCGACGAACATGCGGCCCTCGTGGACGAGAATGGGGTTGTTCGCCCAGGAGGCAGGCATGCGCTCCGAATGAATGTCCCGGGTCGGTCCGATCGGCAGCTGCCGGTAGCGACGGAGCCAGCGCACGCGTCCGGTGCGGGTATCCACCGCGGCGACGACCCCCATGTTCGTGCAATAGAGGGCCAGATCCTGGTACACGGTAACCGGCGTCCCCACCGATTCGCGCGTCGGGTTGTTGAACAGGTTCATCTCGAGGAATCCGGAGCAGACGTTGGTCCGCCAGGCCAACTCGCCGGTGGCGGCGTCGACCTTGCAGACGTAGTGCTCGATCGGGTTCGTCGCGTTGGCCTGATACACGGCGCCGGCATAGAGATCGCCTCCGACGGCCGCGGGCGCGGACGCCACCGACGCGCGATCGGCGAATTCTTCGCCCCCCTCGCTCGCCCGGGTCCCGCCGAGACGCCAGAGGAACCGCCCGGATTGCGCGTCCAGCGCAATCAGGGCTCGATTCGGCAGCGGCAGCTTCACGTCGAGCCAGTCGAGCTGGCGTTCGGCTTCGCTCCGGGTCCAGACCAGGTTCACGAACAGCCGTCCGTCGACCAGCGTCGCCGTGTGGATGGCGTGCTGCTCGAAGATCACATCCGTCGACGGCAGCCGCGGCGGCGTCGGGAAGGCCCACAGCTTGCGTCCTCCATGCTGGGAGGCCAGGAGCTCGAAGGCCAGCACCTGAACGTCGTTGTGCACGTAAACCACCCCGTCGGAGACGACCGGGAAATACGGCGTGTAGGTCTCTTCGCCGGTGGGGGTGAACTGCTCCCGGATGAATTCGCGGTTGAAGTGGGTCGGGGTCGCGCCCTGCGGAATGGTGGCCTGCCAGCGTTTTTCTGGGAGATCGAGCGAGGGGGAAAGCGGCCGCGAGCGCGTGGCATCGCCGCCGAAGCACTCCCAGCGGTCCCAGGCCGGCCGGGTGGACGCGGCCACGGCCGGCACGGCGATTCGCCCCGCCCATTCCTTGATGGTACGCGCCACGTCGATCGGGTTGCCGCCCGCCAGCAGGCTGGTGTCGCCCACCGTCTGCAGGAACCGCTCCGCCAGGCGTTCGAGCCGGGATCGGTCCCCGATTCGCGTGTACGCCGACGCCAACGGCAGGAACCAGCGCCGGGCGATCTCCGGCAGGTCGCTCGCGCACGCCAGTTCGAGGAACGGGATCGCCTCCCGCAGCGCCCCCTCTTCCAGCAGCAGGGATCCGAGCACGCCGGCGGCCCGATGCGCCCACCCCGAAAGCGGCCAGGTTTCCGCCACTTCCCGGAGTCGCCGGCGATCGACCGTGCGCATCGCCTCCTGGTACCGCGTCCGCGCCCGTTCGTCGAACAGCTCGCGGTACACGGCCAGCGCCTCGGGGGGCATCTCGCGCAGCCGCTGCGTGCAGTATTCGCGCACGCCCTGGAAATGTCCGCTGCGCTCCTTCAACTCCACGACGTACTGCGGATACTGCTCCAGCACCTGCTGCAGGTTGCGCACAGCCAGCGGCCAGCTCTTGCGCTCGGCCGCCTCCCGCGCCTGGTTGATCTTGGCGGTCGCGCGGTCGACCTCCGGCACATGGGCCTTGGAAAGCGGGTAGTTCCCCTGCTCCGCTTCCCGTTCCCCGTTTTCGTCCTCGGACGGCGACGGCTGGGCCCGGGCGTCGTCCGCGAGCCCAATGCCGAACGCCACGGTCAGAAGGGCCGCAAGGATCCGGGCGATCGCCCGGCGCGCGCCGATTCTCTCATCCACGGCGGAATTCCTCCGGTTGGCCGTTGCGACCCCCTCCCCCTCCCTGACCGCCGGCCCGGATTCTTCACGAAGCCGCCGACGCGGCTCCATGGACCATCCGGGCTAGAGCAGCCGGAACCGCTTCCGGATCACCCACTCCAGCGTGATCAAGGCCGTGAACAGCAGGTACAGAAGCGGCGAATCCCACAGGTCGTACTCCCGGGTGATCATCGTGCTGGTGGCTTCGCCGCGTCGCTGCACCTGCTCGGGCAGCTTGTCGATGTCGAAGATGGGCAGAAACACGCCGCCGCTTCGCTCCGCGACGGTTTCCAGCGTATCCCGATCAAGCGACGGCTGCTCAAACTCACGGTTGGGGAAGACCACCTTGAACTGGGCGGTGGCGCGGTCCTTCTCCACTCCCAATCCCTGGGGACCGATGGCCAGGGAGTAGGTCCCCAAGTCCCGGGGCTTGTACTCCCCGGCGTAGCGGCCGGGCTGCTTGCCCGTGGCGCGCAGCTCGATTTCCTGCGTCTCCACCCCGGGCAACTCCACCGTGCAGGGATAGGTGGCGTCATCGACCGGCCGATACTCGGCATCGTAGACGCGGGCGAAGATCTTTACCGTGTCATTGGGGCCGCAGGTCTCCGGGGAAACTTCGAGAGAGAATCGCTTGCTGCCGAGCAGTCGGCCGCCGCGGAGCCAGGACAGGCTCTCCCGCCAGAAGGCGTAGAAGTACTTGTCGCCGCGCACGAAGCGCCAGCGCCAGGTCTCGTCCGTCGCCACGAACATGGTGCGCCCGCGACCCACTTGCTGGACGGCGACGATCGGGTCGAGGTTGGCATCGGTCGGGCTGTTGCGCGCCACCAGGACGGAGGCGCCCGACTTCACCCGCTTGACCGGGTAGTACCAGAAGATTCCGGGCAGTCCGTCGTTCTGGCCGTCGCGGTCCTCCCACAGTTCGACGTTCTTGTCCGGCTCGAGCTCCAGCTGGGTGATCGGATGCTCGCGGCCGGAAAGGGTGAGCTTGAGCGGGACGCGCTCGGAGCGGGGCGACGAATCCAGTCCGTCGAAATCTTCGTTCGGAATGATCGGCAGGACCTTCGCCACCGCCGTGCCGCGATACGATCGGGGGCAATCCTGGCTCCCCGCGATCATGGCGAAGCCGCCGCCGAAGTTCTCCACGAACTCGGCGATGTTCTCGAGCGTCTTTTCGGGCTGCAGGATGGGCAGATAGGCCCCGTTGGGATCGACGTCGCCGAAGATGATCACGTCGTACTGCAGCAGATCCTTGAGGTCGGGAGGGAACTCGCTGATCGGCTTCACGTTCCGGGACCCTTCCTGGGGAAAGCCCGGATCGGCGCTTTGCAGGAGCACCCACACCTCGACCGACTCGTCGCGGACGAGGGCATTTTTGAGATACCGGTACTCCCAGCGCGGGTACCCGTCCACGTAGAGGACCTTGATCTTGTGATCGACGACCTGGATCTCGCGCCGGATGACGTTGTTTTCCACGATCAGTTCGTCCGGCTGTGCCGGGATCGCGATCGAGCAGACGAACTGTCCCTTTTCCTCGGGCTTGTACGAGATCTGCACTTCCTGGTCGTTCTCCCCCCCCTCAAGCGTGATGGTCTTACGCTCCACGACCGGGTCGGCGTCGGTGCCGTCGCCCTGCTGGAGGGTAACCTCGACCTCCTGTCCCGCGAAACCCGGACTGCGGACGCGGAAGGTGAAAAGGACGATGTCCTTGGCGAGCGCCACGTCCGGCCCTTCCATCTGCTTGAGCTCGATGTCGCGCGGCTCGCGCGGATTGCCCACGCCGATGGTGTACACGGGCACCGCATAGTCCCGCTGCAGGGTCGTCCCGGCGACGTCGATGGGGTTCACCCCCTTGGTGTTTCGACCGTCGGAGATCAGCACCATGGCGACCACGATCTGGCTCTGCATCTCCTTGAGAGCGTTGACGATCGCCTCCCCGATGCCCGACTCGTTCCCCGTCGCCTCGAGCGTGCCGACCTCCGGATCGCGCACGAGCGCGCCGGAGAAGGAGAACACCTGCACCTTGTGCCGCTTGCGGATCGTCTCGATCACGCCCAGGTTCGTGTTCGCCAGCGTGCGGTTGACGAGATCGATTCGGGTCAACGCATCGAGCGCCGACTCATCCGCGGCGGCGAGCGAGCCGGACGACATCGGCACGATCCCGGTCGCGCGGGCCGCCTTGAGCCGCTCCTCCGCGCCGGTCAGGCGGTCCTTGATGCTCATGCTCGCCGACTCGTCGATCAGGAACACCACCGTGGTTTCCTTGGTGGTCGAGGTCTCGATCGACAGGACGGGCTCGAAGAGGACCAGCAGCACGAGGAGCAGAACCAGCGCGCGCAGGGCGCCGAGCAGAAGTTTCGGGCCCCGGCCGGCCGAGCGGCTCTCATGCCGGTAGACCCAGGTCGTCACCAGCAGCACGGTCGGGATCAGCACCAGGACGATGAGCCAGAGATCGGGCAGATTGCGCCACGCGATGCCCCATTCCGAGCCCGGAGGGATCTCCGCGCCTTGAATGCCGAGGAGTTTCTCGAGGAGGGTTCCCATCCATTTACCTCCGGGCGCCGAATTGCTGGGCCATGAACATCTCCGCGAGCAGCAGGGCGAGGACGCCGTAGGCGAGGTACCGCCACGCCCGGCTCGATCGCGGCGGCCGCGCCGCCGGCCCTTCCGCCTCCGCACCGCTCCGCTGTTGCCACGTAAACTTGAACTCCGGGAAGCGCTGCCGGAGATCCTCCTCCCCGATCGATTCGAGGTCCCCCTCCCGCGGGTCCACGTTGACGGCGAAGTAGGACAAGACCGGGTGCTCCGCCACCGGCGCGCCCGACTCGGCCGGGCGCTCGAGCGCGTACACGCCGGCCGTGTCGGTCTGCCGGTAGACCAGCACGAACCCGGTCTCCCCGACCTGGCTGGGGGACAACGAGGTGGTCCCCTGTCGCGGCGTAACCAGCGAGAACGACCGGGCGAATTGGTCGACGTTGAGGAAATACTCCAGCGGCATCCCGACCTGCACGTTCTTCAGCCCCTGCGGTTGCGCCACCAGATACTGGGCGAGCTTGTCGACCAGAATCAGGTAGCCGGGGTCCTTGATCATCATGTGCCAGTCGAGATCGGCGGTCGTGGTCACCAGGACGACCTTGCCCCGGCCGAACAGCTTTTCGAGGAGCGCCGCGGAGGCATCGGCGTCGTTGTACCGCGCGAGAACGCGCACGTCCGGCCGCCGGTCGTCGACCTTCGTCGTGTAGAACCGGGTGATCATGAGGTCGGTCAACTTGCTGGGAATGGCCTTGAATCCCTCCAGCGCCGCATGGCCGTAATCGATCTTCTCGAGGCCGTAGACCGTATCGGGATGCGGTTCGACGGCCTGGAGCAACTCCGCCGGCAGCAGGCCCGCGCCGTCCTTGTGCAGGTGCTCGTTGTAACCCACCCGATTGATCCGGTCGCCCACCCAGAGCAGGAGCCCGCCGCCCGCCTTCACGTACGATTCGAGATTGGCGACGTTCTCTTCGTAGATCATCTCGAGGTTGGCGATGATCACCAGGTCATAGCGACGGACGTCGGTTTCGGAGAACACGATATCCCGAACCGTCTCGACGTCGTAGATGTGCGCAATCTCGTCGGGGTGAATGGACGGATTGAGGGCCAGCCGCAGGAAGATCACCTCGTCCTTCGCGGGGTCCGCGCTGGGATCGCCGTCGACGAGCAGGACCTGGACGTGCTGCTTGGCCTGGACCGCGTAGGAGGCCTTGTTGTCCGCCTGCACCGCGTCGGCATTCAGTTCCGCGGTCAGGTGGTGCGGGCCGGCGTCCGTGAAGGTGTGCACGAGCGTGAAGGCGCTGGCCTCGCCGGCGGGAACATGGACGCCGTCGTTGTGGACCCGGTTGCCGTCGACATACCAGGTCAGGTCGCGCCCGACCGCCTCTTCCCGGCCCCAGTTTTTCACCAGGGCGGTGTAGCGGATCGGATGCCCGACCGTGATCACCTTCTGGTCCGCGGAGAGCCGCTCGATGCCGCAGTTCGCCTTGTCCGGCAGGCCCACGTCGACCAGGGTCACCTTGAGGCCCGCGATCGCGGTCAACTCGGTGAGGAGGACGCGGAACTTCTCCTTGACGGCGTCGTCGACGTTCCAGGCGGCGCGCTGGAAGTCGCTGATGAGCACGACTTCCTTGCGGGCGTTTTTCGACGCCTTGGCCGCGGCCAGGACGAGCTCGAACGTCTCGAAGGCGCGGGTGCCGAAGTCGCTGATGTCGAGGTCGGCCACCTTCTTGGTCGCAAACTCGATCTGCATGGAGGGCTCGGCGATCACCGCGTCGGGATTGTCCGACATCAGGATCAGCGAGACCTTGTCCCCGCGGGACGCGTCCAGCCCCCCGAGGAGGCCCGTGGCCACCGTTTTCGCCGCCTCCAGCGGCGTCGTCTGCCCGGCCACGACCTGCCCCATGCTGTAGGAATGGTCGATGACCAAAACGAGGTGCGTGTCCGACGCCTCGAACGCGGCCAACGGATTCTGCTCCAGCAGCGGCTGGGCGAGCGCGAGCGCCAGCAGCACCATGATCAGGATCCGGGCCAAAAGCAGCAGCAGGTTCTCGACCCGCAGGCGGCTGTGCGTCCGCTTGATCGCCTTGAGGAGGAATTCCATCGCCGCCCACTGGACCTGCTTGTACTTCTGCCGGTTCAGCAGGTGAATGATCACGGGGATGGAGCCGAAGGCGGTGAAGGCCACCATGCCCGGGTTGACGAACCAGTCCATTCCTTGTTCCTTCCCTGCGGTCGGTCGCGGTCAGCGGGCCGTCCGGCGTCTCACTGCACCCTCTTGGTTCCCAGCCGCCGCGCCAGGTACGACGACAGCGCCACGTCCAGGAACTGGTCGGTGGAAATCTGCACGTAGTCGATGCGCTCCTGGAGGCAGGTGCGCCGAAGCCCGGTCACGAACGAATTCACCTCTTCCAGGTATTCCTTCCGCAGCGCCCGCGGATCCGTGAGCACTTCGGGCAGATCCTCGAGCCCCTTGAAGAGCGTCATGCGCTCGAACGGAAACGTGACCTCGTACTCGTCGAGGATGTGAAACACGATCACGTCGTGCCCCTTGTGGCGGAAATGCTGGAGTCCCGAGAAGATCTCCTTGGGCTCGTCGAACAGGTCCGAAATCAGGATCACCAGCCCGCGATGCCGGATGCGCTCGGCCAGGGTGTGCAGGATCCCGCCGAGTCGGGTCTTGCGCTCCGAGGTCAGCAGGGTCATCTCCTGCAGGATCGTCTTCTTGTGCGCCAGGCTGCTCGAGCTCGGAATGAACTTCCGCACCTCGCTGTCGAAGCGCGCGAACCCGACCGCGTCCTGCTGCTCGATGATCAGGTGGGTCAGGCTGGCCGCGACGTAGCAGGCGTACTCCAGCTTGCTCACCTCCCCCGAGGCGTACTTCATCGATTCGCTGGTGTCGAGCAGGAGGTAGGCGCGCAGGTTGGTCTCCTGCTCGTACTCCTTGAGGTAGAGTCGGTCCGAGCGCCCGTACACCTTCCAGTCCAGGTGACGGAGGTCGTCCCCGGGGGTGTATTCGCGGTGCTGGGCGAACTCGACGCTGAAGCCGTGGTAGGGGCTCCGGTGGAGCCCCGACACGAACCCCTCGACGATGAGGCGGGCCTTCAGGTCCAGGTTCGAGATCTTGTTAAGAACCTTGGGGTCCAAGTACTTTTGGTAGTTTTCCATCTTGAAGCGCCTTGCTCTCGTGCGGGCCGACGACTTCGAGGAGCTTGTCCACGATCTTGTCCGAATTGAGGCCTTCGGCCTCGGCACTGAAGTTGGTGATCACGCGGTGCCGCAGCACCGGGTGGGCGACCGCGGCGACGTCCTCGGTGGAGACGTAGTAACGGCCGCGCAGCACGGCGCGCGCCTTGGCGCCGAGGATGAGGTACTGGGAGGCGCGCGGGCCGGCCCCCCAGGAGACCCACTGCTTGATGAAGTCGGGCACGCGGCCGGTGTGGACGCGCGTGCTGCGGGCGAGCGCCATCGCGTACTGGATGACGTTGTCGGCGACCGGCACGCGCCGCACGATGTCCTGCAGCTGCATGATCTCCTCCCCCGTCAGCATGGGGGTGAGATGCGCCGAGTAGCTCGAGGTGGTGAGCTTCATGATGTTGAGCTCTTCCTCCTCGGTGGGGTAATCGATCTTGATGTTGAACATGAACCGGTCGAGCTGGGCCTCGGGCAGCGGATAGGTGCCTTCCTGCTCGATCGGGTTCTGGGTGGCCAGGACGAAGAAGGGCTGCGAAAGCGTGTGCTTGCTGCCGGCGACGGTGACCTGGAACTCCTGCATCGCCTCGAGCAGCGCGGCCTGCGTCTTGGGGGGCGTGCGGTTGATTTCGTCCGCGAGGATCACGTGGGCGAAGACCGGCCCCTTGATGAACTTGAGGGCGCGCACGCCGGTGGCCTTGTCCTCCTGGATGACCTCCGTCCCGGTGATGTCGGAGGGCATGAGGTCCGGGGTGAACTGGATGCGACTGAAGGAGAGCTGAAGGGTCTGGGCGAGAGTGCGGATGAGCAGCGTCTTGCCGAGACCGGGCACGCCGACGAGCAGGCAGTGTCCCTTGGCGAAGATGCAGGTGAGGAGCTCCTCGACGACGCGGTCCTGCCCGACGATCACCTTGCCGATCTCGGTGCGGATCTTCTGGAAGGCGTCCTTGAGCTTTTCCACCGCCTGCTTGTCGCTCAAGCTGGCTTCGTTCTGGCCCGTCTGGGGTTGATCGGACATGTGCCGGTTCCTCCGTTGGATGGGGGCGGATGCGCGCGGCTCCGCACCTTCGGGGACGGGGCCCGACCCGCCCGCCGGCGCCCATGCGCGGCAGGCCCGGGACGTCCCCTTCAATGGATACTCGTCCGGGATCCTCAGTGTTTGACCGGATACGCCTCCAACCGTCCGTCGCCGCGGGCGACGAGTACGACCGACCGGAGGACGACGACCTCGCGGGCGAGGCCCGCGGGATCTTCCCAGGATACCATCGGTCCGCGCAGCACGGGGCGGCGCGGATCGGAATAATCGGCGACGTAAAGACCCTTCCGGGTGGGACAATACAGCGCCCCGTCGACGGCGCGGCCGCGGCCGGTAATCTCGTCGGGCAGATCGAGCGCCACCCCGGCAGAACCCGGGTCGCGGGGATCGAATCGCACGATGCGCCCGACCCCCGGGGAGTTGCGGGATCGGGATCGGTCCCGGCCCGTCCGCCCCGCCGCAGGCTTCGCCCCGAGCAGATACACCTCCCCGCGCGCGCCCGCCACCATGTGACGGAACGAGGCGTCCCCTTCGACCGCCCGGGGGTGGAACGAGTACGGCCGGCCGGTCCGAATGTCCGCCGAAACCAGCCACTCGGCATCCTGCGGGGTCACGAACAGCACCCGGTCCGTCACCACCGGCGGATTGTCGCTCCATCCGGGCGTCATGTCCACATTGCCGCCATACGTGTACGCGACCCGTCGCGGATACTGGAGCAGCCAGCGCACTTCGCCCGTCAGGGCATCGAAGGCGCCGATCACGCCCTGGTTCGAGCACCAGACGACCAGACCGTCCACCTTCACCGGCGCCAGCCCCGGCCGCGGATTCACCGAGGTGAAACTCGAGAGCTGCTCCGCGCACAGAAAGGTCGCCCATTGGAGACGTCCGGTGCGCAGATCGATCGAGCACAGGTAGGCGCGCACGTCGTTCTCGAGCACGTACGCGCCCACGTAGGCGCTGTGCTCGTCGAGCGCCGGCGGCCCGTGAAAACAGGCGCCGTCGTAGAACTCGCGGCTCCGTTCGTCCTTCACGTCCGCGGTGTCCCACAATCGCCGCAGGCCGGAGGCGAGATCGAAGGCGGAGACGGTCTGGGACGGCAACTGGTCGCGCGGGTCGGTCTCCTCGTCGTCGGCGGGGTTTCCCGTGAAAGAAGCCCGCTGCACGGCGACCAGGAACCGTCCGCGCGCGGCCAATCCCTGCGGGACGCGAACCAACCCGTCGTCCACCGTGAAACCCGCCGTCGGCGTGATCACGAAGTCCCCGAAGGTCGCGGCCGGCGCGCCGGTCGCCAGGTCGAACACCCGGCCACGCACGTCGTTGAGGACGTACACGCGCCCGCGGCTGACGATCGGGTGGAACGGCTGCACCAGCCCCGTGTTCACGCCCACGTCCATGAGGTTGACCACCGGTGTCCCCCACGCCTGCTGCTTCTCCGGCCCGTGGACCGTGGGCAGGTCTCCCCGGTTCCTCACGTCGAGAAAGTCGACGCTCCAGGCCACGTCACCCATCCCGTCCACCCGCGTCCGAAACCCCTCGGGTTCCAGTCCCCCGCCGAGGGTGAGCCATTCATCTCCCGACCAGGAGTCCCGGCCACGCGAGACCGCCGCCCCCATGGAACGGACGAGTTCGAGGAACGGGACCGCGCGCCCGCCGGCCCGAACCGGGCGCGCGAGGTAGGCCCGCGCCAACTCGGCACCGGAGCGCCGTTGCGCACCCGCGTCCCCCATCGTCCAGGACGCCAGCGCCCCCACGAGACGCAGCCCGAGGGTCCACCCCTTCACCAGGCGGGTCGCCGCGTCGCGATGACCGAGCGCCAGATGCGCGCCCACCACCTTGGCGGTCAGGGCCTCGAACGCAATCGCCGGCGTCCTCCAGGTACCGTAGCGCGAGAGCAGCTCCTCCCAATAGACCAGCGCCTCCGCGGGATTCCCCTGCTCCGCGTAGAGATCCCCCAGCGCGAGCAGCGCATCGTCGCCCGCCTCCGTGGCCAGGTAGTCCCGGGCCACGCGCGCCAGTTCCCGAACGTCCCGCGCCGCCCGCGCCGCCGCCAACCGCCGGGTCGCGGGGGGATCGTAGAGGTCACGGTAGCGTTGCAGCAATTCCGCGCCGGGCGGGATCCCCGGCCGCACGGTCGGCCCCCAAAGCGACCAGAGCCGGTCGCGACAGGCCTGCTTCACGCCGGAGTAGTGCCGGTACAGCTTCGGCACGCCGCTTTGCTTGACGACGTCCTCCCCCGAGACCTCCATCATCCGGTAGAGCATCTCGAAGGCGAGATTCGGCCGTCCCTTCAGCAGATAGGTCTGCACTTCCTCGAATTGGTCCGGGGCATCCCGATTCTCCTGGAGCACCGTGCGGAAGGTCGCCTGGTCGTATTCCACCTCCGCCTCTTCCGCCCCCGCACCGAGTGCAAAAAAAAGAATCAACCACGCGCCGGCGACGGACAGGGAAATTCTGCGCACGGGAGGTGACCCGGGGGGAACGGAAACCAGGAAACACTGCACCGATGGTCCTCTGCGGTCAGGCCGACCCGCCCCGGCGTCCTTCGAGCAGGTACCCCATCAGGAAGATCGCGCCGCCGATCCCCAGATATAAGAATTCCTTCTTCATGTCTTCGCCGAAAACTCCATACACAAAGGCGCTTCCGACGAAGAACATCCCCAGCAGTTCGAGGGTCTTGGCCACGTAGATCCGTGCGTTCAGGGAACCGGCTCCTGTGCGGGGAGGGGACGGTGCGCGCGCGCGCAACGACACACGCGCGAAGAGAGGCTATTATAGTGGAGGCCATTTCGCGGGGTCAAGGGGTAGCCGCGCCCCTCCGGCCCTCGCGAAAACACGGATTGTTCGACGCAACAACCCGATGGATATACAGTTACTCCCGAACCCCGCGCGAGTTCCGGATCCGGTCTCCGGTGACGCGCAGTCCGGCAGGATCGAAGGAACGACCCCGATGCAGGCGCCGCAACGGATTCTCGTGACGTGGGGGGGAATCGCCCTGCGCGGAGCGCTGGCGGGCGGACTGAACGGAATCCTGCTCGGACTCGGGTTTCCCCAGGAGCCCGTGCCGACCTCCGCGATTCTGGTTCCGGCCGGGGCCTCCCATGGGGCCCTGCTCGCGCTGGCGATTGCCGGTGCGGTTCGAATCTGCCTGGGCGACGACGCGGGGCCGATGAGAAAGATGGCCCTCCTGCCCTGCGCGTACGTGACCGGCAGTCTGGCGGGCTGGATTTCGACGGCGCCCTTTCTCGGCGTGCCGGACGTGTTCCTCATGCTCGGCGTGCTGGGCACGATGGGACTGCTGTTCAGCGGGCCGGTGGCGATGATCGTGGCCGCGGCCCACTTGGGGGGAGAACGCGCCGGGCCGCTCTGGCTGCGCTTCGGCGCGGCCGGGGCGATCGCGTCCGCCCTGGTCTGGAGCCAGGCGGTGTCGATCTGGCATCCCGATCCCCGCTGGCTCCCGACGGGCCTCCTTCACGGCGCGATCTTCGGCGTGCTCTATGCCGGGGGCTTGCCCTTCCGCGCGAGGCCGGAGACGGCGCCGGCCTGCGAGGCGGGGTGATCGGACCGGGCCCGTACCCGGGGTTTCGGCACGGTCCGACGCGACACCGCCGGAGGCGGCCGCCCTCCCGGGTCGCGTCCAGCCCCTGCTTCCGAAAGCCGCGTCCGCGGCTTCGGGATGAAAGGCCACGCCGGCCACCGCGCTGCGGGAGCAACCGGGCCAAGCGCGACCGTCCGGCTCGGCCCTGCCCGTCAGGCCGGACGGGGCCGGCTGGTTCCCGAACCGGGAAGCGGTTCGGAAGTCCACCGGGCTAAGGCCGGCGCTGGAGTTCCTGTCCACAACACCACCCGGCCGCGTCGTACTTTTTCGCGCAGGAGGGGCAGACCCAGGCCGAGCCGGTCCGGGCCTTGTCCGCCCGCGGGGCCGCGCTCGCGGCGGGAGTCGCGCCCTTGGCGGGGGCGGACCCTGATTCCTTCGCGGCGGGGGCGGCGGACGAACTCCCGGTCGTTCCCTTCGCGGGTGTCGGTCGGGGGTCTTTCCCGTTGCAGCCGACGAGACCTACCAAGGCGACCCACACGAGTACCCGAAGCGTCATGGAGTTGAACCTCCCGATTCCGGTTCCCATGCGCCTTCGTCCTCCGCGTCCGGTCGGCGGAAGGCGGGCGCCTGCCACAGCAGGATCAGGGAAAGCACAAGCACGGTCGAACCTGCCGCGATCAACCAGCCGGGGAGCGCCTCGCCCGGCCGCAGACCGAGCCAGGCCGACAGCGACTCCGAGCGGGCGACGGCGGCCATCCAGCCATTGTTGATGGCGTGCGCGAGGATTCCGCAGAAAACCGAGCCGGTCCGCCACACGAGGATGCCGATCACGATCCCGAGGAAGACGGTGGGGAGGAGCCGGTACAGGGAAACGTGGAAGACGCCGAAGAAGAGCGCCGAGAGACCGATCGCCCGCGCCGCTCCCAGCCGGCGGAGGCCGGTGAGGACGAGGCCGCGGAAGAGCACTTCCTCACACACGCCCGGGAGGACCCCGATCAGGAGGATGACGACCCACAAGGGCCAGGACGCCTCGCCCAGGAGGAGTTTCGACATCTCCTTGAGCAGCGACTCCGGCGGGGGGAGGATCGGCACCAGGACGCCGGCGGCGAAGGTCCAAGCCGACAGACCGACCGCCACCGCGGCGGCGATTCCCCACGCGGGCGGCCGGCGCAGCGCGAGCGTTTCTCTCCAGGGGAAACCGAACGCCGCGCAACATCCCAGGGTCGGCAGGAGCACGAGCCCGAGCTGCGTTCCCAGCATGGTCACGGCCAGGCCGCGGCCGTCGAGGAGCAGGCTGCCGTAGAAGAGCGCCACGAGCAGGGCGGCGGCCGCGACGCAGGCGAAGGCCGGCGAAGGCAGACCGCCGCGACGTTCCAGACCGAGGACCGACCGGAGCGATTCGCGCCCGCCCAGCAGGACCTGCGCGCTTTCGAACACGCGGGCCGCGAAGAGGACCGCCATCATTCCGTACGCGGCGGAAGAGAGAAGGGCCAGGAACGCCAGGTCCGCCCGCGCCTCTCCGTAGAGCAGCGACTTGATCAGCAGGGCCATGTTGAGGACCGGGACGAAGGCGGTGCCCGGATCGAGTTCGACGCCGGGAATGAGGATCAGACCCGCCGGCAGGGCGAAGACCATGTAGGCGGGCGTCACCAGGTTCTGACCGTCCTTGAAGTCCTTGGCGAACACGCCGACGGCGAGGAACGCGGCCGAGGTCAGGAAGCTGACCGGCACGTAGAGGAGGAAGATGAGCAACAGGGCGCCGGCGTCGAGCGAAAGCGCCTCCCACCCCTGCCCCGGCAGAACGCGGGTGAGGGTCGCCGTCATGCTCAGGAGATTGGCGAGCCCGGCGACGGTGGAGATCGCCCACACCGCGAAGAACTTGCCCAAAATGATCTCCACGGGCCGGAGCGGCGCGCAGAGGAGGGTCTCCATGGTGCCGCGTTCCTTCTCTCCCGCCGTCAGATCGATCGACGGGTACACGCCGCCGAGCAGCGACATGACGATGAGCAGGAACGAAATCGCGGTGCCGAGCACGTGGCCGGAGACTTTCTGGGGCAGCGCGACGTCGTGGGTGACGAGGTCGAGAGCCTGCGCAAACCCCTGCTCGAGACCGCGCTCCTGTTCCCGTCGGTGCACCAGGTCTTCCCGCCAGCGGATCAACTCGCCGCGGATCCGGTCATACGCCTGCTTGGAGTCCGGCCGCACCCAGTCGTAGAGGACGCCCAGCCTTCCCAGACCGCCGCCGGCAATTCGGGACGGGAAGTCCTGCCAGGGGACGAGGACGGCGTCGAGGACCCGGCGATCGAGCGCGGCGCGCGCCGCCGCGACCACGGGATGTTCGGCCTCCGGCCCGCCGGGCCCGTCGGGGGCTCCGGTCGGAGGACCGCCGGGCCGGTTGCCGGGCGGCGGGACGTCCGCGAGGTTCGGCAGCGGACCGCCGGGGGCCGCGAAACCGGGACCCCCGCCCCGCGGCGGGGGGGTCAGGCTCCCGCTCTCCAACCCCTGACGCACCTCCGCGGGCGCATGGTCCCATCCGACGAGGCGGACCAGGTCCAGGGCGTCGAGCCGTTGCCGCAGGTCGTCCGGCACGCTCCCCCATACCGCCACCGTCGAGACGCGCGCTTCCATGCTGCGGGTCTGCGAAGTTCCGACCTGGGTCGCGCCGAGGATCATCACCGGATAGAGCAGCACCGGCAGTCCGACCATCAGCAGGAGGGTGCGCCAGTCCCGGAGCGTTTCCGTCAACTCCTTGCGCAGGACGGTGGCCACGATCGAGAAGCGCATCCCCTACTCCTCCCCGCTCGTGCCGACGTGGTGGAGGAAGGCGTCGGTGAGATTGCGGCACCCGGTGCGCGCGAGCAGGTCGGGCAGGGTACCCGCGTCCACGACGCGACCGCGGTGGAGGAGGACGACCCGGTCGCACAGGTATTCCGCCTCCCCCATCAGGTGGGTGGAAAACAGCACGGCCCGGCCGGCCGCGCGTTCGCGCCGGATCGCTTCGGTGATGAAGCGGCCGCTGACGACGTCGAGCGTGGCGGTCGGTTCGTCGAGAACGAGGACGCGCGGCTCGTGCAGGAAGGCGCGCGCGATGTTGGTGCGTTGCCGCTGGCCGGAGGAGAGCGTGCCGCACATGCGGCCGGCGAAGGGGCCGATGTCGAGCTCCTCGATGAGTCGGTCGACGCGGCGCGCCAGGTGCGACTCCTCCATGCCGTAGAGCCGGCCGAAGTAGAACAGGAGTTCGCGCGGCGAGAGGCGCCGGTAGAGCTGGGTGTCCCCCGAGAGGAATCCGAGGTAGGGCTTGGCTTCGAGGGGGCGCAATCGGACATCGACGCCCCCCACGCGCACGCGGCCGCGGGTCGGCGGCAGGATGCCGGAGATCATGCGCAGGGTCGTCGTCTTCCCCGCCCCGTTGGGACCGAGGAGTCCCACGACTTCGCCGGCGGCAACCTCGAACGAGATGCCGTCGACGGCCACGACCGATCCGAAGCGCTTGACCAGCCCTTCGACCGCGAGTTCCAAAGTGGGTTGCCTCCGCGAGGGGAATCCCCTATACTGGCCGGGAACCGACCCGCACCCGCACTCGTCCGGAGCGACCGTCGCCGGACGCAGGATCCGCCGTGAAAGATCGGTTGCGCAGCCCGCGCACCGATCGAATCCCGGCTGCGGCCGGGCGCCGGCGTGTGCACCCCATCCACGAGGAGGATCGCTCCATGCTCCGTCCCCTCCAGCGCGAGTCCGGCAGGATCAAGCTCCCCATGCTCATTGTGCTCGTGGTGATCGGACTCGGTCTGGCCTACTGGTATCTCAACCTCGGCGGCAAGAAGGCCACCGACAAGACGCTCGAACAGGTCGGCACGCAACTGGAGAAGGCGGCCGATCAGGCGGGGAAGGACGTCCAGAAGAGCGCGGCGGACACGGCCGCCGACCTGGATCGGCGCAATGACAACATTCAGAAGAAGCGCGGTTTCGACGTGACGAAGTAGGCCGCGCCGGTTCCGCCTCCCCGCGGTTCCGGGCCGAGTCACCCCTGCGCTAGCGATTCTCCCGCAGGGGAAGCTTCTCTTCCGGGAAGGTGGGCGCTTCGTAGATGTACGTAATGCGCCCGTAGTCCGCGGTCATCGAGGTGGAGGGAACCAGGTAGACGGTACTCCAGTTCCCGCGCCCGAAGATCACCTTCAGCGTGACCAGCAACAGGAACACGCAGACGGTCAGATTGAGGATCTTGCGCAGTTCCTCTTCGACCGTCACGGCGCTCTGATCGGTCGCCTTGTCGAGGAGGCTGGACTCGGCGCGACCGACCGTGAACGTCATGCGCGCCCCGCACAGGCGGCAGTACATCTCGGTCGTCTGGTTGTCGAATCCGCACTTCTTGCACTGCATTGCGCACTCTCCACGGGTCTGCCGCGAAGCCTTCGCCGCCTACTTCCAACTCTCCCGCCACGCGCGGAAGTCCGCCTGATCGGGGTTCTGCGCCAGCGACTTCGTGGCGTGGAGCTTGGCCGCTTCCCAATCGGTCGCCTCCGCGTAGTACACCGCCAGGTTGCGATGGATGATGGGGCAGGGCAGATTGTTCTGTTCCGCCAGGTCGAGCCCGCGCTTCAGGCTTTCCAGCCCGTCCGCCTTCATCCCGGAGAGCAGGTGGACCACCCCGATGTTGTTGAGGCACAGGACCTTGATCTTCAGGGGCGGGTCGAGCCGCGCCAGCTCCGCGTACATCATCCGGCTGAAGTCCCGCAGCCGTTGGGCTTCGGAGGCGGGGGCCTCCGGACGATTGGCGAGATTGGAATAGGCGACGATCATGTTGATCCAGGTGGTCGGCCGCCGGGGGTCGAAGTTCTGGGCGACCCGCAGGTGGTGGGTGGAGGACCCCTCGTCCCCCAGATTCAGCAACGCGAGTCCATAACTCTGGGAAAGACTGAACGCCGCGTCCATGGCGAACTTGTTCCCGACCGGATCGCGCTCGAAGGCATTCGTCAGCCGCTGAATCATGTCCTGATAGACCATTTCCCGGGCCAGCAGGTCGTCCCTCGGAATCTTCACCTCGATCAGACGCCAGGCCTCGAGGAAGGCGACGTTCGCCAGCGGGACTTCCCACTCCGGGCGCAGGACCAGAACCCGCAATGCCTCGTCACGCGCCGCAGCCGCGTCCTTCTTGCGGTAGGCGAGAACGGTGCGCGCCATGTAGTAGTCGACCAGCGCATCGATGGAGGGAAGCTCGGAGTCGCGGGAGGCTTCCCGAATCTGCTTGTCCACTTGCGCGATCATTCGTTCGGCGGTCGCAAAGTCCCCCCGACGCATGCCGAGGTGCGCCTGCACGATGAGCGCATCGACGTTGTTGGAATCGATGCCCGTCGCGGCTTCGACTTCCTCCACCGCCAGCTTCAACTCCGCCGGATCGGGACTTCGGCCCGCGACCGACAGGTCATAGCGCTTGAGATGAATGGCCGCCCGGGTCAGGTGGGTCGACGACGTGGGACGTGCGCGACGGTCGACGCTGTTCTTCAGGACCTCTTCCGCCTGGGCGAGCGCCTGGCCGCTCTTCACGTCGAGAGAGACGCTGTCGACCAGGATCTTGGCCTGCAACTCCCGCGCCGGCGCGAAGTCCCGACGAAACGAGAGCGCGGATTCAATCTGATTCTGCGCCAGATCGAGCCGTCCGCTGGAGTACGAGGTCAGGGCGCGGTGGTAGCTGATGTAGAAGCGAATGTCGTAGTAGACGCTGACCGCCAGAAAGAGGGAGATCAGCCCCAGGACGGCGACGGCAATCAGTTCGCCGATCGCAACGTTCGTGAACACCCACTTGCGGAAGGTATACATGGTAAGTCGACTCCCGGCGAATCACTGCGGCGGGCGGACGCGTCCCTGGATGGAGTGACGGGAGATCGGACCGAAGGACCGCGAATCGTACCCGAGGACGCGGCGCGAGTCCGAGAGAACGAAGAGATGCTCGCGGGGAACCAGAATTTCGGGCATCTCCTCGCGATACTTGAGCTCTTCCTTGACGTAATTGTCGGGCTGCGGCTCGCCGTTCACGATCACCGTTCCGTTTTCGATCTTCACCCGATCCCCCGGGAGACCGACGACCCGCGCCACATACTCCTCATTCCGATTGATCCCGCGGGCCCGCTGCGTGAAGTACACGAGGTCGGTGTTCCGCCGGAACTCATTGGTCGAGCGCTGCCGGGGGTAGTACATGAAATAGTCCTCCTTCTTCATGAGGGGGACCATCTGATCGGTGGTCATCGAGGTACAGGCGAGGTTGCGCTGGGCCCAGATGACGGCCCACAGGATCGCCATGCCGATGAAGTACTTGAGGTAATTTTCGATGATCCACATCGTCGGGCTCCTGCACCGGTTGGCGAGGGTGCGCGCTCGAGGGTACCGCTTCGAGGGGGGAGGAGTCGCTACGCGACCGAATGGGCGTAGAGCGCAAGGATGCTATCACACGAAGGGGGATTGTCAAGATTCTCTTCGTGGGCGGGGCGGCGCGGCGACGCTCGCCGCGGCCGGCCCGCGCACGGGAACCCGCGGCAGGCCCGGAAGAATCCGCGCACGGCCGGGCGCTTGACAGGGTGCGAGGGCCGTGCTACGGTTTCCCCTCGTTCGCGCCCCCTGGGCCGGGAATTTCACGCGTGCCCGGCATCCCGGATCTTCGGCCCTTCGAGAACCCGAACCGAGCCCTTCCGCTCCCCGGAGTCACCCCATGGGGACCTTGCCCGAGATCGCGGATGCCGAAGACGCCCTGTTCGCCCGGGTTGCGGCGCACAATGAACTCGCCGGCGACGGCCAGCTTCAGGCCGCGCTCGACTTTCAGAAGAAGTTGAGCGAGACCGGGGCCCGCGTGACCCTGGGGGAAATCCTTCTCCACCAGGGCGTGATGGATACGCGCACGCTCGATTCCATCCTCGCCCTGCAGCGCTCGAAGATGCCGAATGCCCGTCATCCGCTTGCCTTGCGACGCAAGGGGCTGACCCCGGAACGGGATCGGAACCTCGCCCAGGCAGCCGTCGATCAGGGGCGGGTCCCTGCCGGGAAGCTCGAGGAGGCGCGCGAGATTCAGGGCCGGCTCCGGGAGCTTGGATTCGACCGGCGATTGGGGGAAATTCTCTGGTGGTGGGACCTGATCGATGAGGCGGCGATCGAACAACTGCTCCACGCGGAGAAACGGCGCGCGCGGATGGAGGGGGACGAAACCCGGCGATTGCGCGGTCGAGTCCAGGCCGGACCGGTGTCCGACATGGAACTCCTGTTCGGCCGCCTCGCGATCAAGAACGGATTCCTCACCCCCGAGACCCTCAACGAAGCCCTCGATCTTCACCGACAATGCCGGGAACTGGGGGTCCGGCTCAAGGTCCCGGAGGTCCTGGTCAGTCGCAAGGTGATGACCGAGGAGAATGTCGCCCAGATCGCGGAGTTGATGAGCGTCGAGAAGGAGCAGTTGCTGACCTCCTCGATGGGACGCGTGATGCTGCGCAAGCTCGACGACGAGTCGATGCTTCATCTGCTCGTGGAGCGCGAATTCCTCCGACCCGACCAGGCCGAGGAAGCCCGGGCGATCCAGGCGAAGCTGAAGTCGCTGGGATTGGAGCGTCGCGCCGGCGAGGTGCTCCTCGACCGGCAATTCGTCTCCAACGAGATTCTGTATGCCGCGCTGAACGATCAATTGCGGGCGCGCTTGCGGCAGGCGCTGAAATCCGCAGAGGCGGTGGTCGCCGAGGGGGCCGAACGGAGACGGGCCGGGGAAGCGGGCGCGGCGGCTCCGGACCTCCCGGCAAAGAGCCCGGACGCGACCCCAGGGGCGGGGCACGAGGAACCCAGGGCCGCCGCCACCCCGTACGACCCGGACAGCGCCCGCGCGATTCACGCCGCCATGATCGAGGAATTGCGCCGCAAACATGTGGCGGCGCCCGCCCGGTCCTTTCCCTGGGGCATCGCCCTCGGGGGGCTCGTCCTGCTCGCCATCACCTCCATGTGGTTCGTCTTCCGCGATCCGAGTCCCACCCGTGCGAATCCGTACCCGGTCACCCCGGAACCCACGCGTCCCCCCACAAACGCCGGCGGACCCACGCGCCCGACGCCGCTCGACGCCACCGCCGTGGCGACCGCCGCCAAAGTCGATCCGCAGGCGGCGCGATCCTTCCTCGAACAACGACCCGCCCATGATCCCCAGGGGGTCGACCTGGAAACCCGGCAGGCCGTGGACCAGACCCGCACGCAGGATCGCAAGGAACTCGACGCGCACCTGGCGCGGGCGCGCAGCCTGCTGGCCGACTCGGACCCCAACCAACTCGAGCTCGCCGTGACTTCGCAGGCGACCCCGGACGGCGTCGTGTTCGAAATCTTCGGCCTGGCTCCGTTCCCGGACGGCATCCCGGTCACCACCCGGCTTCAGTACTTCGGCGAGCCCATCCCGGAGGCGGCCAAGGTGGTCACGGTACGGGACCGTCTGATCTATGCCCGTCTGGGTCCCCTGCCCGCCGGCCGCCGCGTACCTCCCGGACTCTACACCGCAGTCGCGGAATTTTCCGCGCTCTTCGCCCTCGGCTCCGAAGAGGCCGTCCGGGAGGCGGGGGTCGCCGATCACATGGTCGCCTTTGCCTCCACCCTCTTCGGATCCGTGGACGAAGTGGAAAACGAAGCCGATCAGGTGCGTGCCTTCCACCGGGAGAATCTGGATCGCGTGGCGGCATTCGAGCGCGAGGCGCGCGAAGCCGTGCAGGCAGGACCGGAAGCGAACCCGCTCGACCGGTGGACCGAATGGCTGGAGGCGTGGGGAGGCTCCCTGGTGGAGGTCGAGCGACAGTTCGAAGCCTACCGCCAGTCGCTCTTGATCAGCCGCACCGCCGAGGCGGATCGCCAGATCATGGCCCTCCTGCCGATCGCGAACAAGGCCCTGCGCGCGGTCGCCACGTCCAGCCTGGCTGCCCATGGCGCCCAGCCTCCACCCCAGTACGAATTCAAGCGCTCCCGGCCCGGGGAGGCGGTGATCCCGCAGGAGTATCTGGGGGCGCTCGCCGGAGAACTGCGGCGCGCACGCGAGGCCGTCCAGGCGCTGGATGACGCGGACCCCCTGCTGAGCTTCGGCCGCCGGGACCTCCTGCGCCGCCTCCAGGAATCCCGCAGCCTGCAGCGGGACCTGACCCAGGCGCTGGCGACCCTGCAGGATGCAACCGGCACGGCCCACGGCGGAGGGTTCGAGGCCCGTTCGCCGGTCGGCTGGCTCAAGAAATGGCTCACCCGGGTCGGCCTGCTGCGCCGCCCGGATCGAGGCCTCCACGACATGGTCCTGGGTCGCCGGTTGCTTGCGGAGCAGGAGCGACTCGACGAGCTCCTGAGCCTCCTGGCAGAGCTGGGCAAGATCGAAATCGGCGCCATTCTCAAGTTGCAGGGATCGTCCCTCCCCGTCGATCTCCGCCCCGTGGGACCGACGGACGGCGGCGCTTCGGCCGGCGCACCCGGTGCGGCGAGTCCTCTCTCCGGCAGGCTCGAGGCCGGCTGGAACGACCTCGAGAAGATGCTGCGCGGAAAGTAGGGTTGACGACGGACCGTCCGTCCGAGGATGCGGGTTGCCCCCCCCGCGTCCGGCCCGGTCAACCCGCCCGGGATAGCACGAATTTCCTTTCTCCCGGGGGGAAATCGGCTATTGTAGCAAGGTCCGTTTTCGGTGGGGTCCAAGGCGGGTGGCTGGCGGGTCGACCGCGGAGCCATCGCGTCGCGCAGTAGAGGGGAGGACGGTCCCATGTCTCCACATTCCACCTCGTGCCGCCGGCAACGCCGGAGCGGCATGGTGCTCCTGGTCACCCTCGGGATGCTGGCGATCCTGACGCTCCTGGCCACGACCTTCGTGGCGATCACCGGCATGGAACGGGATACCGCCTCCAACTACGTGCTCGAGGCCCGGGCCCTCATGCTGGCCCACTCGGGAGTCGACTACGCGGTCACCATGTTCAAGACCCCGCTCGGCCAGACCTCGCGGGCCATTTACGGCGGCGAGGACTGGAGCGGCCTGCGCGAAGCGATCGGCACGGCGGACGGGAATTCCGATGATGCCAACGGCAACGCCAACGGCGTCCTCGACATCGCCGGATGCGACCTCCGCTCCGCCCGACGGCCCTCGTTCTTCGCCGATGCCAACGGCGACGGGCTTCCCGACCTGATCAGCATCGCCAGCGGCGCCGGCACGGCGCAGCGCGGCTTCAGCGGGCGTCTCCTCGGCACATATCACCCGAACGGCGATACCTTCGCGGTCGCGGCGATCGACACCTCGTCGATGGTCCACGTCAACGGCAAGGGCGCCGGCATGCGCCGGTTGATGGACAACCTCGGGCAGCTCGCCGTCACCCCGCCGGTCGCCGGGCTCGGCACCGCGATGCAGGGGGCGCAACCCTACGGCACGCTCGAGGAACTCGTCGCCAAGGGGGTGCTGACCCAGGCGCAGTTCCAGCAACTCCGGCCGTTCCTGACCGTGTATACCTGGGAAGACCCCGCGGTCATCCGACCCGACCCGCAGCAGAACCTGCTGATCCGACCGGAAAACCTCCGCCGGCTCACCTTCATCGAGCCGCGCGCGCCGATCAACGTCAATACCGCCGACTTCCTCGTCGTCAAGGCGGCGTTGCTGGGCATCTCGGGCTACTCCACCGACAACAACAACCCCACCAAGTCGACGTTCGTCCTCGACGCCACCCGCGCCGACAACCTGGCCCGCGCGATCGTGGTGGCCCGGGAAGAAACCTACACCGACGCCAACGGCAACAAGATGTACGATTCCGGCGAGGCCTACACCGATCTGAACGCGAACGGCAAGTACGACGGCCCGTTCCGCTCCTGGGAGCATTTCGAGTCTTTCCTGCCGTCGGTGACCGGTTTCGTGGGCAACTTCAACACCTGGGCGCGCGACCTGGTGTCGGCGAACGCCAACCCGAACGCGCTCCTCAACAAGTTCCAACCCGACCACCACCGCTGGCGCGGCATCGACAAGTCCGACTTGATCGTCTACACCACGGAGTTCTGCTTCGAGTCCACCGGCTACTTCCGGATCCGCTCCCTCGGCCGCATCACCAACGCCAACTTCCTGACCGTCGCCGACAAGGAGATCGAGGTGACGGTGAAGATGTTCGACACCATGCGACTGACGTCGCAGGAGGACTTCGAAGCCGCCGCGCTGAAGGTCGCGATGGCCCCCGACGTGATGACGCTGCCGGAAGAGGTGGCGGAAATCCTCAACGAGTCCTACACCGACACCAACGGCGACAAGCGCTTCACCAAGGGGGACGCCTTCACCGACGCGAACGGAGACGGCATGCGCGACGGCCCGGCCATCTACGACGGCCAACTGACGCTGCGCAACGCCGACCCGCCCGACTCGCTCCCGTGGGGCGACTCCTCGTCGATGGCGTTCCGCTGCCTGTTCACCGACTCGATCACCGTCGACGCCCTCGGGCCCGACAAGTACCCGAGCTACCTCGCGGACGTCGCTTCGCCGAGTTCGGCCGCGGGCGTCCCGCTCTCCGGGGGAGCCCTGACGACGACCGTGGACCGGGGAGGCTCGCTCCTCAAAGACCTCAACGGCTCCAACGACTATCCGGATCTCTTCCCGGACGGCATGTTCATCCGCAAGGAATTCGGCGAGACCATCTACTGGACGTCGCTCCTCAACTGGCCGGTCGGTCAGGGCTCGTTCGGCTTCTGGGTCAAGCCGACCTGGGTCAACATCCCGTCCTCCATCCTCTACCGCGATCTCTTGTGCTTGAACCAGCAATTCCAGATCGCCCCGAACCGGGGCCGGATTTCGCTGCTCTACGCGTTGCGGACCACGCCGCTGCCGGGCGACCTCGTCCTCGAATCGGTGTGGTATCACCAATCGGTGGGGACCGCCGCGAGTCAGACGGCGGACGACAGCGGATTCAATCCCTGCCCGTGGACGAAGACCGTCTATACGCTCCCCTGGGGCGGGCGCTGGGGGCCGGGACAGTGGCACTACTTCGCCCTCCGCTACATCCAGCAAATCAAGTGGTCCGCCTTCCTCGACGGCACTCCCTTCCTGCCGTACTTCGAGGATCCGATGCCGGCGAACACGACCGTCACCTTGATCGGCCCGGCGCCCACTCACAATGTCGTCAGCGTGGGCTCGAACATGCCGTGGTGGGACACGCTGGGCAGCGGCACGTACGACGACTTCCGCTCGTTCCGCGGCCAGGTGCCGAACACCGACATCGGGCTGGCACCCCCCTGGCGGTACGATGACACCGGATACGCCGGCTACTCGACCTATACGGGACAGTTCCACCTCCCCGCCGGGGCGCGCGTCCGCACTCTCTCGTGGACCGAGTACCGCCCGACCCACAACTACCGCAGCGAGTCGCTCAGCTCGACTTCGACCACGCCGCGGCGCAAGCGCCCCGACGTGAGCTTCGGCTACAAGCTGAGCTCGGAAGTGGCGTTCCGTCCCGCTCCGGCGCTGACCCAGCCCGACGCGTTCGACGGCGGTCCGTTCGACGCCGACCCGGCCATGGCCGCGCTCGCCGCGGGCGAAACCCTCCAGTTCCGGTTCACCTGGGACCGCCGCGGCCAGGACCCCTTCCGCAATTCTCCGGCCGTCGATGACGTGACCGTCACGTACGTCACCGGGCAGGTTCAGTTCCTGAACTTCCAGATCATGCACGAATAGCGCCGGGCGATGCCGATCGCCGGCCGGCGGGTTCCTGTTCCCGCCGGCCCGGCGACCGACGCGGCCGATTCCGAGGACTCCCCCATGCTCCGATCTGCGCTCCTATTCTGCCTCGCCGTTCTAGCCCTGCCGATCGCGGCCGCGGAGGAGGATCTGCTCATTCGCGAGGCCGTCCTGGAAGATCGCCGCGGGGAATCCTGGATCATCGTCCGCGGCCAGGGACGCCTGCCCGACCGCGCACGCCTCACTTCCACCCTCGCCTATCAGGGCCGCGAGGCGCGCGGCTTTCATGCCAGCGGATACGTCGAGGCGGGGAGCTTCGCCATCGAAATGGGGCCGCTCGAACAGCGCCTGCTGCCCGGCGGATACACGGTCCTGGTCAGCTTCAGTCTGGGCGAACAGCATCCCGCCATCCGCAAGATGCTGCAGTCGAGCGCCGAAATCACGCCGACGCGCCTGCTCGCCAAGCATTCCTTCTCGGTCGGCACTCCCGAGGAGGAAAAGCAGATCCGTGACGAGCAGATCCGGGCGTACCAGGGAATCCTCCAGCAGTTGTCCCAGGCCATGCGCCAGTTCCTCGACGGGCACGCGGAATTCGAGAAGGGGACGAAATACGTCGACTCCTCGCGCAAGATCGACGCCGAGACCTGGGGACCCTGGGTCGACGGCATGCTCAAGCTCGTCGAAGGGCTCGACAAGCAGCGCGTGAATCTCGAGACGACGGTCCTGACCCCGATGTTCCCGGAGACCCACGAAAAGACGCAGACGGGGCTGGACGTCATGCGCCAGGTCGTGCTCGCGGTGACCCGGACCTCCTACCAGAAGGCGGGGATCGCCATCCCGGAACGGTACGACCAGCCGGAACGGTTCCAGGGCATCTTCTCGAATCCCCACCTGCTCGAGGTCAAGCTGGCCGACATCCGGGCCGCGGAGAAACTGCTGGAGCACGGCACGGAGGACAAGCCGATCGCCGTCGGAGGCACCGGCAAGTCGCGCGCGGAGGAACTCGTCGAGATCCAGCAGCACTTTCAGGGGGTGCTGAAATCCATCGAGACCTCGCGGACCGACCTGGCCGCCAAGCTCGTCTCCATGGGGGGCGCGCTCTCCGCTCCCGAGGAATTCGAAGGCTGGTACAAGGGCTGGGTCGACCAGTTGGGCCGGAAGCGACCGGAGCGCGGCGTGATCGGCCTCACCACCGAAATGACGACGGAGACGATGATCGGGCTCAAGTACCCCTATCTCTACGACCTGGTGGAGGAACTGATCCACGACCTCTCGGAAACGGGCGCCCTGGAAGCGATCCGACTCTATGTAGCGGCGAAACTCACCGTCCCGGAACACCACCTGAAAAAACAGGCGGCCGGCGGCGGGCTCACGCTCGAGCAAGTGGCCGGCGACCTGAAGACCCAGCAGAGCGTCTACCAGGTCCGCCTCAAGCACGTCTGCGGCCTGCTCAAGATCGATCTGGCCGGCGGTGCGCCGAAGGACGGGAAGTAGGAGCCCTGCGCCGGGCTACGCCCGCGGGTGGGCCCGGCGGTACACCTCGGCCAGCCTCGCCGTGGTGACGTGGGTGTAGATCTGCGTCGTCGCAATGTGGGCATGGCCGAGCAGTTCCTGGACCGAGCGCAGATCGGCGCCGTGATTGAGCATGTGCGTCGCGAAGCTGTGTCGCAGGGTGTGCGGCGAAACCGTCTTGGCGATGCCGGCGATCCGGGCGTATTTCTCGACGATTCGGCGCACCCCGCGCACCGAGAGCCGTCCGCCGAGCTTGTTCGAGAAGGCCGGGTCCCCATCGTCGGGCGGCCGGATGGCATCCTGGGTCGTCCAGTACGCCTCGATCGCCGAAACCGCATACGATCCCAGGGGGGCGAGGCGCTCCTTTCCGCCCTTGCCGAACACGTGGACGATCGCCTGCGCGAGATCCACGTCGCGTCGCGCCAGCCCGGCCAGTTCGCTCACCCGCATGCCGGTGCTGTAGAGCCCCTCCAGGATGGCGCGATCCCGGCGGCCGGCCAGGGAGGTCGGCGACGGGGCCCGAAGGAGCGCAGCCGTCTCCGTCTCGTCCAGGAAGTCGGGAAGGCGTCGTTCCTGCCGCGGAGTGCGCAGGAGCTTGGCGGGGTTGTGGTCGAGCATTCCCTGGCGCTGGACGTACGTGAAGAACGAGCGCAGGCACGCCAGCTTGCGCGCGATCGTGCTCTTGTGGTAGCCCGCCGCCTTGAGCACGGCGAGGTACTTGCGGAGGGACAAGTGGTCGAGACGCCGTTCCTCCGCCGCGCCCCCCTGACCGATGACGAAGGCGTCGAACTGGGCAAGGTCGCTCGCATACGCCCGGAGCGTCTCCGGGGAATAGTTCCGGTCGTAGCGGAGCGACTCGAGGAACGTGTCGATCGGGAGATCCATATTCGCCCTGTCCGTACGGGGCCCCGCCCGGGCCCCTGGAATGCCGGAATTCGCCCCCGTCCCCGGGAATCCTGCAGGCCGCGCGGCGGGGACGCGCCGCCGGTGCCCTGGGGCGCCTGCGCCGGCCGGGGGACGCCGGATGCCGCCCGCGGGTCACGCCGTCGGACGGAGCGCCTCCCTCCCCCGCTCACCCCGCCGTCGGTCGCGCCGGGACCGGTGCCGTCCGCTCCTGCTCGCGGCGTTTGCGCTCCTGCGCCTCCCGTTCCGCCTTTTCTTCCGCCTCCGCATCCGCCTTCTGGCGCGCGGTCCCCTGCTCCAGCAGGGCCCGCACCATCCGGTTGGAAACGAAGCGGTGATACCGCTCCATGACCCGCAGCGTCGCGTCCTCTTCGGGGAACGCGTGGTCGTCCCCGGAGTGGGCCTGGGTGTATCCCCGCAACTCGATCCGGGTGACCTCCCAGTTGCTGTCGTAGACCTTCTCGAGCGCGGCCACCACCATGTCCCGCCGTCCGGCATCGACGCGAAACGGCTTGCCGCTGGGCACCAACCGGTCCACATCGACGGAACGGAGCGAGAACCGCTTGACGCCGATCATCTGCGCGGCAAGCGCGACTCGCGGCGGATAATACGGATCGTACTCCGTGATTCCCCCGACTAGGACCGCGTCGACGCCGAGGAATCGGGCGAGCTTGACCGACTCCGCGTCGGTGGCGGGCGGGAGGGCGTATCCCTCGGCTCGCGCGCGAGCGAACACCTCGTCGGGACGGGTCACCGTGAATCCCGGAAACTGCACCAGTTCGGAGGCCAGCGTCTGCGAAAAAGTCGCCATGTCGATCCGCGCCGACGTGTAATTCGCGAACGGGACGACCGCCACCTTCTCGACGCCGGCCAACGAATTCCTGGGGTATTGGTAGTACTTGATGGAGGCCACCGACGTGCAGCCGGACAGGAGCACCAGCGCGGCGGCGCCGCTCCGGACCCATCGCCTCATCGCGCCGGCTCCGTCCCGAACGCCCAATCCGGGATCGCCGGTTTCACGCTGTACACGTTTTGCGTCCCTTCGCGACGCGAGACGAAGTAGATCCGTCCGTCCGATCCCCAGGCCGGGTTCCAGTCGGGTCCTTCGTCCGTCGTCAACTGGTAGAGACCGCTGCCGTCCGCCCGGACGATCCAGATGTCGTCCCCGGCCCAGACCCGGTGGGACGCCTGCGCCTCGGGACTCTTGTGCACCGAGGCGAACGCGATGTATTTCCCGTCTCCGGACCAGGTGGGGTTGATGCCCGCCCACTTCTCGCTCGAGATGATCTCCGTCACCTCGGTGCCGTCGGGCCGCACCGTCCAGATGCCGAACCAGCCGCCGCCCCGGTAGCGGGGCTTCTGGAAGACGATCCGGTCGCCGAGCGGCGACCACTCGGGATACATCCCCGGCCCGAGATTGGTGAAGGCGTGGGTTTCGAGATCCACCACCCACAACTGCCAGTCCTCGTCCCGGGCCCGGGCGCAATAGGCCAGGTACCTGCCGTCCGGAGACCAGGTCGGGTGGATGTCGTCACCGGGACTCTGCGTGATCTGCCACGCGGTCGACGGTCGCGCCGCCTCCACCACGAAGATGTCCCAATTGCCGGTCCGCTGCGAGGCGAACGCGATCCGGGATCCGGTCGGATCGAAGACCGGAAACATGTCGTTGTGAAATGCGGTGGTGATCTGGCGGGTGGCCCGCCCGTTCAGCGGCCGCAGGTAAATGCTCGACACGCGCGAATGTTGCGTCGAACTGTAGAGGAGCTGGGTGCCGTCGCGGGAGAGCGACGGATCGTTGTCCTCGCCGTTGCGGGCGTACGTGTGCTGCCGAAGGTCGGTGTACCCCCCCCACTGCTTGTCCGGCAGGGGAATGATCCCGCGGTCGTCGAACCGATCGGGGCGCACGACCACCGGGGCGGGCTGAATCGGCGCCGCCTTGCACCCCACGAGCGCGAGGACCGCCGCCAGGAGGGCGAACCGCAACGGTCCCCTCCCCCATCCCCCCCCGCGAGTCCGACCCATCGGCGACACCCTCTTCCGGTCCACCGGCACGTCCCATAACCCATACGATTATCGGCACCGGAAGCGGATGGACTTGAACGGGAGGCGCAAGCGGCGGCGCCGCGAGGAACCGCGCGGGGAACGCGGGCGAGGCGGCGGGGCATGCATCCGGGACGCGGGACCGCGGTCCCGGCGCCCTCAGGCCAGCAGCCCACCGTCGACCCGCACGACCTCGCCCGTGATGTGCCGGGCGTCGTCCGAGCAGAGAAACCGGATCACCGCGGCGACGTCCTCGGGGCGCCCGATCCGGCCGAGGGGGGTGTCGCTGACCAGTCGCTGCCGGACCTTGTCCGGAATCCCGGCGGTCAGCGGGGTCTCGATGAACCCGGGGGCCACGGCGTTCACGTTGACGTTCGCGGGACCGAGCTCGCGGGCCGCCACCCTCACGAGGGCGAGCATTCCCGCCTTCGCGGCAGAGTAGTTGGCGAGACCGGGCCGGCCGCGCAACGCGGTCGTCGACGACACGGCAACCACCTTCCCGGCCGATTGGCGGCGGAAGTGGGGCGCCGCGGCGCGGAGGTACGCGAAGACCCCCTTCAGGTCCACGTCCAGGACCCGATCCCAGTCTTCCTCGGTCATCTCCCAGAGCACGCGATCGCGTGAAATCCCCGCACAGGCGACCAGCACGTCGAGGCGGCCGTCCCGCGCCACGATGCCGTCGACGGTCCGGGCCGCGGCGCCGAACTCCCCAACGTCGGCCTCCCAGGCCATGCCGCCCGTCGCTTCGAGCGCGGCGCGCGTCTCCCCCGGGAACCGCAGGTCCACCCCATGCACGCGGTCCCCGGCGGCGGCCAGGAGCTGCACGACCGCCCAACCGATCCCGGATCCGCTTCCGGTCACCAGCACGATCCTGGGCATGGTCGATTTCGCGCCTCCCTGGGATGACTTCCCGCACTCCGCCCGTCGGAGGAGAGGGAGACAGGCGCAAATCCGGGGCCGCCCCGCGTCGGCCCGGGTCCTTCCCCGCGGGCCGGTTTGTGGGGGGTTCCGGCCTTCGAAGGGGGCGACGAGAGTCGAGTTGGGCCAGGCTCAACGCGGGGAAAAGCCCACCGCACGTCGGAAGAATCCGCGGGCCGGCGCGGGCGCCGTCAGCGTGGTGGGGCCGCGGAGGGGGAAGCCTCGGGGCGTGCCCCCCCGGTGCCGGCCGAACGCCCGACCGGGCGTGCGGGGGAGACTCAGGTGCGGATCCCCAATCGGGGAAGGAGGACGGCCTGCACGAGCACCCACCCGGCGAGGACGCCGAGGACCCAGAGGGCGTCCATGAGGGTCCTCCACGCGAATCCGGGACGTCCCCCGGGCCCCGGGACCGGGCCTGGAGCCCGGCCGGGGGCCGAGGACCGGGAATCAGGACTTGCGGGCGGCGCGGGTTCCGGCCAGGGCGTCCTGCACCTTGCGATCCCCCGCCGCCACTTTCTCGCCCATCTTCTGTCGGTAGGCATCGAGACGCTGCGCGAGGGCTGAGTCATGGACCGCCAGGATCGAGACGGCGAACAAGGCGGCATTGCGGGCGCCCGAAGGCCCGATGGCGAACGTTCCGACCGGGATCCCCGCCGGCATCTGGACGGTCGACAGCAGCGCGTCGAGCCCGTTGAGCATCGAACCGGGGAGGGGAACCCCGAGAACCGGCAACGGCGTGAGGGCGGCCACAGTCCCGGCCAGGTGGGCGGCGCTGCCCGCGCCGGCAATGAACACCTTGGTTCCTGCGCGGGCGGTTCCGTCGACGAACGCCTTGAGGGCCTCGGGGGTTCGGTGCGCGGAGAGAACCCGCATGGCGCAGGGGACCTGGAACTCGTCCAGGACCTCCACCGCCCCCTTCATGGACTCGAAATCGGAATCGCTCCCCATCACGATGGCGACGGGATGCCCGAGGGCGGAATGGGTGGTCATCGAAACGGCGTCCTCCTCTACTTCTTCGCGGCCTTCTGGGCCAGTGCCTGCTGCTGCGTGTACTCCATCACCTTCTGTTGCAGGTCGGTCGGTTGCTGCGCGGCCTGCATCATGTCCTGGAAATTGATCTGCTTGTTGACGAAGAGGTTGAACAGGTAGTCGTCGAGCAGGAACATGCCCGACTTCGACCCGGTCTGGATGGCGGAGATGATCTTGTGCGTCTGGTTTTCCCGGATGAGGTGTTCGATGGCGGAGGTCATGATCATAATCTCGAACGCGGCGATGACGCCGGGGTCGTCCGAGCGCGGCAGCAGCATCTGCGAGACCACCGCGATGATGGAGGTCGAGAGCTGGGCGCGGATCTGTTCCTGCTGCTCTTGCGGGAAGGCGTCGACGATGCGGTTGATCGTACGCGCCGCGCCGGTGGTGTGCAGGGTTCCGAACACGAGGTGCCCGGTCTCCGCGGCGGTGATCGCCGACTGGATCGTTTCGAGGTCGCGCATTTCGCCGACGAGGACGACGTCCGGGTCCATACGCAACGCGCGGCGCAGGGCTTCGGAGAAGGAGCCGACGTCGACGCCGATCTCGCGCTGGGTGACGATCGACTTCTTGTGCTCGTGGTAGTACTCGATCGGATCCTCGATCGTGATGATGTGGCAGTCGTTCTCGCGGTTGATGAAGTCGATCATCGTCGCCAGGGTGGTCGTCTTTCCCGATCCCGTGGGTCCGGTGACCAGGATCAGGCCTCGCGGCTTGAAGAGCATGTTCTTCACGCTGTTGGGGAGGCCGATCTCGTCGAACGTGAGCAGCTTGGACGGAATGAGGCGCAGGGCGATGCCCATGCTCCCCTTCTGCATATAGACGGCGACGCGGAAGCGGGCCTTCTTCTCATAGGCGAAGCCGAAGTCGCAGCCGCCCTTTTCCTTGAGTTCCGCCTGGGAACGCTCGGAGCTGATCGACTTCATGAAGGCGACGGTATCGTCGGGCGTGAGCGGAGGCAGGTTGAGCGGTCGCAGCCGGCCGTGCATGCGGATCGTCGGCGGCAGGCCGACCGTGAGGTGGAGATCCGAGGCCTTCTTGTCCACCACCAGCTGGAGCAGACGATTCAGTTCGACTACCACGCCGACCTCCCGCGTATTGCTGGATCGGTTGTCGATTCCCCCTCGACCGCCGCCCTCCGGACGGACTTGCGTCCCGGGCGCCGGTCGCCCAGACTAATAAGTGATGTCCTCGCGGTGCGCGATGTTGAGGATTTCGGAAATGGTGGTGAATCCCAGACAAACCTTGCGCGCGCCGTCTTCGAGGAGCGTCGCCATGCCCGCGAGGCGGGCCTGTTCCGCGATGCGGAGGGTCGGCTCCTTGTTGAAGGCCATTTCGCGCAGCACCATGGTCATTTCCATCAGTTCGTAGACGCCGCGGCGACCGCGGAACCCCTGTCCCTTGCACTCGTCGCATCCGACCGGACGGTAAACGCTCTTCCCTTCGATGTCTTCCGGTTTCAGGCCGATCGAGCGCAGATCGACCGCGTCGGGAACGTACGGTTCCTTGCACTTCTGGCACAGGATGCGCACGAGGCGCTGCGCCATGATCGCCTGCACGGAGGAGGCCACGAGGAACGGCTTGACCCCGATGTCGATGAGGCGGGTGATCGCGGACGGGGCATCGTTGGTGTGCAGCGTGCTGAACACCAGGTGCCCGGTGAGCGCGGCCTGGGTGGCGATTTCCGCGGTTTCGCCGTCGCGGATCTCTCCCACGAGGATGATGTTGGGCGCCTGGCGGAGCATGGCGCGGAGGATGCGGGCGAACGTCATTCCGATCGCCTGCTTGACCTGC
>CAZWCX010000018.1:52443-76089 GCA_964632945.1 uncultured Planctomycetia bacterium | reverse complement strand
CCGGCATCGTCCTGGATGATCTCACTTCCGCCACCATCTCCTTCGCCACGGTCACTCCGTCCTTCGTCACCGTCGGCGAGCCGAAAGACTTCTCGATCACCACGTTCCGCCCGCGCGGGCCCAGCGTCACCTTCACGGCCTTCGCCAGCTTGTGCACCCCTTCGCGCACCTTCTCCAGCGCTTCCTGGCTGAAGGAGATCTTCTTGGCTGCCATCGAACTCTCCTACTCAATGATCGAACCCGGGTCCTGGACGGACCCGAACCATCTCTACGGCGTACGCCCCCTTCAAGCAAACAACGTGCCCGTGTCCATTCGGGCATGAGAACGTAACCCCTTGTCCTCAAAGGCCGAAAATGACGAATTGACAATCGCTCGCATCGGCGTCAAGCCCCTCCTGCCAGATTGGCACGGGAGGGCCGGAATCCCGGCGCCGGTGACCGTCAGATTGGCATGGACGGGTTCGGAACTCGTCGCGCCCGCCCGGGAACACCCGGCCCCCGAGAGCAAGCGTTTTGCCCGCCCTGCGAGTCCCGGAACGGGCATCGGGAAGGCGAGACCCGCGCGGCGCCCGGGGGCGACCCCGAGGAAACCAGACGGGGGGTTCTCCGCGACGCGAGGCCGGTCCGGGTCCCCGGCCCCCCCATGGGTGCGAAGAATCAGGGAGCCGAGGCCGCCGCGACGTTCCGGGCGAAAAAATCGAAGACGTGTCGCAGGACTTCCGCGGGCTTCTCCTCGTGCGGCAGGAGTTTCGTCCCCGGGATCTCCACCAGGCCGGCGCATTGAGCGAATTGCGGGATCATCTCGCGGGCGCGCGCCACCGGAAAGAACGGGTCCTGATCGCCCCAGATCAGGAGGACGGGACCGGGAATCTGACGGTGTCCTTCGGCCAGGGCGTCGAGCTGGGCCCAATGGATCCCGCGGGCGTAGCGAATCTGTCCTTCCAGTCGGCGCGCCGAATCGATCAACGGGTCGACGAACCGGGCGCGAAAGTCGCCGTCGATCAGCGCCGGGTCGCAGAAGCACCCCCCGAATCCCGCGGAGGAGCGCAGGAACCGGTCCGACCGGAGCAACCAGCGAAACACGGTCGCCGTTCCGGGAAGCGACATGACCTTGACCAGGAATGGGACCAAGGGCGGACGATGGTGCGGGATTTCGGTGTCGATCAGGACCATTTGCCGCACGCGCTCGCCCTCGAGGACCGCCAAGCGCCGGGCGACCGTCGCGCCGGTGTCATGGGCGATGATGCGATACGCGTCCAGGCCCAGGGTCCGGGCGAGACGCTGGAGATGTTCGGCGTGACCGTGGAAGCTGAAGTCATTGTCTTCCTTCCACTCGGATTCCCCGGCGCCCGGCAGGTCGACCGCGTAGCAGGTGAAGCGCCCGGCCAGGCGAGGGAGGAGTTTCCGGTACGTGAAGCCGGAGAGGGGCCACCCGTGGACCAGCATGACCGGATCGCCCGCGCCGAAGCGCCGGTACGCGACCCGGGCGGTTCCCGAATCGACGTGCTGTGCCGGTTGATCGAGGTAGAACTGCGCGTCGGCATCCGGCATGAAAGCAGCTCCGAGAGAGGAACGAAACGGAGGCCCGCCGGGGGTCCGCCGCAGCCGCCGCAAGGGATCCGCAGGAGGCCGGCGCCCCGAGGTCGCCGACCACGTCCGCCCCCGGGCCCCGCGAGGGACTCCCGTCGCCGTGGCGCCGCTCGGGCGATCGGCGCGACCGTGGGAATCTAGCCCGACGCCCGGCAGGACGCAAACCGTTTCGACCGGGGTCGCGGCCGGAGGAAGCCCGTCCCCGGTTGCTTGATCCCCCGGCGGACGCCCGGTATCCTCCGGACATGAACGACAGTTTCGCGCGCCGCCTGCGCGCCTTCGCCCTCCTCGTCGTCGTCGGGGGCGGCGCGACCCTGGCCTTCGCGGCGGCGGTCGACCTCTCCTCGCTGGCCGACCTCTGGTTCGGGCGCCGATTGCGGCTGAATCCGGGCCAGACGGAACAGCTCGAGTTCATCCGGCGTCAGCTCCTCGTGGCGGGCGGATTCGGGGTCGCCGCCGGTCTGCTGCTGCTCGCGTACGGGCGGCGAATGGCCGGGGGGTTCGCCGCGGCGATCGAGGCGGACCCGCCGCCCGCCGCGCGCTACGCCCCGCTCGCGCTGGCGAGCTTCGCCTCGCTCTACTTCGAGGTCGTGCTGATCCGCTGGGTCTCCACCGAGATCCGCGTCCTCGCCTTCTTCAAGAACGTCCCGCTGATCGCGGCCTATCTGGGCCTGGGGATGGGCTGCCTGCTGGCCTCGCGCGTGAAGCGGCTCGACATCCTCTTCCTGCCGGCGCTGGCGGTGTTCGTCGCCGGTGTCGGCCTCGGATCCGACACGTATCTGCGGGCGCTTTCGTTCGCGGGCGCGACGGTGGGCGGCGGCGACCTCCTGATCTGGGGCCATACCTTCTCCGATTCCTGGCGGCCGCTCGCCGCACTGGTGTTCTACGGCGGCCTGGCGGCTCTGTTCGCGGCGCAGGTGGCCCTTTTCGTGCCGCTCGGCCACGCGGTCGGACGGGGGTTTGCCGGACTTCCCCGGCTGGCGGCCTACTCCGTGAACATCGGGTTCTCGCTCGCCGGCATCTACGCCTATTCGTTCCTCAGCCACGCCCGGACGGGACCGATTCTGTGGTTCGGGTTGGGCGCCCTCCCGGTCCTCTGGCTCGTCCGGGACCGCCGCCGCGAGGCGTGGCTTTCCGCCGCGCTGCTGGCGGCGGCGCTGGTCGCGCTCTCGATCACGGCATTCCCTCGCGTCTGGTCTCCCTACAACCGGCTCAGTCTTGCCGATTCCTGGCTGTGGTCGGGCCCCGACGGGACCGGCAAGACGTATCCGGAACGGGAAAGCGATCTGCGCGACGCGGAGGGCCGCGAGGGCGAATGGGTATCCCTGGGCAAGCGCCTGGACGTGGGCGACCTCTTCTACATGGACCTGCATGACTTCTCCGAGCGCTTCCGCGCCGCCCATCCGCGGCTGTACGGGAATCTGGAGCTGTACACCTACAACCTCCCGTACACCCTGCTCGCACCCCGCTCGGTACTCGTCGTCGGCGCGGGCGGAGGCAACGACGTGGCGGCGGCCCTCCGCGGCAAGGCGGAGTCGGTCGTCGCGGTCGAGATCGACCCCGTCATCGCCGAGTTCGGCGGCCTTCACCACCCCGAGTCCCCCTACCGCGACGCGCGCGTGGAGGTGGTCGTCGACGACGCCCGCCACTACTTTCAGACGACGCAACGCCGATTCGACCTCGTGGTCTTCGGCGTGCTCGACAGCCACAGCCTGTTTTCCACCTTCAGCTCGATCCGCCTCGACAATTACGTCTACACCGTGGAGGCATTCCAACGGGTCCGCGACCTGCTCTCCCCCGGCGGCTCGGTGGCCTGCACCTTCGCGGTGAAGCAGCCCTGGTTGCTCGAGCGATTCGCGCGCATGTTCGAGGCGGTGTTCGGGCGGCCGCCCGTCATCGCCAACACGGGACGCGGGATCACCTTCCTCACCGGATTGCGCGACGACTACGCCGACCTCGCGCGGGAGGCGGGTTTGTCGACGGAGCCGCCCCCGGCGACGGCCGAGGGATCCGCCCTGCCGCTCACCACCGACGACTGGCCGTTCCTCTACCAGAAGGAGCGGTCTCTCCCGGTCTCGTTCCTGGGCGGGTTGCTGGTGATGCTGGCGGTCGGGACCGGCTGGCTATGGCGGCTGCTGCGCCCCGAGGAGCGGAAGGCGAAGGGGCAGGGGCAGATGTTCTGGCTCGGTGTCGCCTTTCTGCTTTTCGAGGTAAAGGCGATCTCGCAACTGGCGCTGGTATGGGGGTCGACCTGGAAGGTCACCGCCATCGTGATCGGCGGGATCATGGCGCTGATTCTCCTGGCCAATCTCGCAGTCGCGCGCCTGCGGCCACGCGGGACGAACCCGGCGTACCTCCTGCTGATCGCCAGCCTGATCGGTTCATGGTGGCTCGGAGTGGACTGGTCGACGGGCGGCGGATTCTGGTGGGGGCAGGTCGCCCCGACCGCGGTGCTGCTCGGCCCAGTCTTCTTCGCCGCGGTGGTGTTCGCACACGCCTTCCGCGCCGCGGAGCGCCCCGAGGCGGCGCTGGGGTGGAATCTCCTCGGCGGCGTGCTCGGAGGGTTCCTGGAATATGCCTCGGTGGCGACCGGCCTGGGCTTCATGACGCTGGCGGCGGCGGCCGCGTATGGGGCATCCTGGATCTGCGCTCCCCGGGGCCGCCCCGAGGAGGCCCCGGCACCGGTCGCGCGCGGATCCGCGTAGGCCCGCGCGCGCGTGCGGGCGGATTCCCCGCCCTACTGCAGCGCCAGGAGCTCCCGCACCTCTTCGGGGAGCCGGTCGACTCCAATCTCCTCGTTGTACTTGAAAATCAGGAAGGTCGCCTTGGCGCGGAGTTTCTCCGGCTCCTTGCGGGAGTCGCCGGCGGGGTCGAGGACGACCGCGTCGAGATCGGCTTCCGCCTTGCGCAGCAGGAGGTCGTCCTTGCCGACCCAGAGGCGCAGCGTGAGGGTGGACTTCGGCCAGTCGATGTCTTCCTCGGAGATGCCCACCCCCTCGAGAAGGCCCCGGACGCTGTCGGCGGGAGGCCGCGCCTGGACGATCCGGCACGGAATCGACTCGAACGTCTCCTCGGGGAGGAACTCCGCGCCCGCGGAATACTGCTTGAAGCCGCGCAGGTAATTCATGGGATCCGAGCGCCGCGCATCCTCGGACCACATGCCGAGCTTCCACTTCGCGCGTCGGCCTCCTTCCCGGTAGGCGGACTTTTCGCCCTTGTTGACGACCTCGGTCCCCTTGCCGCCCACCATCTTGAAGAATGAGACGTCGGGATTGAGCACCCAGCCTTCCCATCCGCCCACGAGGGGATCGACCCCCTTGCTGGCGGCCATTTCCGAGTCGAGCTTCATGTGGAAGCCCTGCTGGGCCGTGAGGTTGTCGATGGCCTTATCGAAGAGCCCGGCGGCGGTCGGCTCCTCGGCTCCGGCGGACATCGCCGCGAGCCCGAGCGCCAGCGCGCCGGCGATCGCCGCGCACGCCGTCCACGGAAGTCGGAACATGTCGAATCTCCCAGAACGGTCTCGATCCGCCCGCGGGCGAACGAAACCGGATTCCCCCCTGTGAGCGCCCTGCAACCTCCGGTCGAGGCGACGCCCCCGGACGGCCGACCGTGAACCGGACGACCGCGGGACCCGCGGCGGGACGCACGACGTCCGGAAACATCGAAGGCCCGCGAAATGTTCCCGCGGGCCCCCGTGGCGGTCCGGATTCGCCGGTTCTATTGGATCTTGAGCTTCTTCTTGACGACTTCGGGGATGCGATCGAGACCGACGTTCTTGTCGTAGTCGAAGATCTCGAAGCGCGCCCGGGGCGTGAGCTTCATCGGCTGACTGAATTCGTCGCCGCCTTCGAATCCGAGGTCGTCGTCGCCGCCCTTGGCGGGTTCCCCTTCCTTCTTGCCGTCCTTGGTCTCGTCGCCGGACTTGGTCTCCGAACCGAGGTCATCCTCGAACGCGGGATCATCGAGGCCGCCGCCGAAGCCGGCGAGTTCGACCTCGAGGTCGGCAATCACCTGGCGGACGAGGCTGTCGTCCTTGCTGATCCAGACGCGGAAGACGAGCTTGGCCTTCTTCCAATCGATGGCCGCCTCGGGGATGCCGATGCCGCCGATGAAGCCGCGGATCGCCTCCGCGGGCGGATCGGCCTTGATGACGCGGCATTCGAGTTCATTGAGCTTCTCGTTCTGGAGGTAGACGGCGTCCTTGGAGTACTTCTTGAATTCGTTCAGGTACTCCATCGGATTGGCGAGCCGCTGGTCGCCGAGTCCGCCCTCGCCCTCCTCGACCTGCCATTCGCCGGCCGCATCGCGGCGGAGGGAGACGTTGCCCTTGCGGTAGGTCTCGGTTTCGAGGCCGCCCATGGCGGTCATTTTGTAAAAGGCGAGGTCCGGGTTGCGGACCCAACCCTCGGAGGTGATGGACATGGGCGCCATGCCTTCCCCGAGCGACACTTCGGCGCCGAGGCGGACGTGGAAGCCTTCCTTTTTGGTCATGTTTTCGAGGGCCTTTTCGAAGTATGCCCCGGCAGCGATCTCGGTTTCTCCCTGGGCGCGGGCCGCGGGAGCGGCGAGAAGCGCGGAGAGGACGACGGCGAAGGCGAACGCACCGACACGGTTCATGCTGCGGACCTCCAATGGGCCATGACGGCCGAATTCCCCCCTGGCGGGCGATCCCGGAATCCCCACGATGGCAAATCCGGGGGCGCGCGTCAATCGTCCGCGCGCAGTACGAATCCTACGAACGGGGCGCCTCCGGCGTTTGGCGCCGCAGCAACCGGAGGGCCGCCCCCGCGAGATAGACCGATCCGGCGACGACCACGAGGTCCTGCGCGGAGGAAGCCGCGCGGACGGCGACGAGGGCGGCGGCGAGGTCGGGGAAGACCCGGGCGGGCCGGGGCGCGATCCGCTCGGGTCCCTCTTCCGGATTCCAGGAGCGCGGGGAGGAGACCGGGACGAAGGCGACGCCGGCGGTGAACGCGGGGCCCAGGGCGCGCAGCATCCCCTGCCAGTCCTTGCCGCCGAGGGCTCCGAAGACGAGCCGGCGACGGGCGCCCGGCCAGTAGGCGCGGACGGTACGGGCGAGGGCGCGGGCGGATTCGACGGTATGACAGCAGTCCACGACGACGGTCGGCGGACCGGGCAGGACTTCGGTGCGGCCGGGCACCGGGGTGCCGGCCAAGGCGCGCCGGACGGCGCGAGGATCCCAGCGCAGGAATCCCCGCCGCGCCAGTTCCAGCGTCGCGCCGACGGCGAGCAGGGCGTTGTCGGCCTGGTGCCGGCCGAGGAGGGCGAGGCGGACGCCGGGAAGCGAGACGCCCGGGCCCTCCAGGCGGAAGCGCAGGGCGGGGCGGCGACCGCGCAGCGCGGTGACCTCGCGCGCGCGCAGCGCCCGCCCGACCCGCCACACCGGCGCCTCCCAACGGGCGGCGACGCGCCGGATCTCCCGCCAGGGTCCGGGCGCCATCGGTCCGACCACGACCCGGGCGCCGCGCTTGATGATCCCGGCCTTCTCGCGCGCGATCGCCTCCCGCGTCGACCCCAGGACGTCGGTGTGCTCGAGTTCGATCCGCGAGATCACGCTGACCTCGGGCCGGACCACGTTGGTCGCGTCCAGCCGGCCGCCCAGGCCCACCTCGATGACGGCGAGGTCGACGCGGACGTTCCGGAAGTGTTCGAAGGCGAGCGCGGTCAGGATCTCGAAGTAGGTCGGGAAGCGGTCGGGGAGGGGCGCGCGCGCCGCATCCCGTCCCCGCGCCAGCGCCTTGCGGACCCGCACCCGGTCCGCCGGCCGGCCGAGCACGACGCCGAGGACCCGATCGAGGGTTCGGGCGAACTCCCGCGGCGGGATCGGGTCGCCGTCCACGCGGATTCGCTCGCGCATGTCGAGCAGGTGCGGGGAGGTGTAGAGGCCGACGCGCAGCCCGTGCGCCCGGGCGATCGCCGCGATCAGCGTGGCGGTGGTCCCTTTTCCTTTGCTGCCGGTGACGTGCACCACCGGATAGCGCCGTTGCGGATTCCCGAGGCCGCGCATCAGGCGTACGGTGCGCTTGAGTCGGAAGGCGCTGTGGCCGAAGAGAACGCGCTGCCCGCGTTCGAAGTCGGTGAAGAGGCCGAGGTACCGCAGGGCGTCCCCGAAGGTGCACACGATCACCCGGCGTTGCCCTCCTGGCACCGCTCGATCATGCCGTCGATGCGCGCGAGGACGGGGCGGGCGCCGGCATCGACGAAGACCGAGCGGGCGACTTTGAGGTTCTTTCCCGCCACGGTGCGGGCGGCGGCGTTGGCGCCCGCGTCGAGGAGGAACGCGGCGTAGTGGACGCGCCCGTCGGCGCAGGCGACCTTGTCGCCGCACCGGTCATAGACCTTGAGGGCCTCGTGGAAGAGGGTCGCCGCCTGCTGCGGATTGCGCTTGCGAACGAGGGCCACGCCCATGGCGCGAACCGCGCGCGCCTCGCCGGCGGAGTCCTGCAGCCGCTTGGCGGCATCCCGCGCGGTCACGATCCACTTCTCCGCCTCGGCGACCTCCCCCCGGTCCGCGAGCGCCTCGCCCAGGGTGGCCGCCGCGGCCGCCGTGAGCGAACCGTACCCCCCCTTCTCCACCAGATCCATCGCCCGGCGCGCGTCCTGGAGCGCGCGCTCGGCCGCCCCGGTGCGGAGGTTGATCTCCGCCTGCAGGCGGCTGGCCTGCGCCATCCCCTCGCGCAGTCCCAGGCGCTCGTACCGGATGAACGCGTCCATGGCGCGTTCGCGGGCGGCATCGGCATCCCCGAGCACGCCGTCCACTTCCGCCAGCAGCAGGAGCGCCCGCGCCATCAGGCGGGGCGCGTCGCAGGTGCCGCACAGCCGTTCGGCGCGCTTGAGCCAATCGCGCGCGGCCGCGGGCTCCCCCTGCCGCCAGGCGAGTTCACCGAAGCCGAGCAGGGCCCCCGCCTCGATCCACGGATCGGGCATCGCGCGACCGGCCTCGAACGCCTCCTCGAGCGCTTCGCGGGCTTCCGCCTTGCGGTAGCGGGCCGCGTGAATGCGCGCCAGCACGAGGCGCGACTCCGCCCCGGCCAGACGAAGCTCGGCCTTGTCCAATACCGCCTGCGCCTCCTGGAGCAGGCGCACGGCGCCGTCCCAATCGCCGCGCAACCACGCGCCGTTCGCGATCAGAACCTGCGCCTCCGCCAGGGCGTCACGCCGGCCGCAGGCTTTCGCCCGCTCCAGCACCGCGCGCGCCAGCTCCTCCGACTTCGCCAGGTCCTCGCGCGCCAGCGCGCTGCGGGCGAGGAGCAGGTGTACGTCGACCTCCGCGGCCTTCTCCTTGCGCCCGAGCAGGTTGAACGCCGATTCCAACGCCCGGCTGGCCTCGCCGAACCGGTCATGGCGCAGGTGCGCCAGCGCCAGGTGGCGGTGGATCGAGATCTGCCGGTCCACCCGCTTTCCCGCCGCCCCCAGCGCCTGCTGCAGCCGTCGCACCGCCACGTCCCCTTCCGCCATGCGCACCCCCGCGAGCCCCATGCGCTCGAGGAGGTCGGTCTGCGGATCCTTGTTGCGCGCGCGTCCCAGGGTGTCCATGGCCTTTTCGAACTGTTCCATCGCCTCGCGGTTCATCCCACGCGTCAGCGACCGGTCGCCCGCCTTGAGGCAGTACTCCACGATCTTGTCCGCCTGCGTGGTCAGCCGGTACTGGGCGGCGATGTCTTCCAGCACGCCGTCGCCCAGTTCCGCGAGCAGCCCCTCCATTCCGCGCGCCGCCTTTTCGTGCAGCCGCGTCCGTTCCTCCTCCGGGATCGAGCGGTAGACGTGGTCGCGGAACTTCTCCGTGATGATCCGGTACGTCGTGGTCCCCTTCTCCGTCTGCTCGAGCAGCATGCGTTCGCCCACGAGGTCGTTGACCAGGTAGTAAAGCTGCGTGTCGGGGACGCCGACGGTCTGCCCGATCACCTTGAAGCCGACCGCCCGCGGGAACATGGACAGCGCCTGCAGCACCGCCAGATGCTTCTTCGAGACCTGCTCGGCCTTTCGGGCCAGCTCATTGGTCATGCCCAGGGCGAGATCGAGGCTTTCGCTCGCCCGCTGGCTGACCGCCCAGCCGGTGCCGTCGCGGGTGAGGATTTCGTGCTCCATGAGATACCCGACCATCCGTTCCACCTTGGCCGGGTTGCCGCCGCTCAAGTCCCAGATCTCGCGGCTCAACGCGGGGTCGGGCCGGTCCCAGGAGAGCGCGGAGCGGAGGAAGACCTCGACGTCCAGTTGCGAAAAGGCGCCGAGCGTCAACTCCACGACGGCCCGCTCGCGCCGCAGGTCGACCATCCAGCGCGGGAACGGGTGGGTTTCGCTGCGCTTGTCGGCGAGCAGGGTGCCGACGACGAGGAGCGGAGCGGTGCGGAGCTGGGGCAGGAGGCCGCGCACGACCTCGAGGGAAAGGCGGTCCAGCCACTCGGCGCGTTCGAGCAGCAACGCCACCGGCCGCACCTGCGCGACCTCGAGCCAGAAGTCGCGCACCACGTCCACCTGCCGCGTGTCCGGCAGATCGAGCACGGGCTGCAGGTCGAGCGTGTACAGGCGCTCGCGCAATTCCGGGACGACTTTGGCGAGCTCCGGTCCGCGCCGGAGCAGGAGCTTGACCGAGGCCTCGGAGGCCACGGCGTCGAGCCGCGCGAACGCTTGCGGCACGAGGGCGCGGAAGGCGGCGAACGGCGAACCGAGATCCTGCGGGCATTCCGCCGACATCAGGAGGGTGCTGCGGAAGGAATTCTGGGCGACGAACTCGCGGAGCAGGCGTGACTTGCCGAGTCCGGACTCGCCGGCGACGACGAGGAACGAGCCCTTTCCCTGGCCGGCCTCGTCGAGCGCGCGCTCGAGCCGGTTGGCCTCCCGCAGGCGGGAGACGAGCGTGGGCGAATGACCCCGGGGCAGCGCGGGCGGGGCGGGAGTTGCGGGAGCGGCCGCGGCGACCGGTTCCGGGGCGCGCACGGGGGCGGCGGGCTTTTCCTCCGCGGCCCCGGCCTCCGCCGCGATCTTTTCCTCGCAACGGCGCTTGTACTCCGCGGCGTCGGCGTTGCGCGCATCCCGCGCGATCACCTCCTCCGCCGCAGCCAGTGCTTCCCGCCAGAGCCCCTGGGCGAAAAGCTGGGAGACGGCCTCCAGGCGCCCGGCGACCTCCCGCTGACGGCGGCGCTGGTCCGCGCGCGCCTGTGCCTGCCCGAGCCTCGCCTCCGCCTCGGCATCCTCCGGGGCGACTTCGCGCAGCTTCACCAGGAACGAGACCGCTTCGTCGTACTCGCCCCGCTGCCACGCTTCGTCGGAACGTTTGCGCAGGAATGCAACCTCCTGGTCCCGCTTTTCCGCCGCCGTGCGCGCGGCCGCGCGCTGGCGCAGGATCTCGGCATCGTCCGGGCGACTCTCCAGGGCCTTCTCGAAGCAGGCAACCGCCCGCCCGTACTCGCGCTTCGCCATCGCCTCCGCGCCGAGTCTCGCAAGTTCCGCGGCCGTCTCTCCCTGCCCACGGCTCTTCTGCGCGCGTTCGAGTTCGTACAGTTTCTCCTCCGAGAGCACCCGATGCTTTTTCGCCTCGGTGTTCATCGGATCGATCGAGAGCGCCTCGCGAAACTTGTCGCGCGCCAGCGAATAGGCTTCGGCCTCGAACAACCGCAGTCCTTCGCCGAGGATCCCGTCCACCTTGCGTTTCTTTTCGGACAGTCGCTTGTCCTCGGCCCGGATCTCGCGCATCCGCAATTCGGCGATCTCCCGGTGATCCTTCGCCCCCTCGTGCGTCGGCTCGACCTCGAGCGCCATGTCGAAGTAGACCACGGCCATCGAGTAGTTGCGCTCGTGCAGCCAGCGGCAGCCTTCCTGGAAGCACTCCTCCGCCGACCGGTCGGGAGACAGCGCATCTTCGCCCGCCTGGGTGCGCATCTGCGCCTGGGCCAGGAACGATTGCGCCTCTTCGTGTCCGGGGTCGCGCTCGACCACGCGTTCGAAGTGCTCGCGGGCCTCGCGGAACCGTCCCTTGACGAAGTAGAGCAGCCCCCGCCGCATCGTGGTGGAGATCTCCCCCTCCCCCGGCGCGGACGCGGCCGGCTCGGCGGTGCGGCGCTGACACAGTTCGAGCCCGTCGCGGGCAAGCGGCGAGTCGGGATCCATCTCGAGCGCCTGCCGCAGCGCGTCCGCCGCGGCCTCGAATCGGCCGGCCGCGAACGAGGCGTAGGCGGACTGGTGCAGCGCCTGCACCTCCCGTTCCGTCGGCGTGAAGAGCGACAAAGCCCCCGTCCGCACCAGCGCCTGGAAGAGGCGCAGCTGTTCCAGCATCTCCTCCATGCGCTCGTACCGATTGGAGGAGCGCTTGGCGAGCGAACGGAGGAGCACCCGCTCGAGCTTCCACGGCAGGTCGGGGACGGCGCGGGACGCGGGCTCGACCATTTGCTCCCGGTGCAGCTTGTAATAGCCGAGGCTGCTTCCCGCCTCGAACGGCGTGCGCCCGGCGATCAGCTCGTACAGGATCGTCCCCAGCGCGTAGATGTCGCACGAGGCGGTGATGATCCCCTCGAACGACTCGGGAGCCATGTAACGGGGCTTTCCGGTGACGCCCGCGGTGAACGACCAGGAGCGGTCGTCCATGCGCTTGGCGATGCCGAAGTCGGTCACCTTGACCGCCCCGTCGGGCCGGACGAGGACGTTTTCGGGGGTGAGGTCCCGATGGATGACCGGCATGGGAAGCGTGTGCGCATGGTGCACGGCCGCGGCGATCTGGATCGACACGTCCACCGCCTGGTGAAGGCCGAGTCGCTTCTTTTCGCGGATCAGCCGGCGCAGCGTGACGCCGGGGACGTACTCCATGACGTACCCGTGGAGGTCGGGCTCCTCGATCGGGTAGAGGATGCGGACGATGGTGGGGTCGTCGAGCTGCGCGAGGGTCCGCATTTCGGCCTCGAAGGCCTCGACGAGCTTGGGACCGGCCAGCTTGTGGGAATGAGCGATCTTGACCGCGCGGAAGACGCCGAGCTTCTCGTCATGGGCCTTGAAGACGACGCCGAAGCCGCCCACGGCGATGCGTTCGCGGATGACCAGCGGGCCGATGCGGCGGCCCGCGAGGTCGGGCGGCGGAGGGACGTCTTTGTCGGCGGGCATGGCAGGCTGGGCCTCCGGGGCGATCGCGGACGCGCCGCGACCCGCCTCGACGCGTACGATAGCCCCCCCGGGGGGAAAGGGTCAAGGGGATTGGGCGCCGACGGCCTCCGGCCGGCCGGCCCACGCCGTCACCTCGTAGAGGAACAGAGGCCGGCGCTTGCCCTTCACTTCCACCGGCTCGAGCGGGCGGGCGCGCACGCAGTCCTTCACCCGGGCATAGGTCTCCTCGGAAATGAGCAGAGACGTCCCGAGGTTCTTGTTGAGCTGTTCGATCCGGCTCGAGGTATTCACCGTATCCCCGATGACCGTGTACTCCATCTTCTTGGCCGAACCGATGTTCCCCGCCACCACCTCTCCGGTGTGGATGCCGATGCCGATCTCGATCGGGAGCTCCCCCGCCGCCGCCCGCTGGGCGTTCCAGGCGCGCAATCGCGCGAGCATTCCCAGTCCCGCCTGCACCGCGCGGTGCGCGTCGTCCTCGCGCGCGAGCGGGACGCCGAACGTAGCCAGGATCGCGTCGCCGATGAACTTGTCGATCGTCCCGCCGTGCTCGACGAGCACGTCCACCATGATGTCCAGGTAGCGGTTGAGAAATCCCACGACCTCCTCCGGCGGCAGCCGTTCGGCCAGCGCGGTGAACCCTCGGATGTCGCTGAAGAGGATGCTGGCGAGCCGCTTCTCGCCGCCCAGGGGAACCTTGCCGTCGAGGATCTGATCGAGCACTTGTCGGGACACGTAGCGGCCGAAGGTGTCCTTGACGAACCGCCCCCGACGCAGGCCGGCGACCATGTCGTTGAAGCGCTCTCCCAGCAGCCCGATCACGTCGGCGGAGACGACACGGACGCGCGCGTCGAGATTCTCGTCGCGCACCTTCTCGGTCTCCCCCGCCAGTTGCGTCAGCGGACGGGTGATGCTCGCGCAGATCGCCAGGGTCTGCAGCGCGCCGAGGAGCAGGAACGAGACGCCGAGGTACGCGGCCGTGGCCGGCGTGGCGGCCCCCAGGGTGGAGGCTACGGTCAGGATCGAGATCGGCAGGACCGAGGTGGTGAGCACCAGCACGGTGACTTTGAAGGAGATCGGCACCCGGGTCACCCCGGGAATCCGGGTGACCAGGCCGTCCGGGACCAGGACGGGGATGACGTAGGCGCGCAGGTAGGCCTCGGCCGCGTAGTAGACGAAGGTGGAAGCGACGCTGCCGATCAGGAGCGTGACCATGATGATGTGGAGGATGAGCGCGGTGGGATCCGCGGCCTTCAAGTAGGGCGCAAGGGGAACCAGGGTCGCGGCCGAGAGAAGCCAGGCGGCGAGGGAGACCCGCGACATGTGGAGGGGGGCGTTGAGGACGCAGCGCCGGGACGCCTCCGGCGCCGCGGCGGCCGGGTCGCGGGCCAGGGCGTCGAAGGCCCGACCGATGGGGAGCAGGAGCGGAAACAGGACCATGGGAACCAGGGCGTAGCTCACGATCGTCGCGCAGAGGGCCCAGTTCAGCAGCAGGCTGCTGTCCCCCGCGCCGACCGCGGGGTGGACGGCGAGCCAGGCGTAGATCAACCCGTCGACGATGCCGACCAGATTGCACGCCCCCTGGAGGAGCGCGAGGAGAAGGACGTGACGCATGGTTCCTCCGGGGGATTCGCGCAGGAGGAGTCCGCGACGGCCGGGATGATAGCAGGGGGCGCGCCGACGGACAAGCACCGTCGGGACAGGGCGGGCCGCAGAAGACCGCATGCTACGCGCGGGAGCCTTCGGAATCCCGCGGAACGTGTGTGCGCAGATCTGCGCGAGGACACGCGCGCGAGGTCGCGATCAGGGGGGAGGGCTCCGGCCGGCGTACACCGATGCCCGTCGACGGAGCGTCCTGCACCTCGTCTTCGGAGGCCCCGGGAGGCCGCGGCGAGGCGCATCGCAACCCGCTCGAAGCACGGCATCTGCACTCCCCGACTCGGGCGCGTGATTCGCGCACGGGGCACCGGATTTGCGGATAGGGCGAACGATTCGCGGGTACCCATGATGCGGGAGGAACCCATGTGGCTGATGGTTCTCGGCGGAGGCTTCTTGGCCATGGTACTTACCGGGATAGTCCGGTACGCGGCGGGTCATCCGTCCGCCGCATCGGCGGGACCGTCGCCGCGCGTGCCCAAGGATCCACGCGCCGTGGCCTGGCTGCGCGGCGGGTATCGCGCCCTGATCGAGCTCGTCACGTACTCCCTGATGCGTCGCGATCTGCTGCGGGTCAAGCCCGGCGCGCCGTTTCTGGGCGGACCCGCACTGGAGCTGACGGGACAGGATCCGGGAACCGACGCGCTCGACGCCCTCGAGACCGCCATCCTGCTCGCCTGCCAGGTCCCGCAGACCCGCCCTATGCTGGCGATGCACCCGCTCGTGCTCGCGCGCCTATCGGAGGTGGAAGTCGAGCTCCAGGACGACCTGGCGCAACGATCGCTCGCGGTGTCACGGATCTCCAATTCGGTGCGCATCGGGTACGGAATCGGCATCCTCCTCCTCCTCGCGGCGATTTTCCTCCCGCTGCTTTTTCGGCCGGTGATCCGGGACCAGGACGTGGCCGTGGTGGTGGTCGGGTACGTGACGACCCTCCTGACGGTGTCGGGACTCAGCCTGCCCATGCGCGCCACCGTCTGGGGAAAGAAGGCGCTCCGCGACCTCGAGCGGGAGCAGTCGCAGGGGCGGCTGCGGCTGCTCTACGATTCGGATTTTCCGGCGGATCGGATGTTGTTGCGCGCGACGTTCGGCATGGAGGTCCCGCTCGGCCGCGCCGAAGGCCCGGCCTTCGCGCTGCCGGCGAAACCGGACCCGACCGGGCCGGCGGCACCGAAAGAGGATCCCGCATGATCGCCGATGCGCGCGGCGCATCGAATCGGCTTCGCCGATCCCGCCGGACCTCGAAAATCGGGGCCCTCCGCGCCGCACCCTTGGACGGCGCGGAGGGGCCGTGTTACGTTGGTCGACCGTTCTCCCGCACCCGGGGCGTCGGCCCCGGGGTCGCGGAATCCGTCGACCTCGTGAGCCGAGAGGTGATTCCATGCGCGCGCCCGCTCGAATCGGCGCCGTCGCCCTGCTGCTCGCCATGGCCGCCTTGGCCCCGGCCGAGGAAGCCCCGCCGGTGGAATACCTGGACCATCTGCGCCACGCGCAGCAACATCTGGAGGCGAAGAATCCGCGGCGGGCGGTGAACGAGTTCCTGTGGGCGATCCAGATCCACGCCCGCGATGTCCAGGCTTGGGAGGGGTTGACGCGTACCGCGCTGGCGACGAGCGACGACGATTTGGCGCTGCTGGCGGCCCACGGGGGGCTGGGCCTGGCGCCCGATCACTCCGGCCTGTGGGAGTTGCTCGGGGACGCGCACACGCGGGCGGGCCGCGCGGATGCCGCGCGGGCCGCGTACGCGAAGTCGAAGGGGCCGAAGGCGCCCGCCGATCCCGCGGAGCGGGACGCCGCCGTCGCGGCCGCCGCGAAGCCCGGGGCGCCGGCCCGGATCCTCCTGCGCTACTTCGGCCGCGCCCACGCCGACTCCGGGCGTCGCGACGCCAGCGTGGAGACGGGGAGTACGCTGCCGCCCGACCTGCTGCGCGTCCTCGTCCTGGACGCGCGGGGATTCCCGACCCCGGCCGAAACGGAGTGGGTTCCGGGATTCGGGCTGGCGCTCGCGGACGGGGTCCTGCGCGCATCCGAGCAGGCCTGCGACGGTGAACTGGGCGTGCGCCTGCGGGGCGTGGAGGACGGACCTTCCGCGACGATCCCGGTGCGCGTGATCGGGCCGCTGGCGACCCTCGACGTGCGCCCGGACGGCAAGAAGGTGAGCGCCGGGGAGCGCGTCCACCTGCGTCTGGGGGCGGTGGACGCGGCCGACCACCGGCTCTGGCTGCCCGAATACCGCTGGACGATCGTGTCGGAGGCGTCCACGCCGCCCGCCGACCTGGGGCGGCCCAATTCCGTCGTCGCGCCGCAGAACGGCGCGGAGGCGCATCGCAACTTCATCAAGGTGCGGAGCGGGGACGAGGCGGCCCCCGGGAGCACGTTCCGCGTCGTGGTCTCCGACCTCGAGGGGAAAGTGAAGACGGAGGCGGCCTTCGAGGTCGTGGCGGGTCCGGCCGCCGGCCGAACGACGCTGGGCGGCATCGACTGGATGCACTCCTGGGAAGAGGCGGCGGCCGCCGCCCGGGCCGCCGACAAGCCGATCTTCGTCGAGATCATGGCCGACTGGTGACCCATCTGCGCGCGGGTCAACAGCGGTCCGCTGTTGGATGCCTCGGTTGAAGCCCTCGCCGAATCGTTCATCCCGGTGCGCGTGGATTCCGACGACCGCGAGGACCTCGTGCGGTTGTGGGACGTCCGCGAACTGCCCAACTTCGTGCTCTTCTCCCCGGATGGCGGGATCCTCGACCGTATCGTGGAGATCGTGCGGCAGCCCTCCGAGATCACCGGTCACATGGAAAAGGCGCTCGCCGCCCTCGATCGCTACCGCAAGGCGAAGGACCAGGCGCGCAAGCAACTGGGCAGCGTCAAGCGCCAGAAGCAGCTGGCCGATCAGCACGTCCTCCTGCAGATGTGGGACGCCGCGGCGGACCAGCTCCACCACGTCCTGAAGCTCGACCCCCGGGACGCCCACAAAGGTCAGGAGGAGACGATCGTCTCGCTCGTCTATGTCGAGTTGATGCGCGGTCGCTTCGAAACCGCCGTGGCGCACGCGGACCACTTCTCGTCGCAATGGCCGGACGGGAAGAGCCGCGCCAAAGTGCTCTATTGGCGGGGGCTGGCGCTGCACCGAATGAGCCGGACCGACGAGGCGATCGCGCAATGGGAGAAGGTGATCGAGGCGTTCCCGGAGGACGCGACCGGCAAGCTGGCGCGTGAAGCGATCACCCGCGCGAAACAGGGTCGCTAGCCTCGGATGATTCGCGAGCGGCGAAGCGGTTCGTGAATCATCCGAGCTGGATTCGTCGCCCCGGAGGGAGACGCCCCCGCGGCTACCGCCGCGGCCGGCCCGGAGGCTTGCCCTCGAGCCACCGGGCGCAGGCCTCGGCCAGCGCCGCAGCCGTCGGGTAGCGCCGCTCCGGTTCGTGCGCCATCGCCGTGCGGCAGATCGTCTCGGCCTGCTCGTCCACCGAGGGGTCCCACTCCCGGGGCGCGGTGGGAACCTCTCCGCCCAGGATCCGGAGGATGATCTCCACCGATCCCCCGCCCTCGTACGGGGGATGGCCGCACAGCATCTCGTACAGGATCGCCCCCAACTGATAGACGTCGGTGCGGTGGTCCACCATCGCCGACTGCCCGTCCGCCTGCTCGGGGCTCATGTACGGGGCGGTGCCGAGGACCGCGCCGGAGCCGGTGAGGGGACCTTTGCCGGCGTCGACCACCTTGGCGAGGCCGAAGTCCATCACCTTGAGGCGGCCCGAGGTGTGGCGCAGCACGTTCGAGGGCTTGAGGTCGCGATGGATCACGCCCTGGTCGTGCGCGTACTGGATCGCCTCGGCGATCTCCTTCACCATCGCCAGGGCGACCCGTGCCGACAGGCCCTTGCGTGTCTCCGGGGCGCCGTGCTCCAGTTCGAGGTGCAGATGTTCGGGGTCGTGGATGACCCGGTCGAGCGTGACCCCCTCGATGAACTCCATTGCGATGTAGGAGTAGTCGCCCTGCTCGCCGATGTCGAGCACGCGCACGATGCCCGGGTGGTCCAGTTTCGATGCCGCGGCCGCCTCCTGCCGGAATCGCTGCGCGGATCGCGCCGCGGCCTGATCTCCGTGCATGAGCACCTTGAGGGCGACTTTTTCGCGGGTCTTCGAGTGGATCGCCCCGTAGACGACCGACATGCCGCCCCGGCCCACCTCGCTCTCGACGAGATAGGGTCCGATCCAGCGACCGACCAGTTTGCTCTGCGTCCGGGTCAGGCGCGGGCCGGCCGGGAAGAGCGGCTCCGCGGCCTGGTTTTCGTCGAGCAGCGGCCGCTTGCGCGCGGCCGGCAGCACGGGATCGGAGCCCGGCCGGGGCGGGGCCACCCCGGGCGGGAGCGGCGCGCGAATCGTGGAGTCTTCCCCCGCCCGGCGGTCGGCCGATCCCGGGGAGGCGGGCATCGCCCCGGGATGGCCGACGACGGGATTGCGGCGCGTCTTCTCGTTGACCACGGGCGTGAGCACGGTGGGATCCGAACCCGATCCGGGGGCCGGCACGAAGGTCGGCCTGCGCGGGCCCTGCCGGGGGGTCGCATCGGGCGGCAGCGGCAACAGGCCGGTGGGCGGCCCTGCGGGGATCGGCGCCTTGATCGTGGGATCGTTATCGGTGGGCACCAGGACCGTGGGGTCGGAGCCGGCCGTGCCCGCCGGGGGCGTCCGGGTCCCGGTCTTCTTGCCGCCGAGCGGCTTCAGCAGCCCGAGGTCTGCGAGGATCTGCCCCAGCGCCGCCCAGGGTGCCCTCGCCTCTTCGCGGCGCGCATGCTCGCGCAGCGCCACGTTTACGTCCGACTCGGGCGCCCAGCCGGCGCGGACCGCAAGCGCGGCGTGTTCCCACAATTGGACGCGATCGGCATGACATGGATCGAGCGGAGCAAACCGGCGCGCGTGGACGGAGAGGATCTCCGCCACCTGGGCGTGGGTCAACGTGCCGCGCTCGACGAAGATCAACTCAATGGGAGGCGCACTCCGGTCGCGCTGCTGCGCCCGGAACGCCTCCTGCACCTTCGCCGGCACTACCCGGCCCTGCTCCGCCGCCACGCGGACGAAGAGCGGCTCATACGGTCTCGGCATAGCGTTCGCATGGTAGCACGGCCGCCGCGGGGTGACAAGTCACGCCGCAGGAAGACGTCCGGGCGAGGATCCAGGGTCGGCGGGACGGGTCAATCGGCCTCGTCGGGCGCTCCCCCGCTGGCCGCCAGGTCTTCCTGCTTGATCCGCTCCGGGTTGAACTTCGTCGCCCGCGCGATCATCTGGCTCAAGGTGGCGTCCAGGGTGGGCAGGTCCCCCTGGATCCAGCGGAGCGGATTGATCCGGGCGACGACGAACGCCTTCAGGTAGGGACTCGTGAGGCCGCGCGCCTTCAACTTTGCGACCGCCTCCACGACCCGGTCATCGAGTTCCAGGAGCCGTCGGGCCCGCTCCTCGCGCTCGGCGACCGCCTGGTCGAGCGGTTGCTCGAGGAAGGTGTCGACCCGGCGCAGAATCGGGAAATACGCTCCGCCGCTGAACCGGCCGCGCTGCTCGTAGCACATCCCGAGCGTTTCGTATCCGGGCTCCTCGAAATACAGGGCGTAGCTCGATTCCGCGCGCGCCCCGGGGACGGCGAGGGCACGAACCATGCGCACGACCTCGAGCGACTTCTCGCGCAGATTGTGCGCCTTCTCCGTGTTGAGGGCGAGGATCTCGAGCGCGGTTTCGGGCTCGGGCAGGAGCAGCGCAGGGATCGCCTTGCCGCCGTTGGTGCGCATCGCCGCCAGTCGATGATGTCCGTTCGGGGTCTGGTACTCCCCCTCCCCCGCCCGCACGGCGATGATCGGATCGAGGAACCGGCCGAGCTTGGCCAGCACGTCGGAGAGGCGCTGGGCATGAGCGGGCGAAAGGTCGCGCTGGTACGGGGTGGGCGCCACGCGGTCGATGGGCAGGCAGACGAATAGGACCCAGCGGCCGCCGAGGGGTTCCCGGTACGGCGCCAGCACCGCGCCGCCGTCCGCCACCACCGCCGCCGCCAACGCCTTCACCTCGGTCGGCAAGACGCCCCCGCTCACCTCCGTCGCAACCAGGCCGATGGAACGGGCGGCGACCTTCTTACGCCGCGGCTTGCGCGGGCGCGCGGACTTCGTGCTCGGGCGCTTGCGGGCCGGGGTCTTATCCGCCATGGCAACTCTCCGCAAAGAGGCGTCGTCGCGGACGGGTGCGCCGGGGCCGGGTCGACCGGCCCTCGAGCCTCACAGCGCGCCGAACCGGACCGCCCCGTGGCTGAACGAGGGGGCCGTCCCGGGCGCCAGCAGCCAGGGGGTCAGTTCGGACGACGGCAACACGTTGTAGAAGTCGGGATTCTTCGGGCTCGGGCCGGCGATCGTCTTTTCCAGCACCATCGAGGTGTACTGGTCCTCCGCGCCCTGCACCGTGTTCGAGTTCAGGATCACCTCGTGGCCGTAGTAGCGCGAATGTCGCGCGAGTCCGCCGATGCGGCTCTTCTGCGGACTGTAGGAGTCGGCGCTCACACCGTTCTCGGCGACGCAAAAGATCCCGCCCTCCGTGTGTGCGGCCAGGGTGTGGTTCCCGACCGTGTGTCCGGGCGTGAACAGCAGGCACAAGCCTCCCCCCAGGTCGACGTCGCCGTCGAGGATCTCGAGGCGGTCGGGGGCGATGCCGTCGCACCCGCCCGGCACATACCAGTGGCGCTGGATCGGGTGCAACTGCGGGATGGAGTCCCATTCCGCGCGCTGGACCAGCAGCTTCGCGCGCGGGTAGAGACCGCGCGGGTCCCGCACCGTGCCCAAGAGCGGCCGCAGGTCCTGCACATGAAGGTGGTCGAAGACGAGAAAGTCCACCTGTCCGGGATCGATGCCGGCGGCCCGGAGGTGTTCCTCGGCGCGCGCGTAGCGCTTCGACAGCAGGTTTTCGCCGATCGTCCGTCCGTACTTCTTCAGCAGGTTCTCGAAGAAGGGGGTGGTCCGGGCGGCGTCGATGTCGGTCGGATTCATCAACAGGATCCGATCGGTCCCGCCGGCGTCGACGAATCGTACGACGTTCATGCGGTGGGTGAGCATCACATAGGGGGCGAGCCCGGCCACCCCCCCCGCGCAGCCCCACAGCCCGAAGCGGGTCGGGTACGGAAAGGCGGCCAGATCGAAGGTCCAGAACGCCTTTGCCCGGGCGCCGGCAAGGAGTCGCTCCCGCACCGCCGCGCCGGCGACACGCAGACGGTCGAGACGCGCTCCGGCCGTCCCGCTCGCGCGGGCCTCCCGCAGTTCGGCGATCGGCGTGAACGGCATCGCGGTTCTCTCCTCGGCTGGGAATCGCGGCCCGGCCCGTGCCGGACCGGGTCGCGACCGGTCAGGGGGACAACGTCGGAACGAATACCGTCTTGCAGGCGCCGGATCGCTCCCGCCGCCGGTTGGCCTCGACCGCCTCCGGGAAGCGGTCGAACGCAAACTCGTGCGTGACCAGACGCTCCACCGGAACCCGTGGACGACCCAGCAGGGCGCGGGTCACCTCGAACGTGCGGGGGCGTCCGCCCCGCGCCGGCACGCGCTTGAGGATCGCCTGCACCGCAATGGAGAGCGGATCGGTCGGCACCGCCACCCGATCCGGGATCCCGTCGGGGACGCGGAAGGCCTGGTCCTCGTGGCGGATCACCCGCTCGCTCCAGCCGCCGGGGAGGTCGCGCGAGTATCCGATCAACATCGCCGGACCGAACCGTCCCCCCCGCCCGCGCGCGAGCGCGTGCTTCCACAGGGACAGGTCGAAAACGATCGCGCGCATGCGGGGAGCCCCAAGAAAGCAACGTCATTCGCGGGGAGGTGCGCCCTGCGCCTTCGCCACGAGCGCGGGAAGTTCCTGGACGAACTGCGAGCGGGGCATGACCTCGTCGCATCCCGCCTCGACCGCCGCGCGGCGCACCTCGTCCTCGACATGGGAGAAGAAGGCGATGGCGGGGATCTCCTTTCCGCCGGGGGATTCCCGCAGGGTCCGGAGCATGTCGAGGGCCGGGCAACGCTGGTCGCTCATGTCGAGCAGGACCAGTGCGGGTCGGTCGTCGCGGAGGGCCTGCGCGAACGCCTGGAGGTTGCCCGCGCACCGCGCCGGAACGCCCGCTTGGCGGGCGACACCCAGGATGCGGGTGGAGAAGATCATGTCCTGAATGCCGACGAGCAGTCCGGGCATGGGCGGACCTTTCTGGAGCCGGTGGGTGTCGGAACGGTCGCAAGCGGGCGGGAGTTACGCTATCGTACGGGGGCATCCGGAGAGAGTCAAGCGCATGGATGGACGGCAGGATGTCCCGCGCGATCGCGCGATCGGGTGTCTCCTTGGCCTGGCCGTGGGGGACGCGCTCGGGCTGGCGACGGAGGGGATGTCGCGTCGGGCGGCCGGGATCTGGAGTCAGGGCGGCGCGGAGTACCGGTATTGGCCGGGAGCGGCGGTCGCGTCCGACGACACGGAATTGACCGGACGGGTCGCCGAAGCGATGATCGAGTCGGGAGGGGTCGACCCGAGGGCCTTCGGTCGCCGGCTGCGAAACTGGGTGCTGACCTTGCCGGGCGGGATCGGGCTGGCGACGCTGCGATCCGGGCTCCGGCTGATGGTCGGAGTTTCCGCGTCCCGCGCCGGCATCCGTTCGGCCGGGAACGGAGCGGCGATGCGCGTGGCGCCGCTCGCCCTGGCGTACGCGGGAGACGACGTCGCGCTGCGAAGGGCGGTCGGTGAGCTCTCCCGGGTCACCCACACCGATGCCCGCGCGATCGCGGGGGCGGAGGCGCTCGCGTGGGGGATCGGCCGCGCCCTGTTCCACGGGGTCCCGGACGATCCCGCCGCCTTCTGCGAGGCCTGCGCCGCCTTCGCCGAGCCGACGAGCGCAGAGGTCGCGGCCCGGTTGCGGGCGACGAGCCGTCTCCTCGCGCTCGATCCGGGCGAGGCGCTCGACCGCATCGGAACGGGAGGTTTCGTGCTGGAGTCGGTACCGGCGGCGTTCTACTGCGCGCTGCACCGACCCGGAGACTTCGCGGCGGCGGTCGGGAGGGCGGTCGTCGCCGGCGGGGACGCCGACACGATCGCCGCCATGGCGGGAGCACTCGCGGGGGCCGCCCTGGGCGCGGGGGCGATCCCGCCGGATTGGGTAGCCCCCTGGCGGCCGGGGAGGGTACGCCGCGCCCTGCTCGGCCCGGGCGTCGATCTGCCTTACCTCGAGTCGCGCGCCGCCCGCCGGCGCCCGCGGCGCCGCCGCGCCCGGCCCGAGCGGGCGCCGCGGCCGGCGGGG
>CAZWCX010000018.1:0-52433 GCA_964632945.1 uncultured Planctomycetia bacterium | reverse complement strand
ACAACCTGGCCTCCTGCCACGCGGCACTCGAGGCGCTCTGCGCCGCGGCGCCGGTCCGACGCGGGCGCGGCGGCCGTCGGCGCGTTCGATCCTGGCCGACCGGCTGCGCTTCTACGCCGCGCTCCCGGTCCACCTCGCGTTGCGGGCCGGACTCGTCCTGATCACCGCCTTCCGCCGCCCCCCGCCCCGCGTCCCGTCAGAGTAGCGAGCCGCCCGCCCCCCGGCGGACGGCCACACTCCCGGCCTACGGCTTGCCCTTTTCCACATAGTGGAATTGCTGCCCGCCGATGGTGGCTTCGAACATGAGGCCTCCGCGCGACAGGGTGAACACGGCCACCCCGCTCTGGAAGTCGGACGCCGCCCCCGCGCCCGCCTCCACGGCCACGGCCGAGGCATTGGCGCTGAACTCGAAATTCCCCCCCTTGAACACGGAAAGGGTCGGCTGATCCTGGAAGAAGATGATCTGGCTGTAGGTCTGACCGCCGAGCTGTGCCCCCAGGGTGCCCTGGCTCATGGAGACGTACCCGACGACCTCGCCTTTCTCGATCACAACTCCTTCGCCGCTGGCGAACCCGATTCCCGCTCCACCCTTGGTGATCTTCGGGAAGACCGCCATCCCGTGGGCGGACTTGAAGAAGCGGTCGAGGGAGGGATCGGTCTGCTGGAATCGGATCGCGGCGGCCTGCGCCTCGTCCTCCAGTTGCTGCGGAGCATCCGGACCGGCGGTGCGGTAGGACGAACATCCGCATGCCAGCGCAAGGAGCGCCGCCAGGGTTGAACCACGAAGAATCCGGCCGCAGGCCATGGGGGTCCCCTCCTCATTCGATCGATCGGTGGAGCGTCCGCGCGTCGGTGGCGGGTCAACGCGTTCATTCTATCCCGGCCCCGGTCGCGGCGGGAGAAAAAGGGGAGGGACGGGGAGCGGGAAATGAAATCGGGGGCGCCTCTCGACGCCCCCGTGGAATCGATCCCCACCAACCGTCTTCAGCGCGAGCGCGCGTGACGGGTGTTCTTGTCCGGTTCGGTCGGGGTGACCGGGAGGCCGGACCGGGCGACGCGCGGGCCGAGCTTGGAGGCGGCGATCGCCTCGGTCATCTTGTTTACGGCAACCCGCCACGCTTCCAGGCCCTTGTCCACGCGACCGCCGGTGAACGCCTGGGATTCGTCGAAGCCGGAGGTCAGCGTGCCCTGGTACAGCACCTCGCCGTTCTTCGTGGAAATCAGCTTCACGTTGGCGAATTCGGCGCCGCCCTTGACCGGGGTGGCCAGCGCATTGTCCAGGAAGTATCCCGACCCGCCGAGCGGGACGAAGAAGATCGTGCGGAACAGGCTCTTGTGGTAGTAGCCCCAGAAGTGGGCCACGTCCCCCACCAGGACGGCATCGTACCCCTTGAAGGCCTCGCCCTTCACGCCGGCTTCCGCGGCCTTCCGGTCCAGGTCGACGTGGGTGACCGAGTCGAACAACCCTGCCTCGGACAGGTGCTTGGCCGTCATCTTGGCCAGGCCGGCGCCGATGTTCTTGTCCTTGAAGTCCGTGTCGTCGCTGTAATCCCCGGCGTCTTCGCCCTCGGGGACCTTACGCTGGTTGCGATCGCGCTCGTCGGCGGGCCGCAGGTCCGGGAAGTTCGCGACCGCGACCTTGAGCGGAATGGTCTCCTTCGGGATGTAGAGGCGTCGTTCCTTCGTGCTGTACGAGATGGGCGCTCCCGAGCAACCGAGCAGGAACAGAGGCAGGATTGCCAAGAGCAGGAAGGCGAGCTTGAAACGGGTGGACATGACGCACTCTCCTCACCAACGCGCGGGACCGGCGGGAACGAAGAATTCCGACCGCGAGCGACCGGTTGGGTATCTTAGCCCCGAGTCATACAATTTCAATGCTTTTCTTCCGGCGCAGGCCCAAGTTTTCAAAGGTCCCCGACCGATACTCCCCGGGGATCCGCCGATGCGGTGGAGACCGATCCGATCGGGAGACGGTCCGACTTTCCCATTCCAGTCCGGGGCGGCGATGGCACGAGGACGGACCCGATACGACCGCCTGCGCACCGAAGCGGCCAACCCGCGGACCCGGGGGTTGGACGCGATGGGGACGGCCGGTGTGTTGGCGGCGATGAACCGGGAGGATCGCGGGGTCGCCGCGGCGGTCGGTCGCGTGCTGGGGGCGGTGGCGCGCGGAGTGGATCGGATCGCGACCGGACTCGCGGCGGGGGGGCGCTTGCTGTTCGTCGGCGCGGGCACGAGCGGTCGGTTGGGCGTCCTGGAAGCCGCCGAATGCCCACCGACCTTCGGTACGTCGCCGGATCAGATCCTGGGCGTCATGGCGGGCGGCGAGACCGCCGTGTTCCGGTCCCGGGAGGGGGCTGAGGACGATCGGAAAGCCGGCGCGGCCGAGATGCGACGGCGGCAGGTCGGGACGCGGGACGTCGTCGCCGGGATCGCGGCCAGCGGCGTGACCCCGTTCGTGCTCGGAGCGCTCGCCGAAGCGCGGAGGCGCCGTGCGACGACCTTGCTGGTGACCTGCAATCCCCCGCCCCGGAGCAGGCCCAGCCCGGCGGAGGTGGTCATCGCCCCCCAGGTCGGCCCCGAAGTGCTCGCCGGCTCGACCCGGCTCAAGGCGGGCACGGCGACCAAGATGGTGCTCAACATGCTGACCCTGGCCGCCATGGTCCGGCTGGGGAAGGTCTACGGCAATCGGATGGTCGACCTGCGCCCGAGTTCCCGGAAATTGCGGGATCGGGCGGAGCGGATCGTCGCCTGGGCCACCGGGGCCGACCGCGAGCAGGCCCGCGGATGGCTGCGCGCGGCCGGCGGAGAGGCGCGCGTCGCGGTGGTGATCGGCCTCGCCGGAGTGGACGCCGCGGAGGCCCGCCGGCGGCTGGAGCGCACCGGCGGTCAGGTTCGGCCGGCGGCGGTCGGAAGCGCGAAAACCCTTGTCGAAAACCCCCGGAGGCGTGGTAAAATACCCGGCGACCGGCGAACGGGCCGGGTCCGCTCCTGAACCCCTCTTCCCATCGGGAGTACCGCCATGATCCGCGCCCCCCTCGCGACGGCGATCCTGCTGCTCGTCTTGTGGTCGGCCGGTGCGTCGAACGGCCTGGCCATCTCGCCGCCGTCCGAAATCGTCACCGATCCCTCCGCGACCCAGCTGACCACGCTGGTGCCCAATGCTCAAAACCTCCAGCAATCCGACATCCTGGCGGTTTTGAGCGAGGAAGCGGCCCAAATCGCCCGCGAGATCACGACCGAGACCGAACCGGGTCCGGCGGACGAACCGGGTGGCGCGGTGCCGCTCCGGCGTCGTGAGGAAGCCCGCCGTTTGACCGTCCGGGCGATCGCCGCAACCGAAACGGGGGGGAGCGCGCCCACCGCGCTGGCCCTCACGCAAATGAGAGAACGCCTGGCGGACGTCCACCTCGCCCTGGCGGGCGACGCCACCTTCTCGGTCCGTCCGGAGGCCGCGGGCATCCTGGCCGCGCTGAAAGACGGCGTGGAGGGCCCGATCCTGAAGGTACTGGACGCCAGCCGGACGCTGGTCGTGCTGGTGCGGACCCCGGGCGCCGTGGCGGCGGACCTGCGCGCGAAGATCGACGAGACGCTCGCCGCGTTGTATCCGCTCGTGCGCTCGATCGAGACGCAGATTGCCGAGGGGACGAACTAGTCCCCCGCCGGCACCGCAAAGAAAGTCAAGCGCCGCGCCGCCGGTTCCGGGCGCGGATTGGGATGGGGAGGAGTGATGGTGAATCGCTGTGTCTTCGTGATTCCGTTCGTCGTCCTGGCGCTGGCGGCCATCCTCGCGGTCGCCGCTCCGGAGTGCGGCGCCCAGGAAACGGCGCTGGATCCGGCCGGATTCGATGCCCTCTCCGCCTACACGGAGCGCGACTACGGCCGCGCCATCGAACTCTACCAGGCGCTCGCCGGGCGCTCCCCCCAGGACGCCACCTACCCGTTCATGCTGGCAAAGTGCTACAACCGGACGGGACGGCCCCAGGATGCCCTCCTTGCGATCGAGCGGGCGGTCGCCAATGGAGCCACCTTCACCGCCGTCGATTACGAGCGCGGGCGGGCGTATTACCTGCTCGGTCGTGATCAGGACGCCGTCGCCGCATTCTCCGCCTACCACGGGAAAGTCCCGGGCGACGCCATCTCCAACGCGGCGTTCGCCGAGGCGCTCGTCGCGGTCGGTCGCCACCAGGACGCGCTCGACCGCCTGCTGAAGGTGAAGCCTCCGCGGCAACTGGCCTTCCGGCACGAAGTGCTGTTGGCCACGGCCGAGGCGGGTCTGGACCGGACCGGGGACGCCTTGGCGCGCCTGGACCGGCTGTCCGGACAACCGCTGGACCTCGAGTCGCGCCGATTCCTCCACTCGCTGCGGATCCAAATCGAGAACAAGGCCGCCGGCGTGGACATGGAAGTCAAGGAAACGGCCCAGCTCGATACGGTCCGCCCCTGGAATCTGTGGCTCACCCTGGGCGCGGAATACGACACCAACATCCCCGCCCACGGAGAGCGGCCGCGCGAGCGGCGGCGCGGGCTCCGGGAACTCGACGGCTGGCGTGGCTATGCCGCCATCCACGGCGACTACCGCTACAAGGTTACCGACCGGTTCAGCGTGACCGGCGACCTCGACCTGTACGGCAACCGGAACGAGGATCTTTCCGAGTTCGACGTCCACTCCGTCGAGGGCGGCATCACTCCGGAGTATCGGGTCACCAAGCACCAGATCTTCCTCGGGATGAGAAACTCGTTCAACCGCACCTGGCTGAATTCAAGCGGCTTCCAGCACACCATCGGCTTCGAGCCCTACCTGTACGTGGTGTACTCGCCCTACACGGCGACCAAGGTGTCCGTGAACTGGAAGTACGAGAACTTCTTCCGCGGAAACGAAAACAACCCCCTCGAGGACCTCGACAACCGGACCCTCCGACTCCAGTTGGCCCAGGAGGTGCTGGTGAAGGATACGTCCCTGGTCATGCGCGGAGGAATGTACTGGGAAAAGGTGTCCGCAGACGGTTCCGATTTCGACCATGACCGCCGCGGCGTGTTCTTCGGGTTCGGGCTCACCCTGCCCTGGGAGGTCTACCTTTCGGGCCGGATGGACTATTCCGTCACCAACCACGAGAGCATCAACTCTCGGTCCCTGCCTCCGGATACCCGCGGCGACAACGACGTTTCGTGGGGCCTCTCGCTCTCCCGCGAACTCGTGGAGCGGGTCAACCTGAGCATCTACTATACGGGGTACGACGAGGAGTCGAACATCGAGGAATTCGAATACGACCGAAGCATCTGGGGGATGTCGGCGACCTACCGGTTCTGATCGACCCCTCCCCCGCAGCGCTGCAATCGACGCGACGGCCGCTCCCACCGGGGCGGCCGTGGCTGTTTTCTCCGCAGTGCGCGCGCCGCGCAACCGGAGCGCGTGCGCGGGCAGGGTGGGCCCGGGAGGTGAGAGATCGCCTGGGCGACCGGCCGGGAGACCGGTTTCGTGGGCCGGGACGGGAAGCCAGGTCCGGTTCGATGGCGTGGAGCGGGCCCCCGGTGCGCGAGGCGCGCGGGGGAAGCGACCGTCCGGCCTGTCGGGGGGGCGAAGGCGCGCAGGGGATCACCCGCCGTCGGCCTGTCCAGGACGGTCGAGCGGAAGCGATCTCCCCCGCCCGCCCGTCGGGGGCGGGTGCGCGGAGGGGATCCGCCCGCAATGCTCTCGCTTCGGACGGGAGATGCCCCCGGCAGAATCCCGTCGGGGGTCCCTCGGAACCCTGTCCGTCCGCGTCGTTACTTCCCCACGAAGCGGATGGAGGTGGCCAGGAATTGCAGCCAGGCGTCGTTGGGGTCGAGGTCGATCGCCAGCTTCTTGAGCTTCTCCCCCTTCTCCTTGTCTCCTTTCGCCACCCAGGCGTGTCCCAGGTGCATGTAGAAATAGGGGTTCATGGGATCGAGATCGATCGCCTTCTCGTACATCGGGATGGCTTCGTCGTGTTTGCCCTGGCGGTACAGTAGATCGCCGAAGTTGTCGTAGGTGATCGGGTTCTGCGTCCCCTTCTCGATCGCCGTCTTGTAGTAACGCGTGGCCTTGATGGGCATGGCCCAGCGATCGGCCCAGGACGCCGCGTCTTCATAGCCGCGATGCGTCTCCAGTTTCAGCCCCTTGACGTACTCGTGCCACTCCTTCTCGAGGGCCTTGAGGTCGGTGACCTTGAGGTACTTCTTGAACTGCTTGATCACCTCGTCGGGCTCGCATTGGACCATGTCCCCCTGATAGGGCACCCTCTTCACGTCCTTTGCGGTCGACAGGGCGATGTAGAAGTTCTGGAACGGCTGGCTATACTTCTTGCTCTCCATCAGCATGTGGACGAAGGACCAGCCCCAGGCGTAGTGGAGGGCGCTGAAGTCGGGCATCTTCATCATGTCTTCCAGGCCCTGCCACTCCTCTCCGGCGATCGCATCCTGCAGGACGACGAGTCGGCCTTCCTGGATGTGGCCGACGGACATCGACTTCTTGACCGGATCCCACTGGCTCGCGCCGTAGTACTCGGCGAGGGATTCGTTGATCCACGGGGGATAGTTGAACTTGGGGTTGATCAGGTAGGTCAGGTAGTGATTGGTTTCGTGGAACATGACGTCGAGCGTGAGCCGTTCATCGTTCCGGTCGTAGTAGAAATTGAGCTCGATCGGATCGACGAAGCGGAAATAGCCGATCGCCCCTCGCGGCGCGCCGCTCACCTGGTAGTAGTACTCTTCGTCGTGGTAGAAGCAGACCGGCGCCTTCGGGGCTTTGGCATCGACTTTGATCTTCCACTTTTTCATGAAGGTGTCGAAATACACCTCCATGAGTTCCTGGTACTCCTGGGCCTTGGCGGGCGGGATCGTGTACTCGAACTTGAAGTGCTTGGTTTCCTTGAGGTACCGGTCGCGCCACTCCTGATGTTTGCGCGCCTCCTCCATCTCTTTCCGCGCCTTGTCCGCCTTCTCCTTGAGCTTCTTGTCCCGCTCCGCCTTGGGCACCCACTTGCCCTCGAACGGGACCAGGCCCTTCTCCACCTGAGCCTTCTCCTCGTCGTTCTTCGGCACGTAGCTGCCGGTGGAGTCGAGGATCAGGACGGTGTTGACCAATTCCTTGCGGACATGGACCTCGCCGTGGTCGTAGATGAGCTTGTACCCCTTCTCAGTCTCCTCGATCTTGGTGACCTCGAAGAAGCGTCCGTCCTTGAAATGGATGGAGTCGGCGGCCGCCGTCGCGGGAACCAGACCCGCCAGGGCGCACACCAGGATCGGCAGCCCCCCTCGGATTCGATCGATCATCGATACACCCCTCCCCGCACGCCCTACTTGCTCGTCTTCTCCCACGCGCTCTGCAAGGCGTTCCAGTCCCCGTCGGACCACTCGCCGAAGGACTTCTGGAAGACGTTGCCGAGCAGATCCTTTTCCTTCTTGTCCCAGGACTCGGCGCGGCGCTTGCGGAATTCGGCTTCCTCTTCCTCTTCGGTCTTCGGGCCGCCGGCGCCTTCCTTCTTCTTTCGCTCTTCTTTCTCCTTGGCTTCTTCCGCCTCGACGACGGCGAGCAGATCCGCGATGTAGTTGCGGACCAGTCCGGCCGTTTTCTTCTGACGCGCCCCGGGGCCGAGAATGAATCGGACCATCGAGGTGCACTGGGCGTAGATGTACATCCCGTTCTCCCCGGTCCAGAGATCCTTCCCCGTGACCGAGAACAGCTCCTTCACCGGCAGGAACTTGTCGCCGCGACGCCCGTCGCGCATCCGCACCATCTCGTTCTGATCCGGCTCGAAGACCAGCGAGCGGCCCTTCAGCTGGGCCGTGCCCAGGTACTCCGAAAGGCCGATCTCCAGCCAGGGAGGCATGCTGCGATAGAGCATCTCGTTCTTGTCGTGGAAGTACTGCTGCAGGAGCGCCTTGCCCAGGTACTCGAACTCGTAGGCCTTGCCGGAGCTCGAATCGGCGCTGAGCACCGCCTCGCGGTTTTCCGACGAGTAGCTGTCTCCGGAGGACTTGCGGAACGCGTTTTCCTCGTCCGTGTCCTTGCAGATGCGGATGATGCCGTGCTGCACGTAGCCCTTGCCGACGTCGCCGAAATTCTTGTCGAGCCAGTCGCGAACCGCCTCGGCGTGGGCGGCGACCTTGTCTGCGAACTGCGGCTTGGAGTGGATCAGAATCAGATAGTGCGCGGTCCGCTTGTGAGTCCAGTCCTTGGGCAGGTCCGCGATCGCCTTCTTGAAGACCTTCTCCTGCGACTCCATGCGCCGCTTCTTCTGCTCTTCCGGGGTCTCCTCCTTGCCGTCCGTGATCTTGACCTTGGCGCCGGTATCGATCTCGTCGCCGCTCTGGAGGGTGGGATCCCGCGGGATCAGCTTGAACGTCTTGAGAGCGCCGAGGTAGATCGGCTTGAGCTTGTCATACTTGTCCTCGAGCGAGTCGACTTCGACGGCGATCTCCCCGAAGTCGGCCTTGAAGACCCAGGCCAGGATCCGCTTCTTGCCCGTGTACGTGAGCTTCTCCACCTTGACCTCGATCATGGTCACGGGAGCGCCGCCGCTCGTGCCCTGCTCCTCCGCGCTGATGAAGAAGCCACCGTCCGAGAAGTTGCGCTTGAGATAGTCCTTGTAGTCCAGGTAGGGGGCTTCCAGACCGATGCTGACGGAAGCCCCTTCTTTCACTTCGATCCCCCCCCCCTCGGAGGTGACTTCCTTCTTCGCCTTTTCGAAGACGATGACGCGCATCAACGGCACGTGCGGGGGGATGCCGGCTTCCTTGCCCTCGTACTTCTTGTCCGACTGCCACTTGGCGACGATCCACTTTTCCTCGACCTTGACGGGAATCTGCCCCCACCCCTGCGGCGGCCTCATCTGGAATCCGACTTTCTTGTCGACGTGCGGTGCCTGCGCATAGAGAGCGCACGGGACCAAGAAGTGAGCGAGCGCAAGAATCGACAGCCACCGGACTCTGCTCGTCATGGGCACCGCTCCTGCAAATGTGGGGAATGGGGATGCAACTCTCGCCGGGCTCGTGCCGAAGAGCGATCGGTAGGATACCAAACGGTGTACTCGGTAGTCCCGGCGAAATCAAATTCTTTCTGCGGAGTTGACCGGTCGGATCGAGCGTGTTAGCATGCGCAGCCTTCGCTGCCTCGCCGGCGACGCCTCGATTTCCGCTCCCTCACGGCGGAGGAAATGCCCGTGCGCGCGACCGCGATCCTCCTTTGGACGCTCGTCCTGGCCTGGGGTTCCGGGATTTCCGCGGGAAATCCCGATTCCGTGACCGCCCGAAACGTCCGCTTCCTGAACCTCCGCCTGTACGTGGAGGGCCCGGTCCGCTACCTCACGGCCTTCGACATGAATCGCGACGGATTGCCCGACCTGGTGGTCCAGAACGGGCGGTCGATCGAGGTCTACCTGCAAGACCCGAAACTGGGCATCGATCCGACCCCCAAGGCGAAACTGACCCTACCCGCCGGCACGTTCTTGTTCGACGTCGGCGCCCGCGCCAAGGGCGGGGAGACGGGCGTCGTCGGCGTCCTCCCGGACGGCGTCGAATGGCATGAGTACCGGGGCGGGTCCTTTGCCGTGCCCAATCGGTGGCTGGAGTTCCCCACCGTGTTTCGCGGTACCTGTACCGCCCATCCGGCCCGCGCTCCCCTGCTGTTCGACATGGAGGGGGATGGCGACCAGGATCTCGTGCTACCGGCCGAAGATGGTTTCCTGGTCTTTGCGGCGGAACCGGAGGGGTTCGTGCTGTCCCAGCAGATGCGCGCGGACGTGGGAACCCTGGTCACGCCCGAAGGTCGCTCGATCCAGGACCGCATGCAAACCGTGTTCACGCTGCCGGGGTTTCATTTCGGGGACGTGAACGCGGACGGGCGGCTCGACCTCCTCCTGGAAGGGCATTACGACTTCGACGTCTACGTACAGGATGCTTCCGGCCGGTACGACGCCACACCGTCGATGACGGTTTCCATCAACGCGATCGGCGCAAAGAAGCGGTCGGCACGGCGATACTTCAGCTACGAGGTTCCGCCGAAGATCGATGACATCAACCGCGACGGATTCGTGGACGCGCTCGCGACCTTTCCGAGCAAGGGGGTCACCGCGCTCTTTCTGGGGAAGGCCGGCGTGCAGGTTTTCACGAGCCCGGATCAGGTACTGCGGTTCGACGGCTGGACCCTCGCCCACATCCTTCAGGATGTGAACGGGGACGGCCGAAAAGACCTGATTCTCGCCAAAATGGAGAAAGTGGGCTTCTGGGGCGGACTGCAGATCCTGATCACGAAGACGATCGACGTCGACATCGTGGCCTACCTGAATCGCGCGGACGGCCGATACGGGGAAAGCCCCGACTACACGCGCCGGATCGAAGTCCCGCTGATCCTCTCGGCGAGCCACCAGATGTTGAAGATCGAAACTCCCTACTTGCTCAATTTCACGGGCGATTTCAACCGGGACGGCCGCCGCGACATGCTGTTCAAGAGCGGCATGCAGGAACTGTCCGTCCACTTCGGCACGCCGGAGGGGGTGTTCACCGAGGACGTGGACTTGCGGATCCCCACCATCGACACCGCGGCCTATTCCTCGAGCCAGCCGACGGTGGCCGACTTGAACGGCGACGGGGTGAGCGATCTGGTGCTCTACCACCGGGACTTCGAGGGGAAGCAGCACATGCTGGAGGTGCTGATGTCCCGGATCGGCGACTGACTCCGTCCCGCGCCTGGACCGAGGTCCCGGGAGGGTCGATCTGCAGGCGCGCGCACGCCCCCCCCCGCACCCACCGCCGGAGCGCTCCAGACCGCGGGCTCCCTGTGACCGCGGGCTCCCTGTGACCGCGGGCTCCCTGTGACCGCGGGCTCCCTCTGGCCGCGGGCTTCCTCTGGCCGCGCGTTCCCGGCGGATGCCGGTGTTCCGGTGGCCATGGAATCGCCCGGAGACCGGCGGATGCCGGGGCCCGCCCGGGGGTGCCCCCCGCCCGGCGGGACCCTCGTACCCCGGACGCGGAATCGGCCGCCTACCCCGGCCACCGCAGCCGCGCGAGGGGCGCTACTCCCCGTCCGGCTCATCCGATGACCGCGCAAATTCCACCAGCTCGCGAAACTCGGGCATTCCGCGGAGCGACTCGAAGTCGGCGTCCTGCTCGATGTGCCCGGCGTCGGAGAAGCCGGCCTCGATCGACTTGCGGAGCCAGCGCAGCGCGCGGGCCTTGTCCCCCTTGAGCGCGTAGCCGCAAGCGACGTTGTACAGCGCGGTGGCCTGTTGGTCCCCTTCCGGCGCGGATTCGGCGATCTTCTTGAATCCGGAGATCGATTCGTCGTAACGACCGTTCATGTGGGCTTCCATGGCCTTTTCGAAGAGACGGCTCGACTCGGAAAGTTGGCGGGTGAGGTCGGGAGGAGTGAGGTCAATGTCGTCAATGTCCTCCGCGGCAGTCGGCCGGGGCGGGCGCGCCGGGTCGGTTTCCGCGGGCGGGCGGACGGGTCCCGCAGCCGGATCCCGATGGGCGGGGGGCCGAATGGGGTCGAGCTTCGGGGGGTGAACGGGGGTGGGGGTCGATGCCGCGGCCTTGCCGATGCCGAGTTCCTGGTCGATCAGCGCCGCGATTTCCGCGCGGATCTGTTCGATCTCCCGTTTCAGAATGGAGTCGACGCGCTCGAGGATTCGCCGGCGCAGGCGATCGACCTCTCCGGCCCCGGGGTCATCCTGGGCGAGGACGGGAGTGGCGGCCCCGAAACCGGCGGCCACCACGATTACCCAAGCGATCAAGCGCATAAATCCTCCTCTGCGGGGGGCGGGTCGGAACGAATCGCGCGAATCTGGACGTCCCGATCGGGAAACGGGTTGACGGGGGATCGGAACGTGATAGAATTACTCACGGATTGAGGGGGGTTCAAGAATATTCAACCGGGTTCCGTCCCCCCATCGGTCAAGGCTGGCACGTAAGCCTTCTGGTCACATGGCCAGGCATCGGTCTGAGGTACCGAGATTGCTTTGAGCGACGGGGGGACAACTTTTTTTCGGTTCCCGCCCTATCGTCCCCGCCCGGCCTCATCTCAGTCGTGAACCCGCAGCGAATCGCCGCCCCCCGCGAGAATGCAGGGCCGAGGCTGGAAGCGGGTGGGGTGACTCGGGGAGGCGCGGACCCACGAGCCCGCGCCCCCCGACTTTGCCACTTGCCCCTCTACTTTCCCGCGTCCTTCGACACCGTCTTGACGACGTTCGCGCGGAGGGCGTAGACGCCCTTGCTCAGGCGACGGAAACGAGGGTCCCGCTTGATCGCCAGGTACACGGCGGTCACGAACGTGCGCGGCTTGCTCAACGTCTTGTGACCGGCGGTGCGGATTGCCTTGGCGAGCTCGGTGATGCGCATGCCATTGGCCTTGTCGCTGAGGACGCTGATCGCCCGCTCGACGATGGTCGGTTGCGAACGGTCACGAACCCGGCCGATCCGGTTGTAGCGGTTCGTATTCACCTTCCCGGATCGTCCTTCGAGCCTCGCGATTTCGATGTCGAGGGCGGTGAGCGCCTTGACCAGCTTCTGGCGCTGCTGGGTCAGCTGTTTGAGCTTCTGTTGACCCTCGACCTTGGCCGTGACGTCACGAATGATCGCTTCCGCCTCCTTGGCGTCAAGTTTCTGGAGTTGCTTCGCCAGTGTGGAAAGTTTCATCGAGACTCTCCGTGAATGGGCATGACAAAGTCAGATTCGAGAACTGCTCAATGCCCGATTCTAAGTTCTTCTTGCAGGCTGCGCAAGGGTTCTGTGGTCAGCCGGGAAGGAAAAGTCCCGGACCGAAGTCCGCTCGCCCCATGGTTCCTCGGGTGGCCCTCCGGGATCGCCCGAATCGCATGTGAGGCGAATTCCCGAGGTTTCCGGCGGGGATGGGCATCCGGATTCGGGGCGTTCTCGGACGCTTGACCGCGATTCGGTCCGGGATACAATGGAGGGAGATTCCGGTATGGGCGTGGAGGGCCCTTCGGAACCCTTGCTGGAGTGGCGCATGGACACCGAGAAGGTCCACCGGTTCGCCGTGGACGGCATGACCTGTCACGGCTGCGAGTCGACCATCGAGAAGGTGGTTGCCCGGGTTGCCGGCGTGCGTACCGTCCAGGCTTCCCATCTCGACCGCAGTGTGATCGTCACCCTGGCGCAGGAGGACGACCAGATCCTGGGCATGGTCCGTCAGGCCGTGCTGCAGGCGGGATTCAAGATCTTGCGCGGATGACGCCCGATCCTTCCCGAATCGGCCCGCGGAAGGGCGCAGGCGCGCGCGCCCGCCTGGACGTGCTCCCCGGGTCCCCGCCGCACGGCGCCCCGCGGGCACTCCTACCCCCTCGCTCGCCCGGATGACTTACAAACGCTTCGCTGTTTGTGAACCATCCGGTTCCGACCGGCCAGGAAGGCCGTCCGGGGCAGGACTGCCTCGCCCAACGTGCGGCACCGTGTGTCGCACGCCGGTCGCCCCGCGGTCCCGGCTGCTGACGCGGACCGGAGCCCGCGGGCGGATTCTTCACGAAGCCGCTGACGCGGCCTCATGAATCATCCGGCTAGTCCTTGATCATCACGTCCACCAGGAAGAGCGAGATCTGCGGGAAGTAGGTGATCAGCCCCAACCCGAGGAGGAGCAGGCCCACGAACGGCAGGATGGCCCGCATCACTTCGGTGATCGGCTTCTTGAACAAGCCGCTCGCGACGAAGAGATTGATCCCCATCGGCGGCGTCAGGTACCCGATCTCCAGGTTGACGATGAAGATGATCCCGAAGTGGACCGGGTCGATCCCGAATCGCGCGATCATCGGCGCCAGCAGCGGCGCGAAGATGAGGATCGCGGACATGATGTCCATGACGCAACCGACGATGAACAGGAAGATGTTCACCAGGATCAGGAACCCGACCTTGGACGTGACGAGTTCGGAGAGTCGCTCCGCCGCGCTCTGCGGGATCTCCTCCATGGTGAGGAACATGTTGAATGCCGCGGCGAGAACCAGGATGGGGAACAACTGGCCCATCAACTCCGCCGCTTCGACCAGGATATCCGGAATTTGCCTGATCTTCAGTTCGCGGTGGAAAACGAGTTCCACGAAGAGCGCGTAGACCACCGCGACCGCCGCGGACTCGGTGGCCGTGAAGTATCCGCCGTAGATTCCGCCGAGGATGAGGACCGGCAGCAGGAGGGCCCAGATCCCCTGGTAGAACGCGCGACCCAGGACCTTCATGCTGAAGGGGATCCGTCCCGCGCCGCTGCGAATGCCGTAGAGCATCGCGTAGGCGGCGAGCAGGCCGCCCAGGAGAAGGCCGGGGATCACCCCCGCGATGAACAGGTTCGTCACGGACGCCGAGTGCATCGCCCCGACTTCCTCGCCGAGGTCCTCCAATCGCTTCAACGAGTCGGAGACCATGATCGAGTAGACGATCATGGGGATGCTCGGCGGGATGATGATCCCGAGCGTCCCCCCCGTCGAAAGCACTCCCATCGAGAAGCGTTCCGAGTACCCTTCCTTGACCATGGCGGGGAACAGCATGGAACCGATGGCGATCAGGGTGACGGGGGACGATCCCGAAATCGCCGCGAAGAACATGCAGGCCAGGACGGCGGTGAGAGCGAGGCCGCCGGGGATCCAGCCGATCATGGCCTTGGCGAGGTCGACCAACCGCTGGGCGATCTTTCCTTTCGTGACGATGCCGCCGGCGACGATGAAGAACGGGATGGCGAGCAGCACCTCCTTGTTGACCGAATTGAACACGTCCGAGGCGATTCCCTGCATGATCTGATCCCCGAGGAACCAGACGCAGCAGGCGGTGGCGATCCCGATCACGACGAAGAGGTACTCTCCGGACGCGAGCAGGAGCAGACCGAGGAGGGCGATCAACCAGCCGGTCATGACGGCTCCTTTGCCGCGGGTCCCGGTTCCGGAGGCAGGGCGACGCCATGCCCGAGTCCGCCGGAATCCGGCGGGGGGAGCCCCTTCACGATCCGGTAGAGGTTGCCGGCGGCATCCTGCAGGAGGAAGCGGAGCCCCATCAGCGTGCAGGAGAACGGGATGGCCGCCTGCACGACCCAGATTCGCAGGTCCATGACCGGCGACTTTTTCCCCGAGACCATCGAGTCATGGACGACGATCCCGCCGAGGTAGGCGAGGTAGAAACAGAACAGGGCGGCGATGAGACCGACCAGGCCGGCCATGTGCATCCGAAAGCGCTTCGGGATGATTTTCTCGGAGGCATCGACCTTCAGATGCTTGCGGCTTCGCGTGGCCAGGCTTGCGCCCAGGAAGCCGACCCAGACCATGGCATAGGTGGCCGCCGCCTTCGACCACGCCAGCCCGCCGACGCGCATTTCGCGCATGGCGAAGTCGGCGAACACGACCGCGATCATCAGGATCAGGACGAGGCAGAGCAGGAACCGCTCCGCGCGATGGACCCATTCGTCCACCGAGGCGAAAACGCGGATGTAGCCCGGCGTGGCCTGTTCCATGAGTCCCCCGCGTCGTGAATCCGGGCGGGGCCGACGGAGGTCAGCCGCCGCCCCGGACGTAAGCCGCTGATCTAGCGCTTCCCGCTGCGGAACTTCTCGATGGCGGCATAGACCTGATCGAGCAGCTCGCCACCGGCCTGCTTGCGATAGTCCTCATGGACTCCGCGCGTGGCGGCGCGGAACTTGGCGCGATCGTCGGCCGAGAGGACGTTGACCTGGATCTTCTGGTTCTTGAACTGCTCGACCAGTTCGACGTTCATCTTGCGCACCGCTTCGCGGCCGCGCTTGCTCTCGGCGGCAGGGTCGCCGAGGAGAATTTTCTGGAGGTCCGGCGGGAGGGAGTCGAAGAAGGCCTTGGAGTAGACGACCACGCCGGGCTGGTAGATGTGATTCGTGACGGTGTAGAATTTCGCGGTGGTGTACCACTCCGTCGCGGCCGCGAAGAGCGGCGTATTGTCGAATCCCTCGACGACACCGGTCTGGAGCGCCGACAGCACTTCGGGAATGCCGATCGGGGTGGCATTCACCCCGAGCGCCTTCCAGGTGGCGAGGTGGATCTTGCTCTCCTGCGAGCGCAGCTTGAGCCCTTGCAGGTCGCCGGGGGCCTTGATCGCACGAACGCGGTTGCCGATCCCGCGCCAGCCGTTTTCTCCCCAGGCCGCGAGCACCATTCCCTTCTTGGCCAGCGCCGCCGACATCGGCTTGAAGAGCACGGTATCGAGGACGTAATCGGCCTCCTCGTCGCTCTCGAACAGGTACGGCAGCTCGATCAGCTCGAGTTCCGGGACGATGGTGGCGACGGCGCCGGAGGAGAACCCGCCGCCCTGGATCCGTCCCTGGCCCAGCTGCTCGAGCATCTCGAGCTCGCCGCCGAGGGCGCCGCCGAGCATGAGCTTCACCTTGATCTTCTTGTCGCTCTCCTTCTCGACGCGCTTCTTGATGTCGGTGAGCTGTTCCGACCAGGGGGTGTCCTTCGGCGCCACCGTGCCGAATTTGATGGTGAATTCCTCGGCCGCGGCGAAACCGGAGCCGGCGAGGAGTACCGCGAGGGCAAGGGGGATCAGGGAGCGGCGCATGGTGGGATCTCCGCAAGCAACGGGGAACGGCCATCCGCGGGTGCGGGACGGCGGGGGGACACGCACGGCGCGCCCCCGGGAACGCCGAAGGCACGGCGGGCAAGGAGTCACGGCTTGCGCCGCGACCCGACCCCCGTGCCTTCGCTGCACTCCCGGCCTAGAAGAGGTCTTCCACTTGCGGAAGCGCCTTCTTGGCTTTCTGCTGCTCGATCTTCTGCTCGGGCGCGACGTCCGGCAGCACTTCCGGCTTGCCGTTGATCACGAACTCGAGCTCCTTTTTGTAGAGCGCGGCGTCCTGGTCCTTGACGGCATACTCTACCGCGTACAGGACCCGGGTGCCGAAGTAATTCGGCTCGATCTTGATGGCCTTGTCGAAGTGCTCCTTCGATTTGCCGAGGTCGCCGCCGGAGAATCCCGGGGCGGCGGCATAATACGCCCCGAGATACCGGTGCGGGGCGCCGTAGAAGTACTTCTCGTCGAGGGTGATGAGATGCTCGATCGTCTTCTTCACCCGGCTCTTGTAGAAGAGGATCGTCGAGGTGCCCTTCGTCTTGGCCCACTTCCCGACGTTCACCGCATTCCAGTAAATGCCGTCGATGGCCTCCTTGCCGAGGCGCGTGACGGCTTCTTCGACCGGCTTGCCGATGTCCACGACTTCCTTGAAGGCCGGGAAGGTGTAGAGCGCCTTCTCTCCCCAAGTCGCGCCCTGATCGAAGTACTCCAGCTTCTTGTTGACGTCGGCGTCATCGACGTACCCGTCGCCCATCAGATAGAAGCCCCGGGAAAGCTTGGCATAGATCGCGTAGTTGCCGGCGCCGGAACTGGCAATTTTGGTCCAGATATCGAGGGCGGCCTGGAGCTGAGCCTTGTCGTCGCGCTTCTTCCAGGCCTCCTCCGCGCGCGCCAGCTCATTGGGATCCGCCTGGGCGGATCCCTGCGCGGTTACCTTGGCATCCTCGCGTTCCCATGCCTTCTTGCGGCTGGAGGCGCAACCGAGCGTCCCCAGCATTACGAGCGCCGCAAGCCCGGCAATGATCTTCCTGGAGTGCATCCCGTCCCCCTCCCTTACCACTTCTTGCCGACGCTCAGAGCCCACAGGTGCGCCATGTTCTCATAGGTTCCGTCCTGGCGGATGTTGTGGACGTCCGTGACGCCGTTGCTGATATCCCGGTCTTCGAAGAACAGGGCCATGTAGGAGAAGTCGAAGGTCCAGTCTCCGCAGGTGTAGCCGACGCCGGTGGCGAGGCCGTGGCGATCGCTGTCCGGGAGGCTGGGATGGAGCGTGTGGTCCGGAATCGGGTTCTGGTCGTACACGTAGCCCATGCGGAACTTCCAGTTCTCGTCATAGGCATATTGACCGCCGAGGCGATAGGTGAAGGCGTTATGCCAGCTCGAGCGGAGGGAGATGGCCTCGTTGGAGAAGCCGATCCCGGGAACCTGCTCGTCGAGGCGAACGCTGACGTTGCGGAAGGACTGCCAGCCGGTGAAGTCGACGTCGACTTCGATCAGCCACTTGTCGCTGGGCTTGTAGGCGATACCCAGAGAGACGGTGGCCGGGAAGTGAATCTCGGTCTCCGCATCGGTCTCGACGGACGAGCGGCCCCCGGCCAGCGCCTGAAGGAGCGGCTGGATGTCGTTCGCCTCGGCGTGACCTTCGTAGTCGATGGTCACTTCGCTGCGGTAGATGGCGCCGATCTGAATCGAATCGCACGGCTCCCAGTAGGCAGCCAGGCCGTAGCCGGTGCCGGTGCCGTCGGCGGAGAGGTCGAGGTCCATGACGTCGCGAATGCCCAGGGGGCCGAAGTTCGCCTGCGGCTTGCCCATGAAATTGATCTTCGACGCCATGATGGTCATGAACAGCGACGCGTAGAGGTCGTCCATGATCTCGTACGTCACGCTGGGCTGGATGCTGACGGTGATCAGGTCGACCTCGTCGAGGGGGCGCTCGAAACCGGCGTCATCGTCCCAGTCGCGGCCCAGGCCGTACCCGCTGAAGATCGCCAGACCGAAGTTGAACTTCTCGGTCCCGCCGTCGGTCACGAAATACATATTGAGGGGATAGAAGAGGTCGTCGTCCGCGCTCTGATCGGGTGCGGGACCGACCGGGCCGGCCGGGTCCACATTGTCGCTGCGGAAGTCCGACCCGGTGGCGTAGATGAAGGTGATGCCGGAGGAGGTGTAGGTGCCATCCAGCACGCCGACTGCGGCCGGATTGCTGTAGAGCGCGGACGCGTCCGTGCCCTGGGCGGTCGCGGCATTCGCCATGCCCATCCCGCGCGCTCCCTGATCCGGGATCCGGAAGCCGTTGGCCAGGACCACGCCCGGCGAGAAGAGCAGGAACGCCAGTACGAGCCCGTACTTCGCTCGAATCGTCGACATCAGACACCTTCCTTTCCTGTCCAGCAACCAGACTCCTTGCCGACTCGCCGGGATCCTAGGGAGGACCCCTCCGGCTGTCAACAGAATTCATGCCTCGCCGAAGAACTTGTGCGGGCGGGCCTGCTCCCCGGGCTTGACCGGCCGTTCTCCGCGCCGCTATGATCCTGCTCGCCTCCCGGCGAACGACCCCGCGCCGGCCCCCGGGCGCTCGGCGGGCGGCCCGGCGCGCGACCCGGATTTCTCCGCCGACCGGGTCCCGCACCCCCCATAGGGAGCACCGGGCGATGTTGGAAGCCCTCCAGTGGTTCGCCCTCCTGGCGGCCGTCGTGCTGGCCTACGAGACGCTCCGCTATCTCCTCTTTCGCAGGCTGCGAACCGCCTTCCGGCGCTCGGTCCAGGAATTCCTGAACCGGCATCAAGTCCAGATCGCAAAATTCCAGTTCGCCAACAAGTTGTTGGTGCGCCAGACGTTGCTGAACGACCCCGAGATCCACCAGGCGGTGATGGCCCATGCCGCGGAAACGGGCTGCCCGCTCGAGGAGGCTCGGGACAAGGTCGAAACCTACATCGAGGAGATCGTCCCGAGTTTCAACCTGGTCTCGTACTACAAAATCGGCTATCCGCTGGCGCGACTTTTCATTCATTCCCTGTTCAGCCCGGTCGTCGACCGATCCGGCATGGGGTCCGGATCGGAGATTCCTGCGAACGCGGCCACCATCTACGTGATGAACCACCGATCGAACGTGGACTTCATCCTGGCGGGATACGTGCTCTCCGAGCAGGTGGCGCTCTCGTACGCGGTCGGCGAATGGGCGCGGGTCTGGCCGCTCGAGGAACTGTTCAAGAGCTTCGGTTCGTATTTCGTCCGGCGCAACTTTCGCGAGCCGCTCTACCACCTCGTGCTCGAGAAGTACGTCCAACTGCTGACCCGCAAGGCCGGGAAACAGGCGATCTTCATCGAGGGGGGACTGTCGCGCGACGGACGGTTTCGCGAGCCCAAGATCGGGCTGCTCGACTACATCGTAAAGGTGAAGCGGGATCCGGCCTTCGCCCGGGATCTGGTCTTCGTGCCGGCCGGGATCAACTTCGACCGCGTGCTGGAGGACGAATTCCTGTTGGGCGAAAAGTCCGGACAGCAGGAGCGACGGGGATTCCGGGAGCGGATGATCTCGCTGTTCCGGGTGCTCCGTCATCTGGCCCGCTCCCTCGGAGGGAACCTCTACCGGTACGCCACCGGGGCGGTCCTGCGACACGGCTATGCCGCGGTCTGCTTCGGCGCGCCGGTATCTTTCGACTCCTGGATGGCCGAACGGGGGATCCGGATCGCGGACTTGACCGACGACGAGCGGCGCGCGCGAGTGAAGGAATTCGCGGACCTGCTGATGCGGCGGATCGGCGAGGTCCTGCCGGTGACACCCGTGGCGCTGACGGCGACGGTGCTCACGGGGATCCCGCACGACCGGATCTCGCGCACGGAACTCGCGCGCCGGGTACGCACGCTCCGCGAGACGCTGGTCGCGGCCGGGGCCCACGTCGTGGAGGGGAAGGAATTCGACCGCACCATGCGCGGCCGGGCCACCCACGCGGAGGAACGCGCCCTCTATCACGACGACCTGTTCGACGTCGTGGACCAGATGTTCGCCAGCGACGTCGCCCAGCAGACCCTCGACATCGCCCTCGACGTGCTCGAAGAGCGGGGGCTCGTGCGAGAGGAAAACGGGATCGTGACCGTCGCACCGGGGGCCGGGGCGGTGCTGCAGTATTACGCCAACTCGATCGTCCACCTGACGACGCGAACGCCTGCGCCGGGAGGAACCCCGTGAGACCACGACGCTGGGGCCGACTCCTGACCCTGCAGGGCGCGCTGCTGCTGATCGTCTCCTTCAGCCTCCCCGCGTTCCACGGCTGCAGCGAGACCCGGGTGCCCGGGAAGGAAGTCGCGCGGACGCTGGCGGACACGGAGGATTTCATCTTCGAGGGTCAGCGCCCGTTCGAGCACCTCAAGTCGCTCGGCGTCTTCCTCCTCCCGTACGCCAGCGCGCTGATCTTTCTCCTGCGCATCCGGTACGCCGAGCGGGGTCGCCCGGAGGCGGCCCATGCGTTGGTCTTTTTCTTCCTGCTGTTCGCGTTCATCTGTTTCGAGTTCGGATACGGGGCGGAGGTCCTGAAACGCCTCAAGACGCGGGGGCTGGGGGCGTTCGCCACGGACGAGTTCTACGCGGCCATCGGTCCCCTGCCCCTGGTGGGCCTGTTCCTGGCGCTGCGCCACCGCGCGCGCGGACACGAGCAGGCCTCCCTGGTCTGCCAGCTGGCTCTGGCGATCGCGGTTGCCGGCTTCTTCCTCGTCTATACGATCTGGATGGCGTGGGGCTCGATGGGGTTTCGCCCGCGTTATGGAATCTTCGTTTCGGACGTCGCCGGACTCTCCCTGGTCGCCGGCACGATTCTCGAGTGGCGCGCATCCCGCGCACCTCCCGTCCCGGAAAGCGTTGACCCCCGCGGAACCCCAAACCTATAATCCCTCCCCCGTTCGCGCCGCGAGCGGCATGATCCTGCAATCTCTTCCTGGGGGGAGCCCGAGATGGAGTTCAAGAACATCGCCGAGGGGTTCGTCCTCGCCTGCACGACGCACCAGAAGCCCGATGCCCTGAGGGTCAAGAAGGACGGAGTCTGGCACGACATCTCCTCCTCCCGCCTGCTCGAGCGCGTGCGCAACGTCACCCTCGCGCTCGTCGAGTCCGGGGTCCAGAAGGACGACCGGGTGGCCCTGCTGTGCGAAAACCGCCCCGAGTGGGCGATCGCGGACTATGCCGGTCTGTGCGCGGCCGCCGCGACGGTGCCGATCTACCCCACCCTGATGCCCGACGTCATCCAGTACATCCTGGAAAATTCCGAAGCCAAGGTCCTGTTCGTCAGCACCCCCAAGCAACTCGAGAAGGTGGCTCCGCTTCTCTCCAGTCTCCCGAACCTCAAGCGGATCGTGGTCATGGACGGGCCGGGGGATCCCGCGCGCGGGATCGTCACCTTCGAGGCCTTCGAGAAGACCGGCGCCGACCGCGCCGCGACGGACACCAAGACCTTCGACGAGCGCCGAAACTCCATCCGGCCCGACGACCTCATCACGCTGATCTACACGTCCGGCACGACCGGGATGCCCAAGGGCGTGATGCTCACCCATGCGAACATCGTGTTCCAGGCGAAGATGACGCCGACCCTGATCCCCTTCGACAAGTCCGACGTCGTCCTCTCGTTCCTGCCGCTCTCCCACATTTTCGAGCGTATGGTGGACTACGCGTTCCTCCTCCGCGGGATCACCATCGCCTACGCGGAGTCGATCGACACGGTGGCGGCGAACCTCCCCGAGGTGCGGCCCACGATCATGGCCGCGGTCCCGCGCTTCTATGAGAAGCTGTACGATCGCATCCACGAGAACGTCCGCCAGGGCTCGGGCCTGAAGCAAAAGATCTTCCGCTGGGCGGTGGCGACCGGCAAGGAGCGCACCAAGGCCCTGCACGCGGGGACCGCACCCGGGTTTTTCCTCGACCTCAAGTACGCGATCGCCACCAAACTGGTGTTCAGCAAGTTCGCGGCGCGCACCGGTGGGCGCATGCGCTTCTTCATCTCCGGCGGCGCCCCGCTGGCGCGCGAGATCGCGGAGTTCTTCCACGCCGCGGGCCTGCCGATCTACGAAGGGTACGGCCTGACCGAGACTTCCCCCGTCATCTCCGTCAACCATCCGGGGGCGTGCCGCCTCGGCACGGTCGGCAAGGTCGCCGAGGGGGTCGAGGTCAGGATCGCCGAGGACGGCGAAATCCTGTGCAAGGGCCCCGGCGTGATGCGCGGCTACTACAAGATGGAAAAGGAAACCGGCGAGGTCATCCGCGACGGCTGGTTCCATACCGGCGACATCGGGCATCTCGACCCGGACGGCTACCTCGTCATCACGGACCGCAAGAAGGACCTGATCAAGACCTCGGGCGGAAAGTACGTCGCCCCCCAACCGATCGAAAACAAGCTCAAGATGGCGGAGTACATCACCAACGCGGTCATCGTCGGCAATGCGCGGAAGTTCATCTCCGTCCTGCTGGTGCCCGACATCGCGCGCGTGGAGTCGTTCGCGAAAGAAAAAGGAATCACCTACGCGTCGCCCGCGGAACTGATCAAGAACGATGCGGTGAAGGCGCTCTTCGACCGGGAGATGGACAACATCAACGCCGGGCTCGCCTCGTACGAGTCGATCAAGAAGTACGCCCTGATCGAGAAGGATTTCACGATCGAGGGCGGCGAGATCACCCCGACGCTGAAGGTGAAGCGCAAGGTGGTCGAGACGAAGTACAAGGACGTGATCGACAAGATGTACGAGGACGGGAAGTAGCCGGTCCCGGGGCGGGTGCGGAATCGGCGCCCGAGCGACCGAAAGACGTGTCGCGGCGCACTCCCGCCCCGCGGCCGGCCGTCCCCGGTCACCCCCGATCGCCCTTCCGGCGATCTCCCCCGGCGCGGCGCTCCGTTCGAGCCGGCTTCCGGTCGGGATGACGCCCCGGTTCCGTGGCGGGCGCCGCGCCAGGGGCGGCGCGCCCGCGCTCCGGGACCGGGACCCCAAGCAGCCGGGAGCGCGCCGCAGCCTGCCGCAGCGACGGGTCCGACAGCCCCGGTCCCTTGGAACCGAACCGGGTCGAAAGGGGCGACAAGGGCGCGCGGTCCTGGTCGCCCTTCCGGACGGGGAATCGTGACGGGTGCGCGTCCCCCGCAAGCGGCCCGATGTCCGCGAACCGCGACGAGCTCAGGCCGCGGCAGCGGGCGCCTGCCTTCTACGATTCTCCTCTCACGGCGCAGGCGTGTCCGTGAAGGCCGCCGCTCCACCTCACTTCTGGGGGCGCGGCACGTGCTGGTCGATCAGGATCGGGTTGCCGTCCGGGTCGAGCAACATGCAGCTTGCCGGTCCCGCGGTCGCCTCGTCGGCCTCCATGGTCAGGGTGAGACCGCGGCTCTTGAGCGTGCGTTGAATGTCGCGAACATCGTCGAACTCCGGCAGCGTGCCGCAGTTCCGGTCCCAACCGGGGTTGAACGTCAGCGTGTTCTTGCTGAACATCCCCTGGAAGAGACCGATGGTGCTGGTCTCGTTCTGGAGAATCAACCAGTTCTTCGCCTGGTCGCCACCCTTCACTCGAAAGCCGAGCTTCTCGTAGAACGCGCGCGATGCCGCGATGTCCTTGACGGCAAGACTCACCGAGAAATTGCCGATCTCCATGTTCGTCGCTCCCGAATCCTGGCTGTTCGCCCACCTGGCTGCTTGAGACATCACGAATCCAACCAGACACAACAACAGAACTCCGATGCCGATTCGCGTCATGGGTTGCTCCTGCTCATGAAGTCTGTGTGTCCTGCGCGCAGAACGCGCCGCCCAATACAACGGAGCGCCCGCTTGGCGCCGTCCGAACGCGAAAACCGCCCGTGAGGCGGAACCGCCCGTCGAAGCATCGTGCGCGAGCATCCAAGCCGGTTCGCGCGAAGACCGCGGGGAACAGGGGCAAGATCCCTCCCGCGTCCGACTGCGGCCGGGCGAACCTCAGGTTCCCGGAAACGCCGGACGTCGCGCCCGAAAACGGCCGGAGGCGGAAACGCGATCCACGCCCCGCCCCCATCCCCGATCCTCGCCGCGCCGATCGCTCCCACGTACCGGCGCACAACCTACTTCGAGCGCCGCTCCTTCAGCCACGCCGAAATCACCGGATACACCTCGGCAGGCGAGTACAACCCCACCACCAGGTCCTCGTGACCGTAGTCGACCGTCTCCCCGCCCGCCTTGCCGAGCACGCGGTAGGTCTTGTCCGGGCTCGACAGCGAATCGTACACCGACTTCACGATCTTCGGCGGGACGACCTGGTCGTCGGCGCCCGCGAGCACGAGCAACGGAGTGGTGATGTCCGCCAGGTGGTCGGTGTAGCTGTAGAAGCCGTGGGCGTCGTAGTAAAGCGATGTCGGACCCTGAACCTCGTGCGGACTCGGGCCGAAGGTGTACACGTCCTCATGGCGGATCCAGTCGAGGCCCTGCTTGGAGATGTTCATGCCGATGCTGCCGACGCCGACCTTCAGGAACTCCCGGATCCGGTCCTTTGACATGTTCTTGTTCTGCCAGACCGGGGCGCCGAGCGGGCCGTGCAGCAGATACTTGAAAAACGGCCACAGGAAGGGCGAGGTGACCGCCTTGAAGACCGGACCGGTCGGGAACGGGGCGTCGAAGGGAAACTTCGACTCGGCAGCGAGCGCGGGAAGGAGGAACAGGAGCGTCGAGAGCCGTTGGCTTTCCGCCAGTCCCATCTTGCCCGCCCCCGCCAGCGTCACCGCGGCCTTCATCTTCGCCGGCGCAACGGCGGCCAGATACCCGTAAATCGTCAGGCCGCCCATGCTGTGGCCGATGCCCAGCACCTGGTCGTCGCCGGTCGTCGCCAGCACGTAATCGATCGCCGCCGGCGCGTCCCCGTGGATGTAGTCGTCGACGCTGTAGGTCCAGCCGTCGAAATCGAGCAGGCTCGGTTTCTCGCTCTCCCCTGCCCCGCGAAACTCGACGATCCAGGCGTCGAACCCGTCGTGGGCGAGGTGCTCGGCGAGGGAGACCCCGGGCTTGAGATCGTAGTAGCGGCGGTTCTCGAGGTAGCCGTGAAACAGCACCACCGGCTCGCGGCCGACCACCGGCGCCGCCGGTCGAACGCGGTGAAGCGCGATCGTCCAGCCATCCGCCGTGACGACCGTGTGCTTCTCCTTGAGGATCGGTTCATCGGCACGCAGCGCGGCGGCGGCGATCCAGAACAGCACGACCGCGCACGCCAGGACGCGGTGAATGCCCGTCGATCGAGTCATGGGTTCCTCCTCCCGCCGGATTCGAATGGTCGAAAAACCTATGCGATTCCGACGCGCCGCGCAAGAGGAATTCGATCGGCCGGACGGACCGGTCGGGAACGGCTTTTGCTATGACTCGGGGATGCCGGCCCCGCTCGGCCGAGGAGGCTCGCCGCCGGGAGACTCGAAGATTGACATGCGCCGCCTCGTCAAGGTATAGCGGAGCGATCATGAGCGCCTTCCATCGATTCGGGCAAGTCCGCCGCGGCCTGGTCGCGACGGTGATAACCTGCCTGCTGGCGCTCCATGCCCTGCCGATCCTCTCACCCGGCCCCTGCGCCGCGGGGCAGCAACACCGCTGCGCCTGCGGTTCGGACGAGCATGACCCCTCGGAGTGCTGCTGCGGCGGCGACCCGCAAGAGGCGAGCGCGCGCGAGCAGATCAAGGCACTCGAATGCGGCCTGTCCACCGATTCCCCGTTCTCGTTCGACCGATCCGGACCGATGGCCTGTGAAGCCCCCGGCGCGGACCCCGGGGAATTGGGGCCCGTAGCAGACGTGAGTCTCCCCGACCGGGAGGCCCAGGGTCGATCCCCCTCCCCCCTCCTGCCCCCTCCGAAACCGGTCTGATCGCCCTCGAGCGGTCCAGGCTTCGATGATTCGGCGGGTGCGCCGCAATTCCCCCCAGGGATAGCGCGAAAATCCCCGAACGCAATCTCCACCGGACTCCCTCGTGGGCGCTCGCGCTCCGCGCGCGGACCAGGCCTGCAGGTGTTCTGCACTGCCTCTCCCCTTGGAAAGTCCGTCTGGAGGTTTTCGATGTCCTCGCAAGTCCTTCGAGCGTGCTTAACGCTCGCGATCCTTTTGGGGGTCCCTGCGGCGATCTCCGCACAGGCCCCCGAACCTCCCGGCCGCCCCGGAGCGCCGGAGGAAATCCGTCCGGCGGCGGGTCCCGCCGAGGGGGCAAGCGCCGGCGATGCCTCCGCCGCGTCGCCCTCCGCGCGCGGCACGGCGGAGGTCACGGTCAGCGCCCGCGGCACGACCGACGAATCCCCATCCCTCACCGTTCCCAGTCTGGAAACCGCCCGCGCAGAGGCGGATCGGGTGGTCGGCGGCACGGACGTCATCGACGCGGAAGAGTTCCTCCGCGGCCGGTCGACCACCCTCCCCGACGTACTCGCCTTCTCTCCCGGGGTGTTCGTGCAATCCCGCTTCGGTGCCGAGGAAGCCCGGATCTCCATTCGCGGCTCCGGACTTCAGCGCACGTTTCATGGCCGCGGATTGCGCCTCTTGTTCGACGGCGTGCCGATCAATCTCGCCGACGGCGGATTCGACATGCAGGCCATCGAGCCCCAGGCGGCGCGCTACGTGGAGGTGTTCCGGGGCGCGGGCAATGCCCTCGAGTACGGCTCCACCACGCTCGGCGGAGCGGTCCACTTCGTTTCGCGCACCGGCCATGACGCCTCGCGACTCCAGGTGCGCGGCGAATACGGGAGCTTCTCGTACGCGCGCGGCCAGGTCAGCAGCGGCATGGAACTCGGGGACTTCGACTACTACCTGTCGCTTTCCCACGGCTCCCAGGACTCCTTCCGGGACCACGCGCGCCAATCGAACCAGCGCCTGTTCACGAACGTGGGCTGGCGTCTGGGCGACGACGTGGAAACCCGCTTCTACTTCACGACGCTGACCACGGACTCCGAGCTGCCGGGATCCCTGCTGAAATCGGAACTCGAGAACGATCCACAGGACGCGGACACGACGCCCGCGGTGATCGGGCGCGAGCAGAAGCGCGACTTCGATCTTGACTGGGTGGCCAACAAGACCACCTTCCGGTGGGACGATCAGAGGATCGAGTTTGCGCTTTACGCCTCGTTCAAGCAGCTCGACCATCCCATCTTTCAGTACATCGAGCAGGTGTCCCACGACTATGGGATGCGCGCGAAGTACGTCCATGAGGGGGACTGGTTCGGGCGCGAGAACCGATTCGTGGCCGGAGTGGACGCCTCGACCGGCCGAAATCGGGACCACCGCTATGGGAACGTCGCCGGCGAGCCGGGCACCCTGCTGCAGGACAACGAGCAGGCGGCGCGAAACGCCACCCTCTTCCTCGAGAACCAGCACTACGTGCACGAACGGGTCGCGGTGAGCCTCGGAACTCAAGCCGGCTGGTCGTATCGCGAGAGCGAGGACGAATCGCCCCATACCAACGCGAATCCCGACGACAGCGACACCCGTCACTACTCGGCGATCAACCCGAAGGTGGGCGTGCGCTGGGAGGTTCACGATTCGGCCCAGCTCTATGCGGCGTACAGCCGGTCGTTCGAGCCGCCGTCGTTCGGGGAGTTCTTCGCCCCGACGGGGCGCCCGAACGACGTCCGTGCGCAGACCGCCGACACGATCGAACTGGGAACGCGGGGCGAGATCGGGCGGTTCGCCTGGGACCTGACCTGGTACCACGCCTGGGTGGACGACGAACTCCTGAGCCTGAACGACGCCGCTGGAAATCCGCTCGGCACGGTCAATGCCGAGGACACGGTCCACCAGGGGATCGAGCTCGGAATCGATGTCGACATCGTCCGTGGGTTGATCGACGGCGACGACGACGCGATCGTCCTGCGTCAGGCGTATCAGTGGAACGATTTCCGTTTCGACGACGACGACGTCTTCGACGACAACGAGCTGGCCGGGATTCCGGAGCACTTCTACCGCGCGGAACTCCGGTACGAACACCCGTGCGGGTTCGCCATCGGACCGAACGTGGAGTGGTCGATGCAGCGTTACGCGATCGACCACGCCAATTCGTTCTTCGCGGATCCCTACGCGGTCCTGGGCGTGAAGATCTCCTATCGGACCGAGACCGGCTTCTCGGCGTTCGCGGAGGGCCGGAATCTCCTCGACGAGGAGTATGCGACGACGACCGGCGTGGTCTCGGACGCACGCGGGAGGGATTCCCGACAGTTCCTGCCCGGGGACGGGCGCGGGTTCTTTGTCGGAGCGGAATGGCGATGGTAGACGCACACGCGGGCGGAACCCGACGCCCCCTGCGACGCCGGGAATTGGATCTGCCGACGCCGTTCGGCGGGCGCTACGCCCTGGCCTCGGCGGGCGCGCACACCATGCTGCTCGCGGGGGCGATCGCCCTGGCGGCGGGCATTCCGGCGAACACGGACGACACTTCCCTGGCGATCGCATTGCGCACGGCCCCGGATGTCCGCATGGCGGAGACCCGGGCGGAAGTCTCCGAATTTCGGAAGGACCCCGAGGCGGAGACCACGAATCCGGAGGTTCCGGTCGTTCCGCAAGTCGCGTTTCCGGCTTCGGAGTTTGCCGAAAGGGCCGACGCGGACACGATCGGCGTGGCGGGGCCATTGGTTCCGGTCGGGGTGCGGTTGGGGCGCCGCCATGCTGCCCCGCCGGCTTCTCCCCCATCGCCCGGTCCATCTGCGGCGCGTCCGACCGCGCCGCCGCGAACGGTGACCGCGCCGCCCCGGCCCGCCCCCCGGCCGGTGCTGATTCCCCCGCGGGCGATCGCGAGGGAATGCGCGGAGCCGAAGTATCCGCGCGTTTCCCGCCGCCTGCGGGAGGTGGGAGATGTCCTCCTCGAAGTGCAGGTGGACCGGGAGGGCAGGCCAGGACGGGTACGGGTGCTCCGCTCTTCCGGTTTTGCGCGCCTGGACGAAGCCGCTGCCGCGACGCTGGCGGAGTGGCGCTTTCACCCGGCGCTGGAAGACGGGGTCGCCATCGAAGGGATCGTGGAAGTGACCATACGATTTCGGCTGGATGCCGGCGACGGGGAGAGCGAACGATGAAGGGAGAGCGGCACGAGGGCGCGTGTTTCGGCGTGATCCCGCGGACGCTGGTGGGGCTGATTTCGATTGCCGCCCTGGGCCTGCCGGTCCGGGCCGATCCCGGGACGACCTCGCCCCCGGCCGGCGCGGGGAGACACGCGCACGGCCCGGCCGCGAGCCTGGACGCGACCGAGGAAGCCGGCATCGTTCACGTCCTCCACGCCGGTCGGGGTGGAGAGTCGCCGGAAGCGATCGGGCTCTACCATGTTCGCTCCTCGGATGCCGGCGTTTCCTGGTCCGCGCCGGTGCGCGTCGACGCCGGTATTGCCGCGGTCGCTCCCCCCCAGCGCGGGCGGGATGCGCGCATTTTCGCCGCGCGCGGCGTGCTCGCGGTCGCGTGGACCACGCCGGGAACGGGATTCGGCGGCAGCGGCCCCCTGGCGACCGCGTTCTCCCGCGACGGCGGCGCCACCTGGACCTCCGGCGGAAATCCCGCGGACGACGGTTCCACCGCCGGCCACGGCTTCGCCGCCTTTGCCGCGTGGGGAGACACCTTGCACCTGGTCTGGCTGGACGGCCGGGACGGACGGCAGGGATTGCGCCACGCCGCCCGGCCGCTGGCCGGGGGGCCCTGGTCGGCCAACCGAACGCTCGACGACGCGACGTGCGAATGCTGCGCCAACGAATTACGCGCCGGCCCGGACGGCGCGCTGTACGCCTTCTACCGCGACCGGAATCCCCGCGACATGGCGTTGGCCGTCTCGCGCGACGGCGTCGAGTGGCGGGCGGGGGAAACCGTGGGCGTGTTCGGCTGGGAGTTTCAAGGCTGCCCTCACGTGGGCGGGGACCTGGCATTCTCCGCTTCCGGCGCCCTCGCCGCGGTCTGGACGGGGCGGGAAGGCGAGGTCGGGGTTCACCTGTACCGCCGGGCCGCCGACGCAAGTTCCTGGTCGGGGGCGGGTCGGATCGGCAACCGGACCGCGAAGCATCCCCGAATCGCGGCCGGCCGCGGGCGCGTCGCCGTCGTCTGGAATGAAATCGAGGCGGATCGGACCACGGTCTGGGGCGTTCACTCCGCCGACGATGGCGGGACATGGAGTCGACCGGCGCGGCTGTCGCCGCCCGGAACCGACGCGGTCCAACCGCGGGTCGTCCGCGTGGAGGGCGGGTTCGTCGTCCTGTGGAGCGGAGCGGCGGCCGATGGGGTCGCCGGATGGAACTCTCTGCACTGGCCCGACGAGACGCCGCATCGGTGAGGCCGCGGGCCCGCCCGCGATCGTCCCGGTTCCCATCGGGCGGCACGCACACCTCGCGATCGCCCGGGGACTCGGACGGGCGGAGCGCGCCGCCGGGGCGCCCGCGCCGTCCCGGCTCACCCCGCGCGGTCGCTTGCATCCCGGAACCGGATAGGGTGTAATCGCCTCGTGAGCGGCGCCGTGTGCGGCGCCGGCGGGCCGTCGCGTTCCCGGAGGAGCCCAGGCATGGCCACTGACCTCGAGAAGGTGATCAGGGACTTCAAGAAGCGGTTCGACGCCAATTCGGTAAGAAAGGACTTCACCGTCTACCTCTCCCTCGGCGAGTCCGAGGACGAGAAGTACACCATCTGGGTCACCGCCAAGAAGGCCGAGTTCAAGAAGGGGAAACACGTCGAAAAGGCCGATTGCGTCCTCAAGACCGACGTGAACCTGTTCCTCAAGATGGTGACCGAGAACTACACCCCGAGCGCCATGGAATTCCTCGGCGGCAAGGTGAAGACCAACGACGTCGAGATGCTCAAGCAATTCAAGGCCGTCTTCAGCGGCGACGGCGCGGCGGACGAGGACAAGTCTTCCGCGGCGAAGAAGAAGAAGTAGCGGCCTGCACCGGCCATGCCGGGCGCGCGAAGGAGTAGCCGGATCCGGCCCGCCCGGCGACGGAGGGCCGGGGCCGCGCCGGGCACGCGGAGAAGAATCGGTCGGGAGCGCGCCGGCCCCGCGGGGAGGACCAGGTCGCCATGATCGTGCGCACGCGACCGATCCGGCTGGATACGACCGGGCCGATGGAACTCGTGGATCTCACCGACCGGATCCGCGAATTCGTGAGGGACTCCGGCCTGCGGAACGGCCTCATCAACGCGCTCACGCGGCACACCACCTCCGCGATCCGGATCGGCGAGGCCGAAGCCGGGCTTTTTCAGGACAGCCTCGAGTTCCTGGCTCGACTGGCGCCTCCGGGCAACGGTTACCGCCACGATCGCGAGCCCGTCGACGGGCGTCGCAACGCGCACGCCCACCTTGCGGCCCTGCTTCTGGGCGCATCGGAGGCCGTCCCGGTCGTCGACGGGGCCTTGCAGCTCGGGTCGTGGCAGCGGATCTTCTTCGTCGAGCTCGACGGCCCCAGGGAAGATCGAGAAGTCCTCCTGACGGCGCTCGGAGAAGGTTCGGCATGATGCTGAGTCCGGATGAACGGGCCTTTTTCGCGGAGCGTTCGACCCTCCCGGTCGGCGACCATCTCTTCCTCACCTACCGATTCGAGTGCGTGGGGTCTCCGGATTCGGCGGCGGCGCACCTGTGCCGGGAAATGAGCACGGCGCAGTGGCGGCGCGTCGGACGCGACGAGGACTTCCGGCCGCGTCACGGCGCGAAAGTCGTGGACCTTCGGCTCCTGGGCGAGTCGCCGCGATCGCGCATGGACCCGCCCTGGTTCCCCGGGGAGCGCTATCACGACTGCGAGGTGGTGATCGCGCTGCCGCACCTGAATTTCGGGACCCGACTCCCCAATTTCCTGACCGCCGCCTGCGGGGAGGGGGCCTTCCACAGCCCGGCCATCAACGCCATCAAGTGGATGGACGTGGAGTTCCCCGACGGGTGGCTGGACGGGTTCGAGGGGCCGCAGTTCGGCATCGACGGCGTGCGCGCGGATCTCGGCATTCCCGACCGTCCGCTCTTCCTGGGCGTGGTCAAACCGAATGTCGGCCTGGCGCCCGAGGACTTCGTGGAGTTGGCTTATGAGTCCTGGCTGGGAGGTCTCGACGCCCCCAAGGACGACGAGATGCTCGCGGACGTGGCCTACTCTCCGATTGCCGTGCGGGCGGGACTTCTGGCCGAAAGAAAGAAGCGCGCGGAGGACGCCACCGGGACGCGGAAGTGGTTCATCCTGAACGTCACGGACGAAGTCGACCGCTTGCGGGAGCATCACGACCTGGCGGCGCGGCTGGATCTGGGCGCGGTGATGATGAACGGATTCGCCGTTGGGCTATCCGGGGTGCGGATGCTGCGCAAGCACGCGCAGGTGCCCCTGGTGGGCCACTTCGACCTGATGGCGCCGATGGGGCGCGTGCCGCACTTCGGCGTGGCGGCGCCCGTGCTGACGACGCTGCAACGGCTGGCCGGATTCGACCTCGTGATCCTGCCCGGGTTCGGTGCCCGGATGCAATCCCCGGACGCCGAGGTGATGGCCAACGCGCGCGCGTGCCGGCGGCCGCTCGGCCGGATGCGGCCGGCACTCCCCGTCCCGGGCGGGAGCGACTGGGCGGGCAGCCTGCCGGGCATGCTCGACCGCCTGGGCACCCGCGACTTCGGGATGGTTCCGGGTCGGGGTGTCTTCGGGCATCCGGACGGTCCCCGCGCGGGCGCGCGGAGCATGCTCGATGCCTGGGAGGCCGTGTCCCGCGGGATCCCGCTGGCGGAGTGGGCGCGCGAGCGCCCGGCCCTGGCGGCCGCCCTGCGCTGCTTCGGGGCCGGCGAGCCGCGGGGCGCGTAGGAACCGGCATCGAGCCGTTTCACGGCACGATGCAGCACGCGATCACTCCTCCGGTCGCCGATCGGGGGAATACGGGAGCGAGCACACGATCTCGGTGCCCCCCTCGGGCGCGCGACGGATCTGCAGCGATGCACCGATCGCCGCGGCGCGACGGCGCATCGTTCGCAATCCCATCCCCCGACACTGGTCGACCCCGTCCGGAAGCCCCCGCCCGTCGTCGTGCACCCGCAGCCGGATCCCGGTCGGCTGCGCCGACAGGTGGAGCACGATCCGCGTCGGCCGCCCGTGCCGGACCGCGTTGTGGACCGCCTCCTGCACGATCCGGAAGAGTTGCAACGCTTCCCCCTCGGCGAGCGACGGCCGCTTGCCTTCCATGTGAAACTGTACGGGCACCGCGAGGGTCCTCTCCGTCCCCACCGCCAGCTCCACGAGGGCGCCGGGCAGCCCGGCAAGGTTCAGCGTGGCCGGGTACAGGCCCCGCACGAGTTCGCGCGCGCGACCGATCGTCTCCCCCAGCAGGTCGCCGACCTTGGCGATCTCGACCGCCAGCGTGGCCGACACCGGCGCCAACCGATGCTCGAGCGCCTTGCACAGGAGCGCCAGTCCGGTCAAGTTCTGGCAGAGGCCGTCATGCAGATCCTGACCGATGCGTTGCCGTTCCTCCTCCGCGGCCGCCAGCAGCTTCAACTCGAGATCGCGGCGATCGCTGATGTCCTGGACCAGTCCGGCGATTCGGACGGTCGAACCGCTCGCCTCGGGCAGCGACCGGGCCTGGTCCAGGACCCAGGTCATCGTCCCGTCCGGACGAACCACGCGATATTCGAGGTGGCGCGTCTCGGCGGGCTCGGTGATCGTCATTTCCACCGCGAAACGGCTCCGGTCCTCCGGATGGATCCCTTCGCACCACGTCCGCGGATTCGCGTACAGTTCGGCTGTGGGGCGGCCCCATAGGCTCTCGAAGGCCGGGCTGACATAGTGAAACCGACTGCGGTCGGACTCCGCGAGGTACAAGACCTGCGGCAATCCGGAGGCGAGGGTGATGCAGCGACCCTCGAGTCCGTCCGTGGCGGCCGCAGCAATCTTGTTGTGATGCACGTCGACGCTGGCCCCGGCGAATCCGGTGAATTCCCCGTGCAGGTCGAACGTCGGCACCCCGCTCTCGAGGAACCAGTGATACGATCCGTCGGGGAGGCGGAGCCGGTTTTCCGCCAAGAACGGCTTGAGCCCCGCCCGCGCGGCCAGGACCCGTTCCCGATATCGCGTCCGATCCTCGGGGTGAAGCAAGGCTTCCCAGGCCGCAACGCGATTTCCGGGTCGATTCGGTCCGACCAGCGATTGCGCCTGTCCGTTGAGGAACACCGTGTTTCCTGCCGCATCCTCCGCCCAAACGAGGGCCGGCAGAGTCCCCGAGGGACCGGCCGGCGTCGGCGCGACGACCCACTCGGCCGACGCCCGCCCCTCGCGCGGCATTGCTCCTGCCATGATCCTGGGCCTCCATCGATCGATCGACCGATTCGAATCGGATGTCGCCGGCCCGCTCCGTCCCGGACCCCGGCGGAGCGCGGTTGTCGCGCCGGTTATCCCTCGCCCATTCCGGTCCCCGTGGCGATCACCTCCCCGGCCTTGCGGAAGCGGCTCATCACCGTGGCCTCCTGCGGCAGCGGCACGGCATCCCCCACCTCCAGCTCGGCGAGGGCCTTGGTCTTGCCCGCCTTGGCCGATTCCGTGCGGGGAAGGTTGAGCACGAAGAACCCCTTGCCTTCCTGTACCCCCTGGCGCGTGACCAGCGCAAGGCCGAGCTGCACCCCGTTCACCAGGGTGCAGCTGGTGACGTGTCCGATGTGCTTCCCCTTCGTCCCGACGACGGGATCGTCGGGACGGACGGCCTTGCCGGAGGCGTTCATGCGGAAGCGAACGACCTTCATCGTCCGCTCCTCCTCGCGCGCGAGATACGGGCGTTTGCCCACGAAGAACGGCTTGAAGCGCTTCACGAACCCGCCGTACCCGGCTTCGGTGGGGGAAATCGCGAACCGCCCGCCGAGCTCGTGCCCGTAGAGCGGGAATCCGGCCTCGGTGCGGGTCGAGTCCCGCGCGCCCAGCCCGCAGGGCTTGAGCCCGTGGCGCCGACCCGCCTCCAGGAGCGCGGTCCACAGCCGCGGCGCCTCCTGGGGATGCACGAAGATCTCGAATCCGACCTCCTCCCCCGTGTATCCCGTGCGGCTCACCACGAGCGGCAACCCGAGCAGGGAGACCTCGCACAAGCCCGACCGGCGCAGCTCCTGCAGCGTCGTCCGGGTCCGATCATCCTTGGCCAGGTCGAGCAGGATGTCGAGCGAGCGGGGGCCCTGAAGCGCGAGATCGACCCGGCAGGCGCCGCCGTGTTGGGGGTCCTTGAGATCTCGGATCGTCACAGGATTCGCGATGCGCCGGGTCGGATGGTCCCGATCGATCACGACCTCGCGGGAATTCACCGCGACCAGCCAGTCGCGGACCTTTTCCGCATTCGAGGCATTGACCACCATCATGTAGCGGTCGGCGGCCCGGCGGTAGATCAACAGATCGTCGAGGGCATGCCCGTCCGGATTGAGCACATAGTTGTACTGGGAGAAGCCGACCGAGACACGGTCGACCGCGTTGGTGAGGACGGTGTCGAGGAAGCGGGTCGCGTGTTCCCCCTCGATCTCCAGGACGCCCATGTGCGACACGTCGAACAGGCCGGCGGTCCGGCGAACGGCCTCGTGTTCCTCGACGATGCCGGTGTAAAGGACGGGCATTTCCCAACCCGCGAAGGGGATCAAGTTCTTCTTTCGCGTGAGCTTCAGGTGCTCGTCGTACAAGGTGGTGCGCCGGAGGGCGCCCTCCCAGTCCCGGAAGGGATGCGCGCGCAGGGGTTGGGCGACCGGCGGCCTTCCCGCGAGCCAGGCCTTCCAGCCGACGAAGTAGGGCTTGTCCGGGGCGATTCGTCCGGCCGGCAACTCGAAGGAACCGGCGGGGTTGGGTCCGGGGCCGGACGTATCGGGGTGGCCCGCGGCCTTGCGCAGGCTGCGCCGGGCATCCGCGCCGAGGAGCGCCCCGTTCCCCTGGACGGCGGCGACCGCCTTCTGCCAGAGGACGCGGCCGCCGACCTCGTCGGCCAGGAAGAGGAACTCCGGTCCCTCCCCGATCAGGGGCGCGTGGACGGCGAGAATCCGCCCCTCCGCGCCCGCGATCTCCGCCGTGGCGCCCGGCTCGAGCGAACCGACCGCGGGAAGGATCTTGGCGGCGGTCCTGGGCGCGTCCGGCCCGACCAGCGCGAAGGCGGTGCGGGCGAGCCCGTCCCAGCCGCCCGCATTCTGGCGGGTGACCACGACCGGACCCGGGATCTTGGCGTAGAGGTCCGCCGGGTCGAAACGCGTGAACCCGTCGGAATGGGCCTCGAACCAGGAGGCTACGGCGTGGGCCCGGCCCGGGGACGTGACGACCGTGAAGACGTCGAGGCCCCACCGGTCCGGGGAATGGCGGACGACCAGGACGTCGTCCACCAGCCCGCCGTCGCCGTCGAGGAGCGCCGTGCGCGCGCACCGCCCCACCGTCAGGCGGGACAGGTCGGCGGCGGCGAGCGTCTCCAGGAACGCATGCGCGCGGGCGCCGCGCACCTGCAGGATCCCGTGGTCGCCGAGGTCGGCCAGCGCCACCGTCTTCCGGGCCGCCGCCTCTTCTCCCTTGCCGTCGCCGAAACGCGTCGCGACGCGCCAGCCGTCGCGCACCTCGAACGTCGCGTCCTGTTTCTGCTGCTCGCCGGCGAAGGCGGTCGGCCGCACCGGATTCGACACCTCGATCCGGCCCGTTTCATAATGACTGCGGATCTTCCGGGCGACGCCGACGCGGGCAATCAACGCCTGCACCCGCTCGCGGGCTTCGTTCATGCTGCGAAAGCCCACTTTGCCGCGCTCGATCGTTTGCCCCGACTGGGTGAGGATGCGAAACGGTTCCGCATCGGAGAGGATGGCGTGAATGATCCGCGCCAGTTCCTCGACTTCCTCCGTGCCGAACCCCAGCTGGCTGATCCAGGGAGTGCCGATCCGGATCCCCCCGGGCCGCGTCCCCGTCTCGTCCCCCGGCAGGGCATTCTTGTTGAGCGTGATCCCCGCGAGGTCGAGGAGATTGGACGCCAGGTCGCCCTTGAGCGGGACGCCCGTGCGCGTCCGTACCGAGCCGAGATCGATCAGGAAGAGATGGGTGGCCGTCCCCCCGTAGGCGATCCGGTAGCCGAGGTCGGCCAGGGTCCGCGACATATGCTGCGCGTTCTCGACCACCCGCTTCATCAACTCGCGGAAGGTGGGCGTGGCGGCGAGACGGAAGGCCACCGCCTTGGCGGCGATCACGTTGATGTGCGGCCCCCCCTGCTCCCCGGGGAAGACCGCGCTGTTGATCTTCCGGGCGTGCTCCGGGTCGGTGGTGATCGCGATCGCGCTGCGCGGGCCGCACAGGGTCTTGTGGGTCGTCATGGTGGTGACGTGGGCGGTGCCGACCGGGTTGGAGAACAATCCCGCAACCGCCAACCCGGCCGGATGCGAGATGTCGGCCAGGACGATCGCACCGACCTTGTCGGCGACTTCGCGAATGGTCTTCCAGTCGATGTCCCACGGATAGGCGCTGGCGCCGCCGATGATCATGCGGGGCTTGTGCCGGAGCGCGAGGTCGCGCAGTTCGTCGTAGTCGATGCGCCCGGTGGTCAGATTCACGTGGTACGGCACGATGTGGTACCGTTTGCCGCTGCGATTGAAGCGGCTGCCGTGCGTCAAGTGGCCGCCGTGGGCGAGATCGAGCCCCATCACGGTGCCCCCGGGGGGCACGAACGCCTCATAGACGGCGTTGTTGGCCGCCGCCCCGGACAGCGGTTGTACGTTCACGAAGATGGAAGATTCCGGGGCGTTGGGATTGGCGAACAGGCGGGCCGCCCGTTTCTGGGCAAGGCATTCCACGAAGTTCGCGTACTCGGTTCCCTTATAGAAGCGACGGTCGCCGTACCGCCGGTGGTAGGCCGACAGGCGCTCGCTGTCGAGGAAGAGGTCCATCTCCTCCCGCGTCATGCGCGAAGAGGGGTACCCTTCGGCGTAGATGTTCCCCAGCACGGAAGTCAGCGCCTCGCGAACGGGCGGGGGGCAGCAGGACTCCGAGGCGATGAGAATCAGGTGATCGATCTGGCGCGCCTCCTCGGCGCCCAGGAAAAAGTCGGTTTCCGGATCGACGTCGGCCAGGTCGCCGCGGAAGAGAAAATCCGCCGGAGCTGCGGGCGGAGGGGCGGGAGCGATCTCGGACAGATCCTTCTGGGGCATGGGCGGGTCTCCATGGGGCTCGGAAAACGGACGCGGGATTCTAGCACCGGCAACGGTCCACTGACAACATTGGCGAGGCCTGCCGGACGGGGGCGCCGGGGATCGCTGCGATCAGGCCTCGCAGCAGCCGGAGGGGCCGCTTCCGGTCCCATCGGGAGCGGGATCGCGCGGGACACGACCCGCTCGGGGAGCCGGCACGACGCGACGGCCGGGGCCGATCGACGCCGTCCGGGGGAAGCGTGGTTGCACCGCTCGAGGAGTACGGATTCAGCCGCCGGTTCGCCGTCCTCAGCGGCCGCTTCGGGGTTCCGGCGCAGGGGAACCTGCCCTGATTCGCCGGGGGTTTGCACGCTGGGCGAGGCAGTCCTGCTCCGGACGGCCTTCATGGCCGGCCGGAGCCGGATGGTTCGCGAACCGCGAAGCGGTTCGGGATTCACTCGGGCTAGTTCCGGTACATCCGGGTCGCCTCGGTTTCTTCGACCGGCCGCTCCAACCGGTCCTCGGTCAGGGTGACCTTGAAGCGGGTGTCGCCCACGTCGATCGCCCGAACCTTCACCTGCCAGATCGCCCTCTCCCCGGGGGCCAATCGAACCAGGGGAGCGAATCGAATGATGCCCCCCTCCATCGATTGGACGGACGTGGCGCCGCCGCCCCAGATGAAGCGGGCGGCCTCCTCGACGGTTGCGGTGATCGTCAGGTTGGCGCCGGGGGCGCTCCCCTGGTTCGTCGCCGTGATCGTGTAAATTTCCTCGCCGCCGACCGGCACCGGATCATTCGAGTCGATCACCTCGAGCAGGACGGCGGCGATGCCGACCACCTGCGTCTCGGCGGTGACGGCGGCGGTGTCGCTGCAATACGCCTCGGCCGAGAAGACCGGCCGGTAGATCCCCGCTCCGGCCGGCCGATAGCAGAGATTCACGGTCTTGGCGACTCCGGGAGCGAGATCGCCCAGGTGCCAGTGAATCCGGCCTTCCAGCATCCGACCGTCGCCCGAGGCCGAGGTCATCTCCGCTCCCTGCGGGAGTTTCGCCCAGGCGATCGTGTCCTTCGCGACGCCGTCGCCGTCGTTCCGCACGGTCAGGTCCGTGCAGACGTCGCGGCCCAGGTAGCTGGTTTCGGGCGAATCCTGCACGACCGCGAGCCTCGGTCGCCGGACCACGACGCGGGACGACTCCTCCGACCGGAGGGAATCGCCCGTCGCGATCGGCCGCAGGACGAACTCGCCGGTTCGCGTCGCGCGCAGGGTCGCGCGGAAGGTGCGGGACTCCCCCGCCGGCAGATCGCCGACGCGGAACGAGATCCGATCGCGTGGGTCCCCGGCGTGGGTGAGCCCGTCGGGCATTCGATCTTCCAGGACCACATTGTGGGCTACGCCGCTGCCGGGATTCGTCACCACGTAGGCGACTTCGATCGCATCGCACTGAAGGACTTCCCCCGGCAGGGTGGCGGTAAGCCGCAGAGCGGGCTGCACGATGGGAATCTTCGTGCAGACGGCGGCAGAGAACGAGACGTTCGCGCAACTGGTCAGGTCGGCCCCGTCGCGGGCCTGCCCGCGGATCCGGATGAGCCTGGCTTCGCCGGGCGCGAGTTTGTCGAACGACCAGCGCAGGTCTCCCGACGTCCCCCCGGCCCGCGCCGGGGTCGTGCTTTCCACCTGGAAGTCGGTCGACGACATGTCATCCTCCACCACGACCGACGAGAGATCCATGTCGGACAGGTTGGTCACCCTCAAGTGGTACTCGAAGGGGCGGCCCGCCTGCACCGAAGCGGGGACCCCCTTCTCGAGCAGCACCGTGCTGGTGGCCCGGTTCCCGGTGGGAACGGCCATTCCCGCCCACCGAAGTCCGCCCTCCTCCGACCTGGAGGGAGCGACAGGGAGGGGCCGCCGGTCGATCCCGGGCGGCTTCGTCCAAGGCGGCTTCGTGGTCGGCGGTTTCGCGGCCGGCGAAGTGATCGCCGGCTTTTCCGTCTGCGGCACGCCCGCCGCCGGATCGGGACGCGTCGCGACCTCCCCGGCCCTTTCCCGCGCATCCTGGGTGCTGCTGCAGCCCAGGACCGCGCCGAGGAACCCGACGCAAACGGCCCATGCGGCCCGCGTGCAGAGGGATGATTTGCCTTCCTGGTTCATGATTGCCTCCTCCTGGTCGGACTGCGATTCGACGTTCACTTTCCGGAACACTCGGATTGCAGGATCAACACCGCAAGCCGAAGGCCACGATTCCGGAAACCCTCGAAGCCGCGGGAGGTCGCAACCCCCGCGCGGCAGGTTGATTCCGATTCCGCCCGGAGGTCCGATTCGCGCGGTCGTCTCGGACGCGGGACTCGCGTGTCTTCCTGTGGCCCCGATGAGACCGGCCGTGTCGGCGAACGCGCCACATCGGGTTCCGAGCGCCGGACGAAGTTGGAACGCGACCTCGCTCCCTCCTCGCGCAGGGCCATCCTCGGTGCTCCCCCATCGCAACCGTGCGACGGGATCGGGACCCGTTTCACTCGGCCCGGTCGGATCGGCGCGCCGCCGGCCTCCGGGTTCCCGCCGGGGGCCTTGTCGGCCCGGAACCCTCGTGCTATCGTGGGTCATGACCCGTGCGGTTCCGTCCGGACCCCTGGGAGGAGGCCTTCATGAGTCGACCGTCGATTTCCGCCCTCCTGTGTACAGCCCTCTTCCTGCACCCCGTCTTCCTCCCGGCACAGGACTCCGCATCCTCATCGCACGCCGCACTCGGCTTCCTCGAAGGGACCTGGGTCGCCGACGGAGACTCGGTGGACCTCGGTCGGTATGCCGAGGAGATTCGCGCCGGGTGGCGACACGACGGGCGATTCCTATTTCTCGAGTACCGGATGTCGGCGGCGGACGGGCGCGTACTCGCAGACGAGACCCTGATCTTCGGCCGGGATGCGGTCATGGGGAAGCAGGTTTCCTTCCAGTTCCATTCCGACGGGACCATCTCCCGAGGACTCGAGGCCCCCGGCGGCGGCAAGGGAATCTGGGTCTGGGAAGGGAACCGGTACGGTCCGAAACGAAACGAGCGATTTCGGCTCACGCTGGCCCGGGTGCACGATGACGCGTTCATCCTGAACACCGACGTCCGGGGGGACGACGCCGCGGCATGGCAGGGATATTCCGTGTCGCGATTCCGGCGCGTGCCGGACGGGACGGCCGGTGCGCGCGTCCCCGGCGCCCGCCCGGTGTCGGACGATCCCGGGAGCCGTCGGCCGTCGGGACGGGAGCCTCGGCCCGGCCGCCACGTGAGGATCCAGGTCGAGCGGTTCCTGGTCGAGACGCAGGACACCGAGGCGTTCGACCTCGCGTTTCGGTACCGCAATGCGGGTCTCGACGTCTCGGCGGGATCGCTCGGCGGTCCGAACGGGCTGGTCGTCTTCGGCGCGGACGAACATTTCGCGGCGGCCCTGCGCACCCAGAGGACGCGCGGACGCACGCGCGAGTCGAGCCAGTCCTTCCTCCTGGTCATGGAGGGGGGCGAAGCGATGCTGGAGACGCTCCAGGTTCAACCGGTCGCGCGCACCGTGCTCGTTCCGGTGTACCGCGGCGCCGTCGTCGTGCGCACGATTCAGGAAGAGGTCACGGGATCCGGTTTCCGGGTCCGGATCGACCGGGCGGACCATGACGGGGTGGATCTGGAACTGGCGCCCTACTTCCACCGCGCCCGCCGCGGCGAGACGCTCGTGGTCGGAGAACTCGCCACGCGCCTGCGCCTGCTGCCGGGACGGCCCTACACGATCCTGGCCGAGCGGGGCGGACAGACGTCGGTCGCCTCCGCCCTGCTCTCCACGCGGCGGGCCGATCGCGGGTACGAGTCGATCCACGTGCTGACGGTCTTCGTGGAAGGGGAATGAGGTTCGACCCGGACGCCGGGCTTTGCCGCAAGGGGGAGAATCGGGTGATCCGCCGCCTCCGGGCAGAAGCCGCCGGACTTGCCATGGTGTTGGCCGCCGGCGTGCTGCTCGCCATCGGCCTGGCTCCCGAGTTGCGCATCTGCGCGGCGCCGATGCTGGATTCCGTGTTGCACATCGCGGCCGCCGAGCGACTGGCGGAGGCGGTCGGGGAGGGAGAGCCGTTTCTGGATCCGTGGGTCTCCGAGTGGGGCCTGGGGTATCCGATGTGGCGGACCTATCAACCGGTCCCCCACCTGGTGACCGGGGCCTGGCTGTGGGCCACCGCCGCCTGGATCGATTCGAACACGGCCTTCGCGCTCCTGAAGCTGATCCTGCTCGTCCTGTTTCCGGCCGGCGTCTACGTCGGGGCGCGCGGGCTGGGCCTGTCGCCGCCGGCGGCGGGGCTCGCGTCGCTGCTGGCGGTCACTCCGACGGGGCGCGAGGAGTTCGGTCGCTTCGGACTGGGTCTGGCCTCGTACGTGTGGAGCGGATCCGGCCTCTTCACACAGTTGTTCGCGTTCGTCGTCCTCCCGCCGGCGATCGGCCTGACCGTCCACGCCCTGGACACCGGGTTGTGCCGACTCCGGGCCGCGGCGGCGCTCGCGTGCCTCGCCCTCTCCCACATCATCTTCGGATACGTCGGCTTCGTCTCCGCGGCGGTCCTGGCGGCCGTCGGACCCGCGGGGATGCGGGGGAAACGCCTCGTCCGTCTGGCCACCGTGGTGGCGCCCGCGCTCCTCCTGCTCGCGTGGTTCGTCATCCCGGTGTTTCTCGTCGGCGACGAGATCAACCACAGCCGGCTCGAGGCGGCCTACAAGTGGGACTCGTTCGGGGCGGAGCGGATCCTGTCGGAACTGGTAACCGGGCGACTGCTCGACCACGGCCGCGTTCCGGTCCTGACGGCGCTGTTGGCGCTCGGCACGGCGGTCGCAGCGGTGGATCTGCGGAATCCGGTGGCGCGCCGCCTGCTCGCCCTGACCGCCGTCTGGCTGGCGCTGTACTTCGGGCGCCCGACCTGGGGCGAGTGGCTCCGACTGGTCGCCGTGCCGCGGGACCTGCACCTCCACCGTCTGCAGGCCGCGTTCGAGTGGTGCGCCTGCCTCCTGGGCGGGTGGGGCGTCGTTCGCATCGGCGAGGCGCTGCGAGGCTCGCGCGCGGGCCACGCGGGGGCCCTGGCGCTGGCGCTCGCGGCCGCGGCCGCCGTCGGTCTCCTCGCCGTCGATCGAGCCCGGTATCTCGCCGCCAACGCCGAGTGGGGAGATCGGAATCTGGCCCTGGTGCAGAAGGACCGGGCCGACCTCGATGCCGCGATCGAGGACGTGCGCGAGATTTTGGCGGAACGACCCGGACGCGCCTCCGCCGGACCGACGACCACGCTCGGGGGCGGATTCAACCTCGGCTCCGTCCCGGTGTTCGCGTTCCTGGCGCGCGCCCACATCGACCAGGCCACCTTCTACTACCACACCATGTCGCGCACGGCCGACCTGATGCCCGTGCGCGACGAGTCCAGGAGCGCCCATTTCGACCTGTTCGGCATTCGGGCCGTGATCGCGACCCGCAAGGCGAAGTTGCCGCCCGGCCTGCTGATCCACGGCATTCACGGCCGGTTCGCCGTGTTCGAGGCGTCCCACGACGGGTTCTTCAGCCTCGTCGACGCCGGCGGAAAATGCCAATGCGACCCGTCGCTCTGGACCGAGGTCTGCACCGCCTGGATGCGCAGTCCCCTCCCGGAGGCCGGGATCGTCGAAGTGCTCGAGGGGGACGCGCCCGGAATCGCCTCCTTCGCCCCTCGCGAACCGTTCCCGCCGGTCGCCCCCGCACAGCGCACCCCCCGGGGCGAAGTCCTCACCGAGTCGAGGGACGGGGAGGTGTACGCCGCCGAGGTGGAGGCTCGCCGGCCCTGCCATGTGCTGGTGAAATTCACCTGGTATCCCGACCTCACGGCCTCCGTGGACGGACTGCCGACCCCGATGCTCCGCGTCACCCCCGGGTTCGCGGCGGTGCCGGTGGCGACCGGGCGGCACCGGATCGAGGTCCGCTACGCCCCGGGTCCGCTCAAGCCGATCCTCTTCGCGCTCGGCCTCGTCGCGTTCGGGGCCTGCGCCTGGCTCCTGCGGCGTCCGGGCGCGCGGGACCTGGAGGCGTGGGCGGCCGACCGGCTCGATCGGCTCCTGCGCCGGCCGGTCCCCCGGGGCGCCCCGCCGGAGGCCTCCCCCGCGCCCTGACGCCGCCGCAACCGAGGGCGGGAAAGCAAACCCGTCCTGGTCCTTGGCGGGACGACCCCTCGTCGGTACAATGGGCTCCGCCCCTCCCGGGAGATTGCCGTCGTGGACTCGAATCCCGCAGCCGCCCCGCTCTCCTCCGCCGCCGAGGATCGCCTGCTGGCGTTCCTCGGCTCCGACCCCGACTCCGACCCCGGGGAGACCGCGCCCGAGCGGGCGCGCACTCCCCGTCTCGGCCGCATCCTCGGGGGATGCCGCCTCGACGAGGAGATCGGCCGCGGCGGCATGGGAGACGTCTACCGCGCCACGCACCTCGCCCTCGGGAAGACCGTCGCCGTCAAGGTGCTGCACGCCTCGTTGTTCGGGTCCGCCAAGGTGGTCGAACGCTTCCGGCGCGAGGCGCAGGTGGCGGCGCAGATCGACCATCCGAACGTCTTGACCGTGCTTCACGCGGGCGTCGAGGAAGGGATGCACTTCCACGTCCTTCCCTTCGTGGACGGTCCCTCGGTGGCGCGCTGGATCGGCCGCGAGGGCCGCATCCCCTGGCGCGATGCCCTCGAGGTCGCGGAACAGGCCGCGCGCGGACTGGCCGCCGCGCACGCGCGCGGGATCGTCCACCGGGACGTGAAGCCGGGCAACCTGCTCGTCGACTCCGGCGGAACCGTCAAGGTCGCGGACTTCGGGCTGGCGCGTCAGGTGTTCGCCCCCGCCGGACTGACTTCGGCCGGGCGCGTGGTGGGCACGCTGGCGTACGCGGCGCCCGAGCAATTGGAGGGGCGCACGATCGACGCGCGGACCGACCTGTATTCTCTGGGCGCGACCTTGTACACCATGCTGGTGGCGGAGCTGCCGTTCCAGGGATCCACGCCCACGGCCCTTTTCCGCGCGATCCTCCAGGACGCGCCGCCGCGCCTCGAGGAGCGCGTCCCGGATCTGCCGCCGGCCGTGGCGGCCTTGATCGGCCGCCTGATGGAGAAGGACCCCGCGCGTCGGTTCGGCTCCGCGCCCGAGGCGGCGGAAGAAATGGCGGCCCTGCGCGGCGGGGCGACCGGGACTCCGGGGTGGCGCCGGTGGCTCGATCGGGCGGCGAAGTGGTGGAAGGGCGAACGCTGACGCAGATGGGAAACGCCGAAGTCACCAGCCTGGGGGGACGCGATGCGCGCTTCCCGCCGACCCTCTGGAGCCAGGTGCTGTCCGCGAAGGACCTCGAGTCGCCGGAGCACCGCGGCGCCCTCGAGGAACTGATTCGTCGCTACTGGAAGCCGGTGTACGCGTACGTGCGCTTTCAGTGGTCGCGCGACAACGAGTCGGCCAAGGACCTGACGCAGGCGTTTTTCACCGCACTCCTGGAGAAGGATGGCCTGGCCGGAGTCGCGCCCGAGAAGGGCCGCTTCCGCTCGTTCCTGAAGGCGTCGCTGAAGCACTTCCTGGCCAATGCGAAACGCGACCAGGGGCGCCTGAAGCGCGGGGGCGGTCGCGCGGCGGTCCCTTTCGAGGAGGCGGGGGAAGTCCCGGGGGGCGGGCCCGATCCGGCGGCCACGGCGGAGGAAGCGTTCGACCGCGCCTGGCGGTCGGGCGTGCTTCAGCAGGCGCTCGACGCCGTGCGGGTCGGAACGATCGCCGCGGGGAAGGAAATCCAGTGGCGCGCGTTCGCGGCGGCGGTCCTCGACGACGCGGAGCCGCGGCCGGTCCAGGAGGAGGTCGCGCGCCGGCTCGGGATTTCCCTGACGGACCTCACCAACCACCTGCACGCGGTGCGCAAGCGATTGCGGGAGACGCTGCGCGTCATTCTCGCGGACGGTCTGGCGCAGGAGATCGACCTGGACACGGAATGGAAGGACGTCCTGCGGATTCGCGGCCGGTGACCCCGGGAGGGTCCGGAGAATCGCCGACGCGGCGGGCGGGATCCGATCCGACCCGCGCCGGACGCGGCCGGGGGTCCGGCCCGGAACCGCCTGCCTGGCGGCGTCCGCGCGCGCATCCCCCCGAGGGCCGCCGGGTCCGGGCAAGGCGCCCACGCGGCCGGGGTCACCCGCCGATGCGTCGGAGCGCCTCCCGCGCGGCTTCCGCCTCGTGGCGGATTTCGCTGGCGGCGCGCGCCTCGAGCGCGGAGCGCGCCGGGCGTGCCGCCGGGCCGATCGCCCCGAGCGCGCGGGCGGCGGCGGCGCGGACGGCGGCGACGGGGTCCTCGCGCACGACGCGAGCGAGATCGGCGACGACCGGGGCGGCGGCGGTCCCGTAGGCGGCGATCCCGCGGGCGGCCGCCTCGCGCTGCCCGGCGTCGCCGGACTGCAGTTGGTCGAGCAGCGGCGGCAGGGCGTCCCCGGCCTCGGCGCCCACGGCCACCAACGCTCGAACCAGCGCCCCCTTTTCCCATCCCCACGCGCGCGCGATCGCCGCGCGCAAGGCCGGAATGGCGGCCTTTCCCCCGGCGCCCAGCGCGGCCAGGGCCTCGGCGGCCTCGACGCGTCGATCCGCCCGCTCCAGCCATCCCTGCAAGGTCGGCAGCAGCCGTTCCCGCCCGATCCGTCCCATCGCCCCGAGGGACGCGCACGCCGCCCGCCGCAATCCGGGGTCGTCCGCGTCCAGCAGCGAATGCACCTGCGCGGCCGCCACCGCCCCGCGCTCCCCCAGCCGCGCGAGCGCCTCCAGCAGGTCCCGGCGGATCGGGCGACCGTCGTTCTCCGCCAGCGCCTGCGCCAGCCGGGACACCGTCTTCGCGTCCCCCGGCGCCACCGCCGCCAGGGCGAGCGCGGCGTCCGCGCGCACGTCCCGCGGCCCCGATTCGAAAATCTCCTGCAACGAGCCGCGCGCCGATGCGGCCCGAACCCCCATCTTCCGAAACACGTGGCCGACGTGATGACGGACCGCGGGCTCCGGATCGCGCAACCCCGCCGCCAACCGGGCCGCCGCCGGCGCGAGCGCATCCACCCCGATCGGCTCGTGCCCGAGAAGGAACGCCGCCGCCCGACGGTCGACGGGCGCGAGCAGCGGCAGCAATTCCGCCAGTCTCGGCAGCGCCCGCGCCGGCGCGGGCGGGAACTCCGCCAGGATCCGCACCGCCACCGCCGCGACCGCCGGGTGCGGATCCTCGAGGGCGTCGAGCAACTCCTCCGAGCGCGCGAACATCTCGTCGGCAAGGCCGTCGATCGCCTTCTCCGCAGCCATCCGCAGGGCGGCGTCCGGCTCCCTCACGGCCGCCAGGAGGTGGGGAAGATCGTCCGCGCGGATCCCGCGCACCTGGAGACGCTGCCCGCGACCAAGCGCATCGGCGCGCGGCAGGGACTCCGCGATCTCGAAGGCGCGCACGGCGCGCCACACCTCGGCGGCCCGCCCCGACGGCGCCGCGCGGGCGACGCTCCGCTGGGCCAGCGCGTGGATCCCCCATCCGGCCCACGCCGCCATCAACGCCCAGAGCGCGGCCCAGCGCACGTTCCGGCCCATCTCGGCCCCCGAATCCTAGGACGGCTTCTTGCGCTTGCCGGTCTTGACCACGAACGAGGCCGCCTTCTTCTTCTCCTCGATCTCCTTCTTGAGGTCGGTCACGTTCCGGCTCAGCGTGCTGTCCTCGCTCCCCCGCGGCGGCACGGGAACGGTCACCGATCGGTTGCAGCCGGTGCAGGCGAACTTCGTTCCCGGCGGGCGCTCCGACAGCCGGTACATCGCCCCGCAGGACAGACAGGAAAAGAACTCCAGGTCGAGCGGCATGATCGTCACCTCCCTGCGATGAGCGCTCACTTGCCGGCCGACAGCGCGAACCGCGTCACGCCCGGCTCGAGCCCGTAGGTCGCGAACCCGACATGCCCGGAACGCAGCACCGGCATCGACACGCGGTCGAATACACTCACGCCGTTCAGCACGACGGAGACGAAACCGGACTCGCGCGAGACCGCCAGCGCGTACTCCTTCGCCTGGGGAAGCTTCACGCGCCGGTAGTACATGATCTTGTCGTACCACTCGAATCGTACGTCCACGCCTTCTTCGATGGGAAGGAAGATCAACGTCAGGCCGGAAAGACCGTCGTTCTCCCCCTCCCCGTCCAGGGTCACCGTGAACTTCGGATACGCCATTCCGGCCATCCGGAGGTCCATGTCGATCTGCAGGTCGCGGACGCCGCCCGTGAGCTTGGGCTTGAGCCAGAGCATGTTGGCGGGCGCGTCCTTCTCCTGTCCGGGGGTGACCAGGAACTTGCGCCAGAGGGCGTTCCGCTTCGTGTCGGTCCCCGACAACATCTTGTTCTGGATCTTCCAGGAGCCGCAGCCGGTGATCCAGTTCGCCTGCAGGGTCGCGCGATTGTGGAACTCCTCCAGATAGACGCGCCGCGCGGCCTTGAACAGGGGCGCCGCTCCCAGCTCGGCGTCCCGATTCGCCGTGAATACGCGGAGCGCCGGTATCGCGCGTCCCTTGCGATCGGTCACGCGCAGGACGAAGCCGAGATCTCCGCCGCCGTTGCCGATCTTGAGCAGGAGGACGTTGAGGCCGCGCCGGAACGAGACCGGATACCGGTCGTGATCGAACATCACCCCGCGCCGGACGTCGCGTTTCTCGATCAACTGCCGGTTGACCCACAGCCCGTGCATGTCGTCGCTGCCGACGAACACGTACCCGTCCGTATCGGTGGGCACGTCGAGGTAGGCCAACGCGTACGCCGCCGCGTTCTGCGGGTAGTGGAACTCGTACCGGACCTCCCCGTCGTACCGGGGCTTGGCGTCCCACCACTTCGCGATCTGGTACTGCGAGGGATACTCCTTGGCGTAGTCGATCTCCCATTCGGGGGCGAAGACGTCGTGCAGCGGAAGCACCCCCGCGCTGTAGAACGGGCCGCACAGCTTCCAATCCATGATGAGGCCGAGCGCCTCGCGTTGCTGCTTGAGCGTCGCCTCGTCGCCGGTCTCGTGGGCGGCATGCAGCATCGCCTCGCGGGCGAGCGCCACGACTTCGCTCTCGGCGCCCGTGTCGGCGACGGCCTTCAGCGACTCGAGCGCGCCCTCGAATTCCTTGCGCGCGAGCCTCTCGAATCCCTCCTGGTACTTCGGCCAGAGATCCTCCACTTCCTTCTGCACCCGGGACAACTCGTCCGGCAGGACGGGAAAGCGGAACTCGCGCAGATCCTCGATCACCCCGGGACCGAAACACTCGGCCAGACAGCTGCCGAAGTAGCGGATCTTCTCCGTCGTCCGCTCGGTCCGGATGGTGTAGCGACGCCAGAGCCGGAAGAACTTCCGGTACTTGCACCAGTCGTAGAGGCCGTCCGGCTCCTTGCCGTACTTCTGGATGAAGTGCAGCCAGAACCCGCAGGAGGGGCCGTACGGCTGGATCCGCCAGAATCGCACGTCCCGCCCGAGGTAGTCCTTCACGAACTGGCCGTAGTTGGACTTGAAGCCGTTCTCCGCCTCGTTCCGGTACCCGAGCGCGTCATACGCGAAGGTCGCGCCGAAGTTGGCGACCCCCTCGACGAACCCATCGTAGATCATCGCGGTATCGAACAGGCAGTGGCAAAGCTCGTGGAAGAACAGGAAGTTCGACACGGTGATCGAGGGGGCCTTGATGTCCACCCGGCCGATGTCGATGGTCTTGCCCCCGCCGATGCCGCCGCCGAAGTCCCACAGCTCCTTGAAGAAAATGGTGATCCGCTGGCCGTCCGCGTCGGGGTTGTTCTCCAGCAAGTCGGTGATGAAGATGTAGGCGAGGTCGAGCTCCAGCATCGACTTGGGCGGAATTCGCGGCACGTATCCCTTGTCGCCGATGTAGATGAAATGGTGGCTCACCGTCGTGGTCAGGTCCGCCCACGCCCGGTGCCGGATCGCCGCCTCCGCCTCCTTCTTCTCGTCCTCCGGCACCGCGGCCAGGTGCTCCTGCTCGATCTCCCGGATCTCCGCCTGCGCCTTCTCGCGCTTGGGATCGTCTCCGGGCAGCCGATAGTCGTACTCCCGCATCAGTTCCGCGGCGAGAACCCGTTTCCCCTTCGCCCGCCAGAACGCGGCGGCCTTCGCCAGCGCCTCTCCCTTGTTCGCGGCGATCGTCTTTTCGTACTCCGCCTTGTCCTTGGCATCGAGCTCGCGCACCATGCGGAACTCCAGGTCCTTGATCGCCTGGCGCTCCCGGTCCGCCGCCCCGTCGTCCTCCAGGTTGTCCAGGATCGCCAGCCGAAGCGTCCGCACCCCGTGAAACTTCTTCCGGCCGTTGAGCCGGCCGATCACGTCGCGAAAGTGGCGGACCTTCTCGTCCTTGATCCGCGACGCCACCAGCGCCTTCTCCCCGTCGTTCATCTCCCGCGCCGGGATCGGCCCCATCGCGAAGATCTCGTCGCGCGCCTTGCGCTTCGGACCCATCGTCTCCGCCGTCCGGATCACGCGCTCGAAGCAGTCGAACGCCTCGAGCGGGTTCTTCGCCTGGCGGTGAACCTTCCCCTGCTCGATCAGGTCGTCGAACAGGTCGGCGCGCACCGGACCCGGAACGATCCAAAGCAGGAGCAGAACGACAACGGGGCGGAGCAGCATGGGCAACCCCCGGGATGGAAGCCTGACGAGCGGTCTCCAGACCCCGGTGAGCCTAGACCGGGCCGCGCCCGCCGTCAATCGTTGGACCACCCGGAATTCCCGGAACCCGACGTCCCGGGTGGGGTTGAAGAAGGTGCATGGATGGGGTCGGCTCACACTCTCGATCGCAGCTATTTATGGGAGAATAGGTTATGACGTTCACGCGAGTTCTCGCGATGACCGGGATCCTGGCTCTGTCGCTCGGCGTCCCCCCCGGGGCGTGGGCGCAGGAGGGGGACGGCTCGATGGAAGGGGATGCGGGCTCGATGGAGGCGCCGGCCGCCGAGCCGAAGGCCGAGCACCCGAACGCCAAGGGGAAGAAGCCGGAACGGAAGCCGGGGCGCGAGGACGGCAAGTTCGCCGATCGGCTGGGTCAACAGATCGGGAAGATGAGCGTCGATGAAATGCTGGCGAAGTACGATGCCGATGCCGATGGCGCGCTGTCGGCGGAGGAGGTCGCCACGATGCGCGCGGCGCGGATCGACCAGCTGCTGAAGCAGCATTCTCCGCGGCTGATGCGGACGTTCGACCGGGACGGCGACGGGATGCTGAGCGATGCGGAGCAGGCGGAGATGGACACGCGCCTGGGCGCATTCCGGGAGAAGCTGGGCGGGATGATCGACCAGCTGGTGACGCGCTCGGATGCGGACAAGGACGGGGCGTTGTCGGCGGATGAGCTCGACCGCATCCGCCAGTTCCAGAAGGCGCGCGAGACGATGGCGACGGGCGAGGGCGGGGACGCCCCGGGCAAGGGCGGCCGCGACCTGATGGGCAAGCGGGACCTGAGCGGCGAGTATCTCGCGCAGTTCGACGCCGACGGCGACGGCGGGCTGTCCCGGCAGGAACTGGACGCGGTGATCGCGCAGCGGGAAAACGCGGTGGTCGAGGCGGAGCGCGAGCTTCTGATGGCGCGCTTCGACGAAGACAAGGACGGCGCGCTGAACGAACAGGAGTCGGCCAACCAGAAAGAGTACACCGATCTGATGAAGCTCGAGGCGCGGCAGCGGATCGAATACATGCTCGAGCGCTTCGACGGCGACAAGGACGGGGCGCTGTCGGCCGACGAACTCGCGGTGATGAAAGACGCGGCCGGCGGCCGCGGAGAGGCGAAGAAAGCCGACAAGGGGAAAAAGCGGAAGGGCGCGGCGGAAAGCGAGGAATAGCCTCCGCGTCGGGG
>CAZWCX010000017.1:0-77300 GCA_964632945.1 uncultured Planctomycetia bacterium | reverse complement strand
GTCGGGAAACCGATCTGATTGTTCACCACCACGTGCACCGCGCCGCCGATCCGGTATGCGTCGAGCTGGCTCAGGTTGAGCGTCTCCTGCACGATCCCCTCGCCCGCGAACGCGGCGTCCCCGTGAATCAGGATCGCCGTTCCCCGCACGCGGTCGAAGTCCGCCTCGCGATCCTGCTTCGCCCGCATCCGCCCCAGCGCCACCGGATTCACGTACTCCAGGTGGCTCGGATTGAAGCAGAGCGATAGATGCACCGGATGGCCGGACACGGACGGCCAGTCGGCGCTGTACCCGAGGTGGTACTTCACGTCGCCGCGACCGAGGTGCAACTCGCCGTCCTTGTCCTCGAACTCCCGGAAAATGTCGCGCGGGTGCTTTCCCATGATGTTCGCGAGCACGTTCAGGCGCCCCCGGTGCGCCATGCCGATCACGATCTCGTCGAGCTTCTGCTCCCCGGCCTTTTCGATGGCCAGGTCCAGCAGCGGGATCAGACTCTCGCACCCTTCGAGAGAGAAGCTCTTCGCGCCGGTGAATTTCTTCTGCACGAAGTCCTCGAAGATCACGGCATCGGTCAGCCGCGTGAGGATCCGTAGCTGTTCCTCCCGCGTGAGCTGGAGGCGGTTTTGCGAGGACTCCATGCGGGCCTGCAACCACTCCCGCACGTCGAGGTCGTCGATGTGCATGAACTGGGCGCCGATCGACCGGCAGTAGGTGTTGCGCAGCCGCTCGAGGATCCCTCCCAACGACAGCAGCGCGGGACCGTGAATCCCCTTGCTCGCGAACGGTTGGTCCAGGTCGGCTTCGGTAAACCCGAAGTATGCGGGGTCGAGTTCCGGGGGCAGGGGCGGGGGGGCGTGCAGGGGACTCAAGCGGGCGATCTGATGCCCGCGGACGCGGTAGCAGCGCACGAGTTGGTCCAGTCGCTCCTGGCGGGACGCGACCTCCCGTTCGCTGGGCGACACCCGCCCGGCGGGGTGGCCATTTCCGCCCGGAGGATCGAACAGGCTGCGGGGGGGGAAGGACGGTCCGCGCCGGGCGCGGGCCGCGAACGCATCCCCGACCGCGAGTGCGGAAAAGTGCGCACGCCAGTCCGCAGGCACCGATTGCGGATCGCGCAGGAAGGACTCGTACAGCGACTCGACGTAGTCGAGATTGTGGGGGCTGGACAGGTCGATCTCGTTCATCGGAGGTTCCTCCCGGCGGCGCCGCCTTTCCCCCAATGGTAGCGGCGCCCCGAGCCCCCGTCCACACTTCGCTCCCGGACTCCTACCGGCAGACCCGATCCCGATGAACCTCCACGGGTTGCTCCGGCCCGGGAATTCGCGCCAACGGGAACGGGACCTCCCCGTCGGGATGGTGGTGGCCTGCTCGCGAATCTCCGGAGAGCGGAGACGGAGCTCCGTTCGGGCAGCGGGAGACTGGATTCGTGTGGGCGGCGCTACCGGCGCCCGCGCAGGGTGAAGGCTCCGAGTCCGGTCAGGATGACCCCGACGAGGGTGGTCATCCAGGCGTCCGCGGGGACTCCGGGCTCGAACACGTACCGCGTGGGGTCGTGGGGGTGGACCCAGACGCGGTGGGCCGCACGAGGTTGGAACGACGCAATTCGCACGGACTCGGCGTCGGCGTAAGTCGAGAAGTTCGGGATGGACTCGTGGATCGAATGCACCTCCCCGCCGGCTTCGTACTCGAGCGTGTAGTCGATCCGGTATCGGGTGCGCCCGGAGATCGACCGCCGGGATGCGGTGGAATAGGGGACGATGCGGGAATCGACGACGCGCGCAAGTGTCGAAGGCCACACGCCGCTGCCGGACGTCTGGACCCAGCGCCAGCCCCCGAGGCCCAGGGCGGAGAGACCGAAGAATCCGAGCAGGGCCGCGGTGAAGAGATTCTTGCGGCGCATCGGAAGCCATCCCTCCGGCTCGGACCGTCCGCTACTTCGCCTTGATCGTGAGTTCGTGGTAGGGGGTCGAGGGATCGCTCCAGACCTTGAGGAGCCCGGAGGTCTTGTCGTACACGTGGCTCCACTTCCCCGGGCGGTCGGTCGAGACGATCGTGAAACCGCCGGGGTAGTGCCGCGCCTCGGGGATCCAGAGGACGGTGGGGTAGTCGGCTACGGCGCCGCCCACGGGTTGCTCCCAGGCGATCCGGAAGGTCTTGGCCGAGGTATCCCAGGAGATCGACTTCGGCGTGCCGGCGACGAAGCGGGGGTTCACGCGCACGAGCAGGTCGACGACGGCGTGCTCGGCGCCGGAGGCGTCGATCGGGGAGAAGGTGTCCTTCTCCAGCGTCTCGGACTCGTGCGCCAGCGGATTGAAGTTCCAGAACAGGGAGCCCGACACGAGCCACCGGTCCTGGAGGGAGAGGTGGTCGGCGAAGTACTTCGTGGCATCGGCGAGGTGCAGGAAGGTTCCCCACTCGCCGAGGACCCAGGGGGTCTTGATATCGCGTGCCTGCTTTTCGTGGAGGGCGAAGCCGGCCTCGGTCGGCCACTTGATGTACGTCGCGCTCATCTGGAAGTAGGCGTCGTACCAGTGCGGGGCATAGACGAGGTTGGGCTTCCCGAAGGGCTTGAGGAACGTGGGCACGCCGATGCCGGTCATGGCCGTCGGTTCGATCCAGATCTGGCGGCTGGCGTCGATCGCCCGGATCCGGTCGATCACCTTGTGATAGAAGGGTTGGAGGGCCGCCGCTTCGAAGGCGCCGGGGATGAAGTCGCCGGGCATGGGCTCGTTGAAGAGGTCGAAGGCGGCAATGCCGGGGACCCCCTTGAACCGCTCCGCCACTTTCGCCCAGGCGTCGGCGAACTCGTCCTGGAGCGTCGGGTCGGTCCACAACTTCATGAAGTTCGCCCGCACCTCGGTCGTGAAATAGGTCAGGCCCCACGGATCGTGGTGGACGTTCGGCTCCACCAGGTCGTCGATGGTCGCCCAGACGGGCGCGCCATCTCCGCCGAACGGCCGGGCCCACAGGTCCTGATGCATGTCGAGCACGACGTAGAGGCCGCGATCGCGGTATGCCTTCGCCGCGGCCGCAATGGCGTCGAGGTACGCCTCGTCGAAGTGGTCCTTCTCCGGTTCCAGCGCCTCCCATTGCAGCAGGAGGCGAACGCAGTTGAACCCCCAGACCCGCTGCACCTCGGCGTGATCGTCCTTCATCCAGGACGTCCAGGGCGGTTGCTTGGACCGGTGGCTGTAGTTGGCGCCGCGGAGGAACACGGCGCGGCCGTACGGGTCCCGGATCCAGCGCCCGTCCGTCCCGAGCGCCGGCAGGGCATCCGGGGGATCGAGCTTGGCCGACTTTTTTTCCGGCAGACAGCCGGCGGAGAATCCGATGGCGAGAAGGGCGAGCAACATCGTTGGGGCGCGCATGGTCCGCGGGACGACCTCCACGGTCTGCGAGGGGCCTGGGTACACGAAACGAAGCGGCGAGGATGCCGTTTTCGGCCGCCGGAGTCAAGGCCAATATTCGTGGATTCGTGAGGCGCGGCGCGCGCGCCGATCGGCCGGTCAAGGCGGCGCCGATGCCGGAAGGTCGGACCGGGGTTCCGCCTCGCCGGCCGGGTATCCCCCGGGGGAGGAAGCGGTTTTTCCCACGGGCTTCCGGGTCGACCGGGGCATGAAGGTGCGCGAGCCGCGCATCCCGGTGCGCGACGCTCCGCGCGCAAGCGCGGGTGGCGCCGTCGCTGCGGATTCGCGGGGGTCTGGTGGCGGACCGGCACGATCAGGTCGTAAAGGCGCGGTCGTGGGCGCTGCGCAACCTGTCGACGCGCGACCGCCCGGACCTTGCCGCTTGACTTGCGCGACTCCGCCGGATACGCATGAGGGCATCGAATCCGCCGTCCCGGCCCCTTTCGAGGCAGCTCCGATGCCCCGTCGATCCGCTCTCCTGCCCCTGGCTCTGGCGCTTTTCGTCCTCGCCGTCCCCGCCGCGAGGGCCACCGACCTCGGCGATCCCGCGCCCGCGCTCAAGATCGCGCACTGGATCAAGGGCGAGCCCGTGGACATGGCACAGCAGCAGGGAAAGGGCCCTGCGGTGATCGAATTCTGGGCGACCTGGTGCGGTCCGTGCCGCCAGACGATCCCGCACCTGACGGCGATGCAGAAACAGTATCGGGACCAGGGGGTGGTTTTCATCGGCGTGAGTCGAGAGACGCCCGAGGTGGTGCGTCCGTTCGTCGAGAAGATGGGGGCGACGATGGACTATGTCGTGGCGGTGGACGAACAGGGAGCGACCTCCGACGCCTACATGAATGCCTTCAATGTTCACGGGATCCCGCACGCGTTCCTGATCGGGACGAAGGGGGAGATCCTGTGGCACGGCCATCCGATGGCGGGGCTGGACAAGGCGATCGACCAGGTTCTGGCCGGCACCTACGATGTCGAAAAGGCGAGGAAGGCCGGACGCGCCCTGGAGGCGATGCAGAACTACTTCGCGCAGGTGACGTACGGACGGGATGACGCGGAGACGCGCGCGCTGGGGGCGCGGGTGATCGAGGACGGGTCCGGCGATGCCCAGATCATGAACGAATTCGCCTGGAACATCCTGACCGAACCCGCGGTCAAGTTCCGGGACCTCGACCTGGCGATGAAGGCGGCGAAAGCGGCGCTCGACGCGAGCGAGGCCAAGGACGCGGCGATTCTCGACACGTATGCCCGCGCGCTCTGGGACAACGGCAGCAAGGCGGAGGCCCTCGAGTATCAGAAGAAGGCGGTGGCGGCGGCGGCGGAGCCGGAACTCAAGGCCGAGCTCGAGGCGACGCTGCGCCAATACGAGGAGCAGATCGCGGGCGGCGGGGCCGCCAAGTAGTCGCGTGTGCCGGCCCCCCAGCCCGGGTGGCCGGAGCGGGCTCGACCCCTCGTCGTCCGGGGGGATGCCGGAGTCGGACGAAGGGAGCGGCTCGGGCCATGACGGTGTGGGTCTACAATCTCCTCCTGGGGATCGGCGATGCCGTTGCGCTCGCGGCGATCGCGCGCAACCGGACGCCCCGCGTCGTGGCGTGGTCGGCCCTGGGGGTGATCGTGCTGGCCACGGCGATCGCGCCATTGCTGGAGCACGACTATTTCGGGATCCTGTCGCTCTACGCCTGTGCCGTGTTCCTGCACGGCGCAGGCTGCCTGGCGGGGGCTGCGGCGCTGCTGCTCCGGCACGACCGGCGGGCCTCGCGGGTCTGCCTGGTCCTTGCCGTCGTGATCGCGGGGATCGGGCTGGATGCGTTTCTGCTCGAGCCGCGCTGGCTCGAGGTGACGCGCCTGCGAGTGGCCACGGACAAGGTCCGGCGACCGATCCGTCTCGTGGTGCTGGCCGATCTCCAGACCGACACGATCGGCACGTACGAACGCGAGGTCCTGCGGCGGGCGATGGAAGAGCGCCCCGACGCGATTCTGCTCCTCGGGGACTACCTCCAGGAGCCGGACCCGGCCGTCCGGGCACGGCTTCGGCGCGAGTTGCGCGGGGCGTTGGCGGAGGCCCGGTTCCAGGCGCCGCTGGGCGCGATCGCGGTCGGCGGAAACTCGGATTGGGAAGACTGGCCGGAGATTTTCGCGGGCACTCCGGTGGAGGCGGTGGTGGAAACCCGCGCGCTCGACCTGGGGGAGCTGCGCGTCACTGCGCTCTCGATGGGCGACTCCCGGGATCCGGGGTTGCGGGTGGAGGGGCGGGAGGGGCTTCACGTCGTGATCGGGCACTATCCCGACTTCGCGCTGGGAGACGTGCGGGCGGATCTGCTGCTGGCGGGGCACACGCACGGCGGGCAGGTGCGCCTGCCGTTCCTCGGGCCGGTGATCACTTTCTCGCGCGTGCCGCGCGCGTGGGCGGCGGGGGTGACCGACTTGGGGGAGGGGCGGACGCTGGTGGTCTCGCGCGGAGTGGGGATGGAGCGCGAGCGGGCGCCGCGGATGCGCTTCCTGTGCCGTCCGGAACTGCTGGTGATCGACCTGGTGCCGAAGGACGGGGAGCGGTAGCGACCGCGCGCACCCTCGCGGGCGGCGGACGTTCAGGGCAGCGGATGCACCGGCAATCCGCGGTGATCGCGCAGCGTGTCGTCCACGAACCGGCCCTTCGCGGAACTGTACCGCACCCGGTCGCCGGAGAACTGTCGGGCCAGGTCCGACTTGAGCCGCTCGTATCGTTCCCGGATTTCCGGCCGCGTGCGCAAGGCATCCCGGAAGTCGAGGTGGTCGTCGAGCGTCCGCGAGCCCTCGGCGACGATGTGCAGGTGGTGCGTGCGGGGGAATCCCTTGCGGAAGAACCGACGATCGACGTTTTGCGGATAGTCGACGAAGGAGTAGTCGATCTGCCGCAGCGGCTCGATGCAAAGCAGGGCGTCGGTCAGGTCGCGGACCACGACCATGATGTCGAGGATCGGCTTGGCGGCGAGACCCGGGACCGCCGTGCTGCCGATGTGGTGGATCTCGAGCGCCAGTCGGCCCAGGACCTGGGCGATCCGCCTTCCTTCCGCCTCGAAGGCCTCCGGCCAGTTCGGATGGTACGGGGAGATCGTCACCTCTTCGCGGACGTTCTGCCAGATCGCCTCCGCCACCTGGGCCGGTGCGAGGGCGGAAGTATCGACCGGGAGCCCCATGTCCGCGCCCCGCGCCGCCGCGTCGATCGCCTCGGACTCGTGCCGATACCGTCGGACGCCGGCTTCCACGTCCGCGGCCTGGGCCTGGATCAGACGGCGGCGCACGGTCGCCTCGGATGCGGTCAGGCGGAACGTGTGGATCTCGTCGTCGACCTCCGCGATGCGGCGGCGGAGTTCGCGCAGCGGGCCGGCCTCGAGGTACCGGTCCGCGACGACGAAGTTCGGGTAACCGTTGTCCAGGTGGAAGGCGAGCAGGTGGCGCAGGGTGCGCGCGCGATACTCCGCCGTCCCCGGGCCGTCCGGGTGGACCGTGCACAGGGTCTCCCCGTCCAGCAGGACCGCCCGTTCGAGATAGGGAAGCAACCGCCGCGCCGCGGCGGTCTTGCCGATGCCGGTGACGCCATTGAGCAGGATGATCATCGATCGCGCGTCCGCATCACCCGGTGGAAGGTGGATTTGGATCCGGGCGGATCGTCATGATAGAATGCCCCCCTTTGCGGTTCCAGAAGTTTTGCGCCGGCCCCGCGCCGAGGAGGTTCCGCATGTCGTCCCGACTCGCTCCGGCCGTCCTCATCGCCTGTTTGACCCTGGGCGTGCTCCCCGCGCGCGCTCAGGACAAGCCCAACGCGGAAGGTTGGTTCGAGGTGGACATGAAGTTCGTCCCCTGGACGAAGGGGCGGTCGAAGGAAGGGTACGAGCACCTTCCCTTCACCTGCCCCGGCTCGTTGAGCTCCGGTCAGGAGTCCCAAAGCGGGCAGGAGCAGTACCTGCCCATCGGCGGATCGCCCGGGGTGCGGATCACCACGCTCGAGACCAGCATGGAGATCGACGCCAACGGAGACGGGAAGGTCGATGCCAAGGCCAAGGGGAAGGACAGCTGCATCCCGCTCCGGCTCACCGACAAGGACGGCGGGGCGTACGACTACCTCGTGCGCATCACGCGCGTGGAGACGAGCGGATCGACGATCGACTGGGTGTTCCAGCGGTCCTGCTACACGGAGGGGACGTTCGACAAGACGAAGATCCGCCTGATCGACGACAACAGCGACGGCATTTACGGGCAGACCGGCCGCGACGCCATCGCGATCGGAAATGCGGCCGACCACGCCGTCCCGCTCGGGGCGCTGGTGAACATCAATCAGAAGATCTACCAGATCAAGGTCAATGCCTCAGGGTCGAAGATCCAGTTGAAGCCGTACGAAGGCGAGACCGGGAAGATCGACGCCACCAAGGGGTACTCGACGCTCGGCAAGCTGGTTTGGGCCGTGTTCAAGGGGAAGGACTCGTGGTTCGACTGCGCGGTGTCGTCGGGGGACACGGCGTTCGTCGTGCCGGTGGGGTCCTACCGGCTCGACATGGGTCGGGTCTACAACCGTCCGCAGGGCGCGCGCATCAAGGGCGGCCGCATGAAGGAGGTGGAGGTCCGCAAGGACCAGACCAGTCAGGTGGAGTGGGGCGGGCCCCTGAAGATCAACTTCTCCTACAATTTCGAAGGCCGGATCCTCAAGATCCAGCCGCATCAGATCGAGGCGGAAGGGAAGGGGGGGGAGGTGTACTGGCGCTTCGAGCCCGAGGACATGACGCCGCGCGTCCACATCCGCAACAAGGAGAGCAAGAAGGTCGTGCACAAGGGGAACATCATCCTGCGCGGCGATCCCCGCACCTATGACCCGGCGTGGTGGATGTGGCGGTCGGAGTACTCCGAGCAGGTGAAGAACGAAGAGGGGCCGTTCGAGGTCTACCTGGACGAGGACCAGTTCGGCAAGCTCTTCCCTGGACTGATCATCGGGGACTGGAAGTAGCGGGGGGTCCCGGCGCGGCGGCATCAATCGGCCGGACGCGGGTCGAGGTCCGGGCCGCGGCCGGAGCAACCGGGCGCGGCGGGGACGGTCCCTCCCGGAGCCGTCCCCCGCGCGGCGCGCCCACGGGTTGGCCGGCTCAATCCGCCTCGCGCACCGCGTCGCCCAACCGGAAGACGACGTCTCCGTCCTGGGTGATGGGATCCTCGACGCCGCCCTCGTCGGTGCCGTTTTCGCCCACGCTCCAGCACACCGCTCCCGACTCGGCGGCGCGCCACCGCATCGGCGCGCCGTCGAACGGGTCGATGGGGATCGCCGGGAGATAGGCCGGTGTCAGGTCTTCCGCGCGATCGGGATAGGCGCCATGATCGGCGCGGAACCGTTCCGCCGCCACCCCGACGATCGCCGCCGCCAGGCGCGCATCCGCGCGGGCGCCGCCCGCGGCGCAGCTCTCGAGGGAGGGGAGGAGCAGAGCGGTCAGCAGGCCGGAGCGCTCCCCGACGACCGACCCGCCGCGGGAACGCCCCTCGTGATACGGACGCAGCGTCCGGTTCCGGAACTCCTTGATCTGGGTTCGATACGCCTCCACGTCCGCCTCGAAGAAGAACACGCGCCAGAACGGCAGGATCGCGGCGGGGATGACGGTCCCGTCCGACGACAGCGCCGCGAGCAGATCGGCGGTGGGCACGGCATCGCTCGCGAAGGTATGGAGCGCGAACGCCTCCTCGATCAGGAGCGACCGCGGCAGCAGGCGGGCGTACGAAACGGCCTGCTCCAGCCGCAATCCGGCGAGGTCCTCCGCCGAAGCCTGCGACTCGGCCAGGACCGCCGAGAGGACCTGCAGGGCCCGATGGCGGGCCGCGTTGGCGCACAACCACGAGATCAGGATCGGGCCGTCCACGGAGAGGTGATCGGCCACGCCCAGAATCGCCCGGATGTCCGCGATCGCCTCGCGCGGGCGTCCCTCCTGGGCGTGACGGCGGGCGCTCAAGCCGAGAAGCCGGGTCCCCTGGCGCAGCTCCGCCAATTCCGGCAAGAGCATGTCGAACGTCGGCCGGGCGAAGTCGCGTTCGAAGACGCAATCCGGGAGGGCGGCCGCTTCCCGAAGCAGGGACAGGACCGGTTCCCGGGCGTCCAGGTATTCCTGGAGCTCGGCGGAGGTCGCGTTCAATTCGGGCTTGCCGGGGGAATCCCACTCCGCGAACCGGCGGTCGTGCGGGGGAGGCGTCAGGCTTCCCAGCGCCTCAAACGCCCGGGCGTAGAGGTGCGCCGCATTCGCCCGGTCGGACACGCGGGCCGGGGCCGCCGACAGGGCGAGCATTTTCGCCTCGGATCTCAATTCGCCCATGCGCTCATGGACGGCGGAATCGAGCCGGCCGAAGGAAACCAACGAGATCAGCGCGGCCACCCCAGTCGCCGTCGCGAGCCGGCCGCGAGACCAGGTTGCCGCCGCGGGATAATCGCCCCCTGCGGACCGCCGGATCGCCGCCCAGCCGATGCCGATCGCCCCCAGCAGGTAGGCGCCCGTCCAGGCCGCCGTCACCGGCAGCCAGGGGATGCGGAAGCCCGCTTCTCCCAGCCAGGCCAGCCCCACCGTCGCCCCGGCGCCCAAGGCGAAGGGGATGGAGAAACCGGCGAGCGCGCCCAGCGCGCCGAGCAGGCGGGTGGAACTTCGGGCGGCCCGCGACGCCATCCAGGCCGCCCAGGTGATCGAAGTCGCGAGCAGTGCGAGCCAAAACAGCGCGTGTCCCATGATCGAGTCTCCTTCGAACCCGGGGTGGGTCGGGACCGCCGGCCTCGCCGCGAGGCTGCCGGTCCGACCGGTCGCGGCCGCGGGTCCCGTCCCCCGCGAGCCATCCTTGGGAGTCGCTCACGGCCGAATCCTCACGCGAAAAATCGCACCGACCGTTCCTTCCGCAAGTGCCTCATCCCGGCAGGGATGGATTCCGGGGAACTGGAGCAGGGCCGACTCCACGGGGCGATTCCGCCCCTTCCTTGACACTCCGGGGCGGGGCGGGGTACTCTCCCTCGAGCCTCCGGGCGCACGGCCCCGGTCGCCGGGACCCATCGGAGAATCGGCACCCGAATGAGCACACCGGACGACCTGCTCTTCTGCGAGGTCGCCATCCGCCTCGGCAAGGTCACCAAGCCGCAGGTCGAGCAGGCGCTCTGCCGCAAGGCCGACCTCGAGGTCCAGGGGATGCAGTTCCGGATCGGGGAGGTCCTCGCGGCGCTCGGCTTCCTCGAGCGCGACGTCATCCCGCGCGTGCTCGAGGTCCAGGACCGGGAGCTGTTCTCCTGCGACCAATGCGGGGCGCACTTCCTGATCGGGTCGCTCAAGCCGGGTTCCCGCATCAAGTGCGGCAAGTGTGCGCACGTGCTGACGGTGCCGACGCCGCGGGAGTCCGCGCCGGCGGCGCATCCCGTCCCCGCCGCGGCGGCCGCACCGGCCGCGGTCGTGGCGCCGGCCCCCGCCGGACCGCCCGCGCCGACCCCGGCCGGAACTCCGGGATTGCCCGCGCCCGCGCCGGCCCGGGTCGGAACGACCGCCCGTCGGGAACGACGCGCCCGCAATCCCAAGTCCGGCATCGGCACGCGTCTGGGGGTCGCCGGACAGGGCGAGAAAGACGCCCCGGTCGACGACAAGTTGCTCGGCGCCGTGGTCGCCCGCTGCACCTTGGTTCAGCGACTCGGCGTCGGCGGCTGGGGCACCGTCTACCGCGCCCGCCACCAGGTCACCGGCAAGGACTTTGCCATCAAGGTCCTCTTCCCGGCGCTGGCCGCCAATGAGGACACGTTGCAGCGGTTCTTCCGCGAGGCCAAGCTCACCGCGCAACTCACCCATCCGGCGATTCGTTCGGTGTTCGATGCCGGCGTCGAGAACAACCACCACTTCATGGTGATGGAGTATGTCGACGGCGATGGCCTGCGCACGCTGGTGGAGCGGGACGACCCGCTCGATCCGGAAAGCGCCGTGCGCCTGATGCTCCAGGTGGTTTCCGGCCTGCACCATGCGGCCGAGGGGGGCATCACGCACCGGGATATCAAGCCCCAGAACATCCTCGTCGACCGCCAAGGCCGGGCCAAGATCACGGACTTCGGCCTGGCCAAGGCGGCGCACGACACCGCCGAAATCACCGCCACCGCCACGCTCATCGGCACGCCGGAATACATGAGCCCGGAACAATTCGAGGGCCGGCCGGCCGATCTGCGCTCGGACATCTACTCCCTCGGATGTACCTTTTTTTTCCTGCTGACCGGACGGCCGCCGTTCGACGGGCGCGACCTTTTCACGCTGTTGCAGAAACACCGGAACGAGCCGCCGCCGTCCCCGCGAAAGTACAATTCGCTCATTCCGTACGCGCTCTGCAAGGTGCTGTCGCGGATGTTGGAGAAGAAGCCGGAGAACCGGTACGCCGGCTATCCCGAGCTGGTGGGGGACTTGCAGGCGTCGGTGGCCGCGGGGACGGTGGAAGCCCTGGAGCCTGCGCGTGGGCCGGCGGGGGAGAGCGGGGAGGGGTCGCCGCTGCAGCGCTGGCTCACCGAGGAGCGCCTGAATCAGTGCGCGGAGATCCAGAAGGAACTGATCGACCTGGGATTCGTCCCGCCGGCGGCCGCGGAAATCCTGCCGCGGCTCGGGATCGAGACCGACATGGGTCGCGCCCCCGGTCCGCCCGAGGGGGATTTCACGCTCGTCTGCGGCCGCTGTTCGCGCAAGACCGCGCTCAGCGCCAAGGTCGTGGACGGCGGGTTCACCTGCGCGGGGTGCCGCCAACCGCTCGTGCACGAGGGACGAATCGCCCTCGGAAAGGAACTCTGCACCGTGACGCTCGGCTTCTCCGGCTCACGCCTGGATGCCGTGGCCGTTCAGGAACTCGCCCTCCTGGCCGAGCACCTGGCGCACCGGTTCGGCTGCAACCTGGCGTTCGACCTGACGCGGTTGGAGGCGCGCGGGACCGCCGATGCGACCCTGCTGGCCGCCGGACTGCAGGGACTCGTGGGCGTGCCCGCATTGCTCACCCTGGTCCCCGGGGACGGCAAGCTGCGCGAGACGCTCGCCTCGCTCGGCATCGGGGAGTTCCTGCGCGTGCTCGAGCCGGGACGGACGTTCGTGGAGGCGCTCGACGGGTGCGCGCTCTGCCCGCATGCCCAGGAGGCGCTGGGGCTCCTGCGTGGGCTGGCCGGCTTCCCGGAGGGGGACTTTCCGGAGCGGATCGAGACCGGATGCCGGGCGTGCCCGGCCGGCGAATCCTTCGCCGCGTTCTACGCGGACCTGCCCGACCTCGTGCGCAAGGGGAGCCTGGAGGAATTGCACGCCCGCCAGGAAGCGCTGGAAGCGAAGATCGACGCGCCCTGCATGCGCGAGGCCGCGACGCGAGTCCTGCGCCGCGCGGAAGAGGGGATCCGGGTCGGACTGGAGAAGCGGGCCCGGGAGTATGCGCGCCAGGGGAACCGGGCGTTGGCGGACAAGTACGCCGGCCTGCTGCTGCGCTGGTTCGCCAAGCATCCGGCGTCGCATGACGTCGCCGGCTGTCTCGCGCTGGCGCAGCGGGCGTTCACCGAGGCCGCGCGGGCGTTCGGCAAGGCGGCGGAGCTGGCGGAGGATCCGCGCGAGTACCTGCTCAATCGAGCCGCGGCCTTGCAGGCGGGCGGCGATCGCGCGTCCGCGCTGAAGGACCTCGACGAGGTGGTCAAGCGCGATCCGGGGAACGCCCAGGCGATCCTCCGGCGCGGCTTGGTGCAGATGGAAGCGGGAGCCCTGGCCGAAGCGGCTCGGGATTTCGACCGCGCGCTGGCGATCACCCCGGACGGCGCCGCCGCCCTCAATGCGCGCGGGAAGGTCCGCCACCGCCTCGGCAACCTCAAGGGCGCGGCCGACGACTTCGAGGCCGCGGCTCGGTTCGAGCCCACTGAGGCGACCTACCACGCGAATTGCGGCGCCATCTGCGTCAAGCTGAACGAGATCGAGCGCGCAGCCAGGTTCCTCGAACGCGCTCTCGAACTTCAACCGAGCTTGACCACCCCCCGGTACAACCTGGCGTGCATCGCGGTGAAGCGGGGGGACAACGCGCGCGCGATGGAGCTGCTGGACGCCGCGGTGGCGGGCGGGTTTGCGCGCCTCGAGGTGTTGCGCGGCGATCCCGACCTCGCCCCGCTGCGGGCCCTGCCGGAATTCGCCGCGCTCCTGCGCAAGGCCGAAGGCGCCAAGGGCGCCGGTCCGCGCCCGGCCTGATCCGGCCGGGCGCCGGAGGCCCGGCGGGTGCGCGCCCCGGTTCTCCTCGCGCCGCGCGATCCTTACTCCCCGACCACTTCCTTCCAGATGTCCTGGTACATCTGTTCGGCGGAGCCGAGGTTCTCGAGGAACTCGCTCTTGTCCATGATACGCTTGGTCGGGAAAATCGCCCGGTCCCGGAGGATCTCCGACTTCACCAGCTTTTCCGCCGCCTCGTTCGGCGAGGCGAAGAACGTGGCGTTCGTGATCGCCGCGCTGACGTCCGGTCGCAGCAGATAGTCAATGAACTGGTGGCCGAGATCGATCTTGTCGGAGGTCTTCAGCAGACAGATGTTGTCGGTCCAGAGGACCGTTCCCTCTTCGGGCACATAGTAAAACACGGAGAAGTTCTTCTGCCGGACGGACAGGATGTCCCCATTGAAGCCGAGGGCAAGGTCGCTTTCTCCTTCGGCGAGCGCCTCCGCATATCCCTCGCTCGTGTACTTGGCGACCAGCGGCTTCTGCTTGAGCAGAAGCTCCTTGGCGGCTTCCAGGTCGGCCTTGTTGCGGGAATTCGCTGACTTGCCGAGGTACTTCAACGCCATGCCGATGCAAGTCCGGTAGTCGTCGAGCATCGTGATCCGACCCTTGTGCTGTTCGTCGAACAGGATCGCCAGGGTGTCGGCGCGTCCCTGGACCTTGGAGCGATTGACCCCGATGCCGGTCGTGCCCCACATGTAGGGGACCGAGTAGCCGTTGGTCTTGTCGTAGGGAAGTTTGAGGAACCGCGGCGAGAGGTTCTTGAAGTTGGGGATCTTGGCCGGGATCAGCCGGGCGAGGTGGTTTTCCTGGATCAGCTTCTTGACCATGTAGTCGCTGGGAAAGATGATGTCCACGCCGACCAGGCCCGTGGTCAGCATGTCGTAGAGATCCTCGTTGCTGCCGTAGGTCTGGATCTCGACGTCCGTGCCGGTTTCCTTTTCGAAGTTCGAGATGGTGTCCGGGGCGAAGTAGTTTTCCCAGCAGAGGATGCGCAACCGCTTCCCGGCAGGGCTGTCGCCCTCGGCGCGCAGGAACGGGACCGCGAGCAGGAAGCACGCGACCATTCCCAGGCCGACCGCGAGGGCGGTCGGGGACAGCCGGATTTTCTGAGAGCCCATCGCGGCCTCCGGAATGGAACGGGAAGGTGCTTCCTCACTTGTACACGATGGCCGGGCGGTTGGCAATGGCGAGGACCGCCCGGTTCGGCCGCAACCCTTGGGTCCGGTGCGCCGAGTGGTCGGCGCGATCGGGTTCGTCGCGCCGTGGCCGCTGATTTCCGGAGGGAAAGCGACGTGAGTTGGCAGCCGTGTCCCGGTTGTGGGGACCACTATGACGGGGCGCGATTCGGCGCATGCCCGAAGTGCGGCGGCCGGGCCGACCGGCCGCGGCAAGACCCGATCCGTGTCGAAGGCTCGCGCGAACCATGGCGGATCGAGGATGTCGCGCCGCGGCCCGACGTCACACCGACCGCCAAGCCCATGGAGAACCGGCTGACCCCCGCCTCGGTCCTGGGGGTCCTGCTCGGAGCGGGGGGAGGCGGCGCGGCGTTCCTGATGACGCCGGGAGACCCGGGGTTGCAGGCCTTGCTCATGGTCGGCATCATGATGCTGTCCCTGTTCGGCCTGGCGAAACTCCTGGGAACGAGTCCCGTCCGTCCTCCCATAGGGGTGGTTGCCCACGTCGCCGCCCGCATGATGTTGTGGATGACGGTCCTCGGGGCCGCGCTGTTCGGGGGGCTCGCCTTGGCCCTCGATCTGCTCATCTTTCTGTTCCCGATGCTCCGCGGGTTGGGGGGGCATTGAACGGCCGTCGCCCGTTGATCCTCGGATCGGCGACGGACAGTCGATACCCTCTCGTCCCGAGGTCGGGGCGGCGCCCAGGCCTGCTCGCGCGCCGGCTGCACGGACCCGCGCGCAGGGACGATCGCCCCCGCGGGCGCCGGATCCGTCCGCCGGGAAGGACCCGGGCCGCTCTGCCGTCCGGATTCGGTCGCGCAGGGGTCCGCGGTTCTTGATCCGGAACGGGCCGGGAGCTAGTTCAGCGTGCTGTTCTGGTAATAGCGCTTGACCCGGCTGCGCCGGATCGTCATGTCGCGGCGGGAGTACGCCTTCATCGCGGCCTCCAGGTGATCCTGGGCCCGATCGCTCAGATCGCCGAACTCGACACCCGCCAGCCACGCCGTCGGCTTGGTTTCGGATGCCGAGAGCTTGACTTGCTGGGCCCAGAGCACGCGGCCCGGGACCTTGACCGTCTTCCCCGAGCCGTCCGCAATCGCGAAGGTGTAGTGCGCCAGCAGGTCGATCGGGGCATGGGAGACCAGCTTCATTCCGGTCGCGCACCAATCGATGGCCTTGAACTCGAAGTACTTTCCCAGCCCGAGCTTGCTGAGAATTCCCCGGTCGAAGAACTTGCCCTTGCAACCGTCGAGTCGATGGCGTACTTTGTAGCGTCGCTCGTTGAGGAACATCAGCTGGCCTCCTCCTCTCCGCGGGTCGGGTTGGGGTTCCATCCCCCGGCGGGTCATCCTCGCCCCGGGGGCAACGAAGGCGTAAAACGCTACTTGAACTCATGAATAAAGTCAAGCGTAAGTCTGAAGGATTCAGGAGATACCTGCGCGACCTCGATCGCCGGGGGCGGGTCCCCGGAACTCGGATCGACCGGAATTCGGGGGGGGGCCGCATCCTACGGCCGGATCTGGCCGATAGGGGAGAGGGACCTCACCGGGTCGGGATGGGGGATTCTCCAGACCTTGCATGGGAGATCGCCGGGGCATGACCGAATCGACCTCCTCGTCCGGTCAGGCGGCCACGCCGCCGCCGCCGAAGTATCGGATCGAGAACGCCGTGCTTCACGTGTCGAAGGACCCCAAGTTCAATGACCCGGAGTTTCAGCGCCAGTGTGACCTGCTGCTCGAGTGCCCGGAGTCGCTGGTCACCCTGGAATTGACGCGGGTCGCGTACTTGCAGAGTCCCGAGATCGCCTGCCTCTTCCTTTTCCTGAAGAAGGCGAAGGATCGCGGGAAGGCGGTCGACATCCGCGTCTCCCGCACGGTGCTGATCGTGCTGAAGAACATGAATCTGCACCGGTTGGCGGGACTCCATGCTGCGGACGCGCCGGTTCCGGATTGATCTGCCGTTTTCCGGATCCCGGCGGTCGATGTTGCCGGGCGGTCGCCGGGGACGAGCCGGTCGCGGTGAACTATGGTTTGAACTGCGCCGAGCCTCTCCGGTATAAGACCGTATCTTTCCGCCCCATGACACCCAGGAGGACCGTCCGTCCATGCTCGACATGGAGCTGATCCGGCGCGATCCCGAGCGCGTTCGCGCCGCCATCCGGAACAAGCGAGCCCAGGTCGACTTCGACAAGCTGCTCGATCTCGACGCCCAGTGGCGAAAGCTGCGCACCGAGGTCGAGGGGCTGCAGAAGGAGCGGAACGACGCCAACGCCGAAATCTCGAAGGCGAAGAAGGAAGGACGGGACGCGGCGCCCCTGCTTGCGCGCATGAAGGAAGTCGCCGGCCGGATCAAGGAACTGGAGGAAAAGGACCGCCTGCTCCAGGAGGAACGCCAGCAGACGCTGCTCTGGGTTCCGAACGTGCCGCACGAGAGCGTGCCGGTGGGCGCGGACGCCGAGGCGAACGTGGTGGCCCGGGAGTGGGGCGAGAAGCGCGCCTTTTCCTTCAAGCCGTTGCCCCACTGGGATCTCGGCGAGAAGTTGAAGATCCTCGATTTCGAGCGCAGCGGCAAGATCTCCGGTTCCGGCTTCATCCTGCTGCGCCATCACGGCGCCCGTCTGCAGCGCGCGCTCGTGAGTTTCATGCTGGATCTGCACGGCCGCGAGCACGGCTACACCGAATGGTTGCCGCCGTACATGGTGCTCCGCCACTGCATGGTCGGCACCGGCCAGTTGCCGAAGCTCGAGGCCGACATGTACGGGGTGGGCGACGAGCACTTCCTGATTCCCACGGCGGAAGTGCCGATCACGAACCTGCACCGAGAGGAGATCCTCCCGGGCGCGCAACTGCCGATCCGGTATGTGGCCTTTTCCGCCTGTTTTCGCAAGGAGGCGGGTGCGGCCGGCCGGGACACGCGCGGCATCATCCGGGTGCACCAGTTCGACAAGGTGGAGTTGGTCAAGTTCACCACGCCCGAGTCCTCGTACGAGGAGCTCGAGTCGCTGCTGGCCAACGCGGAGACGGTGCTTCAGCGGCTGGAGATTCCGTATCGGGTCCTGCGTCTCTGCACGGGCGACATGAGCTTCGCGTCCTCGAAGACGTACGATATCGAGGCGTGGTCGCCGGGGACCGATCGCTGGCTCGAGGTGTCGAGCTGCTCGAATTTCGAGGATTTCCAGTCGCGGCGGGCGATGATCCGGTTCCGCGACGACAAGGGCAAGGTGCGTTTCGCGCACACGCTGAACGGGAGCGGCCTGGCGCTGCCCCGGACGGTCATCTGCCTGCTGGAGAATCATCAGCAGGAGGACGGTTCGGTGGTGATCCCGGCGGCCCTGAGGCCGTACATGGGATGCGACCGGATCGAGGTGCCCCGGTAGGACGGACGGGCTGGCAGGAGGGTGGGTCCATGGTCGGGACGCGTTGGATCGGCGGGTGGGCGGCGCTGGCGCTGCTGGCGACGGCCACGGGATGCTGGGGCGGGGCGAAGGACACGCGCGGCTTCATCCGCGAGGCGGTCTCGTTCGACGACGGCTTCGCCCAGGGAGGCGTGCCCGCCCGGACGTTGACGGTGCGCATGGCCCTGGAGCGCAACTGGGATCCCTCGGCCACCTATCGGCTCTTTCTCGACGTCGACCAGGACGGCAAGGAGGAGCATCGCATCGAGACGCGGATGGAAGACGGACGGTGGACCACTCGCGGAGGGCCCAAGGGGACGGTCGGGGGCGAGCCGGGGCGGGGCTACGAAGCGGTGCTCTGGCGGTTGCCGGTTCAGGGAATCGGGGCGATACGGTCGAGCCTGACCTGGTGGGTGGAAGCCGACACGCCGCAGGGCCTCTTCCGCGCGCCGCAGGGGCGCGGACAGCTGCACGCGCTGGGGCGACCGGATTGGCCGATGAGCGCCTTCGACGGACCGCGGCCGCTCCCGGAAGAGCCCGCGCGGTAGGCCGGTCCCGCCCGCCGCGCGCGCGGGGAGCGCCCTACGCGAGCACGCGCGATACCTCTTCCATGCTGAGCACGCCCTGCTCGACCTTGCGCATGGCGTCGTGGATCATCCGCGGGTACGGGCCCGAGTTCTGCAGCTGCTGGAGTTCGGATTCCGGCGCCTTGCGCAGGATCGCGTCCCGGATCGGGTCGTTCATCTGCAAGAGTTCGTAGATCCCGGTCCGCCCCAGGTACCCGGTCTCCGCGCACGCGGGGCACCCCTTGGCGCGGTAGACGATTTCGACCCCCGGAGCCGGGAATCCGAGCATTTCGAAGTACCGCGGCTTCACCGCCAGGGGCTGCTTGCACGACTCGCAGAGCTTGCGCGCGAGGCGTTGCGCCAGGATCAGGTCGACCGACGTGACCAGTTGATAAGGGGGGATGTTCAGGTCGACGAGTCGGAAGAGGGCGCCGATGGCGTCCTTCGCGTGGGTGGTGGTGAGGATGAGGTGCCCGGTGAGGGCGGACTGGAGCGCGATGTCCGCGGTTTCGGCATCGCGGATTTCGCCCACCATGAGCACGTTCGGGTCCTGTCGCAGCGCCGAGCGCAGGGAGGCGGCGAAGGTCATGCCCTGGCGCGTGTCGATGTGGATTTGGGTCATGAGGGGAAGGTGATACTCGACCGGGTCCTCGATCGACACCACGTTGCGGCGGCTGCGGTCGATTTCGCTCAGGAGCGCGTAGAGGGTCGTGGTCTTGCCCGCGCCCGTGGGGCCGGTGGCGATGAGGGTCCCCTGGGAGCGGCGCGTGAACCCCCGCAGGGTGTCCACGAGTTCCTCGCGCATGCCGAGGTGTTCCAGGAGGTTTTCTTCGACGACGCGATCGAGGATGCGGATGACCATCTTGTCTCCGCCGACCTCCTCCATGACCGAGACGCGGAAGTCGACCTCGCTGCCCGACTTGCGCGCGCGGAACGAGCCGTCCTGGAAGCGTTGCTTGCGCGTGATGTCCATGTCGCACAGGACCTTGACGCACTGGAGCAGACTGCGTCCGAGGTCGGGCTCGTAGGCCGCGGCGGGGCGGAGGAATCCGTCGACGCGGTAACGGACGACCGCGCGATCCCCCTCGGGTTCGACGTGGATGTCGGTGGCGCGGACCTGGAGGGCCTCGTCGATCAGGCGCAGGAGGATGACGACGGGGCGCGCGCTGTCCCCCAGGCCGCTCAGTCCGACCTCGCCGTTGGCCTTGATCAGGATCAGATCTTCCATGGTGCTCATCATGGCAAAGGCCTCCCGGGCTGTCAACGGCCCGCGCCGCGGTCGGTGCGATGCCCCATCCCGGGGCAGTGCGCCGATGGGTAGCAGGCCGGCGCGCGGTGGACCGCCGCCTCTCGGCCGGCGGAAGGGACGCAGGCGCGCCGTACCTGCGGCCTCCGGGCGATTTTCCGGGGTTTGCCCGTCTCCCCGTACACGGGCACGGGGATTGCAATTCCGATGCCGCGTCTCTCGTGGAGGAAACGTCATGGCGCCTCGACCGTCTGCATCGGGTGACCGGAATAAAGTATTGAGTCCCCCCGGCGGGACCCGTATAAGGGGAACCATGACCACGCCGCTTGACTTGCAGCACGCGAAGCTCGTCACGGGTCGTCGGTTGGCGACCGACGACCAGGTGGCCCGCTGCCTGAACGACATCAAGCAAGGGCGGGAGCGCGGCGGCCTGCTGGACGTGTTGATCAAGCGCGACTTCATCACCGCCGGCCAGGCCGACATGATCAAGGCGGCCGCCGCGTCGCCGCCGGCGGGGGACGACCTCGAACTGCTCGATTCGCCCGCCCACGCGACCGGTTCGCCGTCGCCGGGAACGCCGTTCAAAGTCGAGATCGACGACCTGCTGCTGCCGCTCGACAAGGTGAACGCCGCGCCGGTCCCGGCGTCCCCGCCCGCGCGACCGGCCCGGCCCCCGGCTCCGCCGGTGAAGAGCGCGCGGCCCACGCCGGCGACCCCCGGCAAGGCGACTCCTCCCGCGGTCCGTCGGCCCGGGCCGGAGCCCACGCCCGTCGCCGCGCGTCGCGCCGAGGCGCCTCCCGGCGTCCGCTGCATGTTCTGCGGCGTCGACATTCGCGAGGGGATGCCGCGGCAGTCCTGCGAGCACTGCGGCGACTTCTACCACGACGACTGCATGCGCAAGTCCGACGGCTGCGTGCGCGAGTCCTGCCGCCGGCTCGCCGGGATGGCCTCGGGCAGCGGCGGTCGAGTGCTCGCGAGCAGCGAGTACTCGCTCTACCACGAACTGCGTCCCTACCTCCTCTGGGGCGGAACCGCGATCCTCGGGGTGGTGGGCATCGTCTATCTCTACCTGCACATCTCGCGCGACGCCCAGTACTACTACGACCTGGGCAAGGCCTCGCAGGGGACCGCGGCCGACGGGGCGGGCAGCCGCGCCTGGCGCGCCGCCGACCTCCACCGCGGCATGCTCGCCGTCCAGGACGACGGCACGATGGGGAGCATCGACAAGACCGTCAAGCTCGAGGAACAGTCCCACTACTTCCGTCAGGCGACGCAGAAGAAGCCCGATTTTCTCGAGGCGTGGTACGAACTCGGCGTGACGTACTTCAAGCTGAAGAAGAACCGCGAAGCGCTGCAGGCCATGGAGAGGGCGCTCTCGATCAAGCCGGACCATACCCCGGCCATGCTGGTCCTGGGCGGCGCCGCCGAGCGCCTGGAGGACACCAAGGAAGCGGAGCGGTGGTACCGCAAGGCGCTGGAAACCAGGCCGGACCTGCTCGACGCCAACGAGATGCTCGCCTACCTCTACGAGTCCAAGATCCCCGGGCGCAAGGAGGAGGCCGCCGCCCAGTTTCGCAAGGTGCTGGAGGCCCGGCCCGACGACGCGGACATCGCCGGCCGCCTGGCGCAGATCCTCATCGACCAGAAGAAATACGTCGAGGCCCTGGAGTTGATCGAACGCGTCAGCCAGCGCGTCCCCGGCTCGGTCAACCTCGACCTCAAGCGCACCACGCTCTACTTCGCCCAGGGGGTGTACGACAAAGCGCTCCAGTACGCGGAACAGATCGCCGCCGCGGACGCCCAACAGACCGAAGCCCGCAAGATCCAGGCGATCTCGCTGCACAAGCTCGGGCGCGACGCGGAGGCTTATGTCGTCGCCAAGCAGTTGATCTTCCAGGTCTTCGACGCGGAAGTGTCGATGCTGGCCGGGCAACTCGCCATCCAGGCCGGCGAACCGGACCAGGGAATCAACTTCCTGCGCAATGCGTTCACGCAGAACCGCAGCCCCGAGATCCTCGATCGCGTCGGCAACGCCCTCCTCCTGCTCGACCGGCCGGAGGAGGCCAAGACGGCGTTCGAAGAGCTGCGCAGCCTGAACTCGGCCTTTCCGCTGGTCGGTTTCAAGATCGGACTGGCCAGCGCGGCCATGCCCGACAAGGTGAAGGCGGATGCCGCGATCAAGGAATTGCTCTCCCGTTCGCCCGCGGACCCGGAACTCCGCGCGATCGAGGCGCGCCGCATGCGCGAGGCCGGGGACGCCGCGGGCTGCGTGAGCCGGCTCAAGGAGATCCTGGCGCAGTCGCCGCAGTCCTACTACGCCCGACTCCAGCTCGGCATCTCCCTGCGCGAATCGGGCAATCCGCTCGCGGCGCTCGGTGAGTTGCGTGCCGCGTACGCGGCCGGCCAGGACCCCGAGGCGCTCTTCGAGTTGGGCCTGACGTATCAAACCCTCAAGAAGGAGTCCGCCGCCGCCGATGCCATGCGGCGATACCTCGAGGCCGTTCCGTTCGGCGTGCGCCACGAGCGGGCCCGAGGAATCATGGAAACCGGCGGCGTCGTGGCGGACAAGGAAGTCTATTCCTACGCGCTCAAGACCTGCGCGGACGTCGTGCCGCGGTTCGCGACGCAGGCCCTGCCCTATCCCTACCTCTGGGACTACGTCACGGCCGGGTCGCACGCGCTGAACGCCCTCACCGCCGTGCTCGCGGGAAACGTGGAACGTTCCATGCAGTCGGCATCGAGCTTCCACGCCCTGTTCGGACGACTTGCCACGGCGCCCACGGCCAACCGCCGGCGGGAGGATCTCGAGGCCGAACTCGAACAGAGCATGTCGGACTGGATCACCGTCCTCGGGGAGGTCTCCGAGTCGCTCGCGATCGTGATCCGCCGGCGCGACGAGTCCAAGGCCCGCGCCGACGAACTCGACCGCCTCCTCGAGGAGATCCGGCAGAAGGTCGACGCGGGAATGGCGACCGACATGCGCGCGGCGGCCCGGGCCGGCGGCGTCGGCTCGCTCCTCAGTCTGCTCGTGTCCGTCCTTTCCGACGCGCAAAGCACGCAGGAGCAGTTGCAGCGGATCCAGACCCTCCGCCGGGTGCAGCGGGACTTCTCCCAGAACGGCCTGCAGTCGCTTTGCGGCGAGGTCTACCTCTCGGTCAAGACCGCCGACCTGCTGCTCAGCACGCTGGACCGCCGCAAGCTGTACGAGGAGCAGCAACGCGCCATCCAACGACGCTTCGAACAGCGCGAGCTGAAGGCGTCGGCCGTGCTCGACCAGCTGCGCAACGGCATCACCGCCCTGGTGGAGATCCTCCACCTGATCGCCGCGGACCCGTCGTTGCGCCCCTAGAGCCCCGAAGACCACCGTTGGGAGAGACGGAGATGACTTGCCCTGCCGCATTCCGTTTCACGGTCCTCCTCTTGGCCGGCCTGATCGCCGCCGCGGCCGCAGCGCGGGCGCACGCCGACTTGATCAAGCTGAAGGACGGACGCACCCTCGACGGGCGCATCGTCTCGGAGACCGACGACGAGATCAAGGTCGAAATGGCCCGCGGCTCGATGACCATCCCGCGCAAGGACGTGGTCGAGATCGTGCGCCAGAAGAGCAACGTCGAGATCCTGGGCGAGCGCCTGCACGCGCTGACGCCCGCGGACCCGGCGCGCTATCTCGAGACCGGGAAGTGGTGCCTCCAGGAGATCAAGCGCGAAGACCTCGGCCTGCGCATGGTGTCGCTGGCAATGGCCCTGGATCCGCAGCAGTTCTACACCGAGGGACAACTGTTCCTCGGCGACTATCACCTCAACCAGCGAAACGACCGGTACCGGGCGGCGCAATTCTACATGCGGGCCCTGCTGGCGGACCCCAACAACCCCGCCTGCGCAGAACGATTCGAGCAGGTCAAGGATTCGGTCCAGCAGGTGCTCAAGGACGACGACCGCAACCTCCTGCGCGGGATCGAGCACGTCCGCGATCTCAAGTTCGAGGAGGCGATCGAAGCCTTCGCAACCGGCCGCCGCAGCGGCTTGCGCCCCCGGGTCGAGGAAATCCTGGGCCGGACGGTGGCCGACGTCGTGGCGTACTGCGAAAGCCAGATCCCCTGCAAGACGTGCAAGGGGTCCCACCACGTGACCTGCCCGGAGTGCAAGGGGCCGGGGGCCAAGGACTGCAAGAGCTGCGGGGGCGACGGCGTACGTAAGAGGATGTCCTCGAAGGGAACCGAGGAGATCCCCTGCAAGGAATGCGACGGGTGGGGAAACATCCTGTGCAAGCGGTGCAAGGCGCGCCGGATGCACAGTACGGCCGTCCGGCCCGATGCCCGCATGAACAAGTCGATCGACGGCGGGAAGATCACCTGCGTCACGTGCAAGGGCAAGGACCCCGCAAAGCGGCCCGAGCCGGCGCCGGACAAGGTTCAGGACTGCTGGACCTTCCTCGATCGCCGTCTGAGCGGCACCATGACCGCGTATGAGCAGACCGAGACGCGCATGGTCCGCGTCGGCGGCGCCGCCCTGATTGAAGGCGCCGAAGAACTGCTCGCCGCTCCGGTCTGGTGGGAAGACCGGTGGATCTCGGCGGAAGAACGCGCCACCGTCGATCCCGGCTACAAGGCCAAGGTGGGTACGGAGGAAGAGGAATTCTCGGCCATCCGGAAGTCCGCAACCCCCCTGCAGGGAGACGCGGCCGCGGCGTCCCGCACCCTCGAGCAGGTGCGCCAGCTCTTCGGCGTGGGCGCCGTCTCCCCGTCGGTCGCCCAGCAGGTTTACGTGACCGAGTTCGTCAACCAGTCCCCGGACGGGGACCAGAAGTCCAGCGGATCGTTCGTGGAAATCGACGTCGCCGGGTCGCTCCTGCGCCCGTGCCTCGTCCAGTCGGGCCAGGAGTTCAGTACCCTGCGCGCGGTCCTCACCGGCGGCAGCGGGACCGGCATCCCGACCGGGCGCGTCCCGGATCTCGCCGGGTTCGCCTCCAGTCCCGCCAGTCGCGTGCGCATCTACTACTCGGTGGCGGACTCCAAGGAGGATATCCTCCCCCAGGCGGACCGCGACATCGGCGTCCACCAATTGATCGCGAAAGTCCGGCTGATCGACTTCGTCGACGCCACCGGCCGGATCGTGAAGTCGACCCGCTAGCCGGATCCCCCGTCGCGGCGCCCCGACCCGAACCGCGTCGCGGCCCCTCCGTCGCCGCGGATCGTCACCGGCGCCGGCCGATCGCGGTGCGCACCCGCCCTCTCCCGGGCGGGCCCCGGCGTTGCTCTCCGGGCGCCGCCCCACTTGCCCGATCGGGAAATTTCTCCTTTCCCCGCCGGATTCCCCCTTGACATCGAGTTCGTGATAGCGTACATATGCTCCGTTATCACCGACATATGTACAGGATCGCGAATGATGCATCCGCATCGATGATCGCTTGTCCGCCAAACGAGTCCAGGTATTCGCCGATAACGAAGGCAGGAGAGGAGGCTTCCATGGGCTTCGAGTTCGACACCCTGGCCATCCACGCCGGCCAGCCCAACGACCCGGAAACCGGCGCGGTGACCTTCCCGATCTACCAGACCAGCACGTTTGAACAGATCGAGCCCGGAGTGACGAAGGGCTTCAGCTACTCCCGCACGGAGAATCCGACGCGCAAGGCACTCGAGCAATGCGTGGCGGCGCTGGAAGGTTCCACGCACGGCCTCGCGTTCGCCAGCGGTCTGGCGGCGATCAACACCGGTCTCAACCTGCTGCAGTCCGGCGACCATGTCGTGGCCTGTCGAGACCTCTACGGCGGGGCGTACCGGATCTTCACAAAGGTCTACCGGAAGTTCGGCGTGGAGTTCTCGTTCGCCGACGCCACGGACCTGGAGGCGATCGAGCGGGAGTTCACGCCGCGGACGCGGTTCCTTTGGCTGGAGACCCCGTCCAATCCGCTCCTGCAGGTGACCGACCTGGCGTCGGCCTCCCGGATCGCGAAGCGGCATGGCGCGCTCACGGTGGTCGACAACACGTTCGCCACTCCGTACCTGCAGCGCCCCCTCGACCTGGGGGCGGACATCGTGGTGCATTCGACCACGAAGTACTTGAACGGCCACGCCGACGTGATCGGAGGCGCCCTGGTGGTCCGGGATCCCGAGTTGTGGGAACGGTTGCGGTTCTTCCAGAATGCGGTGGGGGCAATCCCCGGCCCCCAGGACTGTTTTCTCACCCTGCGGGGGATCAAGACCCTGGGCGTGCGCATGGACCGCCACTGCGCCAATGCGCGGAAGATCGCCGAGTACCTCGCCGGGCACCCGAAGGTGGCGCGCGTCTTCTACCCGGGGTTGGCGACGCATCCGGGACACGCGATCGCCCGCGCGCAGCAGCGGGACTTCGGGGCGATGCTCTCCTTCGAGCTCCGGTGCGACGTCGACGAGGCGAAGCGCTTCACCAAGCGGACGCGACTGTTCACGCTGGCCGAGTCGCTGGGCTCCGTGAAGTCCCTGCTTTGCCATCCGCCCACGATGACCCACGCGAGCGTGGAGCCGGAGGTGCGCCGGCGCAACGGCATTCCCGACGGCCTGGTCCGCTTGAGCGTGGGACTGGAAGACGCACGCGACCTCCTGCTCGACCTGGAGCAGGCGCTCGCCGGCGTTCGGGTGGCCGCGTGCGTGACGGCGGGGGCGTAAGCGATCGGTCGAGGTGATTTCCGGGGAACGGTTCGGAGAGGTGCGATCGTGGCGACGAAACGGATCCGTCTCGGCCTGCTGGGCTGCGGCGTCGTGGGGAGCGGACTGGCGGAGTTGTTGGCGGAGAATCGCGGCCGGCTTGCCGCGCGGTCGGGAGTGGAGTTGGAGATTCAGCGAGTCCTGGTGCGCGATCTGCGCAAGTCCCGCCCGGTGGAGCGTTCGCGGATCACCGACCGCGTCGAGCAGGTGGTCGAGGCCGACGATGTCGACGTGGTGGTCGAATTGATCGGCGGCGTGGAGCCCGCGCGGGACTATGTGACCCGAGCCCTGCGGGCGGGCAAGCCGGTCGTCACGGCCAACAAGGCGCTGCTGGCGCAGTCCGGGCCGGACCTCTTCCGGCTGGCGGCGGCGCGGGGGGTGCGGCTCGGATTCGAAGCGAGCGTCTGCGGCGGCCTGCCGATTCTCCGGGCATTGGGCCAGGGACTGGTGGGGGACACGATCCGCGGGTTGTCCGGGATCGTCAACGGCACGTGCAATTTCATCCTCACCCGCATGGCGGAAGACGCTCTTTCGTTCGAGGAGGCGCTTCGCCGGGCGCAGGAACGCGGATTCGCCGAGGCCGATCCGTCTCTGGACGTGGACGGAGTGGACGCGGCGCAGAAACTGGTCGTCTTGTCGGAACTCGCCTTCGGAGCGCGCGTCCTGCCGGAGCAGGTCCCGGTCGAGGGGATCCGGAGTCTGGGGCTCGAGGACGTTCGCGCCGCCCGCGACCTCGGCTACGTGATCAAGCACCTGGCGCGGGCGCGGGACTTCGGCGGCGAGTTGGAGCTGCGGGTCGAGCCGGTCCTCCTGCCGGAGACGCATCCCCTGGCGACCGTTCGGGACGAGAACAACGCCGTGCTGGTCGAAGGGGAGGCGATCGGGGCCATGATGTTCGAAGGGAAGGGCGCGGGGGCGCGTCCGACGGCGACCGCCGTGCTGGCGGACGTGATCGATGCCGCGCTGGACCGCTCGGGGGGACTCCCGCCGCCGGCCGCGGAGCCGCGACCGCTCCGGTTCGAGTCCGCGTGCGAGGCGTACCTGCGATTCCCGATCCGGGACTTGCCCGGCGTGATCGGGTTGATCACGACGATTCTGGGGAACCACGGCATCTCGATCCGCCACGCGTCCGCCGCGCTGGTGAAGGTCCCGGCGGTCCGGCGGGTGCAGATCCGCGCCTCGGTCGGGGAACTCGTCGGCTGCGCGGCGCCGGGAAGCGGGGAGAGGATCGGAAGCGCCGTCGGAGGTTGGGGCGAATGCGATCCGGGGGCGGGCGGGCGGTACGGGGGGGGAACCGGGACCGCCGACCCCTATCCCGCGGCGCCGACCGGGGACCCGGAGGCGGCGTCACCCAAGACCGGGAACGTCACCATTCTGGCCCACCACTGTTCCGAGCGGGTCCTGCGCCGGGCGGTGGACCAGATCGCGCGGTTGCCCGTGCTCGTGGGACGCCCCGTGGTGCTCCGTGTCTTCGACCCGGAAGGCGAGTCGTAGCGGAGGGGCTTGACAGGGGCGAGTCCCGGCGGCACTCTGCGGCGATGCGCGTGCACCATTTCAACTGCGCCACGCTGTCGCCCGTCGGGGCGGCCATCGCCGGCATTCGCTCCCGGAGCCGGGGCATCCGGCTGGTCTGCCACTGCCTGCTCGTCGAGTGCGACGGGGGGCTCCTCCTGATCGACAGCGGGCTCGGGCTTCGCGACATCGGATCGCCGCGCTCCCGGCTCGGCTTCGACTTCCTGCACGTCGCCCGTCCCCGTCTCGATCCCGAGGAGACCGCCGCCCGAAGGGTCGAGCGCCTGGGGTTCTCGCGCGACGACGTCCGTCACATCGTTCTCACCCACCTCGATCTCGATCATGCCGGCGGGATATCCGACTTTCCGCGGGCGCGCGTCCATGTCTCCGAGCGTGAGCACGAGGCGGCCATGTCGCGCCGGACCTTGCGCGGCCGGTTCCGCTACAAGCCGGTCCATTGGGAACACGGCCCGGACTGGGTGCTTCACCGGGGCGGCGGGGCGCCGTGGTTCGGTCTGGAGACGGCCGGCCGGGTGGAGGGATTCCCGGCCGAGGTCGTCCTGCTCCCGCTGCCCGGCCACTCGCCGGGTCACTGTGGCGTCGCCGTGCGCGCTCCGGACCGTTGGATCCTTCATGCCGGCGATGCCTACTTCCACCATCGCGAAATCGACCTGGATCGTCCGCGTTGCCCGTGGGGACTCGCGCTCTTCCAGCGCCTGGTCCAGTCGGACGGCGCCGCGCGCGCCGGAAGCCGCGAGCGGCTGCGGAGCCTGCAGCGGTCGCACCCGGGCGAGTTGACGATCCTCTGCAGCCACGATCCCCACGACCTGCCGGCATGAAATCCGCGACGGGGTTCGGCGGCGGGTGGTAGAATTCCCGGGGAGGTTGTCATGACCGGACACGAAGCGATCGAAAAAATGTGGGAAGAGCAGTCGGATGCCGCCTTTCCGGCCGACTGCGCGGGCGTCGAAATCTCCGGGGTCAACCTGATCAAGCTCGACGCCAAGACCGCCGGCTGCGTCGCCTACTACCTGCGCAGCAAGAAGGCGCTGCCGGAGGAGAAACGTTCGCTGCTGGTGGAGTGCATCGAGTCGCTCGAACGCGTGTTGCCCGATCTCAAGGGCCCCGGCAAGGACTACTTCGAGCGCTTGTGGCGCCTCGGCTGTCTCGTCCGGCAGCAGGGCGCCGGCGGGGCGAGGTGACGGATGAAGTTCCACATCGTGGGCGGGGGACCGGCCGGACTGTATCTGGCGCTCCTGATGAAAAAGCGCGATCCCGCGCACCGCATCGTGGTTTTCGAACGCAACGCCCCCGACGACACGTTCGGCTGGGGCGTGGTCTTCTCCGACAAGACGCTTTCGTACCTTCGGGACAACGACCTCGAGACGCACGACGAGATCCTGCGGGCGTTTGCGACCTGGGACAACGTCGACGTCGTCCACCGCGACCGCAAGGTGACGATCCGGGGCAACCGCTTCACCGGCATCGCCCGCATCCGCCTCCTCAACATTCTGCAGCAGCGGTGCGAACGGCTCGGGGTGGACCTGCGCTTCCGGTCCGCCGTGAGCGACGTCGACGCCCTGCGCGATGCGGACGTCCTGGTCGGCGCCGACGGGGTGAATTCCACCGTGCGCCAGCGATGGGCGGCCGGGTTCGGCCCCTTGCTCGTGCCCGCGCGCAACAAGTACATCTGGTACGGCACGCCGCGGATGTTTCACGGCCTCACCCTGACTTTCCGCGATACCCCCGCGGGAGTCTTCATGGCGCACTCGTACAAGTACTGCGGGGACCGCAGCACCTTCATCGTGGAGTGCAATGACGACACCTGGGTTCGCGCCGGTCTCGACCGGAAAACGGACGAGGAGTCGCGCGCCTTCCTCGGCGAGGTGTTCCGACCCGATCTCGACGGCCAGCCGCTGCTGTCGAACGCCTCGCGCTGGATCAATTTCATCCTGGTGAAGAACCGGCGCTGGCGGTACGAGAACGTCGTGCTCCTCGGAGATGCCCTGCACACCGCCCACTTTTCCATCGGCTCGGGGACCAAGCTCGCCCTGGAGGATTCGATCGAGCTGTCGCGATGCTTCGATCGGATCGCGGATCCGACCGGCGCGCTGGCCGAGTTCGAGCGCGTGCGCCGGCCCGTGGTCGAGGATCTCCAGGCTGCGGCGGAGGACAGCCTGCGATTTTTCGAGAACGCCAAGGACCACCTGCACCTCGACCCATACCCCTTCGCGTACAAACTGATGACGCGGAGCGGGCGCATCGACCACGAGAACCTCCGGCGTCGCGATCCCGAGTTCATCGCCGCCTACGAGCAGGCGGCGGGGGGGGCGCAGTGAAGCGCGCGGCCGTGCCCGCGCTCGCCGGGCTGCTCGTCCTCTCGCTGGTCGGGCTCGCCTGGCTCGCCCGGCGGGATCAGGTCCGCGAAGCCGCCTGGCAGGCCCGCGAAGCCGAATGGAGGCGGGAGCGGGAGGATCTCGAGCGGAAGACCCGACTGCCGCGCGTGATCCCCGAGGAGTGGGCCGAGGCGGGCGCGCCCGAGATCCCGCTGCCGGAAGCGGGCGGCGATCCCCTCGAAGCCGCTCGTGCGCAGATCGGGAAGCTCGAGGGAGAACTCGAGGAGGCCCGGCGCCGGCTTTCCCGTTTCGACGGCATGGAGCCGTCCATGGCCCTCGTATATTCCAAGCGGCCGCTGCGCGACAAGCTCGTGGAGATGATGGGCCTGTCGGACCAGGAGCGCTGGCAGGTCGCCTGGCTTCTCGGGTCGTCGCTGGGCGAGAGTCCCGCAGGGGCTCTGGAGGCGATGCGCCTGCTCGTCGAGGAGACCGATGCCGGGCTGCTTCCCGTGATCGGCGAGATCGTGCGCGCGGGGGCGCTGCGCTCGCTCCCGCCGGAGGAGGGCCACCGGGTGATGGCGGTACTTCGCGAAGGAAGTCCGGCCGCGCGTCGCCAGGCGGCGGCCTGGGCCATACGGATCGATACGCAGTCCGGCGAGCCGAATTCCTGGGCCGGATCCCTGGCGGAGGCCGTGCGCGCCGAGTCCGAACCGGCCGTGATCGGGACCCTGGCCCGATCGCTGGCCGCGGATGCGATGACTTGCCCGACCGAACTCGTCGAGGCGTTTCGCTCCGCCGTCGATCGACTTCCGCCGGGCGAGGGCCGTCGCGAAGCCCTGTCGCTGCTCGGCATGACGGCATTCCTCTCCGGCGACGAGGAGGAGATGTTCGGCCGCTGGGAAGCGGCCGGCGACGCGGCGCTGCGGGACGACATCGCTCATGCCATCGCTTCGGTCGCTTCGAGAACGGGTTCCGCCGGACCCGGGGGGAACAGCGTCGAAGAGCGGGACCGCGCCCTGGCGCGCGCGCGGGCGAGGTTTCTCGCGGTCTATGGCGAGACCGGGGATGCCCAGGTGAGACGGGAGTTGCTGCGCGCGGCGCCGTACGGCCTGGGACTCATGGGCCGGAGCCCCGAATCGGACGCCGCGTTCCTGGCGGAGATGGCCGCGCGGGAGCCCGACCGCGAGCATCGGGAGCGGTTGTTCCGCCTGTCCGACGCGGCGCGCGGCGGCGCGACGCACGGAACGTCCCAGTGGGACGCGATCCTGGACGGCCGTGCCCGCTGATCGGGAATCGCCGCGCCGCCCGGGTTCAGCGCTTCCACTCGAGCGTCGCGGCAACCCGGTCCACCAGGCCGCCGAGGACGTCTCGCGCGCGCACCGGGTACCGCGCGTGAATCGAACGAGCCGTCTCCTGCTCGAGGATCACCACCGCCTCGAGCATCCACCGGTCGGCGGGTGGGCCGTACTCCCCGGCGAACCGCCACGCCGGCTTCCCCGCGACCGTCGTTTCGCGCGCCGGCGCAAGCGAGGGCGCGTGGCGCAGGCGGAGGAGCGCGGACTGGAGCCAGGCTTGATAGTCGGACGGCCCGCCGGCGAAGCGTCCCGTCTCGAACTGGACGCCCAGGTCCCCGCTGCGCTCCGCGGCCCAGAGGAGGGACTCGCGCGGGGCGGGCGCTCCCGGGAGGGGCCGCGGGGGGTACGCCGGGGAGGACTCCCAGCCGTCGGGGAGCTTCGCCGAGGCCGATCCGGCCCAGACGTCCACCCTCATGCCGAGGGCAGGGGGGCTCGTGGGCGCGGGGGCGAAATGTGCGACGGCCTGCGCGCGATCGAGGCAGCCTTCCCAGCGGGCCAGATCGAGGTGCGGAACCTCTCCCAGGCGGAAGAATCCGTACTTCAACACCTCGCCCGGCCCGGTTTCCCGGTACACCATCGTCGCGGTCATGGCGCGGACGCCTTGCTGTTTCACGTAGAAGCGGCTGCGCGAGGCGGGCTGACCGCCCAGCGGCCCATCCTGCGTCTCCAGCACCTCGAAGGCGGGAGCCTCGGGGTCGTTGCGGGGCGAATCCACGAGGTCGTATCGCAGGAGGGCGCCGGTGCCCAGGGAGGTCCGCCGCCAGGTGGCGACGAAGACGACCCCGAGTTCATCGAACGCGACTTCCAGCCCGTCCTCCGCGCGCGAAAGCCGGCCCCCGGCCGGCAGTTCGATGCGCAGGCCGTCCTCCTCGAACGCGCGCCAGGCGAGGTCGGTCGCGGCCGCGGGCGACCCTTCGTCGATTTCGAGCGTGGAGAGGACCTCCTGGTAGCCGGCCAGCGCACCCTCGGGCGGGGGCAAGGGAAACCCCGTGGTGGCGACCACCCGTCGCGTGCCGGCCTCGACGATCCCCTGGCGGATGTGCAGGCGGTTTCCCTGCTCGTCGACGCGGATCCACTCGAACTGCCAGGCGGCCCGTCCGTTCACCGGATCGCGCCATTCCTTCTCCAGCGCGATGCCGCGCTGGCGGAGTCCGCCGCGCACGTTCTCGATGAGGACCTCCAGGGGAGGGGAAGACTTGAGGACCTGGAGCTGGATCCACGGCTGCGACTCGGAGGGGGGCGCGGCGAGGATCTGCGTTTCGAGGTAGTTCGGATCCTCCGGGCCCGCTTGCGCGGACCAGTTCGCCGGGACGGTGATCGACCAGTAGCCGCCCGGGCTCTGGACGACTTTCGTGGGCGGGTCCTCGGCGCGCAGGGCGGTGGCGATGAGCAGTCCGGTCGCGGCGGCCAGGGTTGCGGCGACCCCGGAGGTTCGGCGTGAGTGCATGTCAACTCCCCGGATTCGGCGGCGCCAGCCTCGCGTCCAGGTCCGCCTCGCCGGGTCTCTCTTCCCAGGGAGGCGCGACGAGCCGACGTCGGCCGTCCTCGGCGCGCTTGACCCCCGGTTGATCGAGCCCGAGGCGGCCCCAGAGCTGGCAGGTCACCTGCTTGTGCATCTGGTCCAGGCCTTCGCAGTAGTTGGTGAAGACGCAGCGGCGCACCTCCGACCCGCGGCCGAGGCGCACCTTGAGGAACCAGTCGGGATCCGCGAGGCTCTGGCGGGCGGCGGCGACGATGTCGGCGGACCCGGAGGCCAGGATTGCCTCCGCCTGCTCGAACGACTGGATTCCGCCCGAGACCACCACCGGGGTCCGGGCGCCGGCCTCCCGGATCGCGCGCCGGACGGCGGCGGCGGCCTCGACATTGCGGCCGAAGGGGCCCTTCCGGTCGGACAGGACGGTGGGCATGCACTCGTATCCGCTCGGGCCGGTGTACGGGTAGGCGGCCCAGCCGATGCGGGGCTGCTTGGCGTCCTCGAACTTTCCGCCGCGGGAGAGCGAGAGCCAGTCCATGCCGGCGCGGGCGAACTCGACGCCGAACCAGGCGGCATCCGCGACGTCGCTGCCGCCCGGGATGATCTCATCGGCGAGGTATCGGCAGCCGACGGCGAAGCCGGGGCCCACCGCCGAACGGACCGCGCGATAGACCTCGAGGGGAAGCCGCACGCGGTGTTCGCGGGGGCCGCCGTAGCCGTCGGCGCGGTCGTTGCGCGCCGACAGAAAGGAGGCCATCGTGTAGGCGTGCGCGTAGTGCAATTCGACGCCGTCGAATCCCGCCTGCTCGGCCCTGCGGGCCGCGGCGGCGAAGATCCCCGGCAGCGTGGCCGGCAGGTCGCGGATGTGCGGCTTGTCGAGGTCGGTCACCCGTTCCCGCCATCCCATCCGGTACGATTCGAATTCCCGCTCCGTCAGCACCTCCGCGAGGCGCTCGTCGGGCATGGAGAGCAGGAGCTCGCGCACTTGTTCGTCGGTCCGGACGCCGCCGCCGACGGTCGCGCGGTGGCGATCCGTGATTTCGAGGAAGCGGCGGAAGAATTTGTCCTTTTCCGGGCGGCGCTTGATGCCGACGAAGTCGATGATCTGGATGAACAGGCGCGTGTGACCGCCGCTGGCGCGGCGCACGCGATCGACCAGGGCGGACAGTCCGGGAAGGAACCGGTCGTGTCCGATGCGCAAGAGCGGCCCGCTCGGGATGTCGCGCACGCCCGTCGCCTCCACGACCAGGGCACCCGGTCGGCCGCAGGCGAAGCGCTCGTACCAGTCCAGCACGTCGTCGGTGACGAACCCCTCTTCGGTCGAGCGCCAGGGGACCATCGCCGGCACCCAGGTGCGCTGCTCCAGGGAGACCGGGCCGAGCTGGACGGCGCTGAACCAGCGGGATGCCGCGGCCGCGGCCTCGGTCGGCCAGCGGGTGTCGGGGACGGGATGCTTGATGCGTTCGGGAGGATGCCACATGCGAGGGGGGCGGGTGCGCGTCAGACGCGGCCCGCGGCGCCTTTCATGAGATGACCGGCGATCACCAGATTCAGGATCTCGGTCGTGCCTTCGTAGATGCGCAGCGGCCGCACCGCCAGGTATAGCCGCTCGACCGGGTTGCCGGCCAGAACGCCGATGCCGCCCAGGATCTGCACCGCGTCGTCGACGATCCGCTGGGCCGCCTCGGTGGCGAAGGTCTTGGCCATGGCCGACTCCAGGGTCACGCGCTCGGCGCCGCGGTCCTTTTCCCAAGCGGCCCGGTAGACCAGCAGGCGCGCGGCGGTCAGGTCGGTGGCCATGCGCGCGAGCTTCTGCTGCACGGACTGGAACTCGGCCAGGGGCTTGCCGAATTGCGCGCGCCGCGCGGCGTAGGCAACGGCCTCCGCCAGCGCCCGACCGGCCATGCCGCAGGCTGCCGCGGCCACCGTCGCGCGCAGCGGATCGAGCGTGGCCATGCCCACCTTGAAGCCGTGCCCCTCGTCGCCGAGCCGGGCGGCGGCGGGAACCCGGCAGCCCTCGAAGGCGATCTCCCCCAGCGGGTGGGGCGCGGCGAGGACCAGGGGCCGGACGAACCGGAACCCCGGCGCGTCGGCGGGAACGAGAAAGCAACTGAGGCCCTTGTTTCCCTTGCCCGGATCCGTGGCCGCGAAAACGGTATAGAAGTCGGCGATGCCAGCGTTGGAGATGAGGGTCTTGCGGCCGTCGATCACCCAGTCCCCGCCGTCCCCGCGCGCGACCGTGCGGATGGCGGAGACGTCCGATCCCGCCTCCGGCTCGGTCATGGCGAAGGCGGCCATGGCCTCGCCCCGGATGGCGGCGGCGGCCCAGCGCCGTTTCTGCTCCGCCGTGCCCGCGATCCGGATCGGCATGGAGCCGAGCGCCTGCAGGGCGAAGACGGCATCCGCGAGGGGGGAGAACCAGGCCAGGATCTCGCGCGAGATCACGCAGGCGCGGACGTCGGGCGGGTCGGCGAGGTCCCCGGCCGGGTCGCCGAGGGCGCGCGCCAGCCATCCGCCGCGGCCGAGACGGCCCAGGATCTCGCGCGCCTGCGCCCTGGCCGCGGCGTCGTCCTCCGGCGCCGGCAGGGTCGCCCACTCGCGCTCGCACCAGGCGCGCAGGTCGGCGGCCAGGGCCAGGTGGCGCTCTTCCAGGAAGACGCGCACCGGATGCGGGTCGGGCATGGGCCAGGTCCCCCTAGGTGAACCGCGCGGGCCGACGGGCCTGGAAAGCCTCGTAGGCCTCCCGGAAGTTCGGGTGTTGCATGCAGACGGCCTGCGCCTGGGCCTCGGTTTCGAGGGCCGATGCGAGGTCCATGTCGGCTTCGCGTTGCAGCAGGTCCTTGGTCATCTCCAGGGCGAAGGACGGTCCCTGGGCCAGCCGCTCCGCCCAGGCGCGCGCCTCGTCGAGCGTTTTCTCGGGCGGCACCACGCGATGGTAGAGGCCGATTCGCTCGGCCTCCCGCGCCTCGATGAAGTCGCCGAGCATCAGGAGTTCCGTGGCCCGGCCGATCCCGACCAGGCGGGGCAGCAGCCAGCAGGCCCCCATGTCGGCGCCGGCGAGGCCGACCTTCGTGAACAGGAAGGCGATCTTCGCCGTCTCCGCGGCAATGCGGAAGTCGCACGCCGCGGCGATCGCGGCCCCCGCCCCCGCCGTCGTGCCGTTGAGCGCAGCGACCACCGGGCGACGGCATTTCCGGATCGCCGCCACCAGCGAGCAGGTGAGCCGCGTGAATTCGAGCAGGCCCTGGTAGTCCCGCTCGAACAGCGCGCCGATGATCGATTCGACGTCCCCTCCGGAACAAAACCCCCGTCCCGAGCCGGTCAGCACGATCGCGCGCACGCCGGGTTCGGTGTCCAGAGCGACGAAGGTGTCGCGCAGTTCCCGATAGACCTCGAACGTGAGGGCGTTGAGCCGGTCGGGGCGGTCGAGGGTCAGGGTGACGAGGGACGTCTTCGCGTCATGTTGGCAGCGGAAGGAGTGCGGAGACAGGGGCATGGGATCCTCCGTGTCATGGGCGGCGGCGGCCGCCTACTCCCCGGGTTCGACGGCGCGTCGCATCGCATCGAGCGCTTCGACGACGCGTTCCGCTTCGGGGGGCGGCAAGGCGGCGAGGATCTCGTCGAGTTGCCGCTCCTGGCGCGCCATCTCCCGGCGCGTGATGCGCACTCCCTCCGGGGTGAGCCGCAACACGCTGACGCGGCCGTCGGAGGGGTGGGCGGCCCGTTCGACCAGCCCGCGCGCCCGCAGGCGCGAGACGATGCCCGTCACGTTGCCGGCGGTCACGAGCAGCGCGCGCGAAAGTTCGCCGGCCGTCATCCCCTGGGGGTGGCGGTGCAACTGGCCCAGCGCGTCGAACTGCGGCAGCGTCAGGCCGCTGCCGGCCTGGCGCTTGCGGATCTCGCGCAGCACGAGCCCATAGCACTTCGCGAGGCGGATCCAGATGGCCGCCCCCACCTTGTCGGATTTCATGGCAGGACCGCCGTCGCTTCGATTTCGAGTTTGGCCCCCGGTTCGAGCAGGCCGCGGACTTCCACGAGGGCCATGGCGGGGAAGTGTTTGCCCATGACGGCCCGATAGGCGCGTCCCACGTCGCCCAGTCGCGAGCGATACTCTTCCTTGTCGACGACATAGATCGTCAGGCGCGCGACGTCCTCCGGGCGTCCGCCCGCCTCGCGCACCACGGCGACCACGTTCGTCAGCGCCTGGCCGAACTGCGCGGCGAAGTCCGCGTCGACGATGCGCTGATTTTCGTTCCAGGCGACCTGGCCGGCGACGAAGAGGAGACGTCCGCCGGCGGGGCCGAGCATCCCGTTGGAGTAGCCTCGGGGGGCTCCCAGTTCCGCCGGATTGACGGCTTGCAGCGTCATGCGAGCAAACCTCCACCGTCGACGACCAGGGCTTGGCCGTTGATCCCGCGCGCCTCCGGGGCGCACAACATCAGGGTCAGGAAGGCGACCTCGTCCGCGCCGATCAATCGCCGTTGCGGGTTCTGCGCGAGCACGACCTCGAGCGCCTTTTCCCGGGAGATTCCCGTCTTTTGGGAAATGCGCGCCAGCGAGGCCTCCGTCATGTCGGTGTCGACGTATCCGGGACAGACCGCGTTCACGGTCACGCCCCGGGTCGCCACCTCGGCGGCGGCGCACCGCGTGAACCCCAGCACCGCGTGCTTCGACGCGGCATAGGCGGCGATGTAGGGTCCCCCCGTGCGGGCCGCCACGGAGGCGATGTTGATCACGCGCCCCCAGCCGCGTTCCGCCATCCCGGGCAGAAACGCCTGAGTGCACAGGAACGTGCCCGTCAGGTTGACGGAAAGGACTCGCTCCCAGTCTTCGAGGGTGATCGACTTGATCGGCGCGGAGGGGGCGATGCCGGCGTTGTTCACCAGCACGTCCACCCGCCCGAGCCGGCGGGTCGCGGCCCGGACCAGGGCGCGAATGCTCGCGGGGCGCGCGACATCGCAAGGGTGGGCGAAGGCGCGATGCCCCGCCGCGCGGAGTTCCTGCGCGACCGCGTCAATTTCGGCGCGGGTCCGCGACGCGACCAGAACGGTCGCGCCGGCCCGCGCGAACGCGCGGGCGACCGCGGAACCGATGCCGCGCCCGCCGCCGGTGATCACCGCCGTCTTGCCATCGAGTGTCATACGGAAAGTTTAGGTCTAAAACTTAACGCCGTCAAGTGAGCGGTGCGGGTGCCGCCCCCCCCCGCGAATCCCCCGGGGGCGGGCGGGACTCCCGGTCCGCCGGCGCTCAGACCACGCCGCGCGCCTTCCCGCATCCCCCGCAGGAGGGGAAGGGAGCGGGATTGCGCTCGCCGCAGTGCCCGCAGCGCCAATCCTGCGGCGGCGCCGGGTCGGCTGGGAGATCGCCGCCGGCGGACTTCGCCACCCCCGCCGCGGGCCGATCCGAGTCCGAATTCTTGCTCCAGTACCAGACCACCACGAGCCCCTCGGAGTGGTCCGAGGAATGAGAGATCGAAATCACCCGTTCCGGTCCGAGTTCGCCGGCGAACCGGGCCGCCTGGTCGAGCAGGGAATTCCAGGAGATGAAGGTCGCGCGGAAGACGCGGAACTGAACCGGCATGGCGGCCTCCTTCAGCGCGGGGCGGTCACGACGTGCCCCAGGAAGAGTTTCCGGTATCGCGGGGGGACCGGCACCGACCGGAACGTGCGGATGTCGATGCACACGGTGGTGGAGCGGACCTCGAAGGCGGGGGTCCGGGTGCGACGCACGTACGCCCGGTAGCGGAACGTGACGGAGGATCGGCCGATGCGGAGGATGGCGACTTCCATGGCGAGGAGGTCGCCGAACTTCAGGGCGCGGTTGAAGTCGGCCTCGATGTGGACGGTGGGGAACCCGAGATGTTCCTGCAGGAGCACGCGCGGATAGGGGATGCGCAGCGCGCGGCTGAAGAACTCCTCGAAGGCGACGTGGCAGTGGTTGAAGAGGGTGGGAAAGTAGGCGACCCCGGCCTGGTCGATGTCCCCGAAGCGGATCGGGATGTCGCAGCGAAAGGGGCGGCGGCGGGTCATGGGCGCTTGCTTCCTCCCCGGAGAGCGAGGAGCATGCGGCGATGCACGCCCGGAGTCGCGACGATGGCGCCCGGCCCCCGGTGGGTGCGCCGCCCCTGGAGATTGGTGAACACGCCGCCGGCCTCCTCGATGATCACCGACGGGGCGGCGCGATCCCAGACTTCCGCGCCGATTTCGCAGAAGCCTTCGATCTGGCCGCGCGCGAGCGCGGCCCAGATCGGGACCTGGAACCCCCCGCTGCAGACCCAGGCGGAGTCCGACAGCGCGCGCAGGGCCCGGGCGGCCCGGCTGCGGAAGAACCGCCCCGCCTGCCCGTGCAGCACCCAGGCCTCGTCCCAGGTGCGCCCGCTGACCCGGACCGGCTTTCCGTTCTCGAATGCGCCGCCGCCGCGCCTCGCCCACAGCGTCGAGCGCAGGGCCGGGAAGTCCATCACCCCGACTTCGACCTCGCCGTCGATCTCGAGCGCGGCGAGGACGGACCAGTGGGGAAGCCCGCGGATGAACTGCAGGGTGCCGTCGACGGGGTCGAGGATCCATACGTGGCGACCGTCGCCCCGGTCGGGAGGCGATTCCTCGCTCACCACCGCATGTCCCGGGAAGGCCCGGCGCAAGCCGCGCCGGAGCACCGCGTCGGCCGCCTTGTCGGCCGCGCTCACCGGGCTGTCATCCGGCTTGCGCTCGATGCGGAGGCCGGCTTTGCAAAAGTGCTTCAAGGCCGCCCGGCCGGCGGCGCGAGCCAGTCGGAGCGCGATTCGGAGCGCGCGCTCCGGATCGACGCGCGGGGGCGGGCTAGCGGTTCTCGTGCGCGGCAACGACGGCTTCCTCCAGAATGGCGCCGAGCGCCTCGATCGTGCGGCGACCCTCGTCCGCAGAGGCGGCCGCGGGGTCTCCGAAATAGGCGCGCGGTCCTCCGGCCTCCGCGAAGTTCCGCTTCCCGGCCCGGATCGCCGTCGACAGGGAGGCGGGATTCGCGGGCAATCCGGCGGCGATCGTCTCGTCGACCAGGTCCGGCCGCTCGGCGAGGACGATCGACCCCTCGAAGCGCCCGGCATGGCAGGCGCCGCTCCGAAACTCGTCGGTGAGTCGCAGCGCCCAGGGTTTTCGGGAGAGGTTGGGGAAGGCGACCCGCAGGCCCCCCGCGGAGGAAATCTCCTGCGCCGCCGCGTCCAGCGCCCCGAGATGGGTCGGATCGAGGTGGGCGTTGGCGATTCCGAGCGTCCGGATTCCGTGCGCGGCCAGGGAGCGGGCCACGTCCACGAGCAGGGCGACGAGGGTTTCGGGGCGCAGGGACACGGTCCCGGGGAACGCGGCCGCGAACGTCGCCGGCGTGTAGGGCAGACTCGGCAGGATGAGCGGCCGCAGACCCCGCGCGGCGAGCCGCGCGGCCCCCGCGCGCGCCATCGCCTCGGCAATCACCACGTCCGTCGACAGCGGCAGGTGCGGCCCGTGGGCCTCCACCGCGCCGACCGGGAGCAGCGCCACGGCGAGGGCGGGGTCGAGGGCGCGCACCTCTTCCCAGGTCAATTCGGCGAACCGGGGCACGTCGGTCACGGATCAGCCCTCCACGGCGGGATGCGGGCGTTCGTTATACGGCAATCGGGGTCGCCGGTCCAGTCTCCCGCCGGCGGGAATGGTTGCCCGCGTCCCGGCGGTGTGCTACCTTCCGGCGAATTCACCGCAGGAGGCCGCCCATGCCCTTCTTTCCCCCCGAGGAATTCAACCTCGCCGACTACCTCCTCGACGACCGCGTGCGCGAGGGACGCGGCGGAAAGACCGCGCTCCTGCTCGAGAATCGCCGTCTGACCTATCGCGAGGTGCAGGCGCTCGCCAACCGGTTCGGCAACGTCCTGCGCGGCCTCGGGGCGGAGTCGGAACAGCGGATCATCATCGCCCTGCCGGACGGTGCGGAGTATGTCGGCGCCCTGTTCGGGATTCTCAAGATCGGCGCCGTCGTGGTGATGGTCAACCCGAACCTGAAGGCCGAGGAGATCGACTACTTCTTCCAATACACCCGCGCCCGGTGGGCGTTCGTGCACCGGGAGACTCTCGAGCCGTTCGCTGCCGCGGCGCGCCGGTCGCGACACCTGAAGAACCTGATCGTGGTGGGGGACCCCGACGGCTCGGCCGCTCGCGCCGGCGGGCACGTCGCGTGGGAACAGGAAGCCGCCCGCGCCGACGACCGCCTCGTCCAGGAGCCGACCCATCGCGACGATCCGGCAATCTGGCTGTTTTCCGGCGGGACCACCGGCCGTCCCAAGGCGGTGGTCCAGACCCATGCCTCCTTCGCCAACACCACTGAATTGTACGCCAAGGGGGCGATCGGCTATCGAGAGAGCGACGTGACGCTGTCCGTGCCGAAACTGTTCTTCGGCTACGCCACCGGCTCCAATCTGTTCTTTCCGTTCTCCGTGGGCGCCGCCTGCGCCCTGTTTCCCGAGCGGTGCACCGCGGAGGTCCTGTTCGCCCGAATTCGCGCGCATCGGCCGTCGATCCTGATCCACGTCCCCACGATGGTCAATCACATGGTTTCGCATCCCGAGGCCGGGGCGCAGGACTTGTCCAGTCTTCGTCTGGCGACCAGCGCCGGCGAGGCGTTGCCCGCGGAGCTGTACCGCCGCTGGAAAGAGACTTTCGGCGTGGAACTGCTCGACGGCCTCGGCACCGCGGAGATGTGGCACATCTTCATCACGAATCGCCCGGGGGACGTGACGCCGGGGACCCTGGGCCGCGTGGTCGAGGGGTTCGAGATCAAGGTCTGCGACGACGAGGGGCGCGAGGTCGCGCCGGGAGAGGTGGGCGCCCTGTGGGTGCGCGGTAGATCCCGGGCGATCGCCTACTGGCAGCAATTGGACCGGACCGCGGCCGCGTTCCGGGGGGAATGGTACGTGACCGGCGACCTGGTGCGGCGCGACGCGAACGGCGTGGTCACCTACGGCGGCCGGGGGGACGACATGCTCAAGGTCGCGGGCAAGTGGCTCTCCCCGCAGGAGGTGGAGAACTGCCTGCTCCAGCACCCGGCGGTCAAGGAGTGCGCCGTGGTCGGCGTGGTGGACGCCAACGGCCTGACGAAGCCGCTTGCCTTCGTCGTGCTCAAGGACCGGGCCCCGGCGCCCGCGCTGGCGGAGGAATTGAAAACGTTCGTGAAGGAAACGCTCGAGCCGTACAAGTACCCGCGTGAGGTGACGTTCGTCGAGGCGCTGCCCCGGACTCACCTGGGGAAGGTCGATCGGGCCAGACTGAAAAGGAGTTAGGCGCTCATGTCTCACGTCGGCCCCACGGGCGAGCTTTCCTATACCGGCTACCTCAAGGTCCCGGAACTGCTGACCCTGCAGGAACGACAATCCGAACACCACGACGAGATGCAGTTCATCGTCGTGCACCAGGTCTATGAGTTGTGGTTCCGGCTGGCGTTGTTCGAACTCGAGGCGGCGCGCGCCGCCATGCTCCATTGCGACATCGAGGGTTCGTTGCACCTGCTGCGCCGCGTGAACGAGATCTTCCGGCTCGTGGTTCAGCAATTCGACGTCATCGAGACGATGCGTCCGTACGACTTCCTGCAGTTCCGGGAGCGGCTGCGGCCGGCGAGCGGCTTTCAGAGCCTGCAGTTCCGGGAGATCGAATTTTTGGCCGGGGCGAAGGACCCGCGGTTCCTCGCCCTGTTCGCGCAGGATGCCAGCGTCGAGCGACTGCGGCGCCGGCTCGGGGAGCCGTCGCTATGGGATGCCTTCCTCCGCCTCCTGTCCGAGCAGCACCTGGCCGTGGAGCCCGAGGAGTCCCTGCGGGACACCCTGATGCGCATTGAACGCGGGCAGTCGGGCGACGGCCTCCGGCGGCTGACCGATGCGCTGGTGGAGTTCGACCAGCGGGTCGCGCATTGGCGCAGCCGGCACATCCTGATGACGGAGCGGATGATCGGCGCCCGTCCCGGGACGGGAGAGAAGCTGTTCCAGAAGCTCTCGGAAACCGGCTACTCGGCGATGGGGGCCGGCGGCGTGCACTACCTCGAGACGACGCTCAAGAAGAAGTTCTTCCCGCTCCTGTGGGAGATTCGCTCCGGACTGACGATCGAGTAGACCGCCGGATCGATTCGCGCTTGCGGCCGTCGGCCCCGGTGCGTACTCTGACGGGCATGGATTCTCCCCGCACGCCGCCTCCACCAGCCGTTCCCGATGCCTCGCGGCAGGACGCACCCGATTCCGCCGCGGGCCCTCCCGGCGTCGCCCGCCCCGGGCCAATGCCTGCGGAGGCGCCGGACCCCGGGCCCACGCGGGCCTACAGCGCGGAGCGCCAGCCCGGCGAGCTCCCCACCCGCGCCGGCGGCGCCCGGGTCGCCGGCCCCCCATCGCTGGAGTCCGGGGGCGTGTTCGGGCGTTACCGGCTTACCCGTTCTCTCGGCGCCGGCGGGATGGGGGTCGTCTGGCAGGCGTGGGACGAGGAGCTCCAGCGGACGGTCGCCCTGAAGATGATGCGGGAGGGGGAGTGGGGCGGCCCGGATTCGGGCGCGCGATTCGAACGCGAAGCCCGACTCGCGGCGCGCCTGCGACATCCCGGCGTGGTCCGCGTCCATGACGTGGGCGCCCTCCAGGGTCGGCGCTACCTGACCATGGATTTCATCGAAGGGCGGACCCTCGATGCCGTGCTTGCCGAAGGGCGGCAGGCGCGCGTCGCGGACCCGGCCTGCACCCCCGCGCGCTTGCGCCAGGAAGTCGCGCTTCTCGCCGACGCGGTCGAGGCGGTCGCGTACGCCCACGAGCAGGGGGTGATCCACCGCGACCTCAAGCCCGCCAACGTGATGGTGGATCGCGACGGCCGGGCGGTGGTGATGGACTTCGGACTGGCCAAGGAGGTGCTCCTGGAGCCGGAGGAGGGGGACGGCGCGGGGCGCGCCCGCATGACCCAGACCGGCCAGGTGCTCGGCACGCCGGCTTACATGAGCCCCGAGCAGGCCGCCGGGGACGCCGCCGCGGTGGGTCCGCGCAGCGACGTCTGGGCCCTCGGCGTGATCCTGTACGAGATCCTCACCGGGAACCTGCCGTTCGAGGGACGCCAGACCTGGGACGTGTTCCGGGCCATCGAGCGGGAGGAGCCGAGCGCGCCGCGTTCCGTACGCCCGGGCCTGCCGGTCGATCTGGAGGCGGTCTGCCTGCGCGCGCTGGAGAAAGAATCGGGACGGAGGTATGCCGGCGTCCGGGAGTTGGGCGAGGAGCTGCGGCGCTGGTTGCGCGGGGAACCCGTGCTGGCCCGGTCCCCCTCTGCGGCCTTGCGGCTCTGGCGCTGGCTGGTGCGCTGGCGCGCGGTCGCGATCCCGGCCGCGGCGGCGGTCCTGGTCGCGCTCACCTTCGGCTCGTACGTGCTCGGGACCCGGATGGCCACGGCCCGGCTCAAGGCGGCGTGGCTGCGGGAGGGGCTCGAACATCAGGCGGCCGGGAGGATGTTGAAAGCCCTGCAGGCGTTCGAACGCGCGTCCGGGATCGATCCGGGGGACGCGAACCTGCGTCGATTGCGCGAAGAGGCGTCCGCGCGCCTCGCGGCGGAGCGCGAACGGATGGAGTCGGAGACGCGCGCGGCGCGGGCGCGCGAGGCGGCGGCGGCCGTGTATCACCTCGCGGCCGTGGAGCTGCACCGGCTCCGGCTGCGTTCGTACCGCCGCGACTGGCGCCTGACCGACCGCGAGCGCGCGGAATACGAGCGGTTGGCGAGATCCTGCGCAGAGGAGATGGAGCGCTCCGGGGAATCTCCGGACGGGTGGTGGGTCGTCGGCCGCGTCCGCCAGGTGTCCGGTGACGGGCCGGCCGCGCTCGAAGCGTACGACCGAGGGTTGGCGCTCGATCCGGCGCACGGACCGTGTCTGCTGGAAAAGGCGAGGCTGTGGATCGAGCGTTCGGTCCTCGAGCGCTTCACTTCCCGGGCGGCGTCGACACGACTGCAGCGGGCGCGCGAGCGCGTGGATGCCGCGCTGGCGCTCGTGGACTCGGCCGTGAAGGGCGGCAGGACCGGAGAGATGGACCTGGACTTGGCGCGCGGATGGGCGCTGGTGGTCGGGAAAGCGGACGCGCGGGAGTACTGCGCGGCGATGCTCGACAAGTGGGAAGGTCGCGACCTGGCGGAGGAGTTCCTGTTGATTCGCGGGCTGGCCCACCCCGAGGGGCTGGAGGGCGACGCCGGCGCGGCCCTGGAGCGGCGGCCGGGGTTCGCGGATGCCCTGTTCTGGCGCGGTGTCGGACGGATGACGCGGGGCGATTTCGACGGGGCGCTCGAGGATCTGAAACGCGCGCTGGAGATCGATCCGCTGCGCCCCGACGCCTGGTTCGTTCAGGCCAACCTCCTGCAGGAGCGCGGCGACAGCGAAGGTTCATTGGACGCCCTCGAGCGGGCGATCTCCTTGAACCCCCGGCACGTGGAGTCGCTGCTCAACCGGGGCCGATTGCGGCTGCTTGCGCGGTCGCCCGTGGAGGCCATCGCGGACTTGAACCGGGCGCTCGAGCTCGAACCGTCCCTCGTCGCTCCGCGCCTGACGCTGGCGGTTGCCCGGTACGAGCAGGGAGACTTCGAGGCAGCGGAAGCCGAATTGGCGCGCGCCATGCGGGTCGATCCGAGCGATCCGGCGCCGTGGGTTCAACGGGGCGTGATGCGATTGCGCCGCGGCGAAGACGCCGGGGCGGAGGGGGACTTCACGGAGGCGATCCGGATCGATCCGGAACATTCGCCGGCCTACGCGGGGCGGGCGAATCTGCGCCGGCGTCGGGGAGACGTGCCGGGCGCGTTGAAGGATCTCGATACCGTGCTGGCCGCGAACCCCCGCGACTGGGTGGCGAGGTTGGACCGCGCGGCGATTCGCGCCGAAGCCGGGGACGCGGAGGGAGCGATCGCGGACCTGGACGCGGCGGTACTGGCCGCGCCCGGGGAGCCGGAACCCGTCTACCGGCGGGCCTTGTTCCGTCGCGCGGCGAAGGATCCCGCGGCGGCGCGGGAGGACTGCGATCGCGCGATCGCGGCGGCGCCGAGTTTCGCCCTCGCGTACATCTTGCGTGGCGCCTTGCGCGAAGAGACGGGAGATCCGGAGGGCGCACTGGCCGACTACGGACGGGCGGCGGTGCTGAGACCGCGCGAGGCGAACGGCTGGTACAACCGAGGCCGGCTGCGCCATCAAAGGAGGGATCTCGCGGCGGCCATCGAGGACTACACGAAAGCCCTCGAATGCGCGCCTGGGGATGCCCGGACCTGGACCGATCGGGCGGCTGCGCGACAGATGTCGGGGGATCCGCGCGGCGCGATCGAGGATGCGGATCGCGCCCTGGCGCTGGAGCCCGGGCGCGCGGACGCGCTTCGGTATCGGGGGGCGGGGAAGCTGGGAATCGGCGATCTGCGCGGCGCGATCGAGGATCTGCTCCGCGCCGTCGAGACCGGCGGCGCGAATCGTGAGGCGTTCAACATCCTCGGCGTGGCGTACATGCAGCTCGGCGATGCGGGCGCGGCCCGGGAGTCCTTCGACCGGGCGATCGAGTCCGATCCGACGTTTGCACCCGCCTGGTCCAATCGCGGCCGCCTGCTCTGCGACCTGGGAGATGTCGCCGGCGGCGCAGCCGATTTGGAGCGGGCCCTGACCCTGGCGCCCGACCATCCGGCGGCCCGGTTCAATCGAAGCCGGTTGCGTCGAATGACCGGGGATCGGGAGGGGGCGTTGCGCGACCTCGATCACGCCCTCCACAGCGCTCCCGGCCTCCTCGAGGCGCTCCTGTCCCGCTCGGAGATCCGGTACGAGCAGGGCGATTGGCAAGGGGCGTGGGAGGATGCGGACCGGGCCGTCTCGGCCGCCCCGAAGGATCCTCAGGCGCCGGCCCTGCGCGGTCAGGCGCGCGAGGCCCTCGGAGATCTCGATGGCGCCCTGGTCGATCTGGATTCGGCCGTGCTGCTCGATCCCGAGAATGCTCCACTCCGGTTCCGTCGGGCCCAGCTCCTCGAGCGGCTCGCGGGCGCGGCGCCCGCGACCGCGCGCGAGCGGCTCTCCGCGGCCCTGCGCGACGCGGAGGCTGCCCTTGCGGCGGCATCGCCCGACTGGCCGCAGCGCGAGACCGTCCGCCGGGAAGTCGAGCGCCTCCGGGCCCGACTGGAAGCCCTCGGGCGGTAGGCCGACCCGGCCCCGCTCGCACGTTCGCCCCCCCGCCCTTCGTGCCTTCGGGATTCCCGGTAAGATGCTTCGTCCCCGCGGGTCCCACCCGGCGTGCGCTTTCCAGGTGTTCGAGGAGGGAGTACCGCGATGAGGACACTTCCCGCCATCCTGATCGTGCCTGCAGCCGTCCTGGCCGCGCTGGCGTGCGCGGATGGGGAGACGAAGCCCCCCCCGCGCGCGCCGAAGCCCGAATGGACCCGGTTGCGGCCGGTTCCGCCCGCCGACTCCGTGCGACTCCTGCGCCGTGGGAAGCCCTACACGTGCACCCGGATTCCGTCTTCCGGAACGCTGACGCTGGAAGTCACCGGTCCCGCCGAGCTGAAGGTGGTTGCGCGGAGCGAAATCGGGCTCCCGGCCTCCGGTTCGACCCTGTTCGCCCTGGCGATCGGGATCGACGGGCGGCCGCTCAAGACCTGCTGGGCGGAGGCGAAGCGCTCTTCCACCGTGGCATTTCCGAAGGCAGTCGGAGTGGTTCCGACCGACGCCGCGACCTTCCACGTCGACCTGGCGGCCGGCCGGCATCGGGTCACGCTGGCCGGTCCGCCCGGCTCCGCCGCGCTGCTGGTCCGGGTCTACCGCAGGCCGACCCCATGACGATGCCGGCGTCCGCGCGAAAGGCTTGCAGGCGCTTGCGACGGCGCGATAGGCTGTCGGGGTCCGGCCGGGGCGTGCCGCGGCGCGGTCCGCCCGCCCGCGGCCCGAGGCCCCGCGAGACCCGCCGCATGCCCGCCGAAGTCGATCCCGCCGTCGACCCCGAGTCCGATCTCCTCGAGCTTCGCAAGGAGTTCCCCATCCTTGCCGATTCCGTCTATCTGCTCAGCCACTCCATGGGGGCGATGCCCCGCTCGGCGCGGGAGAGCCTGGCCCAGTACGCGGACGAATGGGCCCGGGACGGCCAGGAGGCCTGGCACAAGTGGTTCCCCCAGGTGCTCGAATGGGGAAACATCGTCGGAGCCCTGTTCGGCGCCGAACCGGACACCGTGATGTTCCACCAGAACGTCTCCATCCTGATGGGGGTCGTCGCCTCGTGCCTTCGGCCGGACGGACGGCGAAACCGCGTCGTCTACACGCGCCAGAATTTCCCGACCAACCATTATTTCTGGCAGCGCCAGCCGGGGATCGAGGCCGTGCGCGTGGACAGTCCGGACGGGCAGACGATTCCGACCGAACGGATGGTCGAGGCGATCGACGATCGGACGCTGGCCGTGCTGATCGATCACGGGATCTACGTCACCGGCTATCTGCAGGACGTGGATGCCATCGTGCGGGCCGCCCGCAAGCACGGGGCGGCGACCATCGTGGACGCCTACCAGACGGTCGGGGTGGTGCCGTTCGACGTGAAGGCGTGGGGGATCGACTACCTGGTGGCGGGGAGCCACAAGTGGCTTTGCGGCGGGCCGGGGGCCTCGTTCCTCTATGCGCGTCCCGACCGGATGAAGTCGTCCGAGCCGCGCCTGGCGGGATGGATCTCCGCGGCGCTGCCGTTCGATTTCGAGGACGACCTGCGGTACGCCGACACGGCCTTCCGGTTCGCGGGCGGGACGCCGGGCGTTCCGGCCCTCTATGCGGCGATCGCCGGGATCAGCCTGGTCGAGGCGGTGGGGGTGGAGCGGATCCGGGCGAAAAACGTGCGGCAGATGACGAAGGTCATCGCCGCGGCGGAGCGTCGGGGTCTCCAGGTGCGCAGCCCGCGCGACGCGGCCCGGCGAAGCGGTCTGGTCGTGCTCGACTTCCCCGGCGCGGAAGATGCGGCGCGCCGCCTGATCGCCCGGCGCGTCTTCTGCGACCACCGCCCGGGGGCCGGAATCCGGGTCTCCGCGCACTTCTATACCACCGACACCGAGATCGAGGCGTTCTTCGCCGCCCTGGACGAAGTGCGGGCCGAAACCGCGAGAGCGGCGCAGAGCCCGGCCGCGCCCGCGCGTTAGCGACCCCAACGGCGGGATCCGCGAAAGGAGGGACGGTGAAGTCGCTCACCCGGTATCTCACCTTCCACACGCGCGAGCGGATGGAGTTCCTCAACATCACCGGCCAGGTCGCCGAGGCCGTGGCGGAGAGCGGCGTGCAGGAGGGTCTTTGCCTGGTCAACGCCATGCACATCACGGCGAGCGTGTTCATCAACGACGACGAGCGCGGGCTGCACGAGGACTACAAGCGGTGGCTCGAGCAGCTCGCTCCGTTCGATCCGAGTCCGGCGCGGTATCACCACAACCGCACGGGGGAGGACAACGCCGACGCCCACCACAAGCGGCAGATCATGGGACGTGAGGTGGTGGTGGCGATCACCCGGGGAAAGCTGGACTTCGGCCCCTGGGAGCAGATCTTCTACGGCGAGTTCGACGGCCGGCGCGACAAACGGGTCCTGGTCAAGATTCTCGGGGAGTGACGCCGCGCCCGAAAACGCGTCCGGGCGCCCCTTGCGGGACGCCCGGCGCCGTGTCGGTCGGATTGGTGTCGGTCAGTTTCGGCCCGCCTCGCGCAGCAGCACCACGCGATCGAGCGAGAAGGAGCACAGCGGGAACCGGGGGAATGCCTCGTCCCAGCGCTGGAAGCAGTCGTCGCCGCCGGTCGTGCGGGTGTCCACGTCCACGACCTTGCCGCTGGACTGCGGCACGTCGGTCGCCGGGAAGCCCACCACGCCCTCGCTGAAGATCACGGCATCCCGCGGCACGCCGAGCGGGGACTCGAACGCCTTCCCCTTGATCTTGCCGGCCGGAACCTCCCAGGGGATGTCGAGGTCCTGCACGCGGGCCACCGGCGTCTCCTTGCCGTCGGCCACCGTGGCCAGGACGGCGTGACTGATCCCGTTGACCAGGATTTCGGTGGTGGCGCCGGATTCGCCCTCGCGCGTCACCACGATACGGGCGATTTCCTCCCCGTCGCGCACCTCGGTTCCGGTCACTTCGAAGCGGAACCGCTCGCCGGTCGGCAGCCACTTCTGGACGGCGGTCTTCTTCGTGACGTCCTTGGAGAAGACCTCGACCGTCCAGCGGTCGCCCGGTTGCCAGGTGACGGTCAGTTCGCGGGTCGGGGCCTCCTTCTGGCCCTTGTCCTTCTCGACGTAGACCTTGGGAACTTCGTTCCACGGCAGCGTGGGCAGCTTCTGCACGTTTTTCCCTTCCTCGGCCAGCGCGCCGCCGGCCACGCCGAAGCACACCAGCGCCGTCAGGATCTGCTTCTTCATGATCTCGTCCTCCGATCGTGTCGGGTGTCTTGCGATTCCGGGGGATTCCACCACGTTACCGGTTCGTGCCGCCGTTGCCGCCCGCGTTCCCGGCCTCGTTCAGGCGATCGCTCACGCTCGGGCCGGGGGCCGGATTGTCCGCCGTCGGCGTCGCGCCGGTCACCGGCGTCGCCGGGGTCGCCGGGGTCGCGGCCGGGGGAGGCGTCGCGTACTTGTCGTGAAGGGTCCGCGCGCCGGTGTAGATCGAGCGGAAGGTCAGCTCCTGATTCAGGTTCTCCAGATAGGAGACGTACTCGCGAAGCTCGTCGTCTTTCTTCGTCTTCAGCGCGTCGAGCACGTAGATGTAGTCGCCTTCGCGCAGCCGGTCCGTGATCTCCTTGTCGTACCCCTTGTTCTTCAGCTGGTCTTCGAGGTAGCGCTCGATCAGCTTGGCGTCGCGGGTCATCTTGCGCTTCTCGGCATTCCGCGTCGGATCGTCTTCGAGGTCCTTCAGGGACTTGGTCGGCTTCCAGGCGAAGTCCGGATGGTCCTTGATGCTCGACCCGGTCCATTCCCCGCCCACGATGTTGCCGTTCTCGTCGACATAGAGATCGTAGGTGTACCCGCCGCCGCCGTTCCAGGTGTAGTCGCTGTAGTCGCCGAACACGACCTTCGTCTTCACCTCGAACACGTCCACCGTCTTGCCGTCGATTTCCTTCGTGCCGGTCTTCTTGATGTCGCTTTCATATCCGGAGGCCGGGTAGTTCCAGACCACGTTGCCGGGGCTGCGGTCGAAGACCAGGCCGTTCCCGTCGTCCACGCTCTTCGTCAGCATGCGGTGGAAGTCGGCCGGCGTCATGTCCTCGAACGCGTTCACCTGCTTGTCGAACAGGCTCTTGAAGTGCTTGGCTTCCCAGGACTCGGGGGCGTCGACGTAAAAGGCCTCCTTGTAGAGCTTCCGGGCCTCCTCCAGAAACTTGGGATCCTCGGGGTTCTTCACCAGCTCCTTGGCCTTGTCGTACACCGAGTTCGAGATGTTCGAGCGGCTGCCGCGGAACTCCGTCGGGAATTCGCCGCTGTAGGCGATCGTGTAGAGTTCCTAGAAGTCGTTGGGGGAGAACTTGATGCCGTGGATCGTGGAATCGCCTTCCGGCACCTTCTCCCAGATCGACGCTCCGGCCTCGCCGTTGCAGTGGCCCCACCAGCCGAAGTCTTCCGTGTCGAAGACGTTCTTGTACAGCGGCCGGCGGTCGCTGGAGATGTAGCGGTTGTTCAGCATGTAGTTGGAGCGATCGAGCGAAGCCTCGACTTCTTCCTTGAGGGAACCGAACTCGCGATTCCTCCCCTCGCGCGCGCGGCGCTCGCGCGCCATCGCCAGGTCGAGCTTCACCACGCTCGGAAGGCTGTCCAGGGTCACGTCATCGCGGACCACGTAGCGCTTCTTCTCCGCATCCCAGCGGAAGGCCCCGGATACGTAGGAAGCCGACGTCATCGACAGCCAGGACCCGGGGGCATGCGCCAGGGGATGGCCGTTCTTCTTGTGACCCTCGGTGATCTCCTGCGCCCAGCTCGGCGGAACCGACAGTGCCAGGGCCAGCACCACGCCGCCGAAGATCGTCGCTCGCTTCATGGTCGTCTCCTTCCGTCCTTTCGTCCAACGGTTGCTCCTGCTCGGGACCCCCTAAAGCAATGACCATGCCGTTTCCCGATGAAAATAATGGTATGACGCAAGAGATGTAAATATAAGAGAATGCGACTGCTCTGGGGGTTCCGGCGGGCGGACGAATCATGCAAGAACCTGGATTCGTCCAATTTCCGGGAGGGCGCGGGGGGCGCGGCTCAGGCGTGGGTGAGCAGCGTCCGCAGGCTTGCGACCAGCTTGTTCATGGCGAACGGCTTGGCCAGGAACGCGGTTCGGCCATCCGGTCCGCTCGAGGGATCCTGGGGGGAATCGGAGTGTCCGCTGATGAAGAGAATGGGCAGCTCCGGGAGGTGGGCCCGCGCCCGAAGGGCGAGTTCGCGGCCGCCCAGGCTGGGCATGACCAGGTCGGTGATCAGCGCGTGGATCGGTCGGGTCCGCTCCCGCAGGGCGGTGAGGGCATCCTCACCGTTTGCGGCGGCGATCACGGTGTATCCCAATTCGCGGAGGCTGATCTCGATGAGGGCGCGGATCCCATCGTCATCCTCCGCGACCAGGATGGTCTCGCTGCCCCCGACGACCGGAGCGGGCGGTGGGGTCGGCGGGGCGGCGTCCACGCCGGCGACGAGCGGCAGGTACACGGAAAAGCGGCTGCCCCGGCCAAGTTTGCTGGTGACGCGAATGGTGCCGCCGGTTTGGGTGACGATTCCGTACACGGTGGACAATCCCAGGCCGGTCCCGCGTCCGACCGGCTTGGTGGTGAAGAAGGGTTCGAAGAGACGGCCCAGGGTTTCCGCGCTCATGCCGCACCCCGTGTCGGTCACGGAGAGCAGGACGTACGGTCCGGGACGTTCGGGCGCGGGGTCCCCCTCCGGCACTGCATCCACGGTGGTGGTTTCGACGGTGAGCATCCCGCCGTCCGGCATGGCGTCGCGGGCGTTGAGCACGAGGTTGAGGATGACCTGTTCGAGTTGACCCGCGTCGGCGTGGACGCTGCCGGGTTGGGGCGCGAGGATGGTGCGCAGCTCGATCGGGGCGCCGATCAGGCGGCGGAGCATGCGCTCCATTTCGGTGACCCGCTGGTTGATGTCGAGCGGGCGGGGCTGGAGGATTTGCCGTCGGCTGAACGCCAGCAGTTTCTGGGTCAACGCGCTCGCCCGTTCCCCCGAGCGCTCGATTTCCTGCACCCCGGAGCGGATCGGAGAATCCGCGGGAAGTCCGGCCAGGACCTGCTGGGCGTATCCCAGGATCACGGTGAGAAGGTTGTTGAAGTCGTGCGCGATTCCGCCGGCGAGCTGGCCGATGGCTTCCATCTTCTGCGAGTGCAGCAGTTGGGCCTGGCTGGTCCGCAATTCCTCCTCCGTCCGGCGGCGATCCGTCACGTCGCGGAAGACGAAGGCATAGCCGAACTCCGGTTCGCGTGCGCCGCCCGGGACGACGCGCCAACGCAGGGGGGCGCGGGCAATCGTCACTTCCACGCGCACGTCCCCGTCGTCGACGGCGAACTCGTCGGTGAGGGTCCGGTGTCCCGCGCCTGCCTCGTCCATGATTTCGCTCAAGGCCCGGCTGCCGAGGAAGATCCCGCCGCCGGGCAGGTTCAGCTTGCGCATCTTGCGCAGCAGGGTGAGGCCGCGCGAATTGGACAGGAGCGTTTCCCCGGACTCGTGCAGGAGCGCGATGCCGTCGTGAAACGCCTCCATCAAGGCGCGAATCTTGGCTTCTTCGATCTGGTGGGCCTGCGAGGCCTCGATGGTCTCCCGGTGCAGGGTTTCCAGGAGCAGATTCCGCTGCCGGATGGCGGCGACCAGTTCGAACTGGTCGAGGAGGAGGCCGGCATGGCGGCTCAGCCCGGCGAATAGCGCGAGCAGCGGGCGCGGATCCTGGGGTCCGGTCAACTCCACGTAGAGTGCCGCGTGGACGCGATCGCGGCCCTCGAGGGGAACGGCCATCCGGTGGGGGAGGTCGTCGCCGCCCGGGTCGGCCAGCGCGCTACCCTGGCGGCAGCACTCCTCCAGCAGGACGGAATCGATGGAGATGCTGCTGCCGGCGCGGTCTCCCGGCGACTTGCGGTGCAGGAACGGCACCAGGGACTCGGTATCCTCGTGGTAGCGGCAAAGGACGAGGCGTGCCGTCGGCACCAGGTTCGCGGCGGCTTGAAGCAGGCACTCGTACATCCCCCGCGCGTCGGCCTGAGTCGCCACCTCCTGGATCACGTTGAAGATCGTGATCAGATTGGGGGTTGGGTAACCGGTTTCTTCGGCGGGGCGCAGACCTTCCTTGGGATTGATCGACACGCGCCGCCGGCTGGTCGGCAGCCGGATTCCCGGGGTCGGGACCAGGCGACTGTGGGTGGCGAGTTCGATGTTGGTCTGTTCCGGGTTGGGGAAGGACGGGCAGAGGAACCGGACCCGGACGCCGCCGCACTCGATCGGGTCCCGATGATAGAGGACGGAGTTTCCGGGGGACTTGCCCGGCACCCGGGTGGAGCCGGCGGGGGAGAGGTCCGTGAAGACGAACCCCTCGCGCTCACGGAAGTCGATGCGGAACTGATGCTCCGCGACCCCCTCGTCGAAGAGTCGCAGGTCGCACTCGACGGCGCGGCCGGCGACGAGACTTCGCCCGAGGAGCACGGAGATTCCCGTATTCCGGCCCTGCTCAATGACGAGTTCCGCGTGAATTCCGGTCGACGCGCCGCCGGTTCCGGGATGCCCGGCACCGGGGGGAGGAGGGGTATCGGGACTCATCGGGGTCGGTACGATCCGTACAGTCTAGAGGTTCTGGTACACGGGTCCGCCGCCGCCTTCGGGCGGCACCCAGGTGATGATCCCGTAGGGATCGGCGATGTCGCAGGTCTTGCAATGCACGCAGTTGGAGAAATTCAACTGCAGCTTCACGCGCCCCTTCTCCGCCCCATCCGGAACCATCTCGTACACGTGGGCCGGACAGAATCGTTGACAGGGGTTGCCGTACTCCTCGAAGCACTTCGTGGCGCAGACGGTCGTGTCCGCCACGTGGAGGTGCGGCACCTGATCTTCTTCGTGGGTCGCGCCCGAATGGAAGACGTCGGTGACCTTGTCGAAGTTCTCGGGCGTGCCGATGCGCGGCGGCTTGTATTCACGCGGAGCGAACGGCATTCCGAAGTGCTCGTGGATCGTCTGCATCCGCTTGTGGCCCTCTTCCAGCGGCATCGGGTCGATCAGCCCCTTGCCGCCGGTGAGTTCCTGGATGCCGATCAGGACGCCGCCCAGGATGAACCCCTTCTGCAGGGCCTGGCGGAAATTGCGGACCTTATGCAGTTCGTCGTGACCCCAGCAGGCCTGCCAGCCCTTGTCGAATTGCGAGAGCCGCTCCGCGGAGGAATCGTCGTTCGCCAGCGCGGAGACCGCGGCGTCCGCGGCCAGCATGCCGGTCTTGAACGCGAGGTGGATTCCCTTCAGTTTCTTCATGTTCAGGAAGCCGCCCGTGTCGCCGATCAGGATGCCGCCGGGGAACGTGCACTTCGGGATCGAGTAGTACCCGCCTTCCGGGATGGTCTTGGCCCCGTAGTTCAGCATCTTGCCCCCCTCGAGGAGGGACTTGACGTACGGGTGCGTCTTGAAGCGCTGGAACTCGTAGTGCGGATCGAGCAGCGGATCCTCGTAGTCGAGACTGACGACGAGTCCGAGGGAGACGAGGTTCTTGTTCATGTGGTAGATGAACCCGCCGCCCATCGCGCGTCCATAGAGGGGGAAGCCGACCGTGTGGACCACCTTCCCCTTCTGATGCCGCTCCGGCCGGACCTCCCAGACCTCCTTGAGGCCGGTGGCGTAGAGCTGCGGGTTGCGCCCGCGAAGGTTGAACTGCTTCTCCAGTTGCTTGGCGAGGCTGCCGCGCGATCCTTCGGCGACGATCGTGACCTTGGCGCGGATGTCCGCGCCGAGCTGGTGGTTCGACTTCGGCTTGCCGTGCTTGTCGACGCCCTTGTCCCCGGTGCGGACCCCGACCAGCCGGCCGCTCTCGATCAGGGGTTCCCAGGCGGCGGTTTCGGTGAAGATATCGACGCCGAGGTCGGCCACCTGCTTGCCGAGCCAGCGCGTGAGCGCATTGAGCGAGACGATCTCGTTGCCCACGTTGCTCATGCCGGGGGGCAGGAACGGCGCGTGGAAGCCGTGTTGGTCGGTCATCATCAGGATGTCGTCGGCGAGGACCGGCGACTCGATCGGGGCCCCCTTCTGGACGTAGTCGGGGATCAGCTCCCGGAGGCCGCGGGGGTCCATGACCGCGCCCGAAATGATGTGATTGCCGACTTCGGAGGCCTTTTCGATCACCAGGAGGGTGGGCTCGGAAATCTTCTTCCCTGCGCCCTTTCCCTGATCCACGGCCGCGTTGTGGGCGTCGATCTGCTTTTTGAGGTGGTAGGCGGCAGCCAGGCCCGCCGGGCCGGCGCCGACGATGAGGACATCGACTTCGAGGACTTCTCTCTGCATGAGCGGTCGCGCTCCCTTCATCCTTGGACCCTGATGTCGCCCGCATGATACTCCCGTCCCCGGGCGGGTGAAAAGCAAATCCGTTGGCGCTCGCGCCCGGCCCGGCTAGAATGGCGCCCCTGGCCCGGAGACCGACGCATGCGGACTGCTGCCGCCCTTCTCGTCGCGGGGATGCTCGCCCTGGCTCCCCTGGGCATCGCCGCGCGCGAAGACGCCAGGACGCGCAAGGAGCGTCGCGTCGCCCGGTTGTTCGAGATGCTGGCCAACCCGAGAGCCACCTATCGAGCCAAGGCGGCGGAGGTGCTCGGCAAGTTGGCGGTCGACGAGGCCGAGGAAAAGCTCGTCGCTGCGCTCTCCGACCCGGATGAGCGGGTGCGCGCGGCCGCCGCCGGCGGACTCGGGTCCATGCGCGCCCGGGGTGCGGTCGACCCGCTCACCGGTTCCCTCTCCGACCCGGTGGGCGAGGTTCGCATCGCGTCGATCATCGCGCTCGGCCGGATCGGCGATCCCCGGCCCGCGAAGGCCGTCACCGCCCTGTTGACCGAGGATCCGGCCGTCTGGCTGCCGATCGCCGAGGCGCTGGGCTCGATGGGGGACAAATCCGCGATCGCGGCCCTGAAACGGATCCACGACGCCTTCCGCACCGGCCCCGAGCAGTGCCGCGTCGCCGCCGCCCTGGGCAAGTTGCAGCCTTCCCTGGGCCTGGAGTTGGTGACCCGACACGCGAAGGCCCGGGACGCCGCCACCGTCTTCGCCGCATTCCAGGCCGCCGGGGAAATGAACCACGCCGCCTCCGCGCGCTGGCTCCTCGAACGGTTTCAGAAACTCCCCACCTTCTATGACGTGGCGGGTCCCGAACTCCTCCGCGACGCCTTCGCCGCCGCGATCGGCGCCCTGCGCGACGAGAAACTCCTTCGCCCCTTCCTCCAGGACGCCGCGCGGGAAAAGCGCTCGCCCGACAAGCCGTCGGACAAGCTCGTCACCGTCCTGCGCGGCATCGCCCACGGCGCCCACCCCAGGTTCCACGGCGAGGTCTTCCCGTTCGTCAAGGACGCCGAAATGGATGTCCAGTTGGCCGCCATCCGGGCGCTCGGCCGGATCCGCGACCCGCGCGCCGCCGACGTCATCCTGCCGCTCCTCGCCCACGCCGACTACATGGTCGTCATCGCCGCGGCCGATGCCTGCGGAGACCTGGAACTCGACGCCGCCATCGATCCGCTCCTGGCCCGTCTCCAGGATCCCGACTTCCGGATTCGCCACGCCGCCGCCCGCGCGCTCGCCCGGGTCCGCTGCGAGGACATCGTCGAACCGCTGATCGCCTGCCTCGAAACCTCCGGTGACTGGCTCACCAAGGAAATCGCGGCGGTTCTCAAAGACATCACCAACATGGACTTGTTGACCGGGGCGGCGGGCTGGCGGGGATGGTGGGAAAAGAACCGCGCGGAATTCCGCATCCAGTACGAAGAGGATCACGCCCGCTGACCGGTCTCCCCGGTGTTTCCCTTTGACTCCCCGGCCACCCCCTCCCTAGAATATTTCCCGAGTCTCCAGGGTTCCAACCCCAGGGTTGAGGGTCATTCTCCATCCTCGGAGGGACGGCATGAAGCACTATGGCTTTCGTCTGATTCCGGTCGCCGTACTCGGGCTCGCGCTGATGTGCGCCATGCCCGGGGGCGCGGCGCGACTGAGCAAGGAAGACCGGCTGGCCAAGCGGGTCGCCAAGCTGGACCAGCTGCTCGGCAGCGAGCGGTTCAATCTTCGCGCGGTCGCGGCCAAGACGCTCGGCGAGCTCGGCATCACCAAATCCGCCCCGGAGATTCACAAGCTGCTCAAGGACAGCGAGGTCGGGGTTCGCGAAGCCGCCGCCCGCGCGCTGGGGCGCCTCAAGTACCTCGAAGCGGTGGAGGATCTGGTCAAGCTCCTCGAGGACTCCAGCCTGATCGTACAGAAGGCCGCGATCGAAGCCCTCGGCAACATCGGCAGCGCGAAGGCCGTGGATCCGCTCGTCGACAAGGCGAAGAAGAACAAGGAGGAGAGCCTCTTCTTCCCGATCGGGGTTGCGCTCGGACGGATCGCGGAGAAGAAGGCGGGCCCCACGATCTACACGATCTTCAAGGCCGTGAAGGACGACGTCGAGAAGTGCCGGCTGGCGGCGGGCTTGGGCCGAATCAACGGCGCCGAGGCCACCAACCTCCTCGAAGCGCTGCACAAGAACGACGACATGCGCGTGAAGTACGAGTCGCTCTGGGCCGCCGGCGAGATGAACAACGCCGACGGACTGGCGTGGCTCATCAAGCGGATCGGCCGCATCCAGAGCCTGGTCACCTACTACGACGACGAAACCGGCGTGCGGGATGCCTTCGCCACCGCGATCGGCCGGATGAAGAGCCCCGACCTCCTGCGCAAGATGCTGAAAGAAGGGGAGAAGGAGGGGCGCAGCGGAGACAAGGTTCCCAAGGACCTCGTCATGATGATCCGAGGCGTCGGACGCTCCCGCGTTCCTGAGCTGTACGAAGACGTCAAGAGTTACGTCACCGACGGAAACGACGAGGTGAAGCTGGCGGCGATCGAAGCGGTCGGCCTCCTCGGCAATCCGAAAGGGGCGGAGCCGCTCCTCAAGGCGCTCAAGAGCCACACGTTCCAGGTCAAGGTCGGCGCGGGTGTAGCCCTCGGTGAACTGGGCGTCGACGAGGCGATCGATCCGATGCTCGAACTGCTGAAGAACGAGGATTGGCGCCTGCGCTACGTCGCCGCCCGGGCGTTGATGAACAACCGCGTCGAGGACATGGTCCCGGCCCTGCTCGAGTGCATGAAGAACTCGTCCGAGTGGCTCCAGAAGGAGCTCGGCGGGATGATGCGCGAGATCACCGGCAAGGACAACGGCGTGGACGTGGTCGCCTGGGAAAAGTGGTGGGAGGCGAATCAGGGCAAGTTCGAGATCCAGTACGAAGAGGATCTCCTTTCCTCCGACCAGACGATGACTTTCTACGGCGTGGAGATCAACACCAACAAAGTCGTGTTCTGTATCGACCGCTCCGGCTCGATGGCGCTGCCCGCCAGTGAATGGGAAGACACGGTGAGCACCGAGGAGAGCGGCGGCAAGGGCGGCAGCGACGACATCGCTCCCAAGGATCCGAAATCCGCCGGGAAGAAGAAAAAGGGCAAGGGGATCAAGAGCAAGATGGACGTGGTGAAGGCCGAACTCATCCGCACGGTCAAGCAGCTCAAGCCCAACGTCAATTTCAACATCCTCCAGTACAGCAGCGACGTGCAGCCCTGGAACAAAGGGGCCGAGTTCCTGATCCCGGCCAACGACAAGAACAAGGAAGAGGCGCTGAAGTACGTCAGCAACATGAGCCCGGGGGGCGGCACGGCGATCTACGATGCGCTGCGCAAGGCCTTCCTCGCGGCGGCCGGCTCTCCGGACGGGAAGGATGACGATCTCGCGAAGCTCAAGGACCCCAAGTTCAAGCTCGAGGTCGACACGATCTTCCTGATGACGGACGGCACGCCGATGGGCGGCCAGCTCGCCGATCCCGCGAAGATCCTGGAAGCGGTGCAGGAATGGAACAAGCTGGGCCGGATCCGCGTCCACAGCGTGGGGGTCGGCGAGGGCCAGAACGTGGACTTCCTGCGCAAGCTGGCGGCTCAGAACGGCGGCAAGTACTCGCAGAACTAAGCCGCGCCGCGCCGGACTTCCCCCTTCCCGCCGCCCGGGCCCGCGGGAAGGGGGGACGGACCCGCCCATTCCCGGAGAAGGGCGGCGCGTTCCTCAGGCCATTCGGAATCGGCCGGCCTCCTCGTCCCAATCCACGATCTTGGGTACGGGGACGGGAGGAACCTGCGGGGCGTGTCCCGCGTCCAGGGCGCGAAACTCCTGCGGGAACTTCTCGATCAGGCTCGAGACCACCGTTGACCCCTGCACCGGGAGCCAGCACCGGTTGCCCTGCGGGGCCCGGCGCGCCCCGGCCAGCGCCCGTTCCACCGCTCCCCCGGCCGGCGCCTCGGCATCGAACAGTTCGCCCAGCGACTCGGTCGCCTCGCGAAGTCCGCCTTTGCAGGCCGGGCACAGGATGCAAGACTCGCGGAAGAGGAAGCCCGCGGCCATCTCCGCCACCCGCCCCATGTTCGCGCGGTCGTCGTACACGATGAACCCCGCGGACCCCAGGCCGCTCTCGCGCTCCCGGAGGGCATCGAAGTCGAGCGGCGCGTCGAGATCCGGGCCGGTCAGGACCCCCGCGGAAAGGCCGGGCAGGACCGCCTTGAACGCGCGACCCGGCAGCGGACCTCCGCCCTGGTCTTCGAGCAGGCGTCGCAGTGGGATCCCGGCCTCGACTTCGTACACGCCCGGTCGCCGCACGTCCCCCGACAGCGTGGCCAGCAGGAAACCCGGCGTCCCGGCCGTGCCGGTGGCGCGAAACGAGGCCGCCCCCTCGCGCAGGATCGTGGCGACCCGGGCATACGTCTCCACGTTGTTCACCAGGGCCGGGTTCGGACTCGTGGCGGTGGCGTTCAGTCCCCATTCGTACGGCGGGTAGTGCGCTTCGCGAGGCATCGCGGCCCTCCCTTCCAGCACGTTGAGCAGCGCCTTCTCCTCGCCGAAGAGGTAATCGTCCGGTCCCTCCACGATGCGAATCTCGATCCCGTCGAACAGACCGAGAGAACGCATCTCCTCCAGGGCGCCGTGCAGGCGGGCAATCTCCGCCCGGAATCCGGCCTTGATCCCGATCCAGATTTCGTTCGTGCCGATCGCGTGGGCGGCGATCCGCATGCCTTCCAGGACCGGATACGGACTGCGACGAAGGAGCGCCCGGTCCTTGAACGTCCCGGGTTCCCCTTCCGCCGCGTTGCCGATGACCGAGCGGGTCGCGCAGCGATGGCCCGCCAGGCTCGCCCACTTCTTTCCGGTGGGGAATCCTGCGCCGCCGCGACCGCGCAGTCCGGAGCGCGCGACTTCCTCGACGACCTCCTCCGGGCGCAGGGAGAGGGCCTTTTCCACGGCACCGACGCGGACGCGCGCGGCGTACTCCGCATAGGAACGGTCCGGGAAGGCCGGCAGGACGGCATGGGCGGCCTTGGGCATGACAACCTCCGATCCGGAAGGACGCCGGCGCGCGTAGAGGCCCCAGCCGGGAATCCGGGAAACGGCCGGTATCGCTTGCGGCGGGGGCCCAGGCGGCGCGTCAGTCATTGCGCGCACAGGAATCGCGTGCTACGATGCAAACGCAGCACTCATGCATCCAGGATAGCATGGTCGAACGACGCAGGACCAGGACGCAGCCCATGCCGAGCACCACCTGTCCGAAGTGCCACTCCGAGACGGACGTAACTCGCGGCGCCTGCGGCGCCTGCGGAAGCAGCCTGCACCCGGCGGCCAAGGATCCGAATGTCGGCCAGATCGTCGACCGCAAGTACCGGCTGGTTTCCCTCCTCGGCCACGGGGGCATGGGAATGGTCTACCGGGCGGAGCACGAGGTCCTGCGCAAGGAGGTGGCGATCAAGATCCTGTCGCCGGCGGTATCCGGCGACGAAAAGGTGCGGGAGCGGTTTCTCCGCGAGGCGCGCGTCACCGCCGGGCTGGTCCATCCCCACATCGTCACCGCGCTCGACGCGGGAGTGGCGGGCAACAAGAACCTCTACATCGTGATGGAGCTCGTGGAAGGGGATGCGCTCGCCGACCGGATCACGCGCGGCCCCCTGGCTTGGCCGCAGGTGGTGCGGATTGCGCGGGAAGTGGCCACCGCCCTGGCGTTTGCGCATAAGAAGAACCTGGTGCACCGCGACCTCAAGCCCGCCAATGTGATGCTGGAGAAGGACACCGACCGCGCCAAGGTCCTGGACTTCGGCATCGCGCGCGTGATCGAGGACCAGGCCAAGGCCGACGGGACGAGGATGGACCTGACGCGGCCCGGGGCCGGGATCGGCACGCTGCCCTACATGTCCCCGGAGCAGCTGGTCGGGGATGCGGTGGACCAGCGGACCGACGTCTATGCGTTCGGGGTGATGCTGTACGAGATGCTGGCAGGCGCGCGTCCTCTGCGCGCGGAAACGCAGCAGAAGCTCTTCCATGTCATCCTGGCGGAGACGCCCCCCGGGGTCACGCAAACCAACCCCAAGGTGCAGGTGCCCGGCTGGCTGGAGCAGCTGATCATGGCCTGTCTCGAGAAGGACAAGGCCGCGCGTCCGGCGACCATGGAGGAGGTGTTGCAGTGCCTGGAACAGCAACGGGCGCCGGGCCAGGCGGCGGCCCGGGGCGGGGGCGGGGGTGGGGGCGGCTCGGGGATAACGGTCCTCCTGCTGCTGCTCGGGGTCGGGTTCGTCGGCATGCTCGGGGGGGGATACTGGCTGGCCCGGCACCTCGGCCTCTTCGGGGGCGGCGACGCGGTGGCCAATAACGGCGGCCCGGTTGCGGTGGATCCCGACAGCGACGAGGCGAAGAAGCGGGTCGCGGAAGCGCAGCGGTTGGCCGAGGAAGCGGAGCGGAAGAAGGCCCAGGAAGAGGCGGCGCGGCGTGACGCCGAAGCGATCGCGGCCAAGAAACGCGCGGAAGAAGAGGCGACGCGTCTCGAGGCGGATGCCATGGCCGCGAAGAAGCGCGCCGAAGAGGCGGAACAACAGCGGATCGCGGAGGAGAATCGCCGCAAGGCCGAGGAGGAAGCCAAGCGCAAGGCGCGCGAGGACGCGGCGCGCCGGGCCGCGGAGGAGGAGGCCAAGCGGCAGGTATCCACCATCCGGGGACAACTTCAGGAAGCCCTGATCAAGCGGGATCTCGATGCCGTGATCGGCCTGGTTCCGGCGCTGGCCTCGGATTCCACCTCCCAGGATCTGCTGTCCCGGGATCTCCCCGGATGGGAGCGGCTCGTGGGCCGATTGCGCGAGGCGAAACTCTCCTCCGGCTCGCCGCTCGACCGGGTTCCGCTCTGGGAGGCGGCCCGGCTCGACCTGCCTCCCGGCTGGCGCCTGCCGGTTCCCGCGGCCTTGGACTACGAGTGGGCGGCCGCGGACATGTACAATTCCGGCAAGTCCGATCAGGCCCTGGCGATGGCGCGCATTGCGCAGGAGATCGATCCGGAGCGGCACCTGGCCCGGCGCGTGCAGGCCTCCTACCTCTTGCAGGTCGCGCGTACCCCCGGGGAGGTGGTGACTCTCCTGGGTCCCTACCTGCGTCCGGAGATCGGCGACGGGGAGTACCAGGAGAACGTGATCGTCTGGAGCGGGGCGGTGCTGGCCTGGGATGCGGCGCCTCCGAGGCTGCGCACGGAAGCGCTCGAGCGGCTGTCGACGATCCTGCTGGACGGCCACATGCCGTCGCTCCGACGGGCGCGCGCGCTGAAGCAGCGTGCCGGACTCTACGAGCGGTTGGAGGACTTCCCGAAGGCGGCGCAGGACTACGTCGATTCGCTCGACGAGCCCGACAACCCCCACCGCCTCGACTGCCATCGGGCCCTTGCCGAGGTGCTGTGGCAAAGTCCCGGCGCCGACGCGCGCGTGAAGCAGGAGGCGCTTCGAAACGTGGAGGCGGCGGCGCGCATCGCGCCGGAGTACGTCGAGAAGTTCGCCGCCTTCCTGATCTACCACAACGACGAGGACGGACTCATCCAGCTGGCTCGTTACTTCGTGCCCAAGCGGGAACTCAATCTTCCGGCCGCCATCCGGCTGCCGATTCTCCGCTTCGCGGCCACCGCGGGAAGGCGGCGCAACGTGGACCCGAAGGAGCGCAAGGGGTGGCTGGACGAAGCGATCGAATTGAAAGCGGAGGCGCGCGCCGACGACGAGGCGGTCGCCGATCTCCACGCGATGCGCGGAATCGTGAATTACAACCTCGGGCGTTTTCCGGAGGCGAAACGCGACCATGCGGCGCTCAAGGACCTGGTCGATCGCCACGCCCGCGAGGGGGGCGCCTGGGTGCCGCTGAGCGAGAACGCGCGCAAACTCGGAGAAGCCCTGAAGGGGAAATGACCGGATCCGTAGTTCCCGTGGTCCCCACGCGGACCACAGATTAGGAGGAAGAGGGACATGATCAGGATTGTGGCTACCGAACGGGCCCGCTGGCTCTGCGGACTTCTGCTGTCCGCGTCGATGCTGCTCGTGGGCTGCAAAGGCAATTCAGGTCTCGGCACCGTGCTCGGCGGCGTCGCCGGCGCGGGCATCGGGTATGCCGTGGGCGGCGGCAAGGGCGCTCTCATCGGCGGCCTCGCCGGCCTGGCGATCGGCACTCTGGTCGAGCACTTGATTCGCAAGAACTCGCAGCAGGCTGCGGAGTCCGGGAAGCCCACCGTTGCGGAGGACAAGGAGCATCGCGTGGAGTCGTATCCGGTCGGTCGGACGGATGAAGGCGACAAGATGAAGGTGGTGACCGTCGTCTACGACAAGAAGACCGATTCGAGCGGGAAGACCACGTACACCCGCTCCACGCAGGATGACGGCAAGCCGGTCCCCCTGGTCGAGGAGGAAGTGCCGATCTCCTCGTCCTCATCCGCCCGGGGCCTGGGCGAGACGGCGACCAGCCAGACCAAGGTGCTCTCCGAGCAGGACGTCCGCGTGACCACGCGCAAGACGGTGGACGCGTCGGGCCGCCCGGTGGTCGAGATCACCAAGACCTCGCCGGCCGGGACGGAGACGTTCGTCTACGCGGACACGGAAGCCGCGGCGGGCCGCTAACCCGGATTGTTGACGAATCGCTTCGTTGTTCGCGAGCAATCCGGCTCCGGCCGGCCTGACGGGCCGGGCGGGCGGGTGAGCGGACTCCCTCCTCCCCGCGGGGAGGAGGGAGATCGGCCGGTGTGCCGGTCCGGCGGTCGCGCGGCCGCTACGGGGCCCCGCGTCCGAAGTACTCGTCGGCCGAGAAGCTGTCGACTGCGACGACCGCTTCCCGGGCGCGTAGCGATTCGCGCGCCAGGTCCGCCTCCTCGGGGCTCAACACCCCCGCTTGCGCGGCCTCGTCGATTCGCGACTCCGGCGCGCCCGCCGGAATGCGACCGGCGCGGGACGCATCCCGGATGCGGGTCCACAGCGGATCCGAGCGCACCGCCAGGTCGAGCGCCCGCTCCATCTGGGCCGGCCGCTCGGAGGCCTCGCGGGAGAGAAAGATCCCGTCGGTCAGGCGGTCCCGCTGGGCCCCGGGTCGCTGGATGAGGCCCGCGATCTGCCCCCCCAGGGCGTCGCAGGGGGCGTGCGCAATCGGATTCATCCGGATCCAGGCGGCGACCGGCCCGCGGAGGAGCCAGCCCACGCCGGGCGCGTCGAAGTTGCGCAACAGGCCTTCGAGCGCGGCCTGGACCTGCGCGAGGGAGTGCTCCGCCCCCCAGCGAACGAACGGCAGATCCTCCTCGCGGCGGCCGTCCGCTTCGTAGCGGCGCAAGACCGCGACCGCAGCATACATCCAGGTCAGCGCGTCGGCGAAGCGTCCCGTCAGTTTCCCCTTCCGCTTCAGCTTGGGGCCCAGAAGCAGCATCGCCAGATCGACCAGCAGCGCGAACCGGGCCGAGGCCCAGGCGATCTTCCGGACATACCGCGCCGGAGGGCCCGAGACCGGGGACCCCGCCAGGAGTCCCCGGGTCCCCTCCAGCGCCAGGGTGCGAAAGAAGGTCTTGGTCACGAACCAGGCGTGCCCCAGGAACGCCGACCGGAACGCCTGCGGATCCCCTGCGCTGACGGCGCGCAGTTCCGCCTGCGCATAGGGGTGACACCGCAGCGCCCCCTGCCCGAAGATGATCAGGGTGCGGGTCAGGATGTTCGCCCCCTCCACCGTGATGCCGATCGGCGCGCCCATGTACCCGTCGGAGAGGAGGTTCCCGGGTCCGCGACAGAGCGCCGCCCCCCCGGCAACGTCCATCGCGTCGATGACGATGCGGCGCGCGCTCTCCGTCTGGAGCACTTTCACCATGGCGGAGACCACCGAGGGCTTGTTGCCCGTCGCGACCGCGCCGCAGGTGTAGATGCGCACCGCTTCGAGGAGGTAGGTCATCCCCGCGATCCGCGCCAGCGGCTCCTCAATCCCCTCGAAGCGGCCGATCGGCAGTCCGAACTGGCGCCGGACGGAGGCGTACGCCCCGATTGCCCGGGTCGCCGCCTTGGCGCCCGCGGCCGACTGGGCGGGCAGGGAGATCGACCGGCCGGCGGACAGCGCCTCCATCAGCATCTGCCAGCCGCGCCCGGCGAATTCCGCGCCCCCGATGATCGCGTCCGCCCCGACTTCCACCCCGCGTCCCACGATCGGCCCGTTGGGGAAGGGCACGCCCATCGGATCATGTCGGCGACCGATCTCGACCCCCGGGGTCGACGCCGGGACCAGCGCGACCGTGATCCCCGGCTCCGGCCCCTTGCCGAACAGATTCTCGGGGTCCCGCAGCCGGAATGCCAGGCCGATCAACGTCGATACCGGGGCCAGCGTGATGTAGCGCTTGTTGAATTCCAGCCGGATCCGGACCGCGCCGTCTCCGCCCCGGAAGGCGACTCCGCTCGATTCAATCGACGCGGCGTCCGACCCGGCGTTCGGCTCGGTCAGCGCGAAGCACGGGATCTCCTCGCCGCTGGCCAGTCGCGGCAACCAGCGCTTCTTCTGTTCCTCCGTGCCGTGGTGCGCGATCAGTTCCGCCGGGCCGACCGAGTTCGGAATCAACACCACCGCCGACAAGGGAATCGAGCGCGTGGCGAGTTTCCCGATCACCGCGCTGACGCCGAGGGGGGAGAAGCCCAGGCCGCCGTACTCCTGCGGCACCGTCATCCCGAAGAAGCCCCGCTCCTTGACGAATCTCCACGCCGCCTCGGGAAGCTCCCGCGCGCGGGACACGTCCCATGGGACCACCATCCGACAGGCCTCCTCGCACGGGCCGTCCAGAAAGGCCTGCTCGCGCGCGTCGAGGGTGGGATACGATTCCGCGAGCATGCGCCGGAAGTCCGGCCTCCCGGAGAAGAACTCGGCCTCGATCCAGACGCTGCCGGCCTCGAGCGCGATGCGCTCGGTTTCCGACATGGCGGGAACGAGGCCCTTGCGGCGAATGAAGCCCAGGATCCAGGAGAACATCGCGAACCCCTCACGACTTCGCGCGGGCGGCGGCGAACGCGACCACCCACCGGCGCTGCTCTTCGGTGTCGGGGACGCCCCATCCCCGAGCGTTGGCGATGGCGGCAAAGGCGTCATCGGGTCCGGTCCCCGCGATCGCCATGGCGCTTGCCGCCATCAGGACCGATCGGCCGATGCCGGCGAAACAGTGGACCACGACGGATTTTCCCTCCCGCAGGCGGGCGGCGATGCCGTGCACGAACGCGGCGGTTTCCTCGTTGAACGGCGGGACCGAATGGTCCGTGACCGGGTAGCGGAGGAATTCGATCCCGTGGGCCGCGCACTGCGGCCCTTCCTCCTCGAGGCGGAAGTCCGCCACCTCCTCATCGGCGAGCAGGCTGATCAGGACGTCGACCCCCTCCTTGCGAAGGGCGGCCACTTCCTCCTCGAGCCAGTCGCCGCCCCGGGGTCGCGGCATGACCGCCAGGCGCCCCTGGAAAACGGGACCGATCCAGAAGGGGGTCGGCATGCCCGAGGTCCTTTCCGCGCGGGCCGGGCCGGCGGCGGGCGGTCGCCGCCTGGGGGCCCGCCCGGCCGTCACCGGTAGGGGAGATACTGCGGGAACCACATGGCCTCGTCCAGCCGCCGGTTGAGCTGCTCTTCGTCGGCCCAGGGGGCGGCGCCCTTGCGAACCGCCTCGCGCGCCACCGCCAGCGCCACCGCGCGGGTCACTTTGCGCACGTCCACGATGTCGGGGTAGACGCAGCTGTGCTGGATGCGGTCCGCGGGGACCATCCAGTGCAGCGCATACGCCGCCGCGGTCACCATGTGGTCGGTCACGTTGCGCGCATGGGAGATCGCCACCCCCAGCCCGAGTCCGGGGAACACGAAGATGTTGTTCCCCTGCGAGATCGGGATCTTCCGTCCCTGAAAATCGACGTCCTCGAACGGACTTCCGGTCGCCACCACCGCCCGGCCTTCCGTCCAGTCGAACACGTCCTGCGGGTGCGCTTCGGTCATCACGTTCGGGTTCGAGATCGCCAGGATCGCCGGCCGCTCCACGTACTTCGCCATCTTGCGCACGATCTTCTCGTCGAACAGGCCGGCGCGTCCCGCCACTCCGATCAGAATCGTGGGCTTCACGTTCTCGACCACATCGTAGAGGCCCACGCGGTCCGGGCTCTCCAGGGTCCAGTTCGCGACGTCTCCGCGCCCCTTCACGAATGAAGTCTTGTACTCTTCGATCGGATCCGAACGTCCCTCAAGGAGGAGACCGTGGCTGTCGAGCACCCAGATCTGCCGCCGCGCCTGATCCTCGGCGACGCCCTCCCGCCGCAGGGCAACCTGGATCTGACGCGCGATCCCGATCCCGGCGCCGCCGGCGCCCAGGATCGCCACGCGCTCTTCCCGGAACGGGCGGTTGGCGATCTTCGACGCCGACAGCGCCCCGGCGAGCACGACGGCGCCCGTCCCCTGGACGTCGTCGTTGAACGAGAGCATCTCCTCCCGGTACCGCTCGTGCAACCGGATCGCGTTCTCCTTGCGGAAGTCCTCCCACTGCAGCAGCGCATGGGGGAAGACCACGCGGACGGCGGCGACGAACTCGTCCACGAGCGAGTCGTATTCGCCCCCCCGCAGGCGCGGCGCCCGGACGCCGAGATAGAGGGGATCGTCGACCAGCGATTGGTTGTTCGTCCCCACGTCCAGGCTCACCGGCAGGCAGCGGGAGGGATGAAAGCCGCCGGCCACCACGTAGAGGGCCGACTTCCCGATCGGGATGCCGAGCCCGCCGACCCCCTGATCGCCGAGGCCGAGAATCCGCTCGTTGTCGGTCACCACGATCACTTGCAGATCGCGGAACGGATAGTTGAGCAGGACCTCCCGCACCCGGCCCCGATGATGCGGGGTGATCACCATGCCGCGCGGGCGGCGGAAGATCCGACTGTACTTCTGGCAGGCCTGACCGACCGTCGGCGTGTAGATGATCGGGAGCATCTCCCGCAGGTGCTCCAGGATCAGGCGGTAGTAAAGCGTCTCGTTCCGGTCCTGGAGGTCGCTCATATACTCGTGGCGCGCCAGGTCGTCGGGTTGCCGGCGGAAATTCCCGTAGGCGCGGTCGAGTTGCTGCTCCATGCTGGAGACGGCAGCGGGAAGAAACCCCTCCAGCCCCAAGGTGCGCCGCTCCTGGACCGTGAAGGCGGTGCCCTTGTTGAACATCGGGTTTTGCACCAGTTCCTGGCCGACCAGCGGCACGCGCAGATAGACCTCCTGCGTGGCCGGATCCACGAAGCGCCGGAACCCTTCGGACAGCGTGTACATGGCGATCTCCCGATGCCCGTCGCGGGACCCTAGAAGAGCGGCAGGATGCCGACAATCTTCCACGTATCGGCGGCCTTTTGGTTGTCTCCCGCCTTTCCGGCCGTCTTTTCCATCTTGAGCTGCCACTGGCCCGTGAGCGCCGGGAGCACGACCGTCGCCCTGGCATCTCCGTCCATGCGGACGTGGTAGGCGAATCGAAGCAGGTGCTCACAGGTGTTTTCGAGGAATTCGGTCTTGACGCCGGCCACGTTCGAGAACTTTCGTGCGTGTTCCTGCCGATCCGGCGACATCGCCCCGATGAACTCCTCGATGCGGGCCGCGTCCACCACGGCATCCCAGCCCGCCTGGTCGCCCGTGAATCCCGCCTTGACCCAGCGGAGGGCGGTGGCCTCCGGGGAGCTCAGGTCCGCGCCGAACTTGCCGGCCTCCTCGAGGGCCGCGCTCGTCTCCGCAGAGGTTCCCAGGGTGTAGGTGACCTCCAGTTCGTAGTACAGCTTCTCGGTGAACTTCGCCAGATAGCCCTTGGGGTGGACCCAGTAGCGGCCGACCACGTCTTTGTCCGAGCGCAGCACATAGACCTGGCAGTTGGCTTTGCGGCCGTCGACCGTCAATTCCTCGGTGGTTTCCTGCCCGAGGGACAGCGGGACATAGGCGACGCTCTGCTTGGGTTCGGAGAACTCCATGAGCAGGAACTTCCGGACGTACTCGGGCTTTTCCTCGGCCAGCCGCGGCATCAGACGGAGCGTGCTGGCGGTGTAGATCGGCGTGGACAGGTCCATGCCGCGCATGACCTCGTCGCCCCCGGGGGGGAAGGGCTGTTCGCCGCTGAACTCCACCAGCGGGGCCGTGCCGGAGCGGATTCGCGCCAGGCGCTTGACGCCGGCGGTCATTCCGGGCTCGAGGGTGAAGGGGTTGGACTCGTACTTGTAAGCGCCGACGTTGGCGGTGAAGCTCTGCTGGACCGTGGGTTGGTGGAGGCGCTCGAACGTGGGTTCCCGCTTGAACTCGGATCGACCCACCGCCGATCGGCGCTGCTCCTCCTCGAAGTACCGCTTCTTCTCGGCCTCCTCGTCCATCTTGTACCCCATGCGGAGGGTGCCGATCTTCCGGCCATTGGCGGTGGCGACGTATCGCCACTCGCCCATGTGCTTGTCCTGGAGCAGGACGAAGATGTTGGTCGGCTTGGTGACGACGGGATCCCCGTCCTGCGCGCCCGCGGGCGGTCCGGAGAAGCCGGCGACGGCGAGAACCAGGGCGGACAGGAGCAGCCAGGTCGCTCGAGTCATCGTGGATACCTCCGATGGTGCGTCGAATGCCCCCTGAGCGAACGCGTGGACGGGCTACTCGAAAAGCGCGTCCACGAACTTGTCCGGATCGAACAGTTCGAGGTCTTCGTACTTTTCTCCCAGGCCGATGAACTTCACCGGCACGTCCAGCTCGGCGCGGATGGCCAGGACGATGCCGCCTTTGGCCGTGCCGTCCAGCTTGGCCAGGAACAGGCCGGTGACCGGGACCGCCTGGTTGAAGTTGACCGCCTGGGCGATCGCATTCTGGCCGGTCGTGGCGTCGAGGACCAGGATCGTCTCATGCGGCGCGCCGGGGATCTTCTTGCCCAGGACGCGATGGATCTTCTCCAGCTCCTTGAGGAGATTGACCTGCGTGTGAAGCCGGCCGGCCGTGTCGACGAGGACGACGTCGGCTCCCCGGGCGGCGGCGGCATCGACCGCATCGAAGGCGACCGCGCTCGGATCGGCGCCGGGCTTGTGGCGGACCACTTCCACGCCCAGCCGCTCGCTCCAGATCGAGATCTGGTCGATCGCGGCGGCGCGGAAGGTGTCGCTGGCCGCGAGCATGACCTTTTTTCCCTGGTCGGCGAAGTGCTTCGCCATCTTGGCGACGGAAGTCGTTTTTCCCGTCCCGTTCACCCCGATGACCAGGACGACCATCGGGGGCTTCTCCGGGGCGTTCATCCGGACGGGAGACTGGGCGAGCGACTTCTTGAGGTCGGCCTTCAGGTGTTCGAACAGCTGCTGGGGGTCCTTGACCACGCCCTCCTTGTAGGCCCGCTTGAGATCGTCGAGGATCCGCTGCGTGGCCTTGACTCCGATGTCCGCGGTGATGAGGGCCTCTTCGAGTTCCTCGAGAAAGGCGTCGTCGATCTTGCGCAGGAACGTAAACATGTCGCGCACGCGCCGAAAGGCGTTGCGCGTCTTGCTCAGGCCGGTCTTGAGCTTCTCTAGGGCTTTTCGGAACATGAGTCTCCCGCCGCGACCTTGAATTCCTGGCGCAACGAGTCCCGGTCCTCCCGCACCCGATCCAGGACGCCGTTCGCGAAGGAGCCCGATTCGGCGGTCCCGAACCGCCGGGCCATTTCCACCGCCTCGTCGATCGCCACCACGGGCGGCGTCTCGTCCGCGAAGACCAGCTCGAAGACGCCGATCCGCATGACGTTGCGATCCAGGATCGGCATGCGGTTCACGCTCCAGTTGCGCGCGTAGCGGCCGAGCGTGGAGTCGATTTCCGCGCGGCGCTCGAGCACCCCGGCGGCAAGCCGGCGGGCATAGTCCCGGACTCCCGGTGCGGTCAGGGTATCCTCCAGGAGCGGGAAGGGCCCCCCGGGCGCCACCGGCACGCCGACATCCGCCTGATAGAGGATCTGGAGGGCGAGTTGCCGGCTCTTCGTGCGCGGCGAAAGCTTCATTTCCCGATCTGCTCGAGCAGGTTGGCCATTTCCACCGCCGCCGAGGCCGCGTCCGCGCCCTTATTGCCCATCTTGGTCCCGCACCGCTCGGTCGCCTGCTCGAGGGTGTCGGCGGTGACCACCCCGAAGATCACCGGGACGCCGCTCTCGCGCGCCGCGGCGGCCACTCCGCCCGCGCATTCCCCGGCCACGTAGTCGAAGTGGGGCGTGGCGCCCCGGATGACGACCCCGAGACAGATCACGGCATGGTAGCGCCCGCTGCGCGCGGCCCGCTGGGCGGCCAGCGGAATCTCGAACGCCCCCGGCACCCAGATTTCGTCGACGTCCTCCGGTCGCGCGCCGAGCCGGATCAACATGTCCGCCGCCCCGTCGCGGAGCTTCTCGGTATAGAATTCATTGAATCGCGCCACGACCAAGGCATAGCGCTTGCCGGTGGCGACGAGGTTGCCGATGATCTTCTTGCCCATGGGGTGGCGTCGAATGGAGGAAGGCCGGTTGCATCCACGGCCAGTATACCTCGGCCCAAAAGGAAGTCAAGTCATGCGAAGCCTTTGGATAATGCATCATCATGCCTTGACCTGCCCCCGTTCGATTTGGTAGAGTTCTTTCGGTGTTCGCGAGAGGGACAGAGGCCATGGCGGTCGGAACGGACATTCGATCGACCCAGGATCGTCTTCTGCTCATGTCGAAGACGGCAGAAGAAATGCTCCAGATGACCTGGGAGGCGCTGAAGCACGATCAGATCGATCTTGGGGATATGGCCGAGAAGCTCGCTTTCGTGATCCAGGAAGAGCAGCGCGAAGTTCTCGGCTTGATCGTGGAGATTGCCAGCGCCCATCCGGACGCGGAACCCCGGCTGCGCCGCTGGGCGGCGATCGTGTCCCACCTCGAGCGGGTGAGCGACCATGTGATCGCCATCCTCCAGGCGATCCGCGACAAGATGGAACTGCGGGTGCAATTCAGCCCCGAAGCGATGCGCGAGTTGAAGTTCCTGTTCGAGAGCCTCGAGCACCTGTTGCACTGCACGCGCGATGCGATCCAGACCGGCAACCCGATCCTCCAGCGTTACCTGATCGACACCGCGAACACGCTGGACGCCTCGGCGGATCAGTCCGTCCACGACCACCTCGACCGGCTGATGACCGGGGACTGCACCGCCATTGCGTCGCCGATCTATCACGAGCTGATTGATTCCCTCAAGGGGATCGTGAGGCACATGAGGTTGCTGGCCGAGTGTCTGCTCCCGTGAGCAGGCGTTCTTTCGCGGCAACGGCGCTGTTCCTGACCGCCCTTGCGCTGGCGACCGCGGGCGCGCATGCGGACAAGATCAAGACCGTTTCGGGCCCCGTCGTGCAGGGGTACGTCGTCGCCGAAACGCCGCAGGCCTTTGTGGTCGCGCTCCCTTCCGGCATCGAATCGCACATCAAGAAGGACGACGTCGCGTCGATCGAAGTCGAGCGGGATCCGACGCGATTGAAGGCGGCCGCGGAAGGTTTCCTGGGCCGGCAGAAATTCTCGGTTGCCGGCGTTCTGTTCGCGCGAATCGAGGGGGACGTCGGGGCCGCCGACCTGAAGCGGATGTGTGACGGGCTGACGCAGGCGCAGGCCGCGTGCCGGCAGGAGGACTTTGCGGAGGCGGCGTCCGTGTTGGCCGGGATTCCCGAGGGGGTCTGGGATCATCCGGCTTTGGCGGCGATGCGCGAATCGCTCGCCGCCGCCCGCGGCGACGTGCTGCGCAAGATCGACGTGGCGATCCTCTGCCGCAACCTTTCGGAGGCGGACCGGTTGCTGGCGCGGCAAAAGCCGGCGGGGCCGGACATGGAGTTTCGCCGCCGGGAGCGGCGCGCGTTCCAGGACCGCGCCGACCTGTTGTTCTTCCGCGAGGAGCCTGCGGCCGCGCTGGCGATCTACGAGGAAATGCTGCGGCGGGACCCCGACCTTTCCGGCGAGGTGCGCATGCGGCTGGCGTGGTGCCGGGCCCGGGCCATTCTCGATCGGGAGGCGCCCGATGCGCGCAAGGAGGAGCAGTTGGCCGCGCTGCTCGACTTCGAGCCGGGGCTCCAGATCGCGCATCGCGCGCTGGGCCGGGCCGCCTACGCCCGCAACGACCGCGAGGCGGCCGTGCGCCACTTTCGCGCGTTGCTCGACCCGGCACGGGATCTCCCCGTCGAGGAGGTGCCGAGCGACGTCGAGGAGTTGAAATACCTGGCGACTCGCGTCGCGGTGAAGCCCCGCCTGGAAGACGAGGCCGAGCCGCTGCTGCCGCGCACCGCGCGCGCGGATGGGCCGTGGCAGACGCGGGAGACGCCGCATTTCACGATTCATCACCGGGACGCAGGGACGGCGGCCGCCGTCGCCATCGCCCTGGAGCACTACCTGCGGATCTTCGGCGAGGAGGTTCTCGGCCCCGGCCAGACCTGGACTCCCGAGCGGAAGCGGGCGCTCTACCTCTACCGGTCTCCGGAGGATCGGAAGGGGACGGAGCCCGTCCCGCACGTCCACAACCTCGGCAGCGCGACGACGGCAATCGGGATTTTGGGGGACGGGGACGACCTGATCGCCGACGCCCTCCCTCACGAGCTGGTCCATCTCATCCAGGCGGAGAAACGCTGGGTGCTGCCGATCTGGGCGGCGGAGGGCCTGGCCCTTGCGCTGCAGCGTTCCGCGCGGCGGACCGACGCCTTCGCCCAGGTCCAGCGCGCCCTCGAGGACGGGCGCGAGATCCCCATGGAGGACCTGCTCGGCGCCGCCGCGCTGACCGGCCGGGACGCCGCCTTCTATCAACGATTCACCGCTCAGGCGTGGACGATCGTCGACTGGCTGATCGACCGCAAGGGCGGGATCCTGAACTTCCATCGCTTCGCGCGGGAGGTCGAGGACCGGTTCAAGATCCAGGCCCGCAAGCTGGCCGAGGCGAAACGGTACGAGGGCAAGACCGCGGTGGCGGTCCAGGTCGAAATCACCCTGGCGATGAGTCTGGGCGCCCTGCGCGAGGTCTATGCCTTTCGCGACCTGCGCGCGCTCGAGGATGAATGGCGGGATTACGTCGTGAGACTGACCCGCGGCGAGTCGACTCCGAAATAGCCGCCCCGGAACCTCGACACGGCCCGGTTCGGCGAGTACAACGGTGGGGCGATCCTGGGGCTCCCGGCCGGTGCCCGGGTGCCGCGAGCCTCGCGAGGCCCTCATGAGCGCGTCCGCCACCGCCCCCGTCGCCGCGCCGCGCCGCGCCGCCTGGATCGCCCACCCGATTCTCGTGCGCGAGCTGCGGGCCACGTTTCGGGGAAACCGGTTTCTCGCCCTTCATGCCGGCGCCCTGGTCGCCTCCGCTTTGGTCGTGCTTCCCCTCGCCGCCGGAGTCGGAGGGAGGGGGCATTCGGCCGGGCACACCGGTTCGTCCGTCTTTTGCCTGACCGTCCTCGCCCAGGTCGCGCTCACCTTCCTCGTTCTGCCCGCGTACGCCTGTACCTCCATCGTCGGCGAACGCGAACGGGGGACGCTCGACCTGCTGGCCACCACCACGCTGCGACCCTGGGAGATCGTCTGGGGAAAATGCATGGCCGCCATGGCCTACGCGGTGGTCCTGCACGCCTCGGTGCTGCCCCTCGGCGCCGTCGGATTTCTCTTCGGCGGGGTTCGCATCGTCGACCTGGCCGTGGCGGCCGTCGGGCTGTTGCTTCTTGCCGGCGCGGTCACCGCCTACTCGGTCTGCGTCTCCGCGCTGTCCATGCGGAGCGCGCGCGCGATCACCATCGGCTACGCCGTCCTGCTCCTGCCGGGCGGTCTGCTCATCCTCGCGGGTGGTAGCTTCGTTCTTTCCGAGCTCGGCGCGGACCGGCTGCCGAACATCGAACTCGCGCGCGCCTTTGCAGCCCTGTCGGCGGCGGAGGTCGAGGCCCTGGCTGCCGGGGCGACCCTCGCCGCGGTGGGGGGAACGGGATTTCTCCTGCTGGCGGCCACGCTCGCGCTCACGCCGCCGACGGCGAACCGGTCGACCGCTCCCCGCCTCTTCGGCGCCCTGGCCCTCGCCGCCCTCGTGGCGGCCTGTGTCTTCATCCAGCAGCGCCTGGCTCCGACCGCGAGCGTGAGCCAAGACTGGATCCTGGCGGCCGGGGCGTGGTCGATCGTCTCGCTGTTCGCGGTTTCTTCGGCGGTCTTCGCGCTCGACTCGCCCGACGAGTCGCCCCGGGTTCGCCGCGAGGCGGAGGCCCTGACCGGTTTCCGGTACCCCCTGCGCCTGCTCTGGCCGGGTCCATTCCGGGGGTGGGTCTGGTTTCTCCTGCTGGCGGCGGCGGCGCTTGGGGCGCTGAAGGGAGGGAGCGTGCCGGTGGCGGCGCCCGGACCCGCCGGGGCATCCGCTCGCCCCGACCTGGTCGGGGCCACGCGCGAGTCTCTGGCCGTGACGGCCGCCTACGCCGTGTTTGCCGGCGGGGT